>CACJRP010000001.1 GCA_902595825.1 uncultured Bacteroidota bacterium
AACGATTTTTGGTACTTTATTTTTTCAATTTTCTTTGAAAGAAGTTTAAATCTAGTTTTTCCAAGGAAGAATATCCCTATCATACTTGCATAAAGAGTCATGTATCCTGTGTAGGTTAATATAGTCCCCCATTTATCATGATTGACAGAAAGGATAGTTCCTTTCTCATCTGGGTCGAATGACGATTGAAAGAATCTATATCCCTTGTGATCAAGTACATGATTCATGTAAATTCTGTAATCAAAATTATCATTATCCATAACAGTAATCTTGCTTTCAAATGAGGAGTAACTATTTTCTGTACCTGGATACTTTTCAGCAATAAAATCATTTAATTTAATTTCAAAGGGGAGATTCATTTCGACAGAGCCATAAGACATGTAAAAGTCAAGTGGTCCAACTGATACTTTTTTATTGGTTTCTGAAAAACCTTTTCCTCCAAGTAAATTGACCTCCTTAAATTCACCCCCAACTCCTACCCTTACCTTGAGCATATCTTGAAAATTATCTTCCTGTTGGTCAAGTTTAACCACATCAAACTTTCCACGTAAGACAGGTTCTGGAATTACAAATTGATAATTAGAAATAGTATAGAGACTTCTAAATTGAAGGATTTCTTTTCTTTCTGGTACAACATTGTCGGTGTACTGATCAGCCATCCTTAAAAAACTTCCTTTGAAAGGACTAGTTAAAAAATATTCACCATCAATTACCTCAATATTAATAGCACCTTTGATGGGATTGTTGAGCGTAAAAAGCACATTATGAATATTTGAGACTTCACCCTCTTTAATATAATGGTTATGTCGTGTACCATCGATTGCCTCTACTATTTTTATATATTTATCTCCGTCTGGATCTAAAACAAGGTCCTCTGTCACATTTTCCATGAAATCCATGTAGGTTATGTTGAATTTTATATCCTTAAAATTTTGTTCAATATCAAAGTCGTTTTGAACATGCTCGGATAATAGAAGTTCTTTTTTAATTTTCTTTCTAAAAACTTTACCTTCAATCTCACCGTCAACTAAAACCGTGAGATATGTTTTGTCTGATAGAAATTTAGAAGTAGAATCTCCTTCTCTTATAGGCATAACTCCTTCATAACCTATATATCTTGTTACAAATGCACCAACTAAAATAAGAATAAAGGATAAGTGTAAGCCAAGAATGGCAAACTTGTCACGTCTAAACAATTTATACTTAAAAATATTTCCTACAAAATTGATAACAAAGAGAAACATTATAAGTTCAAACCACCATGCATTGTATATCCATATTTTTGCTGTATCAGTTGAATACCAACTTTCAATAAAAGTTCCAAGCGCCATCGAGGTTGGAAAAATTACAAACAAAATAGCTGTTAAACGATTGGAAGCTAAGTATTTCCAATAAAAGTTCCTCATTGAATTAAATAAAAGTGCAAAGATACATTGAATCAAACTATAAAGGAAAGTTATTTATAAATTTACCCAATAGGAATATAACATTAAAATATTTTTTAAATGATGAAAATTTCAATTATTGGGGCCGGAAACGTAGGAATAAATATGTTTCAAACATTAAGAAAAAAAGAGGAAATTAAAATGGTATCATTGTTTAACAGGTCAATAGAAAAAATTATAAGTCACAGGAACAAAATTTTTATCACCGATAATATAAACGAAATAAAGAAATCTGATATATACATCATTTCCACAAATGACGATTCAATTGAGAAAGTCAGCAAAAAACTTAAAGGAAGAGACGGCTTAATAGTACATACCTCTGGAAGTACAGAAATGAACGTTCTCTCTATTCACAAAAATTTTGGTGTCCTCTATCCACTTCAAACGCTGACAAAAGATAAATTATGTAATTTTAAAAAAATACCAATTTGTATAGAAGGAAATAATGATGTTAGTAAAAAAAAATTAGAAAAATTGGTTAAAATTATTGGATCAAAATACTATCACATTGATTCAAAACAAAGATTAAGTCTGCATGTCTCAGCTGTATTTGCCTGCAATTTCACTAATTATTTATTTAGCATAGCTTACGATATATGCACTGAAAATAAAATGCCTTTTGAAATTTTATTTCCTTTGATTAGAGAAACTATAGAAAAAATAGAAAAAAACAATCCTTCTAAAATACAAACTGGTCCTGCAATAAGAAAAGATATGAACACTATTAAAAAACATTTAAATTTTATTAAATCTAAAAATTCAAAAAAAACATACTCTATATTAACTGAGGGAATAATATCAAATAATGGAAAATAAAAACTACAAAGAGTTACTTAAAGAGATCACAACCTTTATACTAGATGTAGATGGTGTTCTAACAAATGGAAAAATACTAGTTACATCAAAAGGAAAAATGTTAAGAGAAATGAACACAAAGGATGGTTTTATAATAAAATATGCTTTAGATAAAGGCTTTAAAGTTTTTATTATTTCAGGTGGGACAAACAAAGGAGTTAAGGAAAGACTGAAAGATCTAGGTATTGATGAGATTTTTTTAGGAGAGTCCACAAAAAAAGACACTTATGATAAGCTAATAAAAAAATACAACCTTAAAAAGAATGAAATTGTCTATATGGGAGACGATATACCTGATATACCTGTAATGAAAAAAATTGGAGTCCCCTGTTGTCCAAATGATGCTGTCCCAGATGTAAAACAAATATCTATCTACATATCCAAAAAAAATGGCGGACAGGGTTGTGTTAGAGATATTATAGAACAGACCTTAAGGGTTCAAAACAAATGGCTTACATAGAAATTAATAAAGGCAAAAAAATTATTTTAGGCTCTAATTCTCCTAGAAGAAAAAAATTGCTCGAAGATGCTGGTGTAAAATTCAAAATAATAGCTTTTCCTATAAATGAAGATTATCCTGTCAAGCTAAAGGGGAGTGAAATAACAGAATATATAGTTGAAAAAAAAGCTCTAGAATTTAAGGAAGTAAAAGACGATGAGATTATAATTACTGCTGATACAATAGTTTGGACCCAAAATGAACACCTCGGAAAACCAAAAGATCTAGTGGAAGCTAAAAAATTTTTAGAGAAACTTTCCAATAAGAAACATGAGGTAATTACTTCTGTTTGTTTTAGAGAAAAGGAAAAAAAAACAATAATTTCTGAATCAACATTTGTTTTTTTTAAAAAAATATCAAACAGTGAGATTAATTATTATTTAAAAAATTTTGTCTTTTTAGACAAAGCAGGAGCTTACGGAATACAAGATTGGATAGGAATTATAGGTGTAAAAAGAATCGAAGGAAGCTATACAAATGTCATTGGACTTCCAGTTAGTCAAGTCATAGATGTCCTTCAAAAATTGTAGATATAAGCAATAGGTTATGGGATTAAAGACTAAATTTATAATATATGAATAAGCCTAAATATTTTATACTATTTGTACTATTTTGTATCTCTAAATTTTATTCTCAATCAAGCAATGAAATTTATTTAAAACTTAAAAAATTAAACTTTTTAGGTTCGGTTTTGTATGTTGCTGCACATCCAGATGATGAAAACACATCTCTAATTTCATATCTTTCAAATGAATTGCATGCTCACACATCCTATCTTTCATTAACAAGAGGTGATGGCGGACAGAATTTAATTGGTACAGAATTAAATGATTTATTAGGCGTTATTAGAACAAATGAGCTTTTACAAGCAAGAGCAATAGACGGTGGTAGCCAATATTTTACTTCGGCTATAGATTTTGGGTTCTCAAAAAATTCCAATGAAACATTGAAAATATGGCCAAAAAATATCATTCTAGAAGAAATTGTAAGATTAATTAGAGAAATTAAACCTGACATAATCATTAATAGATTTGACCACAGAAGAGATGGACAAACTCACGGTCATCACACATCTTCTGCAATTTTAAGTAAAGAAGCTTTTAACATAAGTGGAGATCGAAATTTTTATTCATCTCAGTTGGATTCTTTACAATTGTGGAAACCTTTTAGACAATATGTAAATATTTCATGGTGGAGATATGGTAGTAGAGAAAAGTTTAACTCAATTAACAAGGATAATTTTATAAAAATTGATATAACCAAATACAATTTTTTAACTGGTAGAACAAATAGTGAGATTTCTGCACTTAGCAGATCACAACATAAATCTCAAGGTTTTGGAAGATCTCCAAGCTTAGAAAAAGAATCAGAATTTTTGGAATTAATTGGTGGACTTAAAAATAATTCTAATCGTATTTTCGAAGGTATAGACACTACATGGAACCGACTAGAGGGTGGAAAAAGAATAAAAATCTTAATTGACCAAATAATTGCAAAGTTTGATTTCGAAAAACCTGAAAAATCAGTTAAAAATCTTTTAGAAGTTTTCAATGAAATTAAGAGACTTGAAAGTTCTGTATGGAAAATAAGGAAATTAAAAGAAGTTAAAGAAATAATAAAGATCTGTTTGGGTATTAAAATGATTACAAATACGGATTTTGATTATGGAAATAAAGATGAAGAAATCAATTTGGATTTTAAAATTCTAAACAACAGTAGCTACCCAATAAATATTACTAAAATTAACAATCAATTAAAAAGCTCTTTAATAAGCCCATATGAACTCTATCAAGACAATATTAAGTTCAAATTGCCAAATGAATTTAATACACCATATTGGTTAATTAAAGGTGAAAAAAACGGAAGGTTTATAATAGATAAAAAATATACAAACCAACCCATATCAGAAAAAGTTTCACTTCCAATTGAATTGAGGATTTTTGATACATTTCTGGACTATAAAGTCGAAGTGACACAAAGATTCAATGATCCTATCAAAGGTGAAGTTATCAATCCTTTTTACGTGGTTCCAAAAATTGCAGTAAATTTTAAAAAAAATAAATATTTATTCACAGATACAGAAAAGGAAAAAATAATAATTGAGGTAAAAAATCTTTCAAATAGATTTAAAGGAAAAATAAAATTAAACTCACCTGCTGGTTGGGAAATAGATAAAAACCATGTTGACTTATACCTAACTGAGAAGGGAGAGACTAAAAATATTGAGTTCCAAATCAGACCCACCGATAATTCTAAAGATGGAATTTTATCATTATCGATTTTATCCGATGATAAATTAATTGCTGATGAAAGTTTATCAATTTTTAACATTGATTATGATCATATCCCCAAGCAGTACATAGTAAAACCTTTTTTACCAAAAATTAAAAAACTGGATCTAGTGCTTCCAAGAAAAAAGGTAGGATATATAATGGGTGCGGGAGATTTAGTTTATGAGAATTTAAAATCGATAGGTCTAAATATAGAGTTAATTGATGTTGACGAAATTGAAAATGATGATTTAGACAGGTTTGATACAATTATAATGGGTATTCGTGCCTTTAACATACATAATGATTTGAAATCTAAAAATGTATTGCTTTTTGATTATGCTAAAAGAGGGGGTAATTTATTGATACAATATAATACTACTAGAAATTTGTTAACAAGTAAACTAACACCCTTTTACTTAAATTTATCAAGGGACAGAGTTACTGAGGAAGATTCTACCGTCAAAATACTTAATCCTCTTCATAGAGCTTTAAATTTTCCTCATAAAATAACTTCTGAAGATTTTGAAAATTGGGTTCAAGAAAGAGGATTATACTTTCCAAACAAATGGGATAAAAACTTTATCCCAATGTTATCCATGAACGATAAAAATGAAGAAGAAAAACTTGGTTCTCTTTTAATTGGAAATCATGGAGAAGGAAAAATAATTTACACTGGATTAAGCTTTTTTAGGCAGATACCATCGGGGGTTACAGGAGCTTATCGTTTACTAATCAATTTAATTTCACTCGAACAATGAAAATTTTTGACAAAAAAGAATATTTGTTCATAGTTGTTATCAATGTTTGTTATTGGATAGTTTTTTTTATGATCATGAAAACATTTAATTGATGGGGATTTTAGATTGGGTTGTTTTAATTTTTTCTATTGGTTTTATTGTTTTGTATGGAATATGGAGAAACATCAAAAACAAAGATCTTCAAGAATACTTCAAAGGAAGTAATAAGAGTAGATGGTGGACAATAGGCATATCTGTAATGGCGACACAGGCAAGTGCAATAACATTTTTGTCAACACCAGGACAAGCTTATAGTGATGGAATGGGATTTATTCAATTTTACTTTGGACTACCCTTTGCGATAATAATAATATCGATATTTTTTCTTCCTATATATCACAAATTAAAAGTTTACACAGCCTATGAGTTTTTAGAAAAGAGGTTTAATAAAAAAACTAGAAACCTAGCTTCCTTACTTTTTTTAATACAAAGAGGACTTGCTGCTGGTATAACAATTTATGCCCCTGCAATAATTATGAGTTTAATTCTAAAGTGGCCCTTGTATCTACTAATTATTATAATTGGATCTTTGGTTACATTTTACACCCTTATTGGTGGTACCAAAGCTGTAAACGTGACTCAAAAACAACAAATGTTTGTGATTTTTATCGGTCTATTTATTACAATCTATTATATCTTTAAGGGAATACCAAAAGAATTTAATTTAAACGAAGTCTTAGAAATTGCGGGAGCTAACGGAAAACTTGACATTCTTAATTTCGATTTGGATTTTAAAAGTAGATACACATTTTGGAGTGGGATAACAGGTGGCCTTTTTTTAGCATTATCTTACTTTGGAACTGACCAAAGCCAAGTCCAAAGATATATATCAGGAAAGAATTTAAGGGAGAGTCAAAAAGGACTTTTTTTTAATGCAATTTTAAAGGTTCCTATGCAATTTTTAATATTGTTTATTGGCGTTTCTGTATTTGTTTTTTATCAATTTAATCTATCACCAATCAATTTTAATACAGCCGCTTTAGAAAAGATTAGAAATTCAAAATTTAAGACTGAATTTGAAATTCTTGAACAAAAACACAAAGAAATTCAAGAAGAGAAATTTTTTTTGATGAAAACATTTTCTAAATCAAAGGGAATTCAAGAAATAAAAAAATTGCAAGAATCAGAATCTTTAATTAGGAATGATGCAAAAAGTCTTATTTCAAAAGTTTCTCCTTCTTTAGAGGTGAATGACAAAGATTATGTGTTTATAAATTTTATAGTAAATAACCTTCCGAGTGGAATAATAGGTCTTCTTATTTCGGTCATATTGTGTGCGGCTATGAGCTCTACTGCTTCAGAGCTGAATGCTCTAGCAGCCTGCTCTTATTTAGATATCTACAGAAATAATTTCAAAGTAAAAAGTAATTACAGTGATTTGCAGATGTCAAAATTTATGACTTTAATATGGGGTCTTATTGCAATTATATTTGCTTTAACAGCAACATTGGCGGAAAATTTAATTCAATTAGTGAACATCATAGGTTCAATATTCTATGGAACAATACTGGGAATATTTTTAGTAGGATTTTTCTTTAAAAAAATACAAGCAAAAAACATTTTTAATTCTGCCTTATCGACTCAAATAATAATCTTTATCATTTTTTATTTGGATGTTGTAGGCTATTTGTGGTTAAATTTTATAGGATCATTTTTAACTGTTCTGTTAGCTTATATACTTGAAAAAGTAGCCAAAGAGTAAAATAAAAAAACTACCTCCTACTCCACTCCTCAATAGATTTTTTATTTAAACTAATTAAGTTTTTTGTACCTCTTTTTTCTGCAAGTTTGATAGACTTATTTGCTGCTTCTATAGCCAACTTAAACTTTTTTAACCCTGCATGAATTTCAGCTTTAGTTCTAAAGTAAAAGTAGTATTCTTTTTCCTTCACAGCCTTTGTTATCCACTTTTCAGCTTTCTTTAAGTCTCTACCTGTAGTTAAATAATATGAAGCGGCACTATAATAGTCTCTGTGTCCAGGATTACCTTTCATAGTTTCTTTTATAGATGCCATGGTTTTTTCATCAGTAGATACGGTAAAAGGCATTTCAATTCTAGAATTTTCCCATGCTAAGTTTAATGAAGCTGAATCAGTTGAAATATCACCTATCCAAATTGAAAACGTTTCGATCTGATTAGCGTTTTTTACTGGTATATCTAATTTAAGAGCGATTTTTTCTGTATCCCAAGCTTTTGGTAAGGACCAGTCTTCAGTATAAAAGAACACTTCCCACATTTTATTTCCAGGCCTAGTCAAAATGGAATAAGTGCCAGCAGGAAGAATATTTTCACCAAACATAACATCATCACTAACTGTAATTTTTGTATTACTATTAGCACCTGTTCGCCAGATATCTCCATAATTGACCAAATTTCCCATGATTTTTCTACCACGCATTGATGGTCTAGAAAATTCAATTTTCATCTCGGTAAATCCAACTATTTGGGTTAGCTCTGATTTAGGACTAAGTGCTGGAGTCTGAACTTGTGAAAAGACAACTGAACAAATTAAAAAAGCAAATGAGAAAGTTTTTAGATTCATATTTTAAAGTTTTGGTGTTAAAGTTAATCAATTTTAGAAAAATCATTTTCTTATTTTGTTTAACTTTTTTTTGATTTTATTAAACATTTTATATTTTTGCTCCGCATGGTTTACAGACTTAAAAGAATTCAAAAATTACCAATCAGTATAAGAGAGGCATGGACTTTTTTTTCTAATCCCTCTAATCTAAGGGAAATAACACCAAGTTATATGGGATTTAAGATTTTGGATGGTGCGGACAAAGATATGTTTGCGGGTCAGATAATTAAATATATTGTAAAACCTCTCTTTGGGATACCCCTAAGATGGGTGACTGAAATTACCCATGTTGAAAGAGAATCATATTTCGTTGACGAACAAAGATATGGACCTTATAAGCTTTGGCATCACAAACATTTTTTTAACAAAATTAAAGATGGAGTTGAAATGATTGATATTGTAGATTACAGGCTGCCTTTTGGTATACTCGGCAGAATTGCTCATCCTCTTTTTATTAGAAAAAAATTAAATCAAATATTCGATTATAGATATAAAGTACTTGAAAATAAATTTGGAATAATAAACAAATGAAAAATTATTTAGTTATTGGAGGTTCTTCGGGAATTGGCAAAGAAATCTCAGAATTATTGTCAAACGAAAACATCGTTTTTTCAACTTCTAGAAATGAAATAAATGGATCAAATGAGAATATAAGACACATAAAATATGATGTTCTCGAGGATGAACTTGACCCTGAATTATTACCTGACCAAATTGATGGTTTCGTGTACTGCCCAGGCACAATTAACCTGAGACCATTTAGAAGTTTAAAACTAGAAACTTTTAGAAGCGACTTGGAATTAAATCTTATAGGCGCTATAAAAACATTGCAAACAATTTTACCAAAGCTTCAGCAAAGTCCTTCATCAAGTATAATCTTTTATAGCACTGTCGCTGTTAAAACTGGAATGCCTTTCCATTCCTCAGTTTCATCGTCAAAATCGGCATTAGAGGGATTAACAAAGTCGCTAGCAGCTGAATTCGCTCCAAAAATCAGGGTCAATTGCATAGCGCCATCAATAGTTAACACCCCCCTTGCAAATAAGTTTTTGAACACTGAAGATAAAATTGAAAAAGCTGCAGCTAGACACCCTTTGAATATGATTGGGACTGCAAAAGAAATCGCTCAGCTTACTCAATATCTCCTTGATGAAAAATCAAAGTGGATTACTGGGCAAATAATTAATATTGATGGTGGTATTAGTAGTGTAAAAGTTAATTAAATGCAAGAAAATTTTTCAGTTTTTTGGTTTAGAAGAGATTTAAGATTAGATGATAATCTAGGTTTAAATGCTGCTCTTTCATCAGGTTTAAAGGTAATTCCAATCTTTATTTTTGACACTGAGATAATCAATAAACTCGAAAAAAACGATTTAAGAATAAAAATGATTCATGCGGCCTTAGGTAAATTAAACGATGCCATGTTGGGGAACAGGTGTAATGTTGGAATGTATCTTGGAAATCCTAAGGCCGTTTTTGAATCACTTTTAAAAAAATTTAAAATTAAAAGTGTTTATGCAAATCATGATTACGAGCCATATGCTACTGAAAGAGATAAATCAATAAAATCATTTTTAGAAAAAAAAAACGTTACTTATAAATCTTTCAAAGATCAAGTTATTTTTGAAAAAGATGAAGTGGTCAAGGATGATGGTAATCCATATAAAGTATATACACCTTATTCTAGAAAATGGATTGAAAAATTAAAATCAACTGGGTTTGAAACTTGTAAATCTGAAACTAAATTAAATTCTTTAGCTAGTTTAGAATTACCCTACCTTACATTAAAAGAAATTGGTTTTGATGAAAAAGAATTTGATATTCCATTATTTAATATTAATTCCAAAACAATTGAAAAATACGAAGAAACCAGAAACTTTCCTTACTTAAACAGTACCTCTAGAATTGGTGCTCACTTGAGATTTGGATTTGTAAGTATTAGAAAATTAGTGGAAAAAGCACTTAAAAACTCAAACAAAACATATTTAAAAGAATTGATTTGGAGGGAGTTTTTTATGCAAATACTATGGCATTTTCCATACACTCAAGAAAAGTCCTTTAAACCTAAATATGATAGTATAAAATGGCTTAATAATGATGAGGAATTTAAAAAATGGTGTGAAGGAAATACAGGCTATCCTTTAGTCGATGCCGGCATGAGAGAATTAAATCAAACAGGATTTATGCATAATAGGGTAAGAATGCTAGTTGGAAGTTTTCTTTGTAAGCATCTATTAATTGATTGGAGATGGGGAGAAAAGTATTTTGCAAAAAAATTGTTAGACTATGAAATGTCTAGTAATGTAGGTAATTGGCAATGGGTGGCAGGATGTGGAGTAGACGCTTCTCCATATTTTAGGATTTTTAATCCAAAAGAGCAAATTAAAAAATTCGATAAAGATTTTAAATATATTAAAAAATGGGTTCCCGAATTTCAAAGTAGCTTATATCCTAATGAAATTATTGATCATAAGTTTGCTCGCAATAGATGTTTAGAAACCTTCAAAGCTGCTGTTGCTTAAATGAATGGTGTTAAAAAAGAAAATTTACCATCTAAAATTTGTCCAGCTTGTAAAAGACCATTTAGTTGGAGAAAAAAATGGGAAAACAACTGGAATAATGTCAAATACTGTAGTAAAAGATGTCGAGCTCGTTAGGTGTTTCTCTAGTTTGGTATAGAAACGATCTTAGAATAAAAGACCATCAGGGACTTTCAAAAGCTATTGATAGCAATAGACAAGTTGTCGCTTACTTCAATTTTAATCCTAATTTATTTAAAGAATTAAATATGGGGTTTAAAAAAACAGGTATTTACAGAAGTAAATTTATGATTGAATCAGTAAATGATTTGCAACTAGAGTTGGATAAATTGAATATTAGTTTAATAATTGACAATTGTCCAGATGGTCAAAATCTTATAAAAAAGATAAAAAAATTAAATGTCAAGGAAATTTTCATTCAAAGAGAATGGACTCGTGATGAAATCAATGAAGAAAAAGAAGTTTTAAATAAGATTGATAGTAATGTAAAAGTGAACTATTCTTTCGAACAATTTTTATATCACCCCAACGATTTGAAAAAAAAAATTGACGATATTCCCAATGTTTTCACATTATTTAGAAAAAAATGTGAAAAAGAGTTAAAAATTAGGAGTTTGGTAGATAGTCCGCGTAGGTTGAAATCAAAGAATAGACTATCCGAGAAATACAAAATTCCAAGTTTAAATGATTTAGGTTTTAAAGAATATAAACTTGACAAAAGAAGCGCATTCCCATTTAAAGGGGGGGGCAAAAGTGGTATAGAGAGAATCAATAATTATTTATGGGAAACAAAAAAGTTATCTGTTTATAAACATACTAGAAATGGATTGATTGGAATTGATTATAGTTCTAAGTTCTCTTCTTGGTTAGCAAACGGATGTGTATCTCCAAAAATGATTTATTGGGAAATAAAAAAATATGAAAATCAGGTAATCAAAAACCAATCCACATATTGGTTGGTATTTGAACTTATATGGAGAGACTACTTTAAGTACATATCAATGAAATACAGAGACAAGATTTTTAGTATTGAAGGTATTTTGAACAGAAAATATAATTGGGATAAATCAAAAACCAAAGTATATAAATGGATTAACGGAAAAACAAAAGAGCCATTTGTGAATTCAAATATGTTGGAAATAAAAAATACTGGATGGATGAGTAATAGGGGAAGACAAAATGTTGCCAGTTATTTTGCAAAGGAACTAAAATTGGATTGGAGAATCGGTGCTTCATATTTCGAATCAATGCTTATAGATTATGATGTACATAGTAATTATGGAAATTGGATGTATGTATCTGGTGTTGGAAATGATCCAAGGGACAGGAAATTCAACATTAAATGGCAGTCAGAAAAATACGATCCTAACATGAAATTTCAAAATTTGTGGCTAAATGAATGAAAATATGAACATATTATTTCCAAATCAGCTTTTTGAAAATTCTCCCTTAATGAAAAACCAAAATGAATTTATTTTGGTTGAAGAATTTCTTTTTTTCAATCAATTTAAATTTCACAAGCAAAAAATACTTTTCCACAGGCTTACGATGAAAAATTATCAGCGTTATTTGGAGTTGCACGACAGAAAAGTAAAATATATTGAGTCAACCGAAACAGAATCTGACATAAGAAATTTACTTGAAAATCTATGTGTTAATCTCAACAAAATTGAAATAATAGATCCCGATGATTATTATATCCAAAAAAGAATTTCAAATTTTTGTAAAAAAAATAAAATCCAACTGATTGTTCATGAAAATCCAAGTTTTATAACTAAAAAATCTGAACTAAACGAGTTTTTTAAAAAAGACAAAAAAAAGTTTTTTCAAACCTCATTCTACAAATCACAAAGAAAAAAGTTTAATATTCTAATCGACAAAGAAGGAAAACCAACAGGGGGGGATTGGACATATGATGTGATGAATAGGGAAAAATATCCAAAAGACAAAAATCCGCCTAAAATAGAATTTGCAAAGGTAAATGATAAACTTTTTTCTGAATCTGTAAGTTTCATTAATACAAATTACAGTCAAAATCCTGGGTTAATCAATGTTAAATTTATTTATCCTACTGATCACAAAAGTGCAAAATTATGGTTTTTAAAGTTTCTTAAAGATAGGTTTAACGAATTTGGGCCATACGAGGATTCAATTGTTAAAGAAGAGTCTTTTTTAAATCATAGCTTACTTTCGCCACTAATTAACAGCGGATTAATCACACCTGAATTTATTGTTAAGGAGTCAATTGATTTTTATCAAAAAAATGATATAATGATTAATTCATGTGAAGGGTTTATAAGACAAATTATTGGCTGGAGAGAGTTTATAAGGGGTATTTACTTTTGCAAAGGGGTTGAAGAAAGGACAAAAAACTTTTGGGGCTTTAAAAGAAAAATTAGTAAATCTTTTTATGATGGAAATACTGGTATAGAACCGGTTGACGACACAATAAAGAAAATTAATACTACAGCATATGCGCACCACATTGAAAGGCTTATGATAATGGGAAATTTCATGCTTTTATGTGAATTTGACCCAGACGAAGTTTATAAATGGTTTATGGAGTTATTCATTGATGCTTATGATTGGGTAATGGTTCCAAACGTTTATGGAATGAGTCAATTCGCTGATGGAGGCCTTATGTCGACAAAACCCTACATAAGCGGTAGTAACTATATACTTAAAATGAGTAATTACAAAAAAGGAAAGTGGTGTACCATTTGGGATTCACTTTTTTGGAATTTTATAGACAAAAAAAGAGAGTTTTTTGAAAAAAACCCAAGAATGAGAATTCTCGTAAGAAGCTTTGACAAAATGGATATTTTAAAAAAAACAAACTATCTAAAGTGTGCAGAAGATTACTTGTTATCAATTGATAATTCTGATAATTAAATTTTCATACATGCTAATTAAAATTAAAAATGAAAAATAAAATCGTTTTTAGTCCCCGTGAGCTGGATAGAATCATTGAGATGGCTTGGGAAGATAGAACTTCATTTGATGTTATTAAAAAACAATTTGGTATTCATGAGAAAGATGTAATTAAATTGATGAGAAAAGAACTGAAGGAAAAAAGTTTTAAAATGTGGAGAAAAAGAGTTCAAGGAAGGTCAACGAAGCATAGTAGTATGTCATCAGGAGACAAATTAAGATTTAAATCAAATAGTCAGAGACAAATTACTTTAAATAAAATATCAAAAAGAAAAAGAAATTAGGTTAGCTCTCAACCCTTTCAATTTTAGCGCCAATCTTTCTTAGTTTTTCGTCTATATTCTCGTAACCCCTATCAATTTGCTCGATGTTTTCAATTTTACTCGTTCCATCTGCCGATAAAGCGGCTATCAAAAGAGCAATTCCAGCTCTTATGTCAGGAGATGTCATAGCTGATGCTTTTAGATTTGATCTAAAGTTATGCCCGTTGACTGTTGCTCTGTGAGGGTCACAAAGTATAATTTTAGCACCCATGTCAATTAACTTGTCTACAAAGAAAAGTCTGCTCTCAAACATTTTTTGATGAATTAAAACACTCCCATTAGCTTGAGTCGCAACTACTAAAGCTATACTTATTAAATCTGGAGAAAAACCGGGCCAGGGAGCATCAGCGATAGTTAAAATTGAACCATCTATATAGCTTTTAATTTCATATCCATTTTTATGTTTAGGTATGAAAATGTTGTCACCTATTTTTTTTATTCTTATACCAAGTTTTTTAAAAATCATTGGTATTTGACCTAAATACTCCCAGTTTACATTCTCAATTGTAAGTTCACTTTTCGTTATCGCCGCAAGACCAATCCAACTTCCTATCTCAATCATATCAGGCAATATTTTATGACTGGCACCATTTAATTTACTTACACCTTCAATAATTAAGAAATTTGAACCTATACCTGAGATCTTTGCTCCCATCCTATTTAATAAGTTGCATAATTGTTGAATATAAGGTTCACATGCAGCATTATAAATAGTGGTTTTTCCTTCGGCGAGAACACCTGCCATGACAATATTTGCAGTGCCCGTAACTGAGGCTTCATCAAGTAAAATATTGGATCCTTTCAGTTTTTTTGCCTTTATATTAAAAAAACTTTCTTTTCTATCATAACTAAATTCGGCACCTAATTTTTTAAAACTTTCAAAATGTGTATCCAATCTTCTTCTACCTATTTTATCTCCACCTGGTCTTGGTATAGACCCAAATCCGAATCTTGCTAGCAGCGGACCAACTATCATAATAGATCCCCTTATTGATTTTGCCAAATTTTTATATTTGTCTGATTTTAAAAATTCTAAGTTCAGTTCATCTGCTTTAAATGAATATTCTCCAGAATTAAGTTTACTTATTTTTACCCCAATAAACTTTAAAATTTCAACTAAACGATTTACATCAATTATATCTGGAATATTCTCAATGATGACTTCTTTAGAAGTTAAAAGTACACTGCTGATGACTTGTAATGCTTCATTTTTAGCACCTTGAGGTTTTATTTTACCTTTTAATGAATGACCTCCCTCAATAATAAATGAACTCATTTAACTTTAATATCGTTTTCTATTTCGACCTTTTCTAGGTTTATTCATTAATTTACTCTTAGGCCCGTTTCCATTCTTTGATTTTAATTTCAAGAGAGTCTCTGAAGATGTAAGTGGTAAAAGTTCATCTTTAATTAACAATTTCCCTTCTGAAAGTTCTGATAAATGTTCAAAAATAACATTATCGTCAACTGTGTCTTTATTCCAGTTTAAAAAACACTTTTTCATGTGGTTTGCAATGTTATAAATTAAGGCATCTTTCATTTCTCCGTCTTCCCAATTGATTGCGGCATCAATCATTTTTTTAAGATTACTACCATAGAATCTGTATTTAGGCGGATTGTTAGGGTAATCCATTGGTTTTGGTTTTTTAGATAGCAATTCAGCCTCAGGTTTTTCAAAAGGACTATCAACATCTAATTTGAAATTTGACATTATAAAAAGTTGATCCCATAGTTTGTGTTGAAAATCCGAGATATCTCGCAAATGAGGATTTAAATTTCCCATGACATCAATAATTGCTTTGGCTTTTTTATTTCTCTCATTCTTGTCTTTTATATCTATTATTTGTTTTACCATAAGATGAATATGCCTACCATATTCAGGAATTATCAAATCAGGTCTGTCAGAGTTGTATTGAAGTGGTTCCATAAAAGTTTTTTAGGGTACTTAAAGAAGTAATACAAAAGTAATAATTTTTATTAAAATTTAATTAAAGTCTAATAAGACCTTTAAAATGACTTGTTTTTTTGTAAATTTCGATTACCTCTTCAGGAAGATCCAACTTTGTATTGATTGAGATACTCAAAAACTTCCTATTTGAAGAATATTTCCTGGAAATATTGATATCAAAATCCTCAAAAATTGAAATTAGTTCTTCGATGTAATTTGAATTGGAGGGCATTATGAATTTAAACATGTACATACCAGGCCATGAATGAGAGATTTCTAATTTTTTCAAGAATCTTTTGTAAAAATGTTCCGAATTTTGTGAACCAGTCATATAAATTTATTTTTATAAAAATAATTATAAAATTGATTGATACGTCTAAAATTGTAATTAGTGGTGGCCCTGGGGGCGGAAAAACAACTATTATTAATGCGTTAAAGCAATTAGGGTATTTTTGTTATGATGAAATCTCTAGAGACCTAATTGAAAAGGGCATAAAAAGCGGCAAACAAAATTTATTTGTTGAAGATCCAATTAAATTTAGCGATACTTTGTGGAAAAAAAGGGAAGAGCAATACAAAAACTCCATAATTCAGAAAAAATATGATAAAGTATTTTTTGATAGAAGTTTAATAGATATTACGTCTTACTTAGAATTTATCGGTAAGAGAAATATAAATCTTGAAAAAAAACTTATAAATTTTAATTATGATGTCGTTTTTTTGGTTAAACCAAATAAAAAAAATTACAGGAAAGATTCTACAAGATATGAAGATTATAATGAATCCATAAGAATTCATAATATCTTGAAAAAAAACTATCAAATCCAGTTTAAAACAATTAATGTACCATATAGAAAATTAAGTAAAAGACTTAATTTTATAATCGAAACTTGTGATAAATTATGATAAATAAATGAGTCTTAAAATAGTTTTTTTTGGAACTCCAGATTTTGCTGTTTACAGCCTAAAAGAAATTTATAACTCAAATTTTATTCTTGAATGCGTTGTTACAAATCCAGACAAAAAATATGGAAGAGGAAGGAAGATGAATAAAAGTGCTGTGAGCAATTTTTGCCTAGATAATAATATTAAAACTTTACAGCCTGAATCATTCACCGACACAGTTTTTATCTCAAAACTAAAACAAATTAAAGCAGATTTATTTGTTGTGGTGGCATTTAAAAAATTGCCAAAATTAGTATGGGAAATACCTCCACTTGGAACAATTAATTTGCACGCCTCTATTCTTCCTGATTATAGGGGGGCTGCTCCCATAAATTGGGTGATAATAAATCAGGAGAAGGAAACAGGAATTACAACCTTTTATATAAACGATAAAATTGATTCTGGTAAAATCATTTTAGTTGAAAAAATTAAAATAGATAAATCCGAAACATATGACAGTCTAAAAAATAAGATGATTTTAGTAAGCAAAACGATGATAATTTCAACTTTAAATGAAATCAATATTGGAAATGATGGTTATGAACAAGGATCCGAAAAAAATTTAAATTTAGCACCAAAACTAAATAATCAAAATACTAGAATTGATTGGTCATTACCTCTTGATAAAATTGACTCAAAAATTAGAGGTTTATCCTCACATCCAGGGGCGTGGACAAAATTGATAAGTAAAGAAAGGAGTATTGTTTTTAAAATTTTTGATGCTTCAATAGAATATTCTAAAAATGAATCTAATCCTAAAAATATTTTATTATTACAAGACAAACTTATAATTACACATTACGAAGGAATTTTAATATGTCAAGAGATTCAAATACCTAATAAGAAAAGGATGAAATCTAAGGAAATTTTAAATGGCAAGCATTTAAAACCTTTTTTTAGAGCTAATTGATTGTGTTTTATAAACAATAACGCTTAGTTATTAACAATTATTATCATTTCAACACTAAAATTCTGTGGACTTCGCATAAACACTATATATTTGTAAAACTAAAATGTTAATTTAAATTAAATATTATGAACAAAACACAATTAATTGATGCAATGGCTGCAGATGCAGATATTTCAAAAGCTGCGGCTAAAAAAGCTTTAGAATCTTTTCTAGATAACGTTGGAGGAGCCCTCAAAGGTGGAGGTAGAGTATCACTGGTAGGATTTGGATCATGGTCAGTTTCAAAAAGAGCTGCTAGAGATGGCAGAAATCCAAGAACTGGAGCTACTATAAAAATCGCTGCTAAGAATGTTGTTAAATTTAAAGCAGGTGCTGAATTATCAGGTTCAGTGAATTAATAAAAATAAATAGTCCAAAAAATCTCCTTCGGGAGATTTTTTTTTGATGGGTTTTAGTTTTGATCTCTAAGGGTTACCTTCTAATTTCTAATTTATCATTAGCTGAAGATTACGTGTTCAGAAGATCCGTGATTTTAATTTGTGATATAGAAAATAACAAGAATCCAATGGGATTCATTCTAAATAAGCCATTAGAAATTAATCTTACAAATATTCTTTTTAATGTGAATAAAAAGTTTAAGATATTTTATGGAGGGCCTGTATCTACGGATACTCTCTTTTGTGTTCACAAATCTGAGCTGAACTTAAAATCTAGCAAAGAAATAACAAAAAATTTAAGCTACGGTTTTGACCTTGACGAGATTATTTTGAAAACCGAAAGCGGTGAATTGGATGAAAAAAATATAATGTTTTTCTTGGGTTACTCGGGGTGGAGTTATAAACAACTTCTAAATGAGATCAAAGAAAATTTTTGGAAAATAAATAAAGGCTATTCAAAAAATATTTTTGAAAAAACCCAAGAAAATTTATGGAATACACTCATCAAAAAAATGGAAGGCGATTCTTATATTTGGTCCAATGCACCCGAAAATATACAATACAATTAAATTTTTAAAGTTAAATAACTAAACAGCTCCAAGTACCTGTTTTAAATCACCAACTAGGTTAGTCCACAACATTTTAGATTCTTCTAACTCGTCATCATGAGAAAAGTCGGTAACAGTAAGTGAAACGTCTTTTGTGATTTCATCAACAGTTATTAAAAATTCAAAAAAATATTTTTGATAATCTTCTTCATCATTTATCCACATGAATTTAACTAATTCATTATTTTTTTTTGATAAAAGTTTAGCATATTCCTCACTATCTTCCCAAATAAAGGTAAAATCTTCACCCCTCGAATTTACATCGTCCGCAAACCATTCAGACAAACCTGATGGTGTTGATAAGTACTGAAATAATAATTGTGGCGAACAACGAAAATTGAACTCTAGGCTGAATAATTTTTTGTTGGTCATTATAAGTGATTTCACAAGCAATATATCGAAAAAATGTTTACATGATGGATTTTAAATTGATTTTTTTAATGCTTTTTTGTGGATCATTTTTATATCTTGCACTCGATTCGTTGGCGAGGTAGCTCAGGCGGTCAGAGCGTCGGATTCATAACCCGGAGGTCGGGAGTTCAAGTCTCCCCCTCGCTACTATCTGTCCCAATATAATGTTAAATTTCAGGTTTCGATGTAAGTTTTAAATTTTAGAAAAACTCAACTTATGAAAAATAGACTAATTATATTGATATCTCTAATTATATTTTGTTGCAATAAAGACAGCGAGGAAAATGAAATTGAAGAAAATTTTGAATCAGTTGAAGAAATTAAACAATATTAAGTTTCTATAATTTCAGCAAATGGAGGTTCTGTAAATGTTGCGTCAGGGACTTACAATGCAGGTACAATTTTAATTTTAACCGCTACTCCAAATGAAGGATTTAAATTCAGTGGTTGGACCGGTTATGAAGGTAATGAGAGTACAATTACTTTAACTATTAATTCAAATATACCTTTAACAGCGAACTTTGAAAAAATTCCTGAGAATAATTCCAATAACAAAGTTATTTTTAATAAAAATATTCACAACAGTCTCCCTGAAATATGGATTAATGAATTCAATAATATAATGGATAGTCTAAATATTATAATCCCGGTAATAGCAACAAATTATTCAGAATTAGATATCTATGCTTGGAATAGTAATGCAAATAAACCATATTTTTCAATTATAGGAGATCAAGGGGGAGCTTGTATTTGCGGAAATGATAAAGAAAGATATATGGTTTTAGAAATCCCAGAAAGTGAGTTTACTTTTGAATCAATGCATAGATTTTCTGTTATACCTCACGAAATGTTTCATGCTTATCAAATGAGTATATCAAAAACTTTTTATGACGGTGATTTTCGGATAAAGTGTTTGTCAGAAGGAACTGCAGCCTCTTTCGAATCAATTTATGTTAAACAACATTATTCATACAATTATTTCAAATTTGACCAAAATATGGTTGATCTTGAAGTTTTAACTTCGCCTAGAATTTTCGAGAATTATGACAGTATAGGTGATGTTAACTACTCTACTTCAGTCTTTATGATACTAGTTTTAGTAAAAGAATTACGGAAAAAAAATATCTCAGAGCAAAAGGCTTTTGAACTAGTTTTTAGGAGTTTTTTTAAAAAAAATCCTAGTAATGTGAATTGGAAAAATATATTTGAAGAAGTTTTTTCTATTTCAGTAGATAATTTTTATTCATCAATTTCGAATTATTCAAATGATATCGAGACAGTTTTACCAAGCGGAGATTTAAACTTACTCGATATCTTTCAATTATCAAGTGAAAACTACGTAATTAATGTTACGTCCCCTGATTCAGATGATTACATTTTAAATGACATTGATACAAACGGGGTTGTTGAGGGAAGAGATTCAAAAATAACAGTTAAGTTAGGTGACAAACTTACTTTTGAAGTTGATGCGTTTGGTCATCCATTTTATTTGAAAAACAAACAGGGACTTGGGACAAACGATTTGGTCGCTGGTGCAGACAACAACGGAATTGAAAGCGGAACAGTTACCTGGGTACCCCAATCAAAGGGAACTTTTTTTACCAATGTTCCTTACATAATGGTATGTACGGTGAAATTTTTGTTGAATAAAAACATAAAATCCCAATCTAATGGGATTTCATTTTAAATGCGGAGAGACCGAGACTCGAACTCGGGGAACACTTACGCGTTCACAGATTAGCAATCTGCTGCATTACCACTCTGCCACCTCTCCTTAATGGATAGCGCAAGTTAAAAAATTAGAAATATCAAATCAAAAAATGAGAAAAAAATTTAACTAGGATACTCAATTCTTAACTGATATATATTAACCAATTTTTTTATAAGAACTTTTTTAACTGCTTCGATTTCTGAAAAAGTAATGTTTGAATTAATAAATTGACCTTCATCCATTTGTTGATTAATAATTTTGTGAACAAATTTCTCCAATATTTCAAAAGAAGGTTCTTTTAGACTTTTTGAAGCTGCCTCAATCGAATCTGCCATCATAACTATTGATGTTTCTTTAGAAAAAGGTTTGGGTCCAGGATAAATAAAATTTTTTATATCCGCAGTAGAATCTAATTCGATTTGCTTTTTGTAAAAGAAATATACCTTTGAGGTGCCGTGATGTGTTCTAATAAAATCAACTACTCTATCTGGAAGTTTATTTTTTTTCCCTAAAGCTATTCCGTCAATTACATGATCAATAATAATTTTTGCACTTTCGCTTGGACTTAATTCATCATGAGGAGAAATACTCCCTTTTTGATTTTCAGAAAAAAAATTGGGTTTTTTAATTTTACCAACATCATGATAAAGAGCACCTACCCTAGTTAGCAAAGAATTTGCGTTAATTTCATTAGCGCACGCTTCAGATAAATTTGCAACTTGCAGGGAATGATGAAAGGTACCAGGTGCTTTATCTGATAATTCCTTTAGAAGGGGTGAATTAGTGTCAGATAGTTCTAAAAGGGATACATCGGAGACGAGAAAAAAAATCTTTTCATATAAATAAATTAGTGGAAGAACGAAAAGTGTAAGCATACCATTTGCGAGAAAAAAACCAAATTGAAGCAAATCAATTTTATCAATATCCCCAGAACTCAAAAGGTGAAAAATGATATATCCTGAAAAATACATAAATGTAATTTGTGCAACAGAAATAAAAAGATTTGCTCTTTTATAAATTTTAGAAGTACTTAGAATTGATATAATTCCAGCTAAGATTTGAAGAAAAATATACTCAAATCCGTTGAAAACACTAAAACTTATTATGATTACCGAAACAATATGGATGAAAAAAGCCAGTCTAGAGTCGAAAAATGTCTTTGTTAATAAAGGAAAAATACAAATTGGCGCAACATAAATAAACCTTGGGTTTAAATCTGCCAAAATCAATGACATAATCACTGAAAGACAAATATTAAAAAATATGAAAGTCATCTTATTATCGTCTTCAAAGACGTTATATCTAAATTTGTAGATGTAAATCAATGAAAGAAAAAGTAGAGACGAGACTAACAAAAAATATCCTATTAGAATTGATCGATTAATTTCTTTATTGTCGCTCTTAGAGGAAAACTGATAATTTAAAGACTTTAGCTTATTTAATTTTTCTCCTTCTACTATTTGATTTGTTTCAATTATTACTTCCCCTTTTATAACTAAATCTCGGGTTAAGGATATAGACGAATTTAATTCATTTATATATTCCTCAGTCAAAATCTTATTGAAGGATAGGTTCGGTTGTAAAATTTCAAAGAACAAATTATAAAATTTTCTTTCGTTGGGCTTATAATCAATATTTATGTTTTTCTTAAGTTCATTTGATAGATTTTCTAATTTCAACAATGAATCTGCGTCCGTGAAACGCTCTATGTTTTTAGAAATTAATGCAATCCTATTTGGACTTGTAGTATTAAAACCTAAAGGAAGTATTCCTCTTTTAAGAAAAGACTTTAAAATAAGTAAACCACTTTTATAATTAACAGAGTCATTTTCATTTTGAAAAAATTTATCGAATTTATTATAATAATCATTTAAAATTAATTTAGATACATCTTCTTTTACATTGAAATATAAAATTGACTTTGATTCGATTGACTTTTTTTCGAGTGATAATTCTTCAATTGATTTTATTATTGGAAAATCAAAGGGAGCATATAAAGTGCTCCCCGTCCATCTTTTTCCCTCAGAAAACTGAATGGAATATTGTGTATTTAAAGGTAAAAAATAAACAATAATAAAACCTGATGTTATTAAAATGAACGTTTTATATAGGAAAGGACTGATCTCCAATAACTTTTTTAACATTTTCAAATAATTTTAATAATCTGTAAACTTTAAATCAAGTTTTAGATGAAGATATAGAAGTAAAAGAAATATATCTATTTAGACTCTATTTCCTCTAAAAGTAATTTCATTTTTGAAAAACCTTCGGTATCACCAACAGTTGCATAAATATTTTTTAGAGTCTGGATAGCTTCTATGTTACTTTTAGAATCAATTTCAATAAGCTTTTGTAAAATGGGTACGCATTCCATGTAGATTTCTTCACGCTTTAATTTGAGTTCATCATATTTCTTATTTTCAGCTCTTGATGTTCCTAAAGAATTCATTTCCTCTACAATCGCAGATTCTTGTTCTAGGATTAAAGACACCAAATTCAAGTATGCATTTTGCATTTTTGGGTCAAGTTTAATGGCCTTATTGTAATAATTTCGGGCATCTTCCTTTTCTCCCAATTCCGAACTAACAACACCTAAATTGTAGTATAATGTGGCATTACTCGGATCTTGTTTTAAAGCTTCTGCAACCAATTCAGAATACCTTTGGTTATTTCCTAAACGAAAGTTTATATTTGCTTCAGTTAATATTAGATCAACGTCAGAAGGATTTTCCCTCCTTGCTTCCTCCACTGCCTGGATTGCTTTGTCCTGCATACCAAGATTGTCATATAGCAAGGCAATAGATTTTATAATATTAGGGTATACGGATTTGGTATCCTCTTCTCTAACATTTTCATAATCTTTAGATTTTTCAAACAAAGAATATTCAACTTCAGAAATTTCCTTTTCAATACCAGTTTCTATAGGAGTTGCATAATATTTAGTAACAATACCAGTATACTTTAAATTTTTTAATTTTTCATAATAATTTAACGCATTCTTATAATCATTCCCATTAATTGAACTAACTGCAGCATAATACAAAAGATCAGTTTTTTCAGGTGACATTTTAAAAGCCAAATTGTAATTTGAGGCAGCCTCTTTGAAATTACCAGAATTATAAACTTCATTCGCATAAGTTTGAATTTCATATAAAAGAAATTCAAGTTCAGATTTTAATACATCTTTAATTGCATTATTGCCTTCTGCTAATTTGAAATTATCAAATGCTTTTGAAAATTCCTTTTCACTTTTTGCAATTTGACCTACTAATAGATGATATTGTGAAATTAATTTTGAATCTTTTGAGTTAAGTATTAAATCACCATTAGAAAGAAGGGTTTCTTTAGATTCAGATACTTTTTCTTGCCTATATAATTTTTGGGCTAGTTTAAGTTCTTTTTTTTGAGAGTACAAAAAAGAGAAGCAAAATAGAAATGTTAATGTATATAATTTGTTCATTTTTTTAAATTAGAAGGGCTAATTTAAGTAATTTATATGCTCAAATCCTCATTTTCTAGCAAGTTTTCATGAGAATCGTCATTGGTTTCTTCTTCCTTAATAACTTTAGCCACAGCGGCTATGGTGTCATCACCTTTTAAATTAATTAATTTAACACCTTGAGTAGCTCTTCCCATAACTCTAAGCTTTTCAACACTCATTCTTATAGCAATTCCTGATTTGTTAATAATCATTAAATCATTTTCATCACTAACATTTTTTATAGCTACTAAAGAACCGGTCTTATCTGTAATTGATATTGTTTTTACTCCTTTACCCCCTCTATTGGTTATTCTATAATCCTCCAAACTAGATCTTTTACCGTATCCATTTTTTGAAACTACAAGAATATCAGTTGAAACGTCGTTAACCGAAACCATTCCAATTACTTTATCATTATCATCTTTTAATTTAATTCCTCTGACACCAGACGCACTCCTACCCATAGGTCTTGTTTTACTCTCTTCAAATCTGATAGCCTTACCTGACTTAACTGCCATTAAGATTTCACTATTACCGTTGGTTAGTTTAGCCTCTAATAGTTCATCATTTTCTTTGATTGTAATGGCATTTATTCCATTGATTCTTGGTCGAGAATATTTTTCTAAAGAAGTTTTCTTTATTTGTCCCTTTTTGGTGGCCATTACAACATAATGACTGTTTACATATTCAGTGTCTTTTAAATCTTGTGTATTGATAAATGCTTTTACTTTGTCATCTTGTTCAATATTTATTAGGTTTTGAATTGCTCTTCCTTTAGAGGTTTTTGAACCTTCAGGTATTTCAAAAATTCTCATCCAAAAGCATCTTCCTTTTTGTGTAAAAAACAACATGTATTGGTGATTTGTGCCTACAAACATATGTTCTAAAAAATCTTCATTTCTTGTTGTAGAACCTTTTTGACCTACACCGCCCCTATTTTGTATTTTATATTCTACCAATGGTGTTCTTTTAATATACCCAGCATGAGATATGGTTACAACAACTTTATCATCTGGTATCATATCTTCTTCACTGAAATTACCACCAGCATATTGAATTTCAGACCGTCTTTCGTCGCCATATTTTTCTTTTATATCTAACAGCTCTGTTTTAATAATTTCCATTCTACGGTCCTTATTACCTAAAATATCGTTTAAATCTAAAATTGCCTTTTTGAGTTCACCAAACTCCTCTCTTAACTTGCTTTGCTCAAGACCGGTAAGTTGTCTAAGTCTCATCTCTACAATAGCTTTAGACTGAATTTCAGTAAGTTCATATTTTAAAGACATATTTGCTCTTGCTTCGTCAGGAGTTTTAGATTTTCTAATTATGCTAATAACCTCATCGATATTGTCCGATGCAATTATCAATCCCTCTAGTATATGAGCTCTATCTTCAGCCTTTTTTAATTCGAATTCTGTTCTTTTAACTACTACATCATGCCTGTGTTCAACAAAATAGTGTATTAATTCTTTTAAGTTTAATAGTCTTGGTCTACCATTAACTAATGCTATATTGTTTACGCTAAACGAAGATTGTAGTGGTGTAAATTTATATAGCTTGTTCAAAACTATGTTTGGTATGGCATCTCTTTTTAGGATGTAAACAATCCTTAAACCCTTTCTGTCAGATTCATCTCTTATATTAGATATACCTTCAATTCTCTTTTCATTTACCAATTCAGCAGTTTTTTTTATCATCTCAGCTTTATTGACCTGGTATGGAATCTCTGTTACAACAATACATTCTCTGGAATCAATTTCTTCAATTGTGGCTTTACCTCTAATTACAACTCTTCCTCTTCCAGAGTGAAAAGCTTCTCTAACCCCTTCATAACCATAAATCACACCTCCAGTTGGAAAATCCGGAGCTTTAACATGTTTAATTAATTCATCGATGTCGTTTCTTAATTGCTTTTCAACGATTAATTCTTCTTTTCTATTAGTTATTTCTAAATCTTTAAGATTCAAATTTTCCCCGACTTCTTGATATTCATTTTTTAAAATCCCAATTACTTCTTCATCTGTGATTGAAACTTTTTCTGATAAACCAATTTTTTTAATAAAAATATTATCAATAAACTTTACAATCCCGTCTACCACCTCCATAAGGTTGTGAGGGGGCATATTGGTTGCCATACCAACAGCGATTCCAGATCCTCCATTTATCAAAAGATTGGGGATTTTAGTTGGTAAAACTACTGGTTCCTCTAAAGTATCATCAAAATTAAGTTGTTTATCAACAGTATTTTTATCGATATCAGCTAACAAATCTTCAGAAATTTTTTGCATTCTGGCTTCTGTATACCTCATAGCAGCTGGGCTATCACCGTCAATTGATCCGTAATTACCCTGACCATCAACAAGCATGTATCTTAGACTCCACTCCTGAGCCATTCTAACCATTGTGTCATAGACCGAAGAATCTCCGTGTGGGTGATATTTGCCTAGAACTTCTCCAACTATTCGAGCAGATTTTCTATATGATGAGGACGCTCTTATACCCATTTCATGCATGCCATACAAAACTCTTCTGTGTACCGGTTTTAGACCATCGCGCACATCTGGCAAAGCACGTGACACAATGACAGACATAGAGTAATCGATGTATGAAGACTCCATTTCCTTGACAATATTGATTGGTATAAGTTTTTCTCCTTCAGTCATTTTAAAGAATTTATTAATACAAATTTATCTATTTATGTAGTGTTTGTTGGGATTGGGGAAATTATTTCTTATCTATTTATTAACATTTTTCATTTGAAAAATCATCTTCTAAATGAGTTGTTTCTACTTTGATTTTAATTTTTTTTTTTGTCTATTAGCCAAATAATTAACTATGGTACAATCTTTGGAATTAGTTTTTAAAATATTTATTTATGGATGATAATTTTTCTCCAAGAGTAAAAGACGTTATTTCTTTCAGCAAGGAAGAGGCCCTAAGACTAGGTCATGACCACATTGGTACTGAACATTTAGTACTCGGAATCCTACGCGATGGAGGTGGAAAAGCAATTACTATTCTAAATGCTATAGACATAGATTTAGACAATCTTAGAAAAAAAGTAGAAATTTTAAACCCAGCCTTATTGAATAACGAAAGGGTTGAAAACACAAAAAAAAACCTACATTTAACAAGACAAGCTGAAAGAGCACTTAAAACAACTTTCTTAGAAGCTAAGTTGTTTCAAAGTAATTTAATTGATACAGCCCACCTTCTACTATGTATCTTGAGAAATGAGAATGATCCAACCACAAAGCTCTTGAGTAAATTTAACATCAACTATGATTTGGTAAAAGAGCAATTCAAAATATTACTAACAAATGATTCTGAGTACCTGGAGATTTCTGATTCTTCTTTTCCAGAGGAAAAAGATGATTCTGAAAGCGGCGAAAAGCAGAACCCATTTGTTCCAACATCTGAATCCAGCAAATCAAGAAAATCTAAAACCCCAGTCCTTGATAATTTTGGAAAAGATATAACTGGACTTGCAGAAATGGATAAATTAGATCCAGTTGTTGGTCGAGAAAAAGAAATTGAAAGGGTTTCTCAGATTTTAAGCAGGAGAAAGAAAAATAATCCTTTATTAATTGGTGAGCCAGGAGTCGGAAAATCTGCCATCGCTGAAGGGTTAGCCTTAAGGATAATTCAAAAAAGGGTATCAAGGGTTCTTTATGGAAAAAGAATTATAACACTTGATTTGGCAAGCCTTGTAGCTGGTACTAAATATAGAGGGCAATTTGAGGAGAGAATGAAGGCAGTTGTTAATGAATTAGAAAAAAATGATGATATTATTCTTTTTATAGACGAAATTCATACAATTGTGGGTGCTGGAGGAGCAACAGGCAGTTTAGATGCCTCAAACATGTTCAAACCTGCTCTAGCGAGAGGGGAGATACAGTGTATTGGTGCAACAACTTTGGATGAGTACAGGCAAAATATTGAAAAAGACGGAGCCTTAGAAAGAAGATTTCAAAAGGTTCTTATTGAACAAACATCTGAAAAAGAAACAATAGAGATTTTAAATAACGTAAAGGAGAAATATGAAAATCATCATAATGTAACTTACACAAAATCCGCAATTGATGCATGTGTAGAATTAACAAGTAGATATGTTACTGATCGATATTTACCGGATAAGGCAATAGATGCACTTGATGAAGCAGGTTCCAGAGTACATATTAAGAATATGAATGTTCCAAAAGAAGTAATTGATTTAGAAGAACAACTTGAAACTGTAAGAAATAACAAAAACAGCGTTGTTAAGAAACAAAAATATGAAGAAGCTGCAAAACTTCGTGATGATGAAAAAAGAGTTGAAAGAAATTTAATTTTAGCTCAAGAAAAGTGGGAAGAGGAGTCAAGATTAAATAGAATTGAAGTAACTGATGAACATATATCAGAGGTTGTTTCAATGATGACAGGAATTCCAGTTAGCAAAATACTTTCTACTGAAAAGAGTAAACTTTCCGGGATGTGCGATAAAATAAATTCAAGTTTAATTGGCCAAGAACAAGCAGTAGAAAAGGTTGTTAAAGCAATTCAAAGAAATAGAGCTGGTCTAAAAGACCCACAAAAACCCATAGGCTCATTCATTTTTTTGGGTCAAACTGGAGTTGGAAAGACTCAACTAGCTAAAATTTTAGCAACAGAAATATTTGATTCAGAAGAAAATTTAGTAAGAATCGATATGAGTGAATATATGGAAAAATTTGCTATATCGAGGCTAATTGGTGCTCCTCCAGGTTACGTTGGTTACGAAGAGGGCGGACAGCTTAGTGAAAAAGTTAGACTAAAACCTTATTCTGTAATTTTACTTGATGAAGTGGAAAAAGCTCACCCAGATGTTTTTAATATGCTGCTTCAAGTTTTGGATGACGGGTTTTTAACAGACAGTTTAGGAAGAAAAGTGAATTTTCAAAATACAATTATAATTATGACTTCCAACATTGGAGCAAGACAAATTAAGGATTTTGGAAATGGTGTAGGTTTTGAAACTTCATCTCAAAAAGCACAATCGGAGGAATATGAAAAAAGTGTAATTAAAAATTCTCTTAAAAAAACTTTTTCACCCGAATTTTTAAATCGTATAGACGACATTGTTATTTTTAATGGCTTGGACAAAAAGCATATGTTGAAAATCATTGACATTGAGCTTAAAAAAGTTATTAATAGAATTAAAAAGCTAGGTTTTGAAATTAAAATTTCAAGAAAAGCAAAAGAATTTCTTGTTGATAAGGGATATGATAGAAAGTATGGAGCCAGACCCTTGAAAAGAGCTATTCAAAAATATCTAGAGGATTTAATTGCACAAGAAATTGTAACAGACTCCATTAAAGAAAATGACATAATCAAGGTTGACCTCGATAATAAGAATCCTAAATTATTCCTTAACATAGGTCGCTAATTCATTTTTTTTTTAAAACAAAACAATTAAATTACTTTTGCAGTCTAGTATTTAATTAATACAAATCTTTTTTAACATATTATGGATATTATGTTATGTATTTAATTACATCTATAGAATAAATTTTAATAAACCTAATTAATGAAAATATTAAAATTTGGTGGAACCTCAATTGCAAATCAACTTTGTATTAACAACATAATTGATATTGTTAAAAATGAAACCAAATGTGTGGTTGTGGTTTCTGCAATCTCTGGTGTTACAAACTTACTTAACAATTGCATGAACAAGGCAAAAGAAGGTGACTTAAAATTTAAACTAGAAATTGATGAAATTTTTATAAAACACCTCGATATTATTAATCTATTTATACCAAAAAAAAGGAAAGAAGAAATAATTACTTTCACACGAAATGAACTAAGTAAATCAGAAAAACTTCTTAGAGGGATATCCCTAGTCAAGGAGATTACTCCAAATATTTACTCGAAAATAATTGTTACTGGGGAAAAACTTTCTAGTAAACTAATAAACGAAATTTTTAATAACAACAAATTAAATTCAAGATTAGTTGAAGGAGAAGATTTAATTTATATAAACGGTAATAACCAAAACTATTTAGTAGACTGGAAAAAAACAAGGAAAAAGGTCAAACAACTTTTTAATCGAAACCCCTTTCGTGTAAACGTAATACCTGGTTTTATATGTAAGAATGAAAATGGTGATTTATCTACTTTAGGAAGAGGTGGATCTGATTTTTCAGCATCAATAATAGCAAATTTATTAGATGCGAAATCACTAGAAATCTGGACGGATGTGAGTGGTGTTTATACAGCAAACCCTAAAATTGTTTCTCAGGCTAAACCCATTAAAAAAATTTCGTATCATGAGGCAATGGAATTATCGCATTTCGGAGCAAAAGTAATTTATCCCCCAACTGTTCAACCACTCATTGATAAAAAAATAGAATTAAAAATAAAAAATACCTTTTACCCAGAAAATAAAGGGACTTTAATCAGCAACTCTATTAAAAAAAGTAATGGTCAAATAGTTAAGGGCATAACTTTTATAGATAAAGTTTCAATCTTGTGCATTGAAGGAAGCGGTATGATTGGTATTCCAGGTTATTCAAAAAGATTTTTTGAGGTAATTTCTAATAATAATATTAATATTATTATGATTACTCAAGCCTCCTCTGAGCATTCTATATGTATTGCATTAAGGAAAGAGGACGCTAAAAAAGGAAAAAAATTAATTGAAAAAGAATTTTTATCTGAAATACAATTAAAAAAGATTGATCCAATTAAACTCGAAAAGAACTTGGTAAATATTGCAATTGTTGGTGATAAAATGAAAGATCACCAAGGAATAAGTGGGAGGATGTTCAGTTCCCTAGGATTAAATAATGTAAATATTCGTGCAATAGCCCAGGGCTCATCGGAAAGAAATATTTCAATAATAATTAATGAAAATGATACAAAAAAGGCTTTGAATACTCTTCATGAGGCTTTTTTTGAAAAATACATTAAAACACTAAACCTATTTATTGTTGGGATTGGAAACGTTGGTTCAAAACTTATTGAACAAATACGAAAGCAAAAAAAATATTTGGAAAGTTATCTAAGATTGAGAATAAAAGTTATAGCTATAGCAAACTCAAAAAAAACTCTGGTTAATCCAAATAGTATTGATACAAAAAATTGGAGAAAAGAACTTGATAATGCTGAAAAAACAGACCTTGATAATTTATTTAATGAAGTTAAACGGCTGAACCTTAGAAACAGTATTTTTATTGACAATACAGCAGATGATAAAGTTTCACAAGAATATAAAAGATATTTGGAAAACAATATTGGAGTTGTTACCTGTAATAAAATTGCTTGTGCAGACAGTTTTGTGAACTATAAAACACTTAAGACTGTATCTCGAAAATTTAATAGTCCTTTCCTTTTTGAAACAAATGTTGGAGCTGGTTTACCTGTTATTGATACACTTTCAAACTTAATTGCCTCAGGTGACCAAATAATAAAAATTGAAGCAATTTTATCTGGTAGTTTAAATTATATCTTCAACAATTTTAAGACTGACGATTCATTTCACAAAATCGTAGAAGATGCAATGAAAAAAGGTTTAACTGAACCCGATCCAAGAATTGATTTAAGTGGAATAGATGTGGCAAGGAAAATTTTAATCCTTGCTAGAGAAAGTGGACTTGAGATTGAACTTGATGATGTTAAAATAAATCCATTTCTTCCCGAAGAAGTTTGTGATATAGATGACACCAATTTGTTTTTAAAATCTCTTAAAAAATATAAATCACATTTTAATTCATATTTAAAAAACGCAAGATTCAATCGATCTTCTTTAAAATATGTAGCAAGACTCAATGAAGGTAAGGCTGAGGTTGGTTTAAAAGAAATTACACCAGGACATGATTTTTTTAACATAGAGGGAAGCGACAATATTATTCTTTTCTATACTGCTAGATATAAAGATAATCCCTTGATTGTAAAAGGAGCTGGCGCTGGAGCTGCAGTAACTGCTTCAGGAATTTTTGGTGATATAATTAGAATTGGTAAAAGATGAAAAAAATAACTATAAGTGTACCTTCGTCTGTTGCTAATGTCTCATGTGGATTTGATGTTTTAGGTTTCTGTTTAGATAAGCCGTGTGATGAAATGACAGTTGAAATAAAAAAGACAAAGGGTTTAGAGATTAAAATTATAAATGAAAAATCAATTACAACGGATCCAAAAAATAATGTCTGTGGGCCAGTTGCATTTGCAATGATTAAAAAATTGAACTTGAACCATGGATTTCATATAACAATAATTAAAAAAATAAAACCAGGAAGTGGAATCGGAAGTAGTGCAGCTAGTGCGGCTGGAATGGCTTTTGCAATAAATTATTTAACAGGAAATACATTTTCAAAGTTAGAGCTTGTTAAGTTTGCGATGCTAGGTGAGGAAATTGCCAGTGGAGCAAAACATGCAGACAATTTATCACCAGTAATTTTTGGTGGTTTTACACTAGTTCGTTCATTAAATCCTTTAAATATAATTTCCCTGCCAACAATTGAAGAATTATATGTAATAATAACTCACCCACTAATTGAATTAAAAACAAAAGACTCGAGACAAATTATCAACAAACAAATAAGTTTAGAAAAAGCTATTCAACAGTGGGGTAATCTAGGTGGGTTTGTAGCATCATTGTATACCAAAGATTATGAATTATTATCTAAATCAATTGATGATGTAATTATAGAACCTCAAAGGTTAAAGCTTATACCCAACTTTAAGGAGATAGTAGATGCTGCTTCAAAATATTCACTTGGTTCAGGAATTTCTGGTGCGGGTCCTTCAATCTTTTCAATTTGTAAAGGAGAAAAAAATGCGGAATTAGCTATGGACACAATAAGAAAAATTACGGATAAAAAAAAATTAGAATATAATTTAATCTTGTCTGGTGTTAACAAGGATGGAATTAAAATAATCAATTAATAATGTACTTAAGCTTAGGAAATAAAAAAGAATCAGTAAGTTTTAAAGAGGCATTATTCAAGGGATTGGCTTCTGACAAAAGCCTCTATTATCCAGTTGAAGTAAAAAAATTAGATGACGATTTTTGGAAAAACTTTAAAAAAATGGATACTTTTTCGTTGGCTTATAATGTTCTAAAAGGTTACATAAATAGTGAAATACCGAAGGAAAATTTATTCGACATAATTAAGAAGACTTTAGATTTTAAATTTCCCACAGTTTTAGTTGATAAAAATATATATAGTTTAGAATTATTTCATGGCCCAACTATGGCATTCAAGGATGTAGGGGCAAAATTTATGTCGGCATGTATGGATTATTTCATAAAAAATCAAAATTTAAATCAGAAAATAACTGTTGTTGTAGCAACATCTGGAGATACTGGAGGAGCTGTTGCGAATGGCTTTTTAGACATTGAAGGAGTGGATGTTGTAATCCTTTATCCTAAGGGAAAAGTAAGTGAAATTCAAGAATTACAACTAACAACACTTGGAAATAATATTTCAGCACTTGAAGTAGACGGATATTTTGATAAATGCCAACAAATGGTTAAAAAAACTTTTGTTGACAGAGATTTGAATCAAAAGTTATTGACATCAGCAAATTCAATTAATGTCGCAAGATGGATACCTCAAATCCTTTATTATTTTATAGCATACAGAAACTTAAATAAGAAGAATTCAAATTTAGTTGTATCCGTTCCAAGTGGAAATTTTGGAAATCTGTGTGCAGGAATGCTTGCAAAAAAAATGGGTCTTCCCATTAACCACTTTATTGCTTCAACAAATGAAAATGATACAGTTCCAAAATTCATGAAAACCGGAGAATATAAAAAACAGGAAACTATATCCACTCTAACTAATGCAATGGACGTTGGTGATCCGAGTAATTTTATTAGAATACTTAATTTGTACAATGATGATTTTAAAAAACTTAAAAAAGAATTGACAGCATATAAATTTTCCGACAAAGAAACGATTTTGGGAATAAAAAGACTTTATGAGAAATCCAAATATGTATTAGATCCACACGGTGCTACAGCTTATTTAGGTCTGAAGAAATATAAAGCAACTAATCCCAAAAGTATAGGTGTTTTTTTAGAAACGGCTCATCCAATAAAATTTTTGGACACTGTCGAGAATGCTTTAAATATGAAAATAAGTATTCCTGAAAATATATTAGAACTTAAAAAAAAGAGGAAAAGTAAGATTGGTATTAAGAATTACGAGCAGTTAAAAAATTTTTTATTATCAAGGTAATTAAGGTTTTGAATAAACAAACCTAATTAAAATCTGAAAAAAATATATATGAAGAAAACCAAGCTTTATGAAAATCATAAATTTTTAGGTGGTAATATGACAAATTTTGCTGGATACGAAATGCCAATTTCCTATGGAAGCATAATGAATGAGCATGAGTGTGTAAGAAATAGTGTAGGAGTTTTTGATGTTTCACATATGGGTGAGTTTTTAGTTGAAGGTGAGAATGCTAAGAATTTTTTGCAATATTGTTGTAGTAATGATATTAACAAATTATTCACAGGCAAGGCACAATATAATTACTTTCCAAACTTAAATGGAGGAATTATTGATGATTTAATAGTATACAAATTAGAAGAAAATAAGTATTTATTGGTTGTAAACGCGTCTAATATTCAAAAAGACTGGGAACATCTAAACTTATTAAATAAAAAATTTAATACCGAACTAATTAATATTTCAGACAATATTTCTCTTTTATCAATTCAAGGTCCAAATTCGACTAAACTTTTAAATAAAGTTTCTGATTTTAATTTTGGAACTTTAAAAAATTACATGAACTGTGTAACTAACATAGCAGGAATTAAAAAAGTAATTGTTGCCTCTACTGGCTATACTGGTGCTGGAGGATACGAAATTTATTGTAATAATAAAAATGTTAAACTGATATGGGATGCACTGTTCAATGAAGGAAATGAATTTAATATTTTGCCGATTGGTCTTGCAGCTAGAGATTCATTAAGAATAGAAATGGGTTATTGCTTGTATGGAAATGAAATTAATGAAGATACATCTCCTGTTGAGGCTGGTTTAAGTTGGATTACTAAAACTGAGACAAATTTTTATGGAAGCAATCGTATCAAAAAAGACATGGAAAATGGAGGTAAGTATAGAATTATTGGAATTAAATCTGAAGATCGAATAATTCCCCGAAAGGGAAATTTTATTCTTGATTCCAATAAAAATGAAATAGGAGTAGTTACATCAGGAACTTATTCCCCAACTCTAAAAACACCAATTGGAATAGGTTATATTTTAAAGGATTATTTAAATTATGATAAAGAAATTTTTGTCGACAACAACAGAAAAATATTTAAAGCAAAAATTTCTTCTTTACCTTTTATTAAATCTTAAGTGAAAAATATTTTAATTCTTGGTGGAAGTGGATTTATAGGATACTCTTTATATAAGGAGTTAAGTCCCTATTTTAAAACATTTGGAACTTTTCATTCAAATATAAATTTCAAAAAAAACAAGCATTTTTTCAAATATGATATTAAAAAAAACACCATAGAAAAACTTTTAAAAAAATTAAACCCAAGTATCGTAATTTCCTCACTGAGAGGACCTTTTGAAAATCAAATAATTTTACATAGTTATTTAATCAAATGTTCAAAAAAATTCAATTTTAAAATAATCTTTTTATCATCATCAAATGTCTTTGATTCGTTTCACAATTATCCCTCTTACGAATATGATAAGACACTATCAGAAAGCAAATACGGTATCTTCAAAATTAAAATTGAAAATGCAATCTTGAGAATGGAAACTAAAAATTTTGTTATTGCTAGACTTCCAATGATATTTGGCGTAAACTGCCCAAGGATTAATGAGATGAAGCATAAAATGCTGGACAACAAACCATTTGAAGTTTTTCCAAATTCAATAATTAATGTAAATAGTATTTTAAAATTATGTCAACAAATTCATTATATCATTAATCAAGGATTAAATGGAATTTTTCATTTAGGAAGCACAGATTTGATTAGCCATTATGAGTTTTTTAAAAAATTAGCAACCCACAGGAACTTTAATAAAATAGTGTTTAAACAAGTATTTACGATAAACGACTTACACTATATTGCAGTTTTACCTAGAGAAAACAAATTACCAAGTCATTTAACTATTACATGTGATGAGGTTTTATCTGATTCACATACTGATAAGCAGAAAAATGGGAAGAGCATTTGAATTTAGAAAAAGTAGAAAAATTAAAAGGTGGTCTTCAATGGCAAAGACCTTTACAAAGATTGTTAAAGAGATTACGATTTGTGCTAAAGAAGGAGGAGTTGACCCTAAAATAAATTCAAAACTAAGAGCGCTAATACAAAACGCGAAGAGTGCTAATATGCCAAAAGAAAACATTAAAAGAGCACTTAAAAAAGCAAATGATTCTAATACAATTGGCTACAAAAAACTCCTTTTTGAAGGATATGCACCTCATGGAATAGCAATATTAATTGAAACCGCCACCGATAACAATAATAGAACAGTTGCCAATTTAAGGAGTTATTTCAACAAATATGGGGGCTCACTGGGTGTTTCAGGTTCAGTGGAATTTATGTTTGAACATAAATGTAACTTTAAATTAAATCCAAACGGTTTAGATTTGGAAAAACTCGAATTGGAATTAATTGACTATGGTATAGACGAACTTTTTATTGTTGATGAAGAAGTATATATATACGCACCTTTTGATAATTTTGGTTCAATCCAAAAAAAATTAGAAAATAAATCTGTTAATATTTTGTCATCTGAATTTGAAAGAATTCCGATAAATACTATAGAGTTAAATGAATTAAACAAAGAGAAGGTAAACAAACTAATTAATTTAATTGAAGAGGATAGTGATGTTCTAAATGTATTTAGTAACCTATTATAAATTCTAAAGCTTACTATTTTCTGGGATTTTACCTTCAACCCCTTTGAACAATGATTTAAGAAATTTTAAGTCATTATCGAAACTACTAGTTGCTGAAAAAACTTTAAATATTCTAACCTCACGTTTTTTCCAATCAAAGGCAACCGGTACGATCTTGCAGTTAGTCTTCAAAGCTATGTGATAAAAACCTGTTTTCCAATGATCTACGAGTTTTCTAGTTCCCTCTGGGGCTATAGCAATTCGAAACACTTCGTTATTTTCGAACATTTCTGAAATTACTTCAACAGAATTCATTTTGCCACTTCTATCAATTGGTTTCCCACCAAGACTATTAAAAAAATTAGTAGTTAAAAAATTGTAGTATTCTTTTTTAATTACAAAATTGATTTCTTCTCGAAGTAATGTTCTTACACCAACAGCAATAATAAAATCCCAATTACTAGTATGTGGAAAAACCAATACAACAAGTTTTTTAATGTTTGGGAAATTACCCTTCACATTGAATCTGAATATTTTAAAAGTAAGAAGCTTGCATACGTAGCTAAACATTTTAAATTGATTCTAAATATTTTTTTGCTTTTATTAAATCATCAGGAGTATCAATTCCTATTGTCGGATTATCAATAAGAATCATTTTCATTTTATGTCCATTTTCGATAAATCTGATACACTCGAGCATTTCTATCTTTTCAAGTTTACTCGGTTTTAAATTTGAAAATTGAGTTATAGATTTACTTAAAAATCCATAGACTCCAACATGAATGTAGAAACTAAAATTTTTATCAATATTTCTTAAAAAGGGAATTTTACTTCTCGAAAAATACATCGCGAAATCATTTTTATCTGTAACAACTTTTACGAAATTTTCATCGTTAATTTTTTGAGGATTATTCGTTTGGTATATAAGAGAAACTACAGGAATATTTTTATTTTGTTTATCTCTGAAAAAATTAATTATTTTTTTTATATCTATTGATTTTACAAATGGTTCATCACCTTGAACATTAATTACAATATCTGATTTGTAATTACCAGAAGCCTCAGACACCCTGTCACTTCCAGAAAAATGCTCTTTTTTACTTATAAAAACCTCGCCTCCATTTTTTTTTATGAGATTTGAAATTTCCAAGCTATCGGTCGCAACAATGATTTTATCAAAAATATTCATAGAAGATAAATTTTGATAAGTCATCAAAATCAAGGGTATGCCATTAATTTTTTCCAATAATTTTCTAGGAAAGCGTTTCGAGTTTAATCTCGCAGGAATTATAGCAACCATTCTCATTTAATCAAATATAGCCTATTTTAAATTTGTAATTAAACAAACATTGAAGAATAAAAAAAAATTGTAGATTTGTCCAAAAGGTCAAAATTCAAGATGAAAAAAGGTATTCTAGCTTTCCTTTGGATATTAATAATTTTTTTTAGTTATAAAATCTATGACTCAATTAATGGACCGATAGAATTTAATGAAACTAAAAATAAAAGATATGCTGATGTTATAAGGAGGTTAAAGATAATTAGGAAAGCTCAAATTGCCCATAAAGACGTAAGAGGAGTTTTCTCAAATAATTTTGATAGTCTAGTTAAGTTTATTGATGAAGGTATTTTTACTTTAGTTGAAAAAAGAGATTCATCATATTTAGAATATGACCGTGTATATAGAATTGATATGTTGAGGGAAATAATTGTCATTGACACCTTGGGAACTGTAAATGTAAAAGATTCTTTATTTAAAGAAAATGAGGAATATAAAAGAATGGCTTTTATTCCAGTAAAAGGTGTTGAGGATAGCGTTTTTAAAATCAAATCAACAATAATTGACAAAAACGGATATAAAGTTCCTGTTTTTGAGGTTAAGGTTGCAAAAAATATAGTCTTGTTTGATCAAAACAAGGATCTTTTAAAACAAGAAAACGAAACAATCTCTGTTGACGGTGTTAATGGGCCAGATTTAATTTTGGGATCCCTTTCCAATGTTAGTACAAATGGAAATTGGCCAACAATTTTTGATGCTACAAATTGATAAAAAAATAACTTCCGATGATCTATCTATTTTAGTTTTTAAGGATAGAATTGCATTTTGTACTTTAGACCAAACGCATTATTTCGATTTAGATAAAAAAAATATTAATAGTGAAAATCTAGGTACTTGGATTAATTACCATAACATTAAGAAGACGAACAATAGGTGTATTTTATTTGAAAACAATGGAGTGCTTGTTCCAGAAAAACTTTTTGATAAAACGAAAAAAAAAATATATTTGTCTCTCACTGACGATGATTTAAAAAATAAAAAAATTGAAATAAAACAAATTAAATCAAGTCAACAAGTATTTGTTTTTTCTCAAAACAAGGATTGGGAAATGCTATTTAAAAATTTGGTTGTCAATCTAGAATTAACACATTTTGCAGCAGAATTAATTCCCTTTTTACCAAAATTATCTAACGATAATTTAAAAATGAATGTCTTCATCCACCTTAGAAAAGACTTTTTCGATTTGTTCATTTATCAAGGGTCGCAATTATTGCTATTCAATTCCTTCCCACATCAAGATGAAGAGGAATTTTTGTACTATTTGTTTTTTGTTTTAGAACAGTTTCATCTTAAAGCAAATCAGTTCAACGCAATTTTTTTAGGTAAATTTCTTAAATATCAAAAGTATTACAATATTTTTAAAAAATTTCACTCACAAACAAATTTCACGTATCCAAAAAATTCTGAAATAGACGCTAATCACCCAGCTCCTTTTTTCAATTATTTTTATTATCATGAGAGTAATATCGGGTAAATTTAAAGGAAGAAAGATATTATACAATAATCTACAAAATGTTAGACCCACAACGGATAGAACTAAAGAGTCTCTATTCAATATTTTGAACCAGTATTTTGTGTTTGAAGAAATCAGTGCTCTTGATTTATTTTCTGGTAGCGGTAATATTAGCTATGAATTAGCTTCAAGGGGAGTAAAAGAAATAACCTCCGTTGAAAAAAATATAAAATGTGTAAGGTTTATAAATAATTTTTCAAAGACACTTAATATAAAATTAAGTGTAGTCAATTCTTCTACGCTCAAATTTTTAAATGATACAAAATTAAAGTTTGACCTTATTATAGCTGATCCTCCCTACTCATATACGATAGGTGAGATACAAACTTTAATTGACTTAGTCTTTACAAAACAAATTTTAAAGAATAACGGAATACTAATTATCGAACATCATAAAAAAAAATCAATTAGAGATAATGAATTTTTGTTTGATACTAGAACATATGGAACAAGTTCATTGAGTTTTTTTAAATAAAAAAAGCAGGTCATAAGCCGGATTCTGTCTAGTCTTATCATTTATCTAGGTTTTTAATTACTCAAAAACTCAAACCGCCTACCCCTCTGCAAAGAACGAGCAACTCTTAAATGCAGATATATTTAGCGTTGCACCGTATAGAGTTTACATGATTTCACTACAGCTTTACTGTACATTCTTTCTGTTGCACTAGTCCTAATTATCATATTGATAATCGACGGGTGTTACCCGCTATACTGCTCTACGGTGTCCGGACTTTCCTCTCTAAAATTAGAGCGATAAGAAGACCTGCTGTGCAAATTTATAATTATTGTTAACAAATTTTATTGAATTTTAAATTTTGATAAAAAAATTAAATAAGCTTTTTATATTTTTGGACTAATGGGCGAATATAAGATCTCTGCAATAAAATATAGACCTAAAAAGTTTGAGGAAGTTGTTGGACAAAATGATGTTACTAGCACCCTTGAAAATGCTATAAATAAAGGAAAGCTCGGGCAAGCTTTATTATTTTCTGGTCCAAGGGGGGTTGGAAAAACTACTTGTGCTCGTATTTTGGCAAAGAAAGTCAATTTACACGAAGATAAAAATAATGATTACTCATTCAATATTTTCGAGTTAGATGCAGCATCAAATAATGGGGTTGATCATATTAGAGAGTTAAACGAAAAAGTGAGAGTTCCTCCAAGAATAGGAAATTACAAAGTATATATAATTGATGAAGTACATATGCTGTCAATTGGTGCATTTAATGCATTCTTAAAAACATTAGAAGAGCCCCCTAGCCACGCTATTTTTATTTTAGCAACTACCGAAAAGTCAAAAATTTTACCAACAGTGTTATCAAGATGTCAAATTTTTGACTTCAAGAGAATAAGTGTTTTAGATATAAAGAAAAAACTAGAAAGTATTCTAATAGAGCAAAAAATATCATATGATGATGAGGCGTTGTTTTTAATTTCAGAATCATCCGAAGGTTCATTGAGAGACGCTTTGCAAATTTTAGATAGGATGATAAATTTTTGTGAAAATGAAATTACTATAAATGAAGTCTCAAAAAATTTAAATATCGTAGGAAGTAAACTGTATTTGGATATTTGTGACGAAATAATTGAAAAAAATATACCCAAAGTGTTATTAATGCTTGATGAAATAATTTTAAATGGTTTCAGTGAAGTAAATTTTATAATTGGTTTATCAAATCATTTTAGAAATCTTTTTTTCTGCAAGAACAACAATACATTTAAGTTAATTGAATCCAGTGAAAAATTAAAAGAATTTTACCTTGAGCAATCTAATAAGGTTGACATAACTTGGATTAGAAAAGGGTTAAAAATCATTAATACATTTGAAATAAATTTTAAAAACATTAATAATAAAAGAATTCACGCTGAATTATGTTTAATGCAGATTTCATCTATCAAAAAAGAAGGAAAAAATATTTCTAAAAAAAAAGATAACTTTAAAAACGATAATAAGCTATTAGACACTGAAAAAAACAAGAGTGATGTTAACACAAAAAATACAGAAAACTTAGTTCCAAAGAACAATTACAAAGCCAAAGAAAATACCAAAAGTGAATTAGAAAAAAAATCCACTGAGTCAGATAAAAGTATTAATGAAGTATCTTCTTATTCATTAGCAAGCGTAGAAAAAAAAAAGATATTCAATAATAGAAAGATTAATACTGATTTTTCAAAATCAAAACCTACAAGCCAAAAAAATAATTTTACACAAGAAGATTTAGAAAATTACTGGGATAAATATCATAATCACAAACAACAAAATAAAGAGTTTAATATTGCCTCTTTGCTAAAAATAAGTAAACCAAAAAAGAATGGTAATATTATTGAATATTCTGTCACCTCAGATATTAATAAAAAAGAATTGGAGGATGAGTTACCAGAATTGTTGAGTTATATTAAAACTTCACTTAAAAATAATCTAATTGAGATAAAATTTAACACAGACAATTCAATTAAAAAAAATATTTTATACACGCCATCAGAGAAGTTTGAAAAATTAGTTGAATTAAATCCATCACTAGAAATATTAAGAAAAAAACTTGATTTAGACTATTAAAATCATTGAAGTCAATTAATAAAAGACTATCGATCACCACTATCTTTTTTATATAATAACCTAATCATCCCATCTGCAAGACCTACTTTTGGAACATAAATTTCAGAAGAACCCGACCATTCAAGGGTCTTTAAAAATATTTCAGCCGCTGGAATTATTACATCGGATCTGTCTGGGTTTAAATCGAAATTAATTATTCTTTCTTCATTACTCATTTTAATCAAACTTTTATATATAGAATTAAGCTTTATTAAGGTTAATGGTCTAGAATCCAAAACTCCAGCAATTTTGAATATTTTATTTATATTTCCACCTGAGCCAATTAGGGCAATTTTGCCTTGTTGACGGATGTTAGATTCAATCCAAATACGTATTTGATGCCAAACATCTTGGCTGGTTATTTTATTTATCATTCTTATCGTCCCAATCTTAAAGGATTTTGAACTTTTTCTTTTTCCATTAACTATAATTGAGAATTCTGTGCTTCCTCCACCAACATCAACATATATAAATGTTCTATTTTTATTTAAAAATTCAAATAAATTGTTGAGGGAAATAATTTTAGCCTCTTTTCTACCATCAATAATTTCAATTTTTAAATTTGTTTTCTTTTTTACTTCCTGAATTATTACTTTGGAATTATTTGCTTCTCTTAGTGCAGATGTCGCAAATGCAAGCGAGCTTTTAACTTCATTTACTTTAATAATAAATTTAAATGCCTTTATAGTTTTAATTATTTTTTTGATATTTTCTGAAGATATTTCACCAATCGTAAATGATTCTTGACCAAGTCTAATAGGAACTCGCACAATTGAGCTTTTAATAAATTTGATAGGGAACCCCTTTTTAATTACTACGTTTGATATAAGGAGTCTTATTGCATTTGAACCTATATCAATCGCAGCATATTTTTCGATTTTCATTTCGGAGATAGATTTTTAAAATATTTGTAAGTCTCAAATTGGGATCTCGTATTTACAATATTCTTTTTTATTACAACCTTTTCTTCCGATTGATTTATTAGTCGGCTTTTAACATCGTCTTTCCAGCTAATATTGAAGGTATCTAAAATTTGATTTTGAAGTTCAATGTCATATATAGGGCAAGAAACCTCTATCCTATTTTCAAAATTTCTAGTCATCCAATCAGCAGACGATATGTAAACTTTCGGCTTACCGGCATTTTCGAAAATGTAAATTCTAGGATGTTCTAGGTATTTGTCCACTACACCGATCACTTTTATATTCTCGCTCATATCCTTTACCCCAGGAATTAGGCAACAAACTCCTCTCACAATCATTTGAATTTTAACACCCGCATTGCTGGCTTCATATAATTTTGATATTATTTTATAATTTGTGATGCTATTCAGTTTTAGTTTGATTTTTGATTTTTTTCCAAGATGTTTGTTTCGGATTTCGTTGTCAATCAATTCAACCAATTTTTGATAAGTATAATGTGGAGATACAATTAAATGTTTATAACTTTTAAATTCATAATTAACTTCTAAAAAATTAAAAACTTTAGAAACGTCTTTTAAAAGTTTTTGGTTTGAAGTAAATAAAGTATAATCAGTGTATATTTTTGCAGTATGCTCATTAAAATTTCCTGTACTTACAAAACCATATTTTTTAATCTTATTTTTTTCCTCTCTTAAAACTAAACAAATCTTTGAATGAACTTTCAATCCTCTCACACCCATGATTATTTGTACTCCTGATTTTTCAAGTCTATCTGCGATATTTATATTATTTTCTTCATCAAATCTTGCTTGTAGCTCGACATAAACAACAACTTTTTTCCCATTCTTTACGGCATTAATTAAGGAACTTACTACTTTGGAGTATTTAGCCAGCCTGTAAAGGGTTATTTTGATTGTTTTAACATTTGGGTCAAGTGCAGCTTCCCTCAAAAACTTTATTAAATATGAGAAACTGTGATAAGGTGTATAAATTAAGTAATCTTTTTTGGAAACAGCTTGAATTATGTTTTGTTCCAATCCCAGATCTTTAACAGACAAAGGATTAATATTTTGATACATCAAATCACTTCTATTTAAGCTTGGGAATTTCATATAATCAGCACGTCTGTGGTAGCGACCCCCAGGGATTAAGCTTTTTTTTGATTTGACCCCAAGCTTATCCATAACTTTTTCTAGAGTTATTGGGTCAATATCTTTATCATGAACGAGCCTGACTGGATCTGCAAAAATCCTATCCCTTACACTATTCATTATTTTTTCAGCATAACTTTTTCCGAAATTTTCTTCTATATCTAATTCCCCATCTCTTGTTATTTTAAACATATGAGCATCAATTTTCTTATAATCAAACATGCTAAAAATTAAATGAAAATGTAATCTTATCAGATCATCTAGCATCATTATAAATTGCATGCCATTTTTTTCAATTGGTAGAACAATAAAACGATCTAATTTTTTTGGGAGTTCTATAAATGCATAAATTTTATTTTCAGTTAGACTATTGTTTTTATCTGAATCCAATTCCATTTTAATAGCAAAAAAGGTTTTGTTATCTGTAAAGTCCTGAAATTCCTCTTTTAAAATAACAGTTACTAAAGATGGATATACTTTCTCTAAAAAATAATCAGTTAAATATTGAATATGGTAATTTTTAACCTGTTTCTCATTAATAAAAACAATTTTTTCTTTCTTCAATTCATTTTCAATATCATTTAAAATCATATTACTCTTCTGTTGAAGTTTTATTACTTTATTGGTAATAGATTTCAGTAAATCTTTAGCCTTGATCCCTCCTAAAACTCTTTTACCAGATTTGCCTGACTGGGCAATTCTTTTGACAGATGCGAACCTTACTTGAAAAAATTCATCTAAATTGTTTGAAAAAATACCTAAAAACCGAAGTCGCTCAATTAATGGAACAGTTTTATCTGATGCTTCTTCCAAAACTCTTTCATTAAAATTAAGCCAACTCATTTCCCTGTTGACGAAATTAAATCTTTTATTTTCAGTTTTTTTTTGATTCATAAGTAAAAATTCCTTCACTAACCTTTGACCAGTCATTTTGTTTAAATTCTAACATTATCCAGTCTGATGTCTTTAGTTCTGGTGGTTTTTTTTTTGAAAAATATTCTGCAGCAAGTGAAAATGCAGGGTTATGTCCAACTAAAACAACATTTGAAAATGAATTATTCAACTTGTAAACGTAATCAATAATATTTTTGTAATTAAACGAATACAGTTCATCAACTACCCTTAATCTTTCGTAGTTGACAAAAATATTTCGACTTAATATAGTTGATGTATGAAAAGCCCTGTTTGCTGGACTTGTTAAAACAATCTGAAATTTCTTAAAAAAATTAATATTCTTTAGAGATACATCATTAATATCATTTATTCCTTTTTGAGATAAAGGTCTGTCGTAATCTTCAACAGAGTATTCCCAAGAAGACTTAGCATGACGTAAAAGAAGCAATTTTTTCATAATTAAGGTGACAATCTATTAGAATTCCAAGTATTTCCATCATAAATGAATTCCAGACGATCATGTAATCTGTTTTTTCTTCCTTGCCAAAACTCAAATAATAATGGTTTTACTAGATAACCACCCCAATTTCTTGGTCTTTGAGGATTGATTTTAGTGTATAAATCACTTACTTCTCTAAACTTTGCCTCTAGAAACTCTCTACTCTCAATAACTTCACTTTGGTTAGAAACAATAGCTCCAATTTTACTTCCTAAGGGCCTAGATTTGAAATATTCTTCCGATTTTTTTTTAGGTATTTTACTAGCAGTTCCTTTTATAATAATTTGTTTTTCTAGAGTTGGCCAATAAAAATTAAGACAAACTTTACTGTTATTTGAAATCGATTTACCCTTATTACTTTCATAATTAGTAAAAAAAGTAAAGCCGTTCGAACTAAATTTTTTAAGTAAGACAATTCTAGATTTTGGAAAATAATCTAAACCAACAGTTGACAACGTCATCGCATTTGGTTCTAATATATCTTTATCTTGTTTTGCTTCCTCAAACCAGTTCGAAAAAATAAAAAATGGGTTAAATTTTTTAAAATCGTCTGAAATTAATCCTTTTTCATATGATTTTCTAAAATTACTTAAGTCTTCTTCCTTATAATTCATAATTATTGATAAAATTACTAATAATCATATAATTCTCTTCAAATGCTAAATATCAAATTCAGTTCCTTCAATTGCTAGCTCAACATTTTTAAAATGAATTTTAGCTTCATCAAGGAATTTTTCTAAATTTTTGTATCTGTTTGAAAAATGTCCCAAAATTAATTTCTCAACATTAGCAGCTCTAGCTATTTTTGCAGCTTCAGCAGCAGTACTGTGTTTGGTTTTTTTTGCTAAATCACAATGCGAATCAAGAAATGTTGATTCATGATAGAGACAATTAACTGATGAAATTAATTCAACTATATCTGGATAGTAAGCGGTGTCACTGCAAAATGCATATCTTTTGGACTCCTTTGGATTTTTAAGAAAAAAAGAATTTTTAAGTTTTTTACCGTTCTCAAGAGTTATGTCACAACCATCTTTTATCTTTTTTATATCATCTATATTTAACTTGTATTCTTTTATTTTAGATTTTATAAGATTCCTTTCATAAAACTTTTCTTCAAATAAAAATCCATTTGTATATATCCTGTGGTTTAAAGGGATTGTTTTAACATTAAAATCCCGATTCTTAAAAATCATTTTTTGATTTTTACCAGTTAGGGCATGAAAGTAAATTTTATAGTTTAACCATGAACAAGATAATTTTAACTGCAAGTTTATTATTTCTTGTAAACCTTCTGGTGCATAAATGTTCAAATCGGAAACTCTTCCTAAAAGACGAAAAGTTGAAATTAGACCAATTAATCCAAAGTAATGATCTCCATGTAAATGTGAAATAAAAACATGACTGATTTTATTAAAATTAACTTTTAGTTTTCTTAGTTGCATTTGAATTCCTTCTCCACAATCGATTAAAATGAAATGATTTTTAATTTTTAAAAGTTGAGAGGTTGTATAATTATTTATTTTAGGAGTAGAAGCACTTGAACCTAGAATAGTTAATTTCATTATAATGTTTTTTTTAAAATTAAAATGTAAGCTATAATTTGATTTCTAGTTAGAGTTACTAAGTCCGTTCGTCTTTGAGGCTAGAAGATATAAAACTGCCATTCTTACTGCAACTCCATTTTCAACTTGATCAAGGACGATTGTCTTTTTATTATCCAAAACCTCAGATGTAATTTCGACTCCTCTATTAATAGGGCCAGGGTGCAGTATTAAAATTTCTTTTCTCAAATTTTTTATTGAAGATGACTTAATTCCATATAAATTGTGATATTCTCTTAAAGAGGGAAAATAAGTTTCGTGCATTCTTTCATTTTGAACTCTTAAAATATTCACTGCATCACACCAGGAAAGCCCTTTCTCTAGGTCAGATTCATATTTAACATCAAAATTTTGAATGAATTTGGGAATTAAGCTTTTGGGTCCACAAACTTTTATTTTGGCACCTAGAAGTTTGAGAGCAAAAATATTTGATAATGCAACCCTAGAATGCAAAATATCACCTAAAATAAGTACTCTTTTATTATCTACAGACCCCAATTTTTCATTTATAGAATATGTATCAAGTAAGCCTTGAGTAGGATGTTCGTGGGTTCCATCTCCTGCGTTAATAACACACGATTTTGTATTCCTTGTCAAAAATTCGGCCGCACCAGGACTAGGATGTCTAATAATTATCATATCTACTTTCATAGCCAAGATGTTATTTACAGTGTCAATAAGCGTCTCCCCTTTTGAAATTGAAGAACCTATTTTTGAGAAATTAATTATATCTGCGCTTAATCTTTTCTCAGCTAACTCAAAAGATAATTTTGTCCTAGTCGAATTTTCAAAGAATAAGTTAGCAATAGTAACGCCTTTAAGAGTAGGAACTTTTTTTATTTTTCTTTTTAAAATTTCTTTAAAGCTATCGGCCGTCTCGAAAATTAAATTAATGTCATCTTTGGAAAGGTATTTTATACCTAAAAGGTTGTTAACTGAAATTTGTTTCATTATTATCTTTTAATATATAAACAGCATCCTCAATGTTGGATTCTTGCAAATTAACACTCACTCTGTCATTTTGAAGCGTATCTACATTTAGACCTACATAATCGGGTTGAATTGGAAGATGTCTTGTAAACCTCCTATTGATCAATGTTAATAATTCAATTTTTATAGGTCTTCCATACGACTCAATAGCAATTAATGCCGCTCTTATACTCCTCCCAGTATATAAAACATCGTCTACTAATACTACACGCTTGTCTTCAATATCAAAATTTATATTAGAAAAACTAGCTTTAGGTTGAATCTTTTTATTTCTAAAATCATCACGGAAAAAGGTAGTATCTAACTTACCGTATTTTAAATTTGGTATTAGATATTTTTCTTTTAGTTTTTTTATCAACTTATTGAGAACAAAAATCCCTCTTGGTTGTAATCCAATTAATACTGAATTTGTAAAATCAAAATGGTTCTCAATTAACTCACAACTTAATCTACTTATTAGTATATCTAAGGTAAGTTTATCGAGAAGTTTTTTTTGTGTCACGAATATATATTAAATATAATTTCGATATGTAAAATTTAAAGTTATTTAAATTATTACTTTTTATCCATTTTTTCTTTAAGATCTGCTAGAGCATCTAAATCACCAAGTGTTGCTTTTTCATTAGTATCAGAACTATTTTGAATTTTATTTTTAATTATAGTTTTTCTTTCATCATTTTTAAAAGTTGATGTATGAGACGCAACTACCCTTTTAAAATCCTTGTTAAACTCAATAATTTTAAATTTAACTTTTTCATTAAGACCTAATCTGCTACCATCTTCTTTTTCCATATGCCTTGACGGAACAAATGCAGTTATATTTTCATTAAAACTTATTATAGCTCCTTTGTCAACGATTTCGGTCAATTGAACATTATGTATGGTTCCCTCAGAAAACTCCTTTGCGTACTTATCCCAAGGATTTTCTTGAGTTTGTTTATGTCCTAGACTCAACTTTCTTCCTTCAACATCTAATTCCATCACAATTACGTCTATAGTGTCACCAACCGTCAAAATTTCAGAAGGGTGTTTGACTTTTTTGGTCCAAGATAAATCAGATATATAAACCAAACCGTCAATTCCTTCTTCAAGCTCGATAAATACGCCGAAGTTTGTGAAATTTCTAACTATACCCTTATGTTTCGAACCAACAGGATATTTGGCGGTTATATCAGTCCAAGGGTCCTGAGTTAATTGCTTAATTCCAAGTGACATTTTTCTTGATTCTCTGTCCATTGTTAGTATTTGGGCTTCTACCTCGTCCCCAACATTTACAAAATCTTGTGCAGATCTAAGATGGGTCGACCATGACATTTCTGAGACATGAACAAGTCCCTCAACTCCATCTTCAATTTCTACAAAAGCTCCGTAATCTGCAATTACAACAACTTTTCCCTTTACATTTGACCCTTCTTTTATATCTTCTCCTAATTTATCCCAAGGATGATCACTGAGTTGTTTTAAACCAAGTTGAATCCTAGATTTATTATCATCAAAATCTAGTATAACAACATTTAGTTTTTGATCCAGTTCTAAAATTTCACTTGGATGAATAATCCTGCTCCAAGAAAGATCAGTTATATGGATTAAGCCGTCAACTCCACCGAGATCAATGAAAACCCCATAAGAAGTTATATTCTTTACAGTTCCTTCAAGTACTTGACCTTTCTCTAATTGACCAATAATTTCCTTTTTTTGCTCTTCGATGTCAGCTTCAATAAGTGCTTTGTGAGAAACGACAACATTTTTAAATTCGTGATTAATTTTAACAACTTTAAATTCCATTGTTTTGTCCACAAATTGGTCATAATCCCTTATAGGTTTTACATCAATCTGAGAACCCGGTAGAAAAGCTTCTATCCCGAAAACATCTACAATCATTCCACCTTTAGTTCTGCATTTTACATGACCATTTACTATTTCTCCACTATCATGTGCATTATTTACCCTTTCCCATGCTTTTATAGTTCTAGCTTTTCTATGAGATAAAATTAGTTGCCCTGTTTTGTCTTCCCTCAAGTCCACTATCACTTCTACTTTGTCACCAATTTTTAGATTGGGATTGTATCTGAATTCGTTTAAGGAGATGACTCCCTCGGATTTAGCATTTATATCAATTATAGCCTCTCTATCAGTCATGTGTACAACAGATCCTTCGATTACATCTTCATCTGTTGTATCTACAAAATTTTTCGAAACTAGTTTTTCAAATTCCTGGATTTTTTCATTGTCGATTTCGTCTAAACCCTCTTCATAAAGGTGCCAATCGAAAGATGCTAGATCTTGATCAATTTTTTCTTTTGTTTTATTTCGTTTTTTTGATGATGGTATAATCTTTTCTGTTTTTTCTTCTTTATCACTTTTAATTTTTGTAGATCTTTTTTCTAGTTTTGGTTTAGATTCAGTCTTTTTAGAAGACTTTCCTTTGGATGACTTGGATTCTTCTACTTTTATTGATTTTGACGCTTGGGACTTGGTTTTGGCTGATTCTTTTATTTCTGAAACTGATTTAGTGTTCTTAGATTTAGTTTCTTTTTTTGGTGCTTTCCCAACCTCTTTAGTTGAAGGAGATTTTTGTGAAGTTTTTTGGGTAGTTAATTTTTTTGTATTTGATGCAACTTTTTTTTTAATCTCATCCTTTTTAGGTTTTTGTTTCTTTTCTTTTTGTTCTTTAGCCATCATTTTAAAATTTGTATCCTGCTAATAATTTATGAAGCTTTAATTGAAATTAACAGAAGGATTATTATAACTCCGCTTCACTTAATCAAAGAGTGTGCAAATATATGCTTTAATCGTTTATTAACAACGATAATTTGAGAATAATTCGATCGAATATTCTTAAAAATTTGATCATTGAAATTAAAAAAGTGAACTTCTCTTCCACTCTAAATTGTTTTTTGTACATTAAAAAAATTTTAAAAAAAATTGAAAAAAAATAATTTCAACAATAAAGAATATTGGAAATCTAACTTAAAATTCGTTTTAATTCTCCTTGCAGTCTGGTTTACTGTTTCTTTTGGGTTTGGCATACTCCTCGTTGAATATTTAAATCAATTCCAAATTGGAGGTTTCCCCCTTGGGTTTTGGTTTTCACAACAAGGCTCTATTTATATTTTTGTGATTTTAATTTTTATATACATCTATCTAATGAATAAACTGGATAAAAAATTCAAATAAATGGAACTTCAAATATGGATTTGGCTTTTAGTGGGATTATCATTTGCATTGTACATAGGGATTGCAATATGGTCTAGGGCTGGAAACACGAAAGAATTTTATATTGCCGGAAGAGGTGTTCCTCCAATAGCAAATGGAATGGCGACTGCTGCTGATTGGATGTCTGCTGCTTCTTTTATTTCTATGGCAGGAATTATATCATTTATAGGCTATGATGGGTCAGTTTATCTTATGGGGTGGACTGGTGGATATGTTTTATTAGCATTGCTTTTGGCTCCATATTTAAGAAAATTTGGAAAGTTTACTGTACCTGACTTTATCGGAGAAAGATACTATTCATCAACTGCAAGATTGGTCGCTGTTTTTTGTGCTTTAATAGTATCTTTTACCTACGTAGCTGGTCAAATGAGAGGGGTGGGTGTGGTTTTTTCGAGATATCTTGAAGTCGACATTAACACCGGTGTGTTTATTGGTATGGCTATAGTTTTATTTTACGCAGTATTAGGTGGAATGAAAGGAATTACATATACCCAAGTCGCTCAATATTGTGTTTTAATTTTCGCTTTTTTGATTCCAGCAATTTTCATATCATTTCTAAGTACAGGTTGGGTTATCCCACAAGTTGGATTTGGATCTTCAGATCAAAATGGCATTTATCTTCTTGATAAATTAAATTCGTTACACAAAGAGTTAGGTTTTAGTAATTATACGAGTGGAACTAAGTCAATGTTGGATATGCTTCTGATTACACTTGCCCTAATGGTAGGGACCGCTGGTTTACCTCACGTTATTGTTCGTTTCTTTACAGTAAAAAAGGTAAGTGATGCTAGAAAATCTGCTGGTTGGGCACTTTTATTTATAGCTATATTGTACACTACTGCACCAGCTATTGCAGTTTTTGCAAGAATAAATCTTATTGAAACAACAAATAATAAGATATATTCAAATATGCCTACTTGGTTTAAAAAATGGGAGGAAACAGGTCTTATCGAGTTTACAGATAAAAACAATGACCAAATAATTCAGTACAGTGCTGATAATACTAAAAATGAATTAATTATTGACAGAGATATTATGGTTCTTGCAAATCCTGAAATCGCTCAATTACCAAACTGGGTAATTGCCCTACTTGCTGCGGGTGCACTTGCGGCTGCCTTGTCAACTGCTGCTGGCCTTCTGCTTGTTATTTCTTCGTCAATTTCTCATGATTTAATTAAAGGAATTATATACCCTAAAGTAAATGAAAAACAAGAATTAGTCGCAGCTCGAATTTCTTCTTTTGTGGCTGTAATGCTAGCTGGATATTTTGGTATTAATCCACCGGGATTTGTAGCAGCTACAGTTGCACTTGCATTTGGACTTGCCGCTGCATCTTTTTTCCCTGCGATTGTAATGGGAATATTTAGTTTAAAAATGAACAAAGAAGGTGCTGTTTGTGGAATGATAGCTGGAATGTCTTTGATGCTTATTTATATGCTAAAATTCAAATTCGGGTGGTTTGGAGGAGGGGATTCATCTCAATGGTGGTTTGGAATCTCACCCGAAGGCTTTGGTAGTATAGCTATGCTATTTAACTTTTTAATTTCAATAACTGTTTCAAAATTCACAAAAAAAATTCCAGAAAGAGTCCAAAAACTAGTCCTAGAAATAAGAAAACCTTAATAAACAATAAGCATTTTGTATTTAAGAGAAGTTATTAATTAAAAATTATTTCTATTTTTGCTGCTTATGTTTAAAGAGGTTTTAAAATTTGACTTTTCAAATTTAAGAGGTGATTTTTTTGGAGGAATAACTGCTGGTATAGTTGCTCTCCCACTTGCACTAGCGTTTGGGTTAAGTTCTGGGTTAGGTCCTAGTGCCGGTTTATATGGTGCTATTTTTATCAGTTTTTTCGCAGCTTTTTTCGGAGGTACTCCGACCCAGATATCAGGTCCTACTGCTCCTATGACGGCTGTAAGCATGGTCTTTATTGCGGATATTCTATCCAATTTTGATGGATCTATAAGTAAGGCATTACCCATTATTCTTGCAGTATTTATGCTATCTGGTCTTTTACAAATTGTATTGGGCTTTATTGGAGTTGGAAAATATATAAGATATATTCCTTATCCTGTTGTTTCTGGTTTTATGACAGCTATAGGTGTTATTATTCTAGTCACCCAAATCGCACCAACGGTGGGTTATTATGTAAAAGAAGATAATGAATTTGTTGAAAATTTTAAAGAAAGGGCAGAAAGTAATCTTCTTCAAAAATCTCTTAATGATGAAATAAGTAATGAGATGTTAGTTTTAGACGATTTTGAGTCTGCAATAAAAAATTCTAACGAAATAACTCAGAGTGATATAATGACAGAAGCTAAAACTTTGGCTAGCAAGGAAGCTTCTGGAGTATTAGGAACTTTCAATGTTTTGCCAAGAATCATAAAAAACATTGATATAACCGAACTTTTATTAGCTCTTTTTACAATAGCTATTATTTATGGATTTAAAAAAATAACTACCGCTGTCCCTAGTACTCTTGTTGCCTTATTCGCAGTGTCTGGAGTAGCGTACGGATTTGGAATTAATTATAGACCAATATCAGCAATACCGTCAGGACTTCCAGAAATACAATATGGTGTATTTAAGGTTCTTGACATCGCACTAGTTGCAAAATATATTTTTACTGCAATTACTCTCGCACTTTTAGGGGCAATTGATTCACTTCTTACCTCTATTGTAGCTGATAATATGACTAAAACAATTCATGAACCCAACAAAGAGCTTATTGGTCAAGGAATTGGTAATTCAATTGGAGCTCTTTTCGGAGGTATTCCTGGTGCAGGAGCTACCATTAGGACAGTAGTAAATATAAATTCAGGGGGTAAAACAAGACTATCTGGAATGATCGCCGGACTTTTACTTCTTTTTATTCTATTGGCAGTAGGTCCTGTTGCTTCGAAAATTCCTGCTGCGGTGCTTGCAGGTATTTTAATAACAGTAGGAATAGGCGTTATGGATTATAAAGGGCTAAAGGCCATTCCTTATATGCCAAGGCCTGAAGTTTTTATACTAATAATTGTGTTGGTCCTCTCCTCAATTTGGAACTTGGTATACGCTGTTGGTATTGGTTTAGTTATTGCTTCGCTTATTTTCATGAAAAAAGTTGGTGATTTAACAAGTGAAAGTTTTAACTTTTTTCCATTAAAAAAAGGGGAATTTAAACTTCCTTCAAATCTTAAAGAAGAGATTTTTATAAAAGATATTGAAGGGCCTCTTTTCTTTGGAAGTAGTTCTAATTTTAATCAAACGGCTAAACAAATTCCGTTAACAGTATCAATCTTGATTATTAGACTCAAAAAAGTGCCTTATATTGATCAATCTGGGTTGTATGCACTAGAAACTGTAATTAATGATTTAATTTCAAAAGATACAAAAGTATTTCTCGTTGGGCTTAATGACCAACCAAAGAACTTGATGGAAAAAGCAAACATAATACCTAATTTAATTCCAAGAGAACAAATTTTTAATGATTTTGAATCATCTATACTTTCAATAAAAAGTTCTTAAAATATAAATTTCAAGTTTCAAAATTTGAATCTATAAATTTTCTAGCAATATTAAATACTTCAAGTTGTGATTTTTTTGAAGTATCAATTTCAAATGCATTTTTAGCTTTCTTAAGAGGTGCTATTTTTCTCTCAGAATCAGTTCTATCCCTCTTAATTAAATTATCTTCTATTTTTTTTTTATCAAATGAGATATTATTTTCCTCTATTTGTTTGTTTCTCCTTGTGGTTCTTATATCTAAATCTGCAATTAAAAAAAATTTAACCTTAGCATCAGGAAATACAACAGTCCCTATATCTCTTCCTTCAACAACAATCGATTTTTCAATTGCTAGATTTTTTTGTTGCGTAAATAAAAATTTTCTTACGGACTCTAATTTTGCTACAGAGCTAACAACATCTGATATCTCAAAACTATACATTTCTTCACCAAAAATTTTCCCATCAAATGATAAGGACCTATTACCTTTATTATCAATCATCCAGTCAAAATTTAAATTATCAAGTTTGTTTATTAATTGAGATTCTTTGATTTTATCTTTTATTATACAACCATTATTTAATGCAAAATAGCTAATGATTCTATACATTAATCCAGAGTTTAAATAATAGAAATTGTAGTGTTTAGCAAGTTTACTTGCGAGTGTGCTTTTACCTGTTGATGAAAATCCATCAACCGCAATTATATTTCCAGGCATAGAAAATAAAGTCTTTTCATTCTAAATTTAAATTATAAAATAAAAAATTACAATAAATCAAAGAAGTTAAATTTTTTTTGGGTTCGATACAGTTTCGTCTGTAACAGATAATTTGATTACATCTCTCATTTCGCTAACGTAGTGAAAATGTAAATTTTGTAGATAATTCTTTGGGATTAGTTCAACATCCTTTTTATTTTCTTCACTAAGTATAATCTCTTTGATCTTTGATCTTTTAGCAGCAAGAATTTTTTCCTTTATCCCACCAACAGGAAGGACCTTACCTCTCAACGTAATCTCACCTGTCATAGATAAGTACTTTTTTACTTTTTTTTGGCTAAAAAGAGAAACAAGTGAAGTTAACATTGTTATACCTGCGCTTGGTCCATCTTTTGGTGTTGCACCCTCAGGAATGTGGATATGAACATTGTATTTGTCAAATTCTATTTTACTTAAATCAAATAAATCTGCATTTGACTTTATATACTCAAGAGCAATGGTTGCTGATTCTTTCATTATCTTTCCAAGGTTGCCTGTGATTGAAAGTTGACCTTTACCGATGGATAAAGCCGATTCAATAAATAGGATTTCTCCACCTGCAGAAGTCCAAGCAAGTCCAACAACAACTCCTGCTTTATTATTATTTTTGAAAACTTCTCTGTTAATTAACTGAGGGCCAAGGACCGTTTTAATTTCTGCTTTGGATGGATTTAATGAATATTTTTCATCCATTGCAACTGATTTAGCAGCATATCTTACTGACTTAGCAATTTGCTTTTCTAAACCTCTTACACCTGATTCTCTAGTATATTTATCAATTATAACTTCTAAGATTGATTTAGAAAGGGTGAAATCTTTTTTATTTAAACCATGTTCTTTTAATTGCTTAGGAACTAAATATTTTTTTGCAATTATTGCTTTTTCCTCAAGAGTGTAACCACTTATATTAATAAATTCCATTCTATCTCTAAGTGCAGGATTTATAGATGATATATTATTGGCAGTTGCAATGAACATAACCTTTGATAAGTCATAACCCAACTCAAGGAAATTATCATAAAAATCACTGTTTTGCTCTGGATCTAAGACTTCAAGAAGTGCAGAAGAGGGATCTCCTTGAGAACCAAAACCAATTTTATCAATTTCATCTAAAACAAAAACAGGGTTTGAAGTTCCAGTTTTTTTTATATTTTGAATGATTCTACCAGGCATAGCTCCTATGTATGTTTTACGATGACCTCTAATCTCAGATTCATCTTTAAGACCCCCAAGTGAAACCCTTACATATTCTCTTCCAATTGCTTCTGCAATAGATTTACCTAACGATGTTTTACCTACTCCAGGTGGACCATGGAGACAAATAATAGGTGATTTCATGTCATTTCTTAACTTTAGAACTGCTAGGTATTCTAGGATTCTTTTTTTTACCTCACCTAATCCAAAATGATCTCTATTTAAAATTTTTTCTGATCTTTTAAGATCAAAGTTGTCGTTCGAAAAGTGATTCCATGGAAGGTCAAGAAGTAAATCAATGTAGTTCCTTTGAACGGAAAATTCAGCAACTTGGGGGTTCATTCTTTGAAGTTTAGAAATTTCTTTATCAAATGTGTTTTGAACTTTATCACTCCACAGCTTTTTAGAAGCTCTTTTTCTTAAATCTTCAAGTTCCTCTTCTTGTGTATGTCCTCCTAGTTCCTCTTGTATGGTTTTCATCTGCTGGTGGAGATAGTATTCCCTTTGCTGTTGGTCTAAATCATTCCTTACTCTAGACTGTATATCATTTTTTAATTCTAGTTTTTGGTATTCTAAATTGATGTATTTCAAACACAGTAGAGCTCTTTCACTAATATTTTTTGAACTTAGAATTTTTTGTTTATCATTTACAGAAAGATTCATATTTGAAGAAACGAAATTTATCAAAAATGAATCACTCTGAATATTTTTTATAGCGAATGACGCTTCACTTGGAATATTTTGATTTTCATTAATTATCTTAACGGCTGTTTCTTTTATTGATTCAACAGTTAAATTAAACTCAGACTTTTTCTTTTCTTTATTGTCCTCAATTATAGAACTTATCTTTACCTTTAAATATGGGAGATCTGAAATCAAATTATCAATCTTAAATCTTTTTTTGCCCTGAATTATAATTGTAGTACTTCCATCTGGCATTTTTAGTACTCTTAGAATTTGTGCTACGGTTCCCATTTCGTACAGATCGTTAATTGACGGATCTTCAACTTTCTTATCTTTTTGAGCCACAACACCAATTGGATTTTTAGATTTATTTGCCTCCTTGATTAGTTGTATAGATTTGTCTCTTCCAACTGTTATGGGAATAACTACACCAGGAAATAAAACAGTATTCTTAATTGGAAGTAAAGGAACTACTTCTGGTAATTTTTCTTTTTCAAGGGCCTCTTCATCTTCAGATGTCATAAGAGGTATTAGTTCTGCTTCAGAACCTACACTGTCAAAAGAAAAATCGTCAATAGCTGAAAAAAAAGTTTTTGTCATAATAGATGACACAATGTCATTTTAAAATAGGTTTTAGTAATGATTATATACATTTAAAAAGGATCATTAACATCAAAATATTATAAGTTCAATATTTATGCCAGTTGTTTTTTATTTTTCAATTTTCTCTTTTGACTGTCAATACTTAAAATTAAAAAGCCACCAATTAAAAAAAATAACATAAAAAATATAACTGATAACCTCATACTCCCAGTTATTTGATCCACCATTCCGAAAAGTGTCATACCAAAAACAACAGCTATTTTTTCAGTGACTCCATAAAAACTAAAGTAAGAGGCCGTATCTTTTGTGTTTGGTAGATATTTGGAATATGCAGCTCTCGAAGTTGATTGCAATCCTCCCATAACCATTCCAACTAGTCCAGCAACCAAATAAAATTCAAATGGTGTATATATATAATAAGCGTAAATACAAATAAGTCCCCAAAGGATATTAGCAACAAATAAAGTAGGTATATTGCCAAATTTTATTGATGCCCTTGCTGCAATTACTGCACCAAAAATAGCTATTAACTGTATAAGTAATATACTAACAATAAGTCCTATAGTTTTTTCTTGATCTGAAGACCAAATTATTTCCTCCTCTCCAAAATAAGCAGCAACAAGCATAATTGTTTGAAGTGCTAGAGAATAAACAAAAAAGGCTAACAAAAAACGTTTTAAAGAAAAATCCATTTTTATTAAATCGTATACACTTTTAAGTTCTCTATAACCATGAAAAATAATATTTTTATTCTCTACAGCTTTCTTTTCTCCTTTTGGTAAGAAATAAAATGAAATTTGACTAAATATTAACCACCACATACCAACACATACAAATGATATTTTCATTGCATAGAATCTTGCTTCCTCAGGATTTCCTGAAATACCGTAAAAATCAGGTTGCATAATCATTGATAAATTGAACAAAAGCAGAATTACACTTCCAATATAGCCTAATGAGTAACCTTTAGCGCTTGCTTTATCTTGTTGTTCTGGATAAGCTACATCAGGGAGGTAGGAGTTATAGAAAATTAGACTAGCCCAAAATCCAATTAAAGCTAAAAAATAAAGAAAAAGTCCAGTATAAATATTATCAAGATTAAACCAAAATAACCCAATACAAGAAAAAGAGCCTATATAAACAAAAAATTGCATAAAGCGTTTTTTATTTCCTAAAAAATCAGCAATACCGGCTAAAATTGGCGACATAACTGAAATTACTACAAATGCAAAGGCTGTCAAAAAACTTATCATAGCAGTATTTTTAACTTGGTAACCCATAAAAAAAATTATGTTATTTTCCGCAAATAGAGCCGCATAATAAAGAGGAAAAATAGCAGTAGTTATCACCAAAGAATAGACAGAATTCGCCCAATCATAAAAAGCCCAAGCGTTAATAAGTTTTTTACTTCCTTTTTTAAGTTTTTCTTTTGATATCATATCTTTAAAAGTACGAAGTTTTTTTTATGATAACTTTAAATTATAATATGCAAATATCTTTCAATATTTTAAATATTTATTTTAAATAACATTAAAGTAAATTTGGATATGAAATCCTTATTCTTGTTTGTATTAGTTGTTCCTTTCTTTTTGTCCTGCCAGGACACAATAGAAACTAAGAAATATAATGTTTCTATGCCAGATTCTGAGTGGAAAAATATTTTGCCTAGTCTATCTTACAATGTTTTAAGAAAATCTTACACTGAGCCCCCCTTCTCAAGTAGCCTTAACTTTAACAAAAAATCAGGTTATTATGCCTGCAGAGGATGTAAAAAACCTCTTTATAGTTCAGAAAACAAATATGACTCTGGCTCTGGATGGCCTTCTTTTGACAGAGAAATTATAAATACCATTGAATACGACACAGATTATAAAATTGGATATCCAAGAACCGAGCTAAAATGCTCAAATTGTGGTGGTCATTTAGGTCACATGTTTAATGATGGTCCAAGAGAAACCACTGGAAAAAGGCATTGCATTAATGGAGCAGCGTTAATTTTTATAGAAAAATAATTGAATTTTAGAAAAGAAAATAGAACTGAAGAATATTGGGAAAGCAAACTCTCAAAAAAAGAATATGATATCTTAAGAAAGGGGGCTACTGAACTTCCTTACACAGGAAAATATAATGATCATTTTGAAGATGGGGTTTATGTTTGCAAAGGTTGTGGTCAACCCTTGTATAAGTCAAAGTCTAAATTTGATAGTGGTTGTGGATGGCCCTCATTTGATGAGAGTATCGAAGATTCAATTGAATACAAAAAAGACTACAAAATTGGAGTGTTGAGAATTGAAATTTTGTGCTCGAACTGTGGAGGACATCAAGGACACGTCTTTAACGACGGTCCTACTAAAACAAACCAAAGATATTGTGTAAACTCTGCTAGTATAGATTTTGTTCCAAAAAAATAAATAAACGATTTTGTAAATTTGAAAAAAAAACACAATGGAATCTTATGATGTAATTATAATTGGAAGTGGTCCAGGCGGTTATGTTTCTGCTATCAGGGCATCACAACTTGGATTGAAAACAGCAATCATTGAGAAGGAGAGTCTGGGAGGGATATGCTTAAACTGGGGATGTATACCAACAAAAGCCCTTTTGAAATCGGCTCAAGTATTTGAGTACATAAAAAATGCAAAAGATTATGGCATAAATGTTAAAAACTATGAAAAGGATTTTGATGCTGTTATTAATAGAAGTCGAAATGTTGCTCAAAATATGAACAAAGGAGTAGATTTTCTTATGAAAAAAAATAAAATTGATGTTTACATAGGGGAAGGAATAATTGGAAAAAGTAAGAAAGTGAAAATTATAAACAGTAGCGATGAGAAAGAAATCGAGGGCAAACATATAATAATTGCTACTGGTGCTCGATCTAGAGAAATAAAATCAGTCCCGATAGATGGAAAAAAAATAATAGGGTATCGTGAGGCTATGACATTAAAAACTCAACCTAAAAAATTATCTATAGTAGGTTCTGGTGCAATAGGAATTGAATTTGCATACTTTTACAATTCAATGGGAACAGATGTTACTCTGATTGAATTTCAAGACAGAATAGCTCCATTGGAAGACGAAGATATATCTTCTCAGCTAGAAAAATCATTCAAAAAAATGGGAATTAATATAATGAGCAATTCAGAGGTAATTGGAATAGATAACTTAGGTAAAAATCCAATATTGAATATAAAAAATGGAGAAAAGGAAGTTCAATTAGAATCAGAAATGGTATTATCAGCAATTGGTGTTAAAAGTAATATTGAAAATTTAGGTTTGGAAGAAGTGGGAATAGCTATCGATAATGATAAAATTTTGGTAAATGACTTTTATGAAACAAATATTCCTGGTTATTATGCAATTGGAGACATAACAAAAGGTCAAGCCCTAGCTCATGTTGCCTCTGCGGAGGGAATTCTCTGCGTTGAGAAAATTTCTGGCATTCAGGTTGAACCTATCAATTACAATAATATTCCTGGGTGTACCTACTGTCATCCTGAAGTTGCTTCAGTTGGATATACAGAAAAACAAGCAACTGAAAAAGGGTTTACCATTAAAGTTGGGAAATTTCCCTTTTCTGCTTCTGGTAAGGCAAAAGCAAGCGGTACGTCTGATGGATTTGTAAAAGTAATATTCGATGCAAAATATGGTGAATGGCTCGGTTGCCACATGATTGGCAGCGGGGTAACAGAGATGATAGCAGAAGCTGTTATAGGAAGAAAATTAGAAACTACAGGGCAAGAAATTCTTAAAACGGTTCACCCGCACCCCACAATGAGCGAAGCGATAATGGAAGCTGTTGCAAATGCCTATGATGAAACAATTCATTTATAATTTTTCAAGAACAAAACTATTTACAGCTAAATAATAAGAATCTAGTCCAAAACCAGATATAAGACCTTTTGCGTTAGGCGTTATAAAAGAGTTATGTCTAAAATTTTCTCTAGAGAAGGTATTTGAAATATGTACTTCAATAACTTTTGTTTTTATAGCTTTAACTGCATCACCTATTCCGACAGATGTATGTGTGTATGCAGCCGCATTTAAAATAATACCGTCTGATTTAAAACCTACATGGTGCAACCTGTCTATTATTTCACCTTCAATATTAGATTGAAAATAGTCAAAATTAATTTTAGGAAATTTATCTTTTAAAGTTTTTAAATAATCATCAAACTTAGAAAAACCGTAAATATTTGTTTCTCGAACGCCTAACAAATTTAAATTTGGTCCATTTATTATACTAATATTCATGAAACAAAATTACCTAAAATGATTCATAAATTATATTTTTAATAACTAAATACCTTTATTAAATGTTCGCTAAAAAAGTTCTATTCATATTTTTTTTGTTTACATGGCACAAAATACAATCTCAAAATAGCTCATCAACTTTAGTAATTTTGGGTATTGCTCAGGATGGGGGATCACCACAAATAGGATGTGATAAATCTTGCTGCAAAATTCTGTGGGAAAAAAAGATCTTTGAAAGTGTAACTTCAGTTGGATTAATTGATAACGTTGAAAATAGATTTTTTCTGATTGATGCTTCTCCTGACATAACCAAGCAATATCAAATGCTAAAGTCCTTATCTTTAAATGGGAGCTTGGGAGGAATTGTTCTTACTCATGCTCATATTGGACATTACTCTGGTCTTTTATTTTTTGGAAAGGAATCTTTAGGAGCAAGAAAAATTAATGTTTACAGTATGCCAAAAATGTCTTTTTTTTTAAAAAATAATGGACCTTGGTCGCAATTGATTCAAGATAAAAATATCATAATAAATCAATTGAAAAATAACACTATTCAGACTTTAAGTAAATACATCTCCATAAAACCAATAATGGTACCTCATAGAGACGAGTTTTCAGAAACAGTGGGGTATTTAATTAAAGGTGACCTCAAATCGGCTTTATTTCTGCCAGATATTGATAAATGGGAAAAATGGGATAAAAAAATAGAAGATTTCATAAAGAACGTAGATTATGCATTTATTGATGGAACTTTTTATAATGGTAAAGAAATACCACACAGAAATATGAATGAGATTCCACATCCATTTGTGATTGAAACTTTAGAAAGACTTAAAAATCTTAAAAAAAAGCATAAGAAAAAAGTTTATTTTATTCATTTGAATCACACTAATCCTTTGCTAAAACCAAATAACGAAATAACCAATGAAATAATCAAAAGAGGATACAATATAGCAAGAACTGGAATGAAATTTGATTTATGAGAACTTGGAAAAATTTATTGAAAGACTTCCTAATTTATTTAAAAATCGAGAGAGGTCTTTCTGAAAATTCTATTAAAAGTTATTCATATGATATTAAAAACCTTTTAAGCTATATTAACAAGTACAATAGTAACCTGAGCTTAAAACAATGTGATAAACAATTTATGCAGGAATTTATATACAAGATTTCGAAAAATATAAATTCAAGGTCACAAGCAAGACTTTTGTCATCTCTAAAAAGTTTTTTTAATTATTTAATTTTTGAAGGTTATAATAAAACGTCACCAATGGAGTTAATTGAATCTCCAAAAATTGTAACTAAACTACCAGATGTGCTATCAATTGATGAAATCAAGCTATTAATAAATAATTCTGAACAAAATAAAGATCATGGGATTAGAAATTCAGCTATATTAGAAACTCTATATGGTAGCGGTTTACGAGTTAGTGAGTTAATAAATTTAAAACTTTCTGATATTCACCATGATGATAAGCTTCTTTTGATACAGGGTAAAGGCAATAAGCAAAGGTTGGTGCCATTGGGTTCTAAATGTGAATATAAAATTAATAAATATGTTAATAATTTTAGAATTTTTAAAAAAATAAAAAAAAACTCAAACGACATAGTTTTTTTAAATAGAAACGGAAATAAACTTACTAGGGCAATGATTTTTAATATAGTTAAAGAGGCTCAAAGGATTTCGAATATAAAAAAAACAATTAGTCCGCACACATTCAGGCATTCATTTGCTACTCATTTACTGGAAAATGGTGCTGATTTGAGATCAATACAAATAATGATGGGACATGAAAATATAACAACAACTGAAGTTTATACTCATTTAGACGCAAAACATTTGTCTAAAACTTTAAATAAATATCATCCAAGAAAATAAACTAATTATTTACAACCATACGGAAACCTTTCCCATGTATATTAAGGATTTCAACCCTAACATCTTTCTTTAAATATTTTCTAAGTTTAGCTATGTAAACATCCATTGATCTAGAAGTAAAATAATTATCATCTCTCCATATTTTACTAAGAGCTTGATCTCTTGGTAGAAGATCGTTTATGTGAATAGCTAATAGTCTAAGAAGTTGATTTTCCTTTGGAGATAATTTAATCGGTTTTTCATCTAAGTGAAATAATAATCTTAGTTTTGTGTTAAGTCTGAAATTACCAATTTTAAATTGTGTTTCATCTGTGTCAGCAACTTGTTTTATCATTCTTCTTCCAAGAATAGACTTAATTTTAGCCAGTAAAACTTCAGAATCGAAAGGTTTTGTCAAATAGTCATCTGCTCCCAGTTTAAAACCTTTCAATACATCTTCTTTTAAAGTTTTTGCAGTAAGAAAAATTAGAGGAACCAAATCATCAGTTTCCCTAATTTCTTTAGCAAGTGTGAATCCGTCTTTGTAAGGCATCATAACGTCAAGAAGACATAAGGAGAATTTTTCTTTTTTAAATTTTTCAAAGCCCTCTATTCCGTTTTTAGCCAAAGTAACTTGATAACCATTAATTTTAAGATATTCTTTTAGTATGCTGCCAAAATTGGGATCATCCTCAACTAGTAAAATTTTTTTCTTGTTATTACTCATTTTATGTGTTTAGATCAGTATAGGGAGTTGGATTTTAAACTTAGTTCCTTTACCTTCAATACTTTCAACAAATATTTTACCATTATGGAGAGAAATTATTTTCTTTACATATGATAAACCTAATCCGTGACCTTTAATGTCATGGACGTTTCCGTTTTGTTCTCTAAAAAATTTTTCAAAAATCATTTTCAAAGTATCATCATTCATTCCTATGCCTTTATCTTCTATTTGTATGTATGTATTTTTATCATCATTTATGGTTTCTATTTTAATGGTAGGATTCTCTTTTGAATATTTTATTGCATTGTCAAAGATATTTGTAAAAACATTAACTAAATGATTTCTATTTCCGAGTATTTTTGTCTTTTTTGATTTAAAGGAAGTTTTGATTTCAACACTTTTATTTTGAACTAATAAAGCAATGTGTCCAAGAGCATCTTTAATTGTTTTGTGAACATCGATATCAGTTTTATTAATCAAAGTATTACTCTTATCAAGTTGAGAAATTGTTAGTATTGTCTCTACTTGGTCGTGCATTCTTCTGTTTTCTTCACGCATTATCCGGAGATATTGGTACTTTTTCTTGCTGTTATTCATTTCCAACTGACTTTCAATTGCGTCAATTGCTAGATTTATTGTCGCAATTGGTGTTTTAAATTCATGCGACATATTATTTATAAAATCAGATTTTATTTCTGAGATTTTTTTCTGTTTTAAAATTTGAAACAAAGAAATAGCACAAAGTAGAATTATTAAAATAGTTAAAATGAAAGATAAACTAGCAACCCCAATAATGGATGACATTAAGTATTTTTCTTTTTTTGGAAATGTTACTACAAGATTATATAAACTACTGCCTTGTTCATCAACAAAAATTGGAATAGAATATTTTGGACCAGAGAGAGAGCCTTCATAATTTTTTGAAATTATTTTAGTTGCAAGTCCATTACTGAAAACACCAAACTCGAATTCTGTTTGAATATTTCTCGAATTAAATTCTCTTTGAAGCAAAGTAGCAATTTCAAATGAATTAATTCTTTTGTGTATAGGAAAAGAATTTGCCATTTTAGAAAAAATTGAAGAGTATGTTGCTTGATCAATCGCACTTATTCTTTCCATTTTTTGGAAAGTTGCACTTGAAATTTTTCTTTGATTCTCACGATCAAATGCTTGTTTAAAGATTCTAGTTGTTTCAAATCCCTTAATTTCATTAACATTTGAAACTTCAATTTCACCAATTTCTTCATTTGGTATAGATATATTGAATTTTTCCTCTACCAGTCCAAATGTAAATAATGAAGACAAGTTTGATTCATCATCACTATCATAAAAAAGGAAAAAATTTCTTAATTGAACACTGTCTGGTTTTCCAATTGAATCTTTTAATCTTTCAAAAGTTTGTATATAGTGTCTTAACTCATTTTCTTGAACATCATTAGCAACCGAATTTAATGATTGCTTTACTGCTAAAGAAAACTCTTGATCTCTATTTTGAATGGTAGTGTTTATAAAGTACCATTGAACTAAAACTATTCCAGTGACACATAATATCATAAAACAAACTAAAAAAAAGAAATAGCTTTTTTTCATTTAAACTCTAAACTGCAAATTTGATAATTATATTGGATTTATTTTGCTAAAACAATGTTAATGAATTATTTATAATTGAATCATTTAAATCACCGAAAAAACTTTTATTAATTTTTGAACTTTTTTTAAAGTACTTAATTCATCAATGTTTTCAATAAAGTAATCACTGAGATGAATTTTTTTCTTATCATCCCACTGATTTTCAATTATTTTATAAACTTTATTTTTAGAAATATTGTCTCTTTTGATTATTCTTTGAATTCTTAAGCTTGTTGGTGCAGTCACTAGTACAGATAAATCAACATCTAAATGATATTTGTGCTCAAATAAAATAGCTGTTTCTTTAAGTATGTATCTAGAACTTTGAAAATTCAGCCACTTTTTAAAATTAATTCTAACTTCTTTATGAACTAAATCATTTATTATTTTCAAGTTATTTTGAGATTCAAAAATTTTATTTCTTAAGAATTCAGAGTTAAGTTTGCTTTTTACAAATGATTCGGGACCAAATACTGAAATTATTTCTTTTTTTATAAAATTATTTTCGTTCATTATTTTTTTTGCCTCAAGATCTGAGTTAAAACAAGGAATATTGGCTAGATTCTTAAAAATAGAAGCAATATGAGTTTTTCCGCTTCCTATACCTCCAGTAAGAGCAATTACTTTTGACATTTTATTCTCTAATTAAAAAAAATACATCTTGAGGGTTCAATCTAACGTTATCTAAGCCTAGAGGTGATTTTAATAGACTAATTTCTGCAATATTTTTTTCTTTATCAATACTATCATAATTAAATCCAACTTTGAAGTCTGAGAGTTGTATATTTTTTAAATTATTTATAGATGAGGAAAATACTAGTTCAACTTGAGAAGGAAATAATTTTAAGACCGTATTTTTTGGGGAATTTAACACCGATATCGGAACATTGATTGTTTTTTCTGAAAAAAGATTCACTAAAACTTCAACATTTACTTCAGTATAATTGTAGTTCAATTCATTGTCTTTCAACTTAATTGGAATCTTTTCAATGAAATTTGATTTTATAGGTGATTTGTCTTTGTAATTTAAATCGATATGATTGATATCTGCTAGAACATCCTCAAGTCCAGTAACTATTATACTGTCAGGTGTCAAATTAATCTTTGTTATGGAATAACCAACGTCTAAATTAAATTTCGGAATTAATATCGGAACCTTTTTTGAAAATTCAGGCTTATAATTTATTTCAATTTTACTTGGAAAAAAACTCAAAATCTGGGTGTCCCCTAATAGTTGATCTTGAAGTCTGTTGAATTCGGAAGCGATTTCTAAGTATCCTATGTTGTTTTTATAAACAGCATTTTGGAAACTTATTTTGATAGTATTATCTAAAAAGTAGTAATAAAGAAATTGAAATCCAGTAGCTTTTAAGTTGAGATTTAGAAATAAATCTGAAGCTGATGAAATTATAATTGACGTAGGAATATCAACTATTTCGATTTTCATTTTAATTTCTTCTTGGTATTCTCTTGAAAATTTTGCGAAAAACCAAATCACAAAAGATATAAACACAAATGAAATAAACATTTTTATTCTTCCCTTATTGCCAAGGGCTTTCTGCAGAGAATTAAAATATGGTTTTTCTTGCAAGGCTTAAATTAAAAATCCTCTATTATTTCCTGACCAACTCCTGTTGTAGAAAAACCTCCATCATGAAATAAGTTTTGCATAGTAACTTTTTTTGTATAATCAGAAAAAAGTGATACAACATATTGAGCACATTCAGTTGCTGATGCGTTACCTAGGGGTGATGTTTTTTCTGAAAAATTTAAAAAATTTTCTAACCCTTCAACACCTTGTCCTGCGGTAGTTCTAGTCGGTGACTGAGATATTGTATTAACCCTTACTTTTTTGTTTTTCCCAAAAAAATATCCAAAACTCCTTGCAATTGACTCAAGATAAGCTTTATTATCTGCCATATCGTTATAATTTGGGAATGTCCTTTGAGCTGCAATATAGGTGAGTGCTACAATGCTGCCCCACTTATTTAAAGCATCTTTTTCATACAAAACTTGCAATAATTTATGAAATGAAAGCGCTGAAATATCCCACCCTCTTTTTGTCCATTCATGGTTTTGGTTGGTGTAGTGTCTTTTCTTTCTAACATTTAATGACATTCCAATTGAATGCAACACAAAATCAAATTTTCCCTTAAAATGCTTAAGAGCACTGTGAATCAGAGTTTCTAGTTCAGAAATATTTGTTGCGTCAGCAGGAATAACGGGTGAATCTAGCTCATTGCCTAGTTTATTTATTTCTCCCATCCTTAATGCAACAGGAGCATTTGTCAGTACTATTTCACCGCCTTCGGCTTTTACAAGTTCAGCTACTTTCCAAGCGATGGATTTCTTATCCAAAGCTCCGAATATAATACCCTTTTTATTTTTTAGTAAACTATGTGGCATAACTGTTTTTACAAATATAAGTTAATTAAGTAATTCCTTTGCCAAATCGTGAGCACTTACAGCGAAATTGTCTCCGGACAGCATTTCAGCAATTTCAGATACTCTTTCATTATAATTTAAACTTTTAAGTTCTGTAGAGGTTTTCTCTTTTTTTATTGTCTTAAAAACTTTCAAATGATTAGTTGCCTTTGCAGCAACCTGTGGTAGGTGTGTAATTGATATCACCTGCATATTGGTTGCCATATTTTTCATTATTCTTCCTATACTGTTAGCTATTTCACCTGACACACCAGTATCAATTTCATCAAAAATAATTGTTGGAAGATTTTTATAATTTGATAAAATAGACTTAAGCGCAAGCATAATTCTTGACAACTCGCCTCCAGAGGCTGTTTTGCTTAACGGACCAAGTGGAGCACCTTTATTTGCTGAAAAATTTAAAATAAGCTTGTCTTTTCCTTTTTTTAAAAAAAAATCTGACTCCTCAAGTTCTATTTTAAAAACAGTATCTACCATCCCCATATCCTTTAGCAATAATTCCATTTGAGTCTTTAAAATAGGTATGACTTTTTTCCTGTTTTGTCTAATTTGTTTTGATAATCCATTAAGGCTTAATTTTAGTTCCGCAAACTTATTTTTTTCTTCGTTTATAATATTATCAATATTTTCAGTTTCTAAAACTTTTTTTTCTAATCTTTCTTTAATTAACATTAGGTCATCCAACTTATTCACCTCGTGCTTTCTAAATAGTGAATATATTTTTTCCAATTTCTGACTTAAAGTTTCTTTAATTTCTGGATCAAATTCAATAAAATCATTTTCGTCAATGATATCTCTAATTATGTCATCTAATTCAATAATCACACTCTCAATTCTATCAAAAATTTTGCTGTATTCTACTGAAATATTTTTAATTTTTTTTAGTGAAAATCTAACTTCATTTAATTTTATATTGATTCCATTTTCGTCATTTTGTAGACAATTTAAAACCTCATTGAAGGTTATATTCAATTCCTCTGAATTATTTACTTTGTTATATGTTTGCTCCATTGAACTTAGAGTTTCAGAAAAGTTAATACCCTTCATTTCATCTAACAGATAAGAGTTATAGTCCTTTTCCTGAATAATCTTAGATCTTGAGGCCTCGAGTTCATCTATTTTATTTTCAACTTCTTTAAAAGTTGATAAGTTTAGAGTATATTTCTCAACTAAATCTTGATTTTTTGCCAATAAATCTAAAATATCAATTTGGTATTCTTCTTTGAGAATAGAATGGTTTTGAAACTGTGAATGAATATCAACAAGTTCAAATGAAAGTTTCTGTAAAATTTCTAAATTTACTGGGGTATCATTGATAAAAGCTCTAGATTTTCCAGAAGGAATAATCTCTCTTCGTATTGTTGTTAAGGAATCGTAGTCAATTTCTAATGAATTAAAAATATTTTTTAGGTTAAGATGTTTTATTGAGAACAGTAAATCGACATAGCATTTTTTTGTTTTATCCATCACCAAATTTGGATCTGCTCTTTTTCCTAATGCTAGAGATAGACCCCCTAGAATTATTGATTTCCCTGCTCCAGTTTCCCCAGTGATTGAAGTGAATCCTTGGGACAAATCAACCTTTAGATAATCAATCAAGGCATAGTTAGAAATAGTTAACTCTTTTAACAATTGGCTTGTGTTTTTTTAAATATCGTTAAAATTCTATCAAAGTTTACTAATACTTTTTGGATTTTATCTAATTTTTTTCCATTGTGGCCCAAAGTAAGGAGCAATCTTGTTTAATGTTTTTAAAGTCTGTTTTATCTCAATTTCAGGTCCTTGAGAAAAAATATCAACAATTTCATCAGCTTTTGCATCAAAAAATGTTTGAATTAAAAAAGCATTTGGCCTGCGTTTGTACAACGGTAAAAATTTTTCTAAGGAAAATGATACTCCATTTTTTGCCTTTTTTAAATCAGTTGTCATAAAGTCCATACCCCGTCTATGATACTCATATTGAACAGTACGATATTCTCTAAATGTGTTTGATAATAATGTGTCAACTAACCAAAATCGGTTTCTTGTTCCATCACTTTGATTCCAACCTTTAATATTATTCTGTTGTGCAAGTGAAACAATTTTTTGTGCTTCTTTAAAAAAAGGAGTACCACTATTAATCTTGAATGTATCTGCTTCCATTCCCATTGCTACATAAACATAAAAACTAAGAATTGAAATTAAATTGGATTCAAAATTGACAGGATTATAAAACAACGGCTGATATTCGTCATATTGAAAAGAAATATCTTTATCTAAAAAATTAAAAATTGGAGTTAAATACGTAGACTCGTAAACAGGTCTTTCTACTTGAACTTGTAATGTTCCAGTAAAATTCGACCCAACATATGAATTTAAATTTAGAACTAAATTAAACTTGACTCTCTGATGTGTCTTTAGGAACTTATCATTCCAAAGATTATTATTAATAAACTCATTTACAGACTTTTCTAAAGTTAAAAAAACTTGTTGATTAGTTTGATCTACAAAGTCTGAGTTGAGAACAAAATTACAATTAACACTTTGACTAAATAATTTCAAGTTCAATAGTAAAATAAAGAAAAAAAATCGTTTCATGAATCTTTTATTATTTGTTCAAAGATTTTATTAGATAAATCTAATTTTGTGGTTAACTTAAAGGATATGGACTTTTTCCTAGTTATGTATTTTCCAAAGTTATAGTCTGAATTAAAGACATTTTGTTTATCACTTAAAATATTTAGAAAAATTGCATCTAAATTTTTATCAATTAACTTATTGTAAGCGTTTTTATCCCCATCATTTGTCTCCAACGCGAAACCAACTATGTATTGGTTTGTTTTAATTTTACCTAAGTTATGTAATATGTCAATATTATTTTTGAGTGAAATTTTATTAAGCCTTTGGCTTTTTTTAATTTTTAAATGATGAAACTCTTTTGGTATAAAATCAGCTACAGCCGCAGCAGATACAAAAATATCTACACTAAAAAAATACTTTAAAATTTCATTGTACATTTCTTCAGCTGAAACAACATTTATCAAATTAATAGTGTTGTTTGAAGTTTTTAATGAAGAGGGCCCAGATATTAAAGTTACTTTGGCTCCAAGATTTGCGGCTACTTCAGCTAACGAAAAGCCCATTTTCCCAGAGGAAAAATTACCAATAAACCTAACTGGGTCAATTTTTTCATAGGTAGGACCTGCAGAAACAAGTATGTTTTTACCCTTCAGTGGGTATTCGTTTTTAATGTTTCTAATTATATTACTAACTATATTTTCTGGTTCCATCATCCTACCTTTACCTTTTAAACCACTTGCTAAATCACCAGTTTCGGATTCTAAAATTATATTCCCAAAACTTTTTAATTTAGATAAATTCTCTTGATTGCCAGGATGCTTATACATATCTAAATCCATAGATGGGGCCACAAAAACTGGACATTTCGATGATAAATAAGATGCTAGTAACAAGTTGTCGCATCTAGCTGAGGCCATTGAAGATATAGTATTTGATGTTGCTGGTGCAATAATCATAAAATCTGCCCACAAAGACAGCTCAACATGGTTAATCCATTCGGGGTTGTCCTGCTTATCTTTTATTTCTGTAAAAGAAGTATTAACTGGATTGTTTGAAAGAGTTGAAAGCGTGGTCGGAGTAACAAAATCTAATGCGCTTGGGGTTAAAATAACCCTAACCTCTGCCCCATTTTTTATTAACAATCTAACTAAAAGGGGAGATTTATACGCAGCAATACTTCCGGAAATACCTAGGAGTACCTTTTTACCTCCAAGCCTAAGCATTAAACCTCTTCATCAGTATTTCGGTGATAAATTTTATTTTTAAACCATTCCTCTATGGCCAAAGCATGGGGTTTTGGTAGACTCTCGTAAAATTTTGAGACTTCTATCTGCTCTTTATTTTCGAAAATTTCTTCCAAACTGTCATTATGGGTAGCAAATTCGTCCAACTTTTCGTGTAATTCCTTTCTAATGTCAATATTTATCTGTGAAGATCTTTTGGAAATTATCGAAATTGCTTCATAAATATTGTCAACTCCCTTTTCAATTTCACTTCTATTATAGGTTGAAGTAGTTACTGGTGCTTTTGATTCTCTGTATTTAGTCATTTTAAAATTTTATGTATTATTTTTATTAATATTTTTTATTTGCTTTAGGATTTGTTCAAGCTTTTCTGATATATCGTCCATAAATAATGTTTCAGGATAGTATCTCAGTATTGCATTATGAGTTTCTATTGCCCCCTCAAGTCTTTCAAGTTTTTTATTAGGTATACTATTTGTAGCAATCTCAAACTGTGACAAAAACTTATAATAAAGAGCATTTTCTCTGAATGGGGTACCAGGAAAACTTGAAATAAAATTATCTAAAGAGCTTATTGCAGCTTTGTAGTCTCGAATTGTATAATATTGTTTTGAAATTTCAAAGTCTTTTTTTTCAAGTTTTACTTGCAATTCTCTGATATAACTATTTGCCTCCGATAAATAATTTGACTTGGGGTAATTATCAATAAAAATTTGTAGTTTTTCCATTGCTTCTTCAGTATTTTCCTGATCAAGACTATAAATTGGGGACAGCATATAGTAACATTTTGCTATCATAAAATTCGCTTCATCTAATTTTTCGCTTTTAGGAAAAGATTTTACAAAACTTTCAAACTGGTATGCGGCTAAATAGTAATTGCCAAGTTGGTAATGTGAATTTGCAAAAAAATAAATTAATCTTTGCGATTGAGGTTTTCCTCTATATGAAGGAATAATTTGCTCGTAAAGACGATTAGCTCTTCTGTATTCCCCATTATCATAATAGTTTTGAGCTGCTTTTAACTTAGGAGCAGTTTCCTTGCTATTAAGTAGTTTTTGGTAACTGTTACAAGACCACAATAGTAAACTTAGCAAAAGATATTTAAATACTTGATTTGTAAAAAGCATTTACAAATTTAATTAAATATGACAATTAAATAAAAACAAAAAAGTATATCTAATTTTTTTAAATAAAATTTTAATCAAAATTTTTTAATTTTTTTTTAATATCAGCGTACAATTTTCTATTTACTGGGGTTAGAGGAAGCCTTAAAATATTTTCACAATACCCTTTTAATGAGAGAAATGCCTTTATTCCTGACGGATTTCCCTCTTTAAATAAAAGGTCAATTACATTTTTGATTTTTTTAAATCTTTTTTTTACCTCTTGTGTTTTATTTTCTCTTGCTAAGGTGATGATTTTAGAAAATTCTAATGGAAAAGCACCTGCTACAACACTAATAACCCCTGAGCCTCCATTTAAAACTAAATCATGTGCAGTATAATCATCACCGGAAATTACGTGAAAACTTTTAGAAGTTTTTTTTATTAAATCCATCCCTTTACTTAAATCACCGGTGGCATCCTTTATTCCGACTATATTATTGCAATTTTCTATCAATTTTAAAATAGTTTTGTTTGCTATTGATACACCCGTCCTTGAAGGAACATCGTATAAAATTACCGGAATAGGAGAAGCTTTTGAGACATTATAAAAATGTTCATACAATCCAACTTGTGATGGTTTATTATAAAAAGGGCAAACTGATAAAATTGCACTGAAATTTGTCAGATCATAACTTGAAATTCGATTTACTAGTTTTTGGGTATTGTTACCCCCAATACCTACAATTAAGGGTAACCTTCTTTTGTTAAATTTAACTACATTTTCCAAAATTTTATTTTTTTCCTCGAACGTAATACTATGTGATTCTCCTGTAGTCCCAAGTATAACTAGATAATTTACCCCATTATCGATGTAAAAATTAATTAATGATTCGAAAGAATTATAGTCTATTTCCCCATTTTTTGTAAATGGTGTAATAATTGCTACTCCTGTACCTTTTAAAAATTCCAAACTAAATCGTTTTTAATATTTTTAGATATTTTTGAAATTCATTTTTGAAAGTATCCGTGTGGAGTGGGAGAAAATCAAAAATTACGTCATTAATTCTAATATCGGTTTTTTTAAATCCAAAACTTAATTTGTAATCACTTTTAATTGCTATCCATTTTAAATATAAATTATCATTACCAAAGAAATTTATTTGTAAATCAACTTTCCTTTTGCAAGCTTTATTAAGTTTATCCGTAAAATTTCCAAAAAAACTTATATGATTCTTATCGTAAGTGTTTTTTTCTTTTAATATGTTTTCTTTTAAATTAGAAAACTTAATAAATGTGAAGTAAATTTTAGAGTCTGTTATTTCGTTTAATAAGTTCCTAAAATAAATTTCGTCAACGGGAAGTGTTTTGTCTAGAACCACTCTAATACTTTTTATTTTAAAATTAGAAGTAAGTTTATTTTTAGAAATTCTTTTATTAAAATCACTTCTATATTTAATTGAATGAAATAATTTTTTAATCACAAATATTTAATTTACTAAAACATAAAACTTAGTAAAGATAGAATATAAATCTTATCAAAATTCATTTAGTATGTTATGTATCTAACATTTCTAAGAAATCTTTTTCACTAATAATTGGTATTTTTAAGTTTTCAGCTTTTTGCTTTTTTGATGGTCCAATAGACTGACCTCCAATTATATAGTTTGTTTTTGAATTTACAGAAGATGAAAATTCTCCTCCATTTTCAAAAACTAATTGTTTGATTTTTTCTCTAGATAAGAGTTCGAAGGTTCCTGATATTACGAAAGTGATTCCATTTAAGACATTAGATTTGTTTTTATTTTCATCAATTTTGAAATTAAGACCCGCTTCTGAAAGTTTTTCTATGATAGCCAAATTTTGAGAATTATTAAAATAATTACCAATACTATTAATTATTTTATTACCTATTTCTTGAACTGAGGTCAAATCTTCGTAACTTGCGTTAATCAAGTTTTCAATTGACCTAAAATGATTAGCTAATTTTAATGCAACTGTTTCTCCAACATGCCTAATCCCAATTGAAAAAAGTACCTTTGAAAAAGGTTGTTTTTTTGATTGCTTTATCGATTCTACTAAATTAAAAGCCGATTTCTCTGCCATACCCTCCAAATTAACTAAGTCGTCGATTTTAATTTTATATATATCAGCAATGTTATTAATAACGCCACTTTGAAATAGTAAGATTACCCGCTCGCTTCCAAGGCTTTCAATATTCATAGCTTTACGGGACACAAAGTGCTGAATTTTACCAATTATTTGGGTTTTACAGTTATTTTCGTCTTTACAATAGTGTTGAGCCTCTCCTTTTATTTTCTCAAGTTTTGAACCACAATCAGGACAATACTCAATGAATTTTATTAGGTCATGAAAGTTTCCTCTATTGAGTTTATCAAAACCTACAATTTTTGGAATTATTTCACCACCCTTTTCAACAAATACATAGTCACCTATTCTAAGGCCAAGTTTTTCAATTTGATCTGAATTGTGCAAGGAGGCTCTTTTAACAACTGTTCCCGAAAGATTAATAGGTTCAAAATTTGCTACCGGTGTTATAGCACCAGTTCTTCCAACTTGATATTTGACAGATAGAAGTTTTGTTTTTTGTCTCTCAGCTCTATATTTATAAGAAATAGCCCATCTAGGAACCTTTGCTGTAAAATCCAACTCATTTTGAACCCTAATAGAGTTTACTTTGATTACAATACCGTCTATTTCGTAGGGTAATCCTACCCTTTTTTTTTCCCAAAAATCAATAAAATTGAATATTTCGTCTTTTGATTTTACTCTTTTCATACTCTCAGGAATAAAAAAACCCCACAGTCTGGATTTTTCCAATAATTCAGAATGATATAAAGATGATTTTTCACCAATAATTGAATAAAAAAAACACTTAAGTCCTCGTAGTGCAACTTCTTTACTATCTTGAAGTTTTAACGACCCGGAAGCAGTATTTCTAGGATTTTTAAATAATGGAAGACCTTGCTCTTTTCTTTTATCGTTGAGGGAATTAAAACTATTTATTGGTAAAATTACTTCTCCCCTAATCTCAAATTTTTCAGGATATGTCCCTTTTAAAATCAAAGGTATGTTTTTAATAGTTTTGATATTTGATGTTACATCATCCCCCTTGACTCCATCTCCTCTGGTTAGCGCCCTTTTTAATCTACCTTTTTCATAATATAAATTTATAGAAGCACCATCATATTTTAATTCACAAGAAAAGTCATTTATATTCTGACCAGATTTTTTTTCAATTCTATGAATCCATTCCTCAATTTCATCTTTCGAATAAGTATTAGCTAAAGAATACATTGGATAGTTATGATTGAAACTCTCAAATTTTTTAGTTACCTCTCCTCCTACCCTAACTGTAGGTGAATTTTCGTCATAAAACTGAGGGTATTTTTTTTCTAATTCCTCCAATTCTTTTAAGAGCATATCAAATTCAAGGTCAGAAATTAAACTCTCGTCTTTGTTGTAGTAAGCGTTATTATAAGTATGTAGTTTATTTCTTAAACTTTTTATACGTTCTTCTTGGTTCATTTCTGAAACTTAATATATCTGTTTCTTTTGAAAATGTCTTTTTTCAATTCATAATTAGAAAACTGATATTTCTTGGAAAGAGATATTAATCGACTTTTAAATTTAGGATTTATTTCAAAATATATACGTCCACCTGCTTTTAATTTTAGCCTTGAAATATCAAATATCCTCTTATAAAAAATTAAAGGATTATCGTTTGAAACAAAAATTGATTTTTTAGGTTCAAAATTCAATACATTTGGTTCCATAAGTTTTTTTTGACTTTCCGCTATATATGGTGGATTTGATATTATGATATCAAATTCACCACAAACATCCCATGAAAAAATATCAGCATGAATATAGTTAACATTTACAGAATACCTAGATGAATTAAGCTTAGCTAATTCGATTGCTTTTTTGCTAGTTTCCAAAGCAAAAATGTCCCATTTTTTCCGTTCTATTTTAACTGTAACCGCAATGCAGCCACTTCCGGAACAAAAATCAATAGCAGTTGTTTTTGACTCCCTATTATCACTTAAAATCCAATCCACTAGACCTTCAGTCTCAACCCTAGGTATAAGAACACTATTATTTACATAAAATTTATAATTATGAAATTTGGTTTCACCAACAATGTATTGAAAGGGTTTACCGGTCTTTAATTCATCTTTAAATTTATTTAATTTAGTTAATTCGTTAATGTTTAATAAATAATCTGGTTTTAGATAAAATTTGGTTATATCAAAAGAAAGTGTATTTTCCAAAACAATTTTAAACAATGAGGAAATCTCCTTCTTTGAATATAGTTCAGTTAAATCAGAACGAAATTTAGAGTTAAATTCACCTATTGTCATTTTAGTTTCTTAATTAACCAAACGTTACATGAAGTATGACCCGTATTTCCCATAGGACCGTCAATGTACGAGAATCCCTTTTTCAGATAAAGTTTTTGTGCGGCTTTCATATATGGTAAAGTTTCAATGTAGCAATATTTAAATTTATTATTCAATGCAAAACTTAAACACTTTTCAATCATAAGATCACCCAATCCCTTACCTCTAATTGATGGAAGAAAATACATCTTTTGCAATTCACAAATATTATGGTCGGCTTCATTTAAATGGGATATTCCTGCTCCTCCACAAATTTTTCCACTATTCTCAACTACGAAATAAATAGTTCTTTTCTTATCATATGTTTCAAACATAAAATCAAGTTCGGGATCAGAATAGGCTGTTCCTTTTTTAGGAACTCCAATTTCAATTAAAACTTGACGTATAACCTTGCTAATATTTAAATTATCGCTTTTAAGGATTTGTCGGATTGTTATCATTAATATTTTTTAAAAAATTATCTTTATTTTAAAGCTAAAAATAAGGATTGGAAAATCATAAAAATCACGAAAAATATATGCAAAGATGCTTTGATTTAGCTATTAAAAGCAATGGATATACATATCCAAATCCTCTTGTTGGGTGCGTTATCGTGAAAGATGGGAAAATAATTTCAGAGGGCTGGCATAAAAGAGCTGGTGAAGATCATGCCGAAGTTGTTGCAATTAATAAGATTGAAAGAAAAAAAGAATTAAAAAATTCAACTCTTTATGTAAATCTAGAACCATGTAATCACAAAGGGAAAACACCTCCATGCACAGATTTAATTATTGAGAGTGGAATTCAAAAAGTTGTAATTGGTTGCCTTGACCCAAACATTAAAGTTAACGGAGAAGGTGCAAGAAGACTACTTGAAAATGGAATCAAGGTTGATGTTGGCATCTGTGAATTAAAAGCTAAAGTTTTAAATAAAAGGTTTTTTTGCTATCATGAAAAAAAAAGACCTTATATCATTTTAAAGTGGGCAGAGTCAAAGGATGGTTATATAAGTTCTAAAAAAAAATCTACTGATAAAGGTAAGGTAGAATATTTAACAACAATGAAAGATAGAATTCTAGTTCACAAGTGGAGAAAAGAAGAGGAGTCCATCCTTGTTGGTGTTCAAACTTTGATGGATGATAATCCAAAACTTACGAATAGACATCTGCCTGGTAGAAGTCCTGTAAAAATCATATTCGATCCTAATGAGCGAGCAGACAAAAATTCTGATGTTTTTAAATCAAATAATTTTATACATATAACAAACAAGAAATTGAATATTAAAAGAAATTGTAATAAAAATCTTTTTTTAAAAAAAGCGATAAAATTTATATACAATCTAAAAATTTCATCAATCTTAGTTGAAGGTGGCAGTTTTACTATACAAGAATTTATAAATCAAGATATTTTTGATGAAATAAGAATTTTCAAAACTTCTCAAAAATTAAACACTGGAACTAGAGCCCCTTTAGTTCCAGAAAATATTAAAGAAAAAAAAATTAAAATTTATAATTCATAATTTTTTTGAATACGATAGTTAATTTGTCAGGTGCCCTAACAGGCTTATGGTTTTTTGAATTTAAAAATGCAAGGTGAATATTTCCAAAACAAATTTTTTTATTTTCATAACTATTAATCTGGTAGTTTAATATTAATCTTGACAGAGGTATTTTATCAATTCCAACTTTGACAACAAAAGTATCATCAAATTTTAATGGAAATAAATATTTTATTTCTGTATAAATAACAGGTAACAAAATACCGTTTTCTTCCATCTTTTTGTATGATATCCCAAGTTTATCAAGCCATTCTAGCCTAGCAGCTTCAAAATATTTTAAATAATTACTGTGATGAACAAACCCCATTTGGTCAGTCTCACAATACCTAACTTTTAATGTTGATGATTCAAATTGAAATTTCAAAATAGTGGAAATTGATAGCTCCTTAATTTCTAAAAAAAAAAAATTAAAATCAATACCAAAAGATGTTTTTTTTTATTTTTTTTTTAGCATATTTGACTTATCTAAATTGAAAAAACCAAAACGTTATTAAACAAGAAAACTATATAGTAACATAAATGCATAAAACTGCTGAATCTTCCTGGAATAATTGTTTATCTTTTATCAAAGACAACATTCAGCAGCAAGCATATAAAACATGGTTTGAACCAATTAAACCATTGAAACTAAGTGATAATGCTTTAAGTATCCAAGTTCCAAGTAAGTTTTTCTATGAATGGTTGGAAGAACACTACATAAAACTTTTAAAAATTGCTTTGACCAAGGAGTTGGGTGAAACTGCTCGTCTTGTTTACGTTATTAAAATGGAAAATACTTATGGTAATAAAAAACCGTTTACTGAAAGTATTCCAAGTAACCAACAAGAGAATTTTCAATCACAACAGGTCGATGCACCTCTAAATAGTCTTAACGGTCAGCTAAAGAATCCCTTTGTAATCCCAGGAATCAGAAATTTAAATATTGAGTCCCAGTTAAATCCTAATTACAATTTCCAAAATTTTTTAGAAGGTGATTCAAATAGATTGGCAAGGTCAGCTGGAATTGCGGTTGCTAACAAACCAGGGGGAACATCATTTAATCCATTATTGATTTTTGGAAATGTTGGTTTAGGAAAAACCCATTTAGCTCATGCAATAGGTGTGAAAATAAAAGAAAAATTTCCCGATAAAACTGTTCTGTATATTTCTGCCGAAAAGTTTACTCAACAATATATAGAATCAGTTAAAAAAAATACAAGAAATGACTTTATCCACTTCTACCAGATTATTGACATCTTAATTATAGATGATGTTCAATTTTTATCTGGTAAATCAGGTACACAAGATGTTTTTTTTCACATTTTTAATCACCTCCACCAAAACGGGAAACAAGTCATTATTACGTCTGATAAAGCTCCTGTGGATATGCAAGATATTGAGCAAAGACTTCTTTCGAGATTCAAATGGGGTCTATCCGCCGAGTTGCAACAACCGAATTATGAAACAAGATTTTCAATACTTAAAAACAAGTTATACAGAGACGGTGTGGTTATTGATGACGATATAGTTGATTATATCGCAAAAAATATAAAGAGTAATATCAGGGAGTTAGAAGGTGCTATAATTTCTTTAATTGCTCAATCTTCGTTTAACAAACTTGAAGTAACAATTGAATTAGCAAAAGAGATTGTAGATAAGTTTGTTAAAAATACAAAAAGAGAAGTCAGTATTGACTATATTCAAAAAGTAGTTTCGGAATATTTCCAGATGGATGTAGAAACTCTTCAATCAAAAACTAGAAAGAGACATATTGTCCAAGCAAGGCAACTTGCGATGTATTTTGCAAAAAAGTTTACCAAGGCTTCATTGGCAAGTATAGGGAGCCAGATTGGTAAAAGAGATCACGCAACCGTTTTGCACGCCTGTAAAACAGTTGATAATTTGTCTTTTACAGATAAGCAATTCAGAAAGTACGTTGAAGATTTAAATAAGAAACTAACTCTTTAAAATGCACAAACCGGGAAATGTTCTTATGGTTTGTTTAGGAAATATTTGTCGTTCACCAATTGCCCAAGGTGTTTTTGAGAATATGTCTAAGAATTTTAAAATCAGTGTTGATTCTGCTGGTATTGCCAACTATCACATAGGGGATGCACCTGATCGAAGAAGCATTAATGTCTCAAAAACAAACGGAATTGATATAAGTACTCAAAAGGCAAGGCAGATTAGAACAAATGATTTTAAGAATTTTGATTACATTTTTGTAATGGACAATCAAAATTTTAGTGTTGTCAAAAAGCTCGCTTTAAACAATAAGACAAATTCCATTATACAACTTTTAAACGACCCATTCGAAATAGAGGATCCATATTATGGGGATGATAAGGGCTTTGAGATAGTCTACGATAAAATCTATCAAGGCTGCAAAAGAGTATTAAACAATTGGAAATAAAAGAATCAACACTTTATATAATTCCAAGTTTTATTGGAGGTAACGAAGGCATAGAACATGTTACTAATTACAACCTTAAAATTATAAATGAAATAAAATACTTCATTGTTGAAAGCGAAAAAAAATCAAGAAGTTTTATAAAAAAGATCTTACCAAATAAAAATCAAAATGATTTATTCTTTTTTCAAATAAAAAAAAATAAAAAATATGAAAATATTGGAAAATATTTAATTCCCTTAAAAAAAGGGGAAAACATGGGGCTGATGTCAGATTCAGGAAATCCAGTTATTGCTGATCCAGGGGCAGCGGTCGTATATGCAGCACACATTTCAAAAATTAATGTAAAGCCTTTAGTTGGTCCGTCCTCAATTTTGCTTGGATTAATTTCATCTGGGATGAATGGGCAAAAATTTACATTCAACGGTTATCTTCCAATTAACGCGAAAGAACGAGCAAAGCAGCTAAAATATTTAGAGAAAAAGTCTATAAGAAATGATGAGACTCAAATTTTTATCGAAACACCGTATAGAAACAATCAACTTTTGGCTTTAATTTTAAAAGTACTTTCACCAAATACTCAACTTTCAATAGCCTCATACTTAGATTCAAATGACGAAAAAATACTTAGCTTATCAATTATTGAATGGAAGAAAGAAAAAATAAATCTCAACAAAAAGCCAACCGTATTTATAATAGGGACTCCATGATCTTACTTTATATTTTTTAACCAGCGTAGATAGATTTTTCTATGATAGTTGTGTTCTTTCAAACTTTTTGAGAATGAATGACGTCCTGGCTTGTTTGGATTTGCAACAAAATATAAATAATTATGCTTTTTGAAATTTAATACTGCATCAATTGAAGAGATGTCCGGCATACAAATTGGGCCTGGAGGTAAACCAAAATATCTGTATGTATTGTATTCGGAGTCTAAATTTAAATCTTTAAAAAGTACCCTTTTGATAATCTTCTTATAGTTATTCTCTTTATGTTTTATTGAATAAATTACAGTAGGATCGGCTTGTAGTTTAATTTTTTTATTGAGTCGATTCATGTATACTCCTGCAATAATTGGCCTTTCATCTTTAATAAAAGACTCTTTTTTAACTATTGAAGCAAGAATACTTACCTGTATAGGTGTTAAATTAATTTCTTTTGCCCTGGACAGCCTTTTCGTATTCCAGAATTTCAAGTATTCTGTGAGCATTCTTTTTTGAAAGTTTACTGAACTTGTATTCCAAAAAAATTCATATGAATTTGGTATGTACATCGAAAGAGCATTAGTGGAATTGAAGCCATTTTCCTTCAAAAATTTTGGATCTAAAAATTGATTAATCAAATTCAAACTGTCCACCTCTAATTGTTTTGATACCACTGATGCTAAATTTTCAATTCTTTCCAAGTTGTTGAAAGTAAGTTTAATTGGAACATTATTAACTCTTAAATTATTTATAAGTTCATTATTACTCATCGTTTCCTGAATTATATATCTTCCAGGCTTCATTTTCTTATTAAATTTTTTGAATTTGGCTGCTAATTTAAAGCTTGTTTTAGATCTAAGATGTGGGCCTATATCATCAAAAAAGTCATTAAAGTGGGTGTTTTTTTTTATATAAAATTCTAGTTTTTTATTTTCAACTAAAATATTTGGCAAAAAGAAAAGCCACCAAAAAGTTATAATTGAGAGTGATGATAACAAAAATAAAGTGATGAAAAAATTTTTAAAACTCATTATTTAAAATTTTTTGTAAAAATACTTCATCTCTATATTGACCATCAATATAATTCCAATCCTTCTTAATTCCAATCTCTACATATCCCAATTTCTTAAATAAATCCAAACTAATTTTATTTTCGATTCCGACATTAACATACAACTGATGAATCTGCAAATCTTTTTTTGAAATATCTTCAATTAATTTAATTGATTCAAAAGCATAACCCTTCCTTCTGTGTACGCCATCAATAGCTATACCAACCCCTGCACGGTGATTAAGGGGGTCAAAGTCAAATAGATCTATTAATCCTACAGGATTTTTATTTCCCATACTTATAACAAAACGAAACTGTTTTTCAGTAAAAATATCATGATTCGATTCCTTGATATATTTTTCAAGGTAATATCTTGAAAATGGTAATATTGTATAAGAAACATTCCACAACTTTCTATTGTTCTCAATTTCAAATAAAAACTCTAAATCATCTAATTCTAAAGCACGAAGATTAATTTTATTTATCCCCATTAGTATTCACCTTTAAAAACAAATCTGGTCGTCCCTTTAAGATAAATATTCTTGTACCCTGTCTGGCTAGTTTCAAATGAAATAACTAATTCACCTCCCCTAGTTTGAATAATTATTTCATTTTCGGTTGTTAAACCCATTGCATGAACAGCAATTGCAACAGCAGTAGCTCCTGTTCCACATGATAGAGTTTCGTCTTCAACCCCACGCTCATAAGTTCTAATTTCAAATATTTTATCACTTATTTTATTACAAAAATTTACATTAGTACCATCTGGAAAATACCTTTTTGAAAAACGAATCGATGAGCCAGTTTTTTTTACAGACACTTTATTTAAATCTTTAGTCATTTCAATATGATGAGGTGAACCAGAATTTAAATATGCCTTGTTGTCAAATAAAATAATATCATCAATATTTTTCATCTTTAGGGAGACTAAATTTTTATTTGAAATTGTTACGGTATATATCCCCTCAGATGTTTCAATTTTAGCAATTTTTTTAATAATCCCTAGACTTAAAGAAAAAGAAAAAAGACAACGAGTTCCATTACCACATAATGTGCTTGGTAGACCGTCTGAATTATAATAACACATTTTGATATCCGCAACTGACGATACTTTTAAAAGAATCAATCCATCAGAGCCAACTCCAAAATTTCTGCTACAAATATTTCTTATTTTTTCAGGACTTAGTTTATAAATATTATTTCTGTCATCTATCAAAACAAAGTCATTTCCTCCTGATTCGTATTTTTGAAATTTTATTTTCATTGAAGTCTGATAATTTATTGTTAAAATGGAGTTAAATCAAAACTTGTAAACTCAATACGAAGGTATTATTTATAAAATTTGTATAAAAATATTTCAATGAAAGCTTATTTTATATTAGGATTCTTAATTATTTCCTTTTTTTCATGTAAAAGTGAAAAAAAGTCAATTGATGTTTTTAGCGAACTAAATCCTAAATCGGTAAAGTACAACTATACTGTAGACAGAGTTTCTTCTCAACCTGTAGATTTTGTTGAAGCAGCAAATAAAAGCATCGATGCAGTTGTTCATGTTAAGAACACCTCTGTTATTTCAGACGATTTTTCATATTTAGATTACTTTTATGGCAGGAATAGAAGTCCACAAAATAGAATAGGAACTGGCTCTGGAGTAATTGTATCACCTGATGGTTTTATAATAACCAATAATCATGTAATCGAGGATGCAACTAAGATAGAAGTGACAACAAACGACAATATAAGATACGAAGCAAAACTTGTTGGAACTGACCCTTATACTGACATTGCTGTACTAAAAATTCAAACTAAAAAATCACTTCCTTATCTATATTTTGGTAATTCAGATAATACAAAAATTGGAGAGTGGGTTCTTGCCATCGGCAATCCATTTAATTTAAATTCTACTGTCACTGCAGGAATCATTAGTGCCAAGTCAAGAGATTTAAATAAATTAGATAGAAGGAATCAATCTTTTATTCAAACAGATGCAGCAGTAAACCAAGGTAACAGTGGAGGTGCATTGGTCAATTTGAATGGTGAATTAATTGGAATAAACACAGCGATTACTACTATTTCGGGTGGTTTTGAGGGTTATTCATTTGCAGTACCTAGTAATATAGCAAGAAAAGTTTTTGAAGATATTATCGAATTTGGAACTAATCAAAAAGGAATGCTTGGCGTTCAGGGATTTGCAATATCTCCCGAATTCGAAGAATTTATAAATGAAAATAATATTCAACAGACCGAGGGATTTTATGTAAGTAAGGTCTTAGAAAATATGGGTGCTTTTAATGCTGGAATAAAAGAGGGGGATATTTTAGTTTCAGTGGATGACATTAAAATTAAAAAATTTTCAGATTTAACGGGGTATCTTGAGAGTAAAAGACCCGGCGACATGGTAAATATTGGATACATTAGAAATGATATTAAAAATTTCTTGAAAGTAAAACTAGAAAAAACTAAGACCGTTCAGTTTTTAAACATGACTCTTTCTAATTTGACAAAAAAAGAAAAAGTAGATTTAAAAATTAAAAATGGATTAAAGGTTGTTGAATCAGGGGAGTTTTTAAAAGGTCAAATTGAAAATAATTCAATTTTAATTGATATAAACGGTGACGCTATAGATGCCGTTGACCAAGTTTTGCAAATAGAACCTGAAAGTGTTAAATGGATAACTTATATTAATCCCAATGGAGAAAAAATTCGTTTACGCTTTTAGATTTACATTTATATGAGAATCGACATATTATCACTTTTCCCTGAAATAATTAAAAGCTCATTAGAACACTCCATTATCAAAAAAGCTCTTAAGAAAGATTTAATTTCTATTAAATATCATAACATTAGAGAATATTCTAAAAATAAACAAAAGAAAGTTGATGACTACCAATATGGAGGCGGAAGTGGTATGGTACTCATGATACAGCCCATTTATGATTGTATAAAGATATTAAAAGAAGATCGTGAATATTCAAATATTATTTATTTGACCCCTGATGGAGAAAAACTAAATCAAAGTTCAAGTAACAAGTTTTCTTTATCAAAAAATATAATATTAATTTGTGGACACTATAAAGGTGTGGATCATAGAATAAGGGAACATTTAGTAACTCACGAAATATCTATTGGTGATTATGTATTATCTGGTGGAGAATTAGCCGCAGCCATTTTTTGTGATTCAATTATTAGGTTAATTCCGGGAGTATTGGGTAATGAGTCCTCAGCATTGACTGACAGTTTTCAAGATAATAGATTATCAGAACCTATTTACACTCGTCCAGAAAATTATAAAGGATTAAAAGTTCCAAAAATTTTAATATCCGGTAACAATAAAGACATTGAAAGGTGGAGAGACAAAAAATCATTGGAAAGGACTAAGAAATATCGTCCAGATTTGCTGTAACGGTATAATTTAATAGATTAATATATGGCTATATAATATTGTTTAGACAGAAAAATAATTGTACTTTTGCGTTCTGATAATTTGAGACATGAATGTTATTGTTAAAAGCATACAAGAACAGTTAGTTGAAAATAAAAATTTTCCATCATTTAAGGCGGGTGACACAGTGACGGCATACTACGATATCCGCGAAGGGGAAAAGGTAAGAACTCAATTTTTTAAAGGTGTTGTAATTCAATTAAAAGGTGAAGGTTTGAATAAAACCTTTACTATTAGAAAAATGTCGGGAACTATTGGAGTTGAAAGAATTTTTCCACTGAACATGCCCTCACTACAAAAAATTGAAATCAATAAAAAAGGAAAAGTAAGGAAATCAAGAATTTTTTATTTTAGAAAATTGAGAGGTAAAAAGGCGAAGATTAAAGAACGTCAATCATAGACAAAGTCGCTTTTGCGACTTTTTTTAATATTATTTAGCAAATATGGTCAAAAAAATCAGAGTAAAAAATCCTATAGTTGAAATGGATGGAGATGAAATGACAAGGATCATTTGGAAGTTTATCAAAGATAAATTGATTCTTCCTTACTTAGAGATTGAAATAAAGTATTTTGATCTAGGAATAAAAAACAGAGATTTTACTAATGATTTGGTAACTACAAGGGCTGCAGAGGCAATTAAAAAATTTAACGTAGGTATTAAGTGCGCAACTATAACCCCAGATGAACAAAGAGTTCAAGAGTATACATTAAAAAAAATGTGGCGTTCTCCAAATGGAACAATTAGAAATATTGTCGGAGGAACTGTATTTAGAGAACCTATAATAATGAAAAATATACCAAAGTATGTTCAAGGTTGGGAAAAACCTATTTGTATTGGAAGGCATGCATTTGGGGATCAATATAAAGCTACTGATATTGTAACTCATGGTAAGGGGACTTTGAAAATGACTTTTATCCCTGAAAACGGGGACGAACATCTATCTTGGGAGGTATACAATTTTCAAGAAGATGGTATTGCTATGGCTATGTACAATATTGAATCCTCAATTTATGGGTTTGCAAGATCATGTATGAATCAAGCAATTTCCAAAAAATGGCCGCTATATCTTTCTACAAAAAATACAATATTGAAGGCATATGATGGTAGGTTTAAAGATATCTTTCATGATGTATATGAAAATGAGTTTAAAGATAAATTTAAAAAAATTGGAATATTTTATGAACACAGACTCATTGACGATATGGTAGCTGCGGCTATGAAATGGAAAGGTGGTTTTGTTTGGGCATGCAAAAACTACGATGGTGATGTTCAGTCAGATACTGTCGCTCAAGGATTTGGTTCTTTGGGTTTAATGACATCGACACTTGTAACACCAGACGGAAAAACACTAGAAGCTGAAGCAGCACATGGAACTGTTACAAGGCACTACAGGGAGTACCAAAAAGGGAAACAGACTTCGACTAATCCAATCGCTTCAATTTTTGCCTGGACTCGTGGGCTTGCTCACAGGGCAAAAATTGACAAAAATTCAAAACTTAAAAAATTTTGTTTGTTGTTAGAAGAAGTTTGCGTAAATCTTGTCGAAAAAGGTTTTATGACAAAAGATTTAGCTCTATTACTTCATAAAGAAAATTTAAATCCAAACCATTATTTAAATACGCAAGATTTTTTAAACCTTATCAAAGACAATTTGGACAAAAAATTAGATTTTTTAGATAAAAAATAAATCGTAATTAAATTACAAATATGTCATTCAGAAAAGTTACAGAAGAAGATTCCATATACGATGACTTAGAAAATCTTTCTACAATAGAGTTGATAAATTCAATACATGAGGAGGATAAAAAAATTTGTTCTTCAGTACAAAAAGTTCTTCCATTAATTTCTAAACTTGTAGATAAATTGGTTTCTAAACTTTCAACTGGGGGCAGATTATTTTACATCGGGGCTGGCACAAGTGGTAGACTAGGTGTTTTAGATGCAACTGAATGTCCACCAACATTTGGAACACCTGAATGGAAAGTAACTGGAATAATTGCTGGAGGGACTAAAGCTCTATATCAAAGTATTGAACATGCTGAGGACTCATCCACTCAAGCATGGAAAGAACTTTGTAATAAACAAGTAAACAAAAAAGATTTTGTCATTGGAATCGCTGCGTCTGGAACTACCCCTTATGTTGTTGAAGGCATAAAGTTATGCAACAAACATGATATTTTAACTGGTTGTATTTGTTGTAATTACAATACCCCTCTAGCAAGGTTTTCAAAATTCCCAATAGAGGTTGTGGTTGGTCCAGAATTCATTACTGGGAGTACGAGAATGAAAGCAGGCACAGCTCAAAAGATGATTTTGAACATGATTACAACATCAGCAATGGTGAAACTAGGGCACATTAAAGGAAATAAAATGATAGATATGCAAACAAACAATGATAAACTAAAAAAAAGAGCAGTAAGAATCATTGGAAAAATTTTGAATATATCTGACGAAAAAGCTTTAGAACTTTTCAAAAGATATGGAAGTATAAGAAATGTCATTGAAAATCAAAAAGCTAAATGAATATTAAACTTTTTAAAAAGTCATTAAGAAAAATTTTATACTTTATAATTCTATGTTTTGTGTCACCAGTAATTATAATGCAAGCTTTTAAAAATAAAGAGAATGTTCTTTTTTTTCCGGTGCTTTTGTTTGGAATTTTGCTTTCATCAATTGCTGTAGGAATAGGTCTTGTTGGGATAAATCAACTAGTTAAATCATTGATTGGAAAAATAAATAAAGATTAATTTATATTTACATTTCAAACTTTTTAAGTTAAATTATTGTTTTTAAATATGATAAAAATAGTTCTAAAAGATGGATCTAGTAAAAAGTATAAAGAAGGAATTTCTGCTTTTAACATTGCAAAAGATATAAGCGAGGGTTTAGCAAGAAATGTCTTATCAGCAAACTTTAATGGACTAACGATTGAATTATCATCTAAAATTTTTGAAAGTGGAAAGTTAAATTTTTACACATGGAATGATGTTGAAGGGAAATCAGCATTCTGGCATTCATCGGCTCATATTCTTGCCCAAACTATTTTGAGTTTATATCCAAAAGTTAAGCTTACTATTGGTCCCTCGATTGAAAGTGGTTTCTATTATGATTTTGATTTAGGGGGCGAAACTATTTCTGAGAATGATTTTTCAAAAATTGAAAAAAAATTTATGCATTTTGCGGCTCAGAAAAGTGAATTTAAAATGAAGTTTTTGTCAAAATTAGATGCAGAAAAATATTATAAAAAAGAGAAAAACCCATACAAATTGGAATTAATTAAAAATCTAAAAGATGGGGAAATCACATTTTGCGATCATTCAGATTTTAGTGATCTTTGTAAAGGAGGTCATATCCCCCATACAGGACTTGTTAAAGCAGTTAAATTGACAAATGTTGCTGGTGCTTACTGGAAAGGTAACGAAAATAACAAGCAGTTAACAAGGATATACGGAATTTCATTTCCAAAGCAAAAACTTTTAAAAGAATATAATACTTTAATTAGTGAGGCCAATAAAAGAGACCATAGAAAAATAGGCAAAGAATTAAATTTATTTACTTTTAGTAATCGAGTTGGTCTAGGTCTGCCACTTTGGCTTCCAAAAGGAACTGATTTAAAAAATAGATTAGAATTATTTTTAAAAAAAGCGCAAGACAAAGCAGGATACGAATTGGTCGAATCTCCTCATATAGGTAAAAAGGAATTATATGAAACTTCAGGTCACTATGAAAAATATGGTTTGGACAGTTTTCAACCGATTGAAACTCCTGGAAAAAAAGAAATTTTTCTATTAAAACCTATGAACTGCCCACATCACTGTGAAATTTATAATTCACAGAGTTTGAGCTATAAAGATCTTCCAAAAAGATACGCGGAGTTTGGTACTGTATATAGGTATGAACAAAGTGGTGAACTTCACGGCTTAACCAGAGTTAGAGGATTCACACAAGATGATGCACACATTTTTTGTACACCTGACCAATTGGAGGAAGAATTCTTAAAAGTTATAGATTTAGTATCTTATGTTTTTAGAGCAGTAAGTTTTAATAATTTTAATGTTCAAGTTTCTTTGAGGGATCCAAAAACTCCAGAAAAGTATATTGGTTCAGAAAAAAATTGGAATTTAGCAGAAAAAGCTATTTTAAAAGCTGCTGATTTAAAAAAATTAGATTATAAAATTGAATATGGTGAGGCAGCTTTTTATGGGCCAAAATTAGATTTTATGGTAAAAGATGCCTTAGGAAGAAAGTGGCAGCTAGGCACTATACAAGTAGATTATAATTTACCTGAAAGATTTGACTTAAAGTATAAATCTAAAGATAATATCTTTTTACGCCCTGTTATGATTCATAGAGCTCCTTTTGGAAGTTTAGAAAGGTTTGTTGCTATTTTACTTGAACATACAAGTGGCAAACTTCCATTATGGTTAATTCCTGATCAAGCAATAATATTAACACTTTCTGAAAAGTATGAAAAATACGCTGAAAAAGTTTTAAATAAGATGAAAATTAACGAAATTCGCGCTCTAATTGATAATAGAAATGAAACTATTGGGAAAAAAATTCGAGACGCTCAGCTAAGAAAATATCCCTACATGTTAATAATCGGTGAAAAAGAAATGAAAGACGACGTCGTATCTGTAAGAAACTTAGGCCACGGAGATTTAGGGTCTCTAACAACAGAGACTTTTATTGAAAAGTTGTTAGCTGAAATAAAAAATAGTTATTCATTTGAAGTTTAATTTAAATTATTTGTCATAGCAATACGAAGAAGAAGATCCAATAGACCTGGTAGGATAATAAAAGAAAATCCTCATCTAATTAATGAAAAAATACTTGCTAATGAGGTAAGGTTAGTCGGAGACAATATCCAAACAGGAGTATATACCAAACAAAAAGCCTTACAAATGGCAAATAACTTAGATTTAGATTTAGTTGAAATTTCTGGAAAAGCAGTTCCACCTGTTTGTAAAATCTTAGAATATAAAAAATTTCTTTACGAACAAAAGAAAAGAGACAAGGTTTTGAAATCTAAGACAACAAAAGTCATCATTAAAGAAATTAGGTTTGGACCACAAACTGATGAACATGATTATTTATTCAAAAAAAAACATGCTGAAAAATTTTTGAAAGATGGTGCAAAATTAAAAGCTTTTGTTTTCTTTAAAGGAAGATCAATTATATTTAAAGATCAAGGACAAATCCTATTATTAAGGTTGGCTCAGGATTTAGAAGAATTTGGAAAGGTAGAACAGCTTCCAAAATTAGAGGGTAAAAGAATGATTATGTTTATTAACCCAAAGAAAATTAAATAATTTAAATTTAAAATTATGCCAAAAATGAAAACCAAATCAAGTGCGAAAAAAAGATTTAAATTAACGGGCACTGGTAAAATAAAAAGAAAAAAAGCTTTTAAAAATCATATTTTGACTAAGAAGTCAAAAAAAAGAAAGTTAAAATTAACCCATTCTACTCTTGTTCATAAAAGTGACCTACAGAACATAGAACTACAGTTAAGATTAAAATAGTATTTTAAAAATATAAAAAATGCCAAGATCACAAAATTCAGTTGCATCAAGAAATAAAAGAAAGAAAATCCTAAAAAAAGCTAAAGGATACTATGGTAGAAGAAAAAATGTTTGGAAAGTGGCAAAAAATGCCGTTGAAAAAGGACTTTTATATTCTTACAGAGATCGAAAAAACAAAAAAAGATCTTTTAGATTGTTATGGATAATTCGCATAAATGCTGCTGCGAAATTGAATGGAATCTCTTACAGTAAACTAATTTCAAATTTAAAATCCAAAAAGGTTTATTTAGACAGAAAAGTTTTGTCAGACATAGCAATGAATCATCCTGATACATTTAGTAAAATAGTAAATAAAGTAAAGTAAAAAATCAAAAAGGCGTCAAATCGTCTTTACTTTCAAAACCCCCTTCGGCCGGATCCCTTCTTTTTTTAACTTCATTTATTTTAGAAGGATACTCAAACGGTGAACCCATATCACTTAAATTTTCAAATTTCCCAAGTTGAGGTGTAAATTTAAGTCTTATTGAGTCTAAGCCACCATTTCTATGTTTTGCCACTATAAAATCTGCTTGTCCTTCTGATGAGGACCTGTCATCATCATCCCACTCATCTATGCCATAGTATTCTGGTCTATAAATGAATGAAACTATATCAGCGTCTTGTTCAATTGCACCAGAATCTCTTAAATCTGACAGTATTGGTCTTTTGGTTCCACCTCTTGTTTCTACTGCTCGAGATAATTGGGAAAGAGCGATAACAGGTACATTAAGTTCTTTAGCTAATGCTTTTAAATTCCTTGAAATTGACGATATTTCTTGTTCTCTATTTCCAATTTTACTAGCTGTTCCAGAAGTCATTAACTGTAAATAATCAACAATAATCAATCTAATACCATGTTTAGAAGATAATCTTCTAGCTTTTGCTCTAAGATCGAAAATTGAAAGAGAGGGACTGTCGTCTATATACAGAGGTGCTTTTTCTAATTCACCAACTTTAACATTTAGTTGTTCCCATTCATGACTTTCAAGTTTTCCAGTTCTTAACTTTTCGGATGTCAACCCAGTTTCAGCTGAAATTAATCTTGTAATCAATTGAACTGAGGACATTTCTAGTGAAAAGAAGGCTACTGGAGTTTTTTTTTGAACGGCAATATTTCTAGCCATCGATAAAGTAAGAGCAGTTTTACCCATACCTGGTCTTGCAGCGATAATAATTAGATCACTTGGTTGCCACCCTGAAGTAAGTAAATCAAGTTTATCAAATCCTGTTGCGACTCCACTCAATCCGTCCTTATTTGAAATATCTTCAATTCTTTTTTTTGCTTGAATTACCAAACTCTGAGCTGTTTCTGAAGATTTTTTAATATTGCCTTGAGTAATATCATATAATTTTGATTCTGCCTCATCTAGTAAATCAAATACATCTACTGAATCTTTAAATGAATTTTCTATAATTTCATTTGATATTCTAATTAAGGATCTTTGAATAAATTTCTGGAGTATAATTCTAGCATGGAATTCAATATTTGCAGATGTTGAAACTTTTTTTGACAATTGAACAAGATAAAAGTCTCCTCCAACCCTTTCTAAAACACCCATTTTTCTTAGCATAGCTGAAACTGTTAAAAGGTCAATAGGCTCGGATGACTGAAAAAGACCGTAGATAGCTTCAAAAATATTTTGATGTGACTCTTTGTAAAAAGCCTCTTTTTGAAGAATATCAATCACTTCATCAACACCTTTTTTATCAATTAACATCGCACCCAGTACTGCTTCTTCTAGATCTATGGCTTGAGGGGGAATTCTTCCGGAATCTAAATTAAATATGCCTTTATTAACACTTTTAGATGATAGTAATTCGTCTCTTTTTTCCACATTTAAATGTAAAAAAAAGAATAGTATATTTCATTTTAAAAAAAATTAAAGTGTGATAAAAAAGTCAACAGTAAGTGTTTATAATTATATAGAAATTGTTAATACTTGATAATGTTATTATTTAACTCTTAAAAACCCCCATTTTTTCAAATTTGGTTCTCCTTAAATTGATTAAATCGTTAGTTGGTAGTTTCTCAAGTTCTAAAAATGATTTGGTTATTTCATTCCCAACAATAGTAAACATTTTTTCTCTATTTTGATGAGCTCCTCCAAGGGGTTCTCTAATTATTTTGTCAATTAATTTCGATTTTTTCATATCTTGGGCTGTAAGTTTTAATGACTCGGCTGCTTTCTCCTTGTACTCCCAACTTCTCCATAATATTGATGAACATGATTCAGGTGATATAACTGAATACCATGTATTTTCTAGCATCAAAATCCTGTCGCCAATTCCTATGCCTAAAGCACCCCCCGAGGCTCCTTCTCCAATAATTATGTTAATAATCGGGACTTTTATAGAAAGCATACTAAAAATGTTTCTAGCTATTGCTTCCCCTTGTCCCCTTTCTTCGGCTTCTTGTCCTGGATAAGCCCCAGGCGTGTCTATTAAACAGACAATAGGAATATTAAATTTCTCTGCAGATTTCATTACTCTTAAAGCTTTTCTGTAGCCTTCAGGATTAGCCATTCCAAAATTTCTATATTTTCTTGTAACAGTATTATAACCCTTTTGAGTTCCGACAAACATAAAAGTTTGATATTTTACTTTTCCCAAACCAGCAATCATGGCTTTGTCATCTTTAACGTTTCTGTCACCGTGAAGTTCCAAAAATGAATTTCCACATATTGCTTTAATATAATCTAATGTATATGGTCGAGAAGGATGTCTGGATAATTGGACCCTTTGCCATGGAGTAAGATTTCCATATATCTTCTCTTTGGTTTTTTTTAGCTTTAACTCCAATTTGGAGCAAGTATCAGTAACGTCAATATCACTTTCACTGCCAATCACCTCACATTTTGATAATTGTTCTTGAATTTCTTTTATAGGTAATTCAAAATCTAGATATTCCATTCAAATTAAATAAATATAAAAGTATAATTTTTAAGATATTTTTTTATACTTAAATACAATATTTCCTAAAACTCCTAATAATATTATTCCAGCTCCAATGTAAAATTGAACATCCATATATTCCTTTTCACCAAAAATAATTAATGAAAAAAAGATGCCATAAACGGGTTCAAGATTTAGTGAAATCATCATAGTATAAGGTGATATGGATTTTAAGATATAGTTAGAGGCTACGAATGCATATGCAGTGCATAATGAGCCTAAAATAAAAATATAAATCCAGTTAGAAATTTTAATAGAACTAGGCTTTGGAAGTTTAATATCAGAAAATATAATTAATAATGAAATTATGAAAAAACCAAAAATTATTTCGTAAAATGAAATTTGAAAAGATGAGTGTTTCTTAATCAAATATCCATTTAGAAGAGAAAATAGAACAGATAAAAGAGTACAAATAAGTGAAATAAAAATGGCAAAATAGTTCTCTGATTGAATTCCAAAAATAACTGATAATCCAATAATTGCCACTAATCCGAACAATAACTCATGAATCATAAAAGATCTTTTATAAAAAAGAGGCTCTAGAAAAGAAGCCATTAAAGATGCTGTGGACAAAACGGATAGAGTTAATGAAATAGAAGAAATTTTTATTGAGTAAAAAAATAGATACCAATGAATTGATATCAACACACCTCCAAATAAAAATTTTAAAACACTAAACTTATCAAATTTCAATGCGTCTTTGAAAAAAAAAAACAAAAAACCAAAAATTAAAATTGCTGCAATTAATAATCTTAACCAAACAATTAAAAGTGGATTAAGATCAATTAGTGCCCCGAAAATAGAGGTGAAACCCCATAGAAAAATCAAGAAATGTAAATGAATTAAGCTTTTGTAATTATCTTTTTGCATATTTGATAAGAAAGTATCCCAATCCTCCAAAAAATACTATAGGAGACCATGCAGCAACAGCAGCTGAAAAGTTTGATTTATTCACCAAAACAACTAAAATTTTGTCTATAAATATAAATGAAAATCCCATCAGAATCCCCATTGCTAGATTAATACCCATACCTCCTCTTCGTCTAACAGATGATACTGATACTGATATTAGAGTAAGAACAAATACGGACATTGGCAAACTATACCTTTTGTGTCTAACTAATAAATGTTGATTAATTAATTTGGACCCTGATTTAATTTCAGATTTAATAAATTTATTCAACTCAAAAAGGGTTAATGTTTCAGCTTCATATTTTAGAGGTGAAAGATCCTGAATATTAAAATTAAAAATAGTATCAACTGACTTTTTTTTTATTAAAATTTCTTCGTCTTCATAAATAACTCTCTTTCTGAAATTTAGCAGACGAAAGACAGAATCAGACTTAATCCATCTTATTGATTGAGCCATAATTTTAAACTTTAACTTTTCGTTATCAAAATACTCAAGAGTAAAATCTAAAGCTCTTTCTCTGGTGGGGTTGTAACTGCTGACGTAAACAAACTCATTTTTAGAGATTTGTTTAAAAACTCTTGATGTGTTTCTAATCTCGGATTTTTTATTTAAATATTTGTAATTAAACTCATTAAATCCTCTGCTCGCGTTAGGAACTACAAACATGCCGATAAAAAAGGATATAATCGAAATTAATAATGCAGATATTAAATAAGGTCTAAGAAATCTTGTGTATGAAACGCCTGAACTCAAAACTGAAATAATCTCTGTATTATTAGCTAGTTTTGATGTAAACCAAATTACCGATAAAAATAAAAGGATTGGGAAAAGTAAATTTCCAAAATACCACATAAAGTCAAAATAATAATCAATAATCTCTTTAATTGGTATCTCGTTTTCTTTAAACTTATCTATCCTCTCAGCTACATCAACCATTATGCCAACTGGGATGAATAAAAAAAGTGCAACTAAAAAGGTTGTTAAATATTTTTTGATTATGTATGTATCTAAAATTTTAAGCATTTAAATCCTAGTGTTTAATTTTTTTACCATACTGTTTTTCCAAGATGCGAATTCGCCTGCCATTATTTTCTCTCTCGCAATTTTTAATAAAATATTATAAAAATTCAAATTATGAATGGTAGCTATTTGACCTCCAAGAATTTCATTTGCTGTGAAAAGGTGTCTAAGATAAGCTTTTGAATATTGATTTTCGTAACCTTTATTGTCCATAGTTTCAATTTTTGAATAGTCACTCTCCCATTTTTTATTTTTTATATTAATAATTCCGTCAAAAGTAAACAACATTCCATTCCTTCCGTTTCTTGTTGGAATTACACAATCAAACATATCAACGCCGTTAGAGATATTTTCTAATAAATTTACAGGCGTTCCCACACCCATTAAATATCTAGGTTTGTCGGAAGGTAAAATTGAGCAGACCAAATTTGAAACTTTATACATCTCTTCGTTTGGCTCCCCTACGGATAAGCCCCCAATTGCATACCCTTTTGCGAATTTATTCGAAACAAATTCTGCTGATTCTTTTCTTAGGTCGTTATAAACACCTCCTTGAACAATTGGAAATAAGTATTGCTCTTTATCATACAAGAATGGAGATTTTTTGTCCTTTTTTATACATCTTTCTAACCATCTGTGAGTTAATTTCATTGAATTCTTAACATATTGAAATTTACATGGATATGGAGGGCATTCATCAAAAGCCATTATTATATCTGCACCGATTTCCCTCTGAATTTCGATTACTGACTCAGGAGTCAATAAATGATTACTTCCGTCAATATGGGACTGGAATAAAACCCCTTTTTCTGATATTTTTCTTCTACTTGATAGTGAATAGACTTGATATCCTCCAGAGTCTGTTAGTATCATTCCGTCCCAATTCATAAATTTATGTATTCCCCCTGCGCCTCTAATAACTCTAGTACCAGGTCTTAAATATAGGTGATACGTATTACTCAAAATAATTTTAGAATTTAGTCGTTCCTTTAAAATTTTTTGGTCAATTCCCTTAACTGAAGCCTGAGTACCAACGGGCATAAAAATCGGTGTGTTTATCTCTCCTGCTGAACAACTTAAAATACCAGCACGAGCATTCGAACTAATATCTTTTTTAATTAATTTAAATTCCATTCTTTTTGAGAATAAATATTAAAGATTGAAAAAATTAATGAACAATAATTGTTCGTAATCTTTTCAAAATTGATGCTCATTGCCCCAATGAAATTAATCTAAAAAATTAAATTTACAATATAAAGTAAAGGTTATGTCGACAATTGCTAGTCTTGAAAAGCTAACGTTACAGGTAAGAAGGGACATTTTAAGAATGGTTCACTCCGTTAATTCTGGTCATCCAGGAGGTTCGCTAGGTTGTGCTGAACTTTTTGTTGTCCTTTATAATAGAATTTTAGATTTAAGCAATGTATTTGATATGGACGGTAAAAACGAAGATTTATTTTTTTTATCAAATGGACACATTTCACCAGTATTTTATAGTGTTCTTGCGAGGAAAGGATATTTTCCTATTGACGAACTTAATACATTTAGAAAATTAAATTCAAGATTACAAGGTCATCCAACAACTCATGAAAAACTACCAGGTGTAAGAATTGCTTCAGGGTCTTTGGGTCAAGGAATATCTGTCGCAATTGGAAGTGCATTGTCTAAAAAACTCAATAATGACCACAATCTTATTTATGTTTTAGTTGGAGATGGTGAATTACAGGAAGGTCAAAATTGGGAAGCTATAATGTTTGCTTCAGCAAACAATATCGATAATTTGATATTATGTGTTGACTTAAATGGAAAACAAATTGATGGATCTACAAGTGAGGTACTCCCTATGGGAAACTTAAAAATTAAATTTGAGGCCTTTGGTTGGAAAGTTATAGAGGTAGAAAACGGTAATAATCTTGAATCAATTATTAAAAATTTCAATTATGCAAAGAAAGAAACCAAAAAAAAGTCACCTATTTGCTTACTTATAAAAACAGAAATGGGAAATGGAGTTGATTTTATGATGAATACTCATGAATGGCACGGAGTCGCTCCCAATGATGAACAGCTGAAAATTGCTTTGTCTCAGAATCCTGAAACACTTGGGGATTACTAATATTAGTCAATGAAGAAGTTTAATTATACCGAATTAAAAGACACGAGGTCTGGTTTCGGCGACGGCCTTACAGAATTAGGAAGGAAAAATAAAAACATAGTTGCATTATGTGCAGATTTAACAGGCTCTTTAAAAATGAATCAATTTAAAAAAGAAAATCCAAATAGATTTTTTCAAGTTGGAATCGCTGAAGCTAATATGATGGGTATTGCCGCCGGGCTTACAATTGGTGGCAAAATCCCTTTTACAGGCACCTTTGCAAATTTTTCTACTGGCAGAGTATATGATCAAATTAGGCAATCTATTGCGTATTCTGGGAAAAATGTTAAGATTTGCGCTTCACATGCTGGATTAACCCTCGGGGAAGACGGAGCAACGCATCAGATACTAGAAGATATTGGTTTAATGAAAATGTTACCTGGAATGACTGTAATTAATACTTGCGACTACAACCAAACCAAAATTGCAACTATTGCGATTGCTGAGCACCAGGGTCCAGTTTATTTAAGATTTGGAAGACCTAAAGTTCCTAATTTTACAAGCCCTGATCATAAATTTAAAATTGGTAAAGGAATTATATTAAATGAAGGAAAGGATGTAACTATAGTTGCGACAGGTCATTTAGTTTGGGAGTCTATTTTAGCAGGTGAAAAGTTAAAAAATTTTGGTATTTCATCTGAAATTATCAATATACATACTATCAAACCAATTGATGAAGAGATCATTTTAAAATCAATAAATAAAACTCGCTGTATAGTTACAGCAGAAGAACATAATTTTTTAGGTGGACTTGGTGAGAGTATCTCTAGAATTTTAACAAAAAATGATCCTGTCCCTCAAGAATTTATTGCTACTAATGACACTTTTGGTGAGTCAGGGTCCCCCTCTAAATTAATGGATAAATATGGTTTAAATTCAAATGCTATTGTCAATGCCGTAGAAAAAGTTCTTTCAAGAAAATGAAAAATAATTATTTATTATTTATTTCTATTTTTCTAATCATAATTTCAACTAAAAGTAATTTATACAGTCAGGCAGATTATGGAATAAAGATTGGGTTAAATTTCGATAATATTGGAGATATAAAAAGTACAAGTTCATTTAAAAATAGTATTGAAACTGCCACAATTGCAAGTGCACATATAGGAATGTATGTCCAATTAAAAATAGCTGACTTTTATATTAGACCAGAACTGCAGATAAGTCAAAATAAATCCGATATTTTAACTTTGGATCAGATTGAAATTAATAAATTAGAAGTTCCGGTCTTAATTGGATATAACCTATTTGGTCCTGTTTCAGTATTTTCTGGTCCCATTTTTCAAAATATAATTTCAATAAATGGTCAATCATTAAATTTTGGAAATTACACTAATAATTTTACAATAGGTCTTCAAATTGGGTCAAGAATTAATTTTGGGAAATTAGGATTAGGATTTCGATTTGAAAGGGGTTTCACTGATAACGAAATAGAAATTTTAGGAAATAATAATTTAGATATCGAAGCTTACTCTAATATAAGACCAAAATTATGGTCATTAAGCATCACATACAAGTTGAATAAGAATAAGATTTTAGAAAACTAAGTATTTTTGTCGAGATAATCTGGAATACCATCATTATTTGAATCATCAGGTAAATTATCTGGGTCATCCCCATCTAATTCATCTTTAGTTAAGATTCCGTCACCATCGTCATCTTCGTCATACATATTGATTATACTGTCTTCATCTGTGTCATCATTATAAGGATTACCATCATTATTAGGGTCCTCATCAATTGACAAAACCCCATCATTATCATGATCAGCTCTATTAATGGTAAAAACAGATACCTCGAAAATTAGTGGAGAATAAGTAGGGATGTTAGTTTGGGCACTGTTAAAATATCCTAATCCAGACGGCATAAATATGAGTCCTCTCCCAAATTGTTTGAATTCAATTGTTCCATTTTCTCTTTGAATAAAATTACCCGGAGAAAAATATTGCAAACCATATCTAAAACCTCTAATTACATTTGCAGTATCGAACCAGACTGGATTTTCTTTTTTATCAAATACATTTCCATCTAACAATTTCCCTTTGTAGGAAAGATATACAGAATCGGCTATACTTGGTTTATCATCTATTCTAATTCCATCCTTAACAATAACGTGATATAGTTTGTGTTCTATTAGTTCTCCTTCACTAGAAGCCAAAGTAACAGTACTTGAAACAGCAAAATCAAAAAGAGATTTTAAATTAATATTTTCTGAAAGAATGGTATCAATGATTATCTCTTTTTCATGATTAGAAATATCACTGAAATCTTCGTAATTGTAATAATGAGATTTTAAATACTGAATCAATCGTTGATCATCATCCAAAGATTGTTCAAGGTAATCCCTAGGTGGTTCCGAGTCGTCTTCGTCGTCGTCAGGACTGCATGATAAGTTAAGTAATATGAAAAAAGACAGTAATATTAACTCAAAACTTTGATTAAAAGAATGTTCAATTTTTAATTTGACCATTTATGATTAATTTAAACAAATTTAATATTAATTTATAAAATGAGAATCGACTTCTATATTTGGACAGTAAGATATTTTAGTTCTAGGAGTAAAGCTACGATTGCCTGTAAGAATGGAGATGTGACTGTAAATGAAAGAAGAATCAAACCGTCACATGAAGTGCTGGTTAATGATATAATAGAAATTAAAAATAAAGATAAGGTTTACCAGCTTACAGTTTTGGATTTTCCAAAGTCAAGAGTTGGAACTAAGTTGGTAGATATGTATAGAATGATAAGAGATGTAAAGTCAAAAAAAATAGCCCATAACAAAATAAATCATTCTAGAAAAAAAGGAGAAGGAAGACCTACAAAAAAAGATAGAAGAAATCTTGACAAATTTTTAACCTAAAAAGAATCAATATGTTAAAATCTGAAAATTTAATTTTTGATGAGAAAAAAATAAAATATTGTACAAAAAGAATTGCATATCAAATTTATGAATCTAACATTAAGAGTAAAGAAATTTTTCTCGTAGGCATTGCTGAAAACGGGTGCATTTTTGCTAATGAAATTGAAAAAAACCTAAATGATATAACAAAAATAAAAATAACAACTTTAAAATTAGCGATAGATAAAAAGAAACCTAGAAATAAAATTTCCCTTGATTCCGATGTTAAAAAATTAGAAAATAAGAGTATTGTGATTATTGATGATGTCCTAAATACTGGTTTAGTCTTTGCATATGCACTAAGATTTTTATTAAATATTAATATTAAACAAATAAAAATAGCAGTTTTGGTAAATAGAGAACACAATAAATTTCCAATTAAAGCCGATTATAAAGGAATCTCTTTGTCTACATCAGTTAATGAAACTGTCAAAGTCAATTTAATCGGAAAACAAAGGGGTATATATTTAGTCTAGAGAAAGTAAAATTTCTCCTATTATTTCTGGAATTGATTTACTATCAACGTTTATTTTTATTTTAGCCTTTTCGTAGAACGAAGATCTTTCAAAAAGATGCTTAGAAACAAAATCTCTTAAATCAATTTTATTTTTTAAATGTTCAATTAGGGGTCTTTTTTCATTTTTCTTGTATAATCTGTTTACAAGATTATCTAAACTTGCCTTGAAGTATATAGACTGGTGAACCGAATCTACTATATCCGACATATTAGTAAAATAACATGGTGTTCCGCCTCCCAATGATACAATTTTGGGAATCGAAGAATTAATTAATTTTAGTAGAATTTTTCTTTCAACTTGACGAAAGTATAATTCTCCTTTCAACTCGAAAATTTTTTGAATTGGATTTTTTTCATATTCCTCAATTTTTTTGTCAAGATCATAAAAAGAAATATTTAATTGTGAAGCTAAAGCTTCTCCAAGAATTGTCTTACCAGATCCCATATAACCTATTAAAAAAACTGTGTTCAAAATCAATTCAAATTGATTATAAATTTAATCATTAAGTCGATGCATTATAAATTTTTGCTTGTATATTTGCGAACTTAAAACTAAAGATTTGGTAGCTCAGTTGGTAGAGCATCTCCCTTTTAAGGAGAGGGTCCTGGGTTCGAGCCCCAGCCAAATCACTTTATTATATTACTTTTGTATAAGGTTAGAGACTTGGTAGCTCAGTTGGTAGAGCATCTCCCTTTTAAGGAGAGGGTCCTGGGTTCGAGCCCCAGCCAAGTCACTTCTAATACGCACGTGGCGGAATTGGTAGACGCGTTAGGTTGAGGGCCTAATGAGATTCATCTCGTGGAAGTTCGAGTCTTCTCGTGCGTACTTTACTGTTTAATCTTTTTTTTTTATATTTGACTGCTTTTAATGAGTTTTGAAAATGAAGAAGGTAAAAAGTAGTTTTAGCATCAAAGATCTTGAACACATTTCTGGGATAAAAGCCCACACAATAAGAATATGGGAGAAAAGGTACATGCTTCTTTCACCTGAAAGAACCAATACAAACATTAGAAAATATTCACTAGACAGCTTAAGAAAGTTACTTAATGTAACACTACTCTATAAAGAGGGTTTTAAAATATCTAAAATCGCAAATCTAGAACCCAAAGAAATACCTAATATTGTAAGAGAAATTGCTCTTGAAAATAGTTCAGAAAATATTTCGATTAATGCATTCAAATTAGCAATGGTCAATTTTGATGTTGCTATGTTTGACACTAAGTACAAAATTTTACTTGAAAACAATGGTTTTGAATTTGTTTTCTTTAAAATTTTTGTGCCACTTATGACTGAATTAGGTATTTTATGGCAGACAGGTGCAATTTGTCCATCACATGAACATTTTATAACTAGTTTAATTAAACAAAAAATCCATGTTCAGACTGAAAAAATCCAGAATAAAAAAGTCACCGGTCAATCTTCATCAAAATTTGCTATTTTCTTACCTGATAATGAAATTCATGAACTAAGTATATTATTTCTTAATTATTTGATTTTAAGTAAAGGTTATCATACAATCTTCTTAGGACAGTCAATCCCATTAAAAAGCTTAAAAACACTACTTTCACAAAATGATATTTTACATTTTATCACTTACATAACTGTTCAACCCTCTAAGGGTGATATATTTAAGTTTGTTAATATGTTTTATGAAAATATTATCAGAGGTTCGAAAAATAAGTTATCTGTTTTTGGACCTCAAGTAAAATATCTTACTTCAAAAAACTTACCTGACAATATATTTATCTTTAACAGTCATAAAACTTTTGTAGAAGAATTTTTAACTCAACCGGTCTTTATCTAGTTTTTTGTATTTTTAATATCGAAATAAAGCTTATTTTAATAAATGAAAGAACTTTTCGATATTGTATCTGAAAAATGTAGCGAGAAAGTAACTAAGTCTTACAGTACGTCATTTTCAATCGCTACCAAAATGCTGTCTTCTTCTATTCAACAAGATATTTATAATATATATGGATTTGTTAGACTTTCTGACGAAATTGTAGATTCTCTACATGACTATAATAAAGAATTATTGTTTAATCGTTTTGAAAAGGATTTAAAAAATTCACTTAAAGAAAAAATCAGTTTAAATCCAATACTAAACTCATTTCAACACACCTTTCATAAATATAATTTTGACATGGAACTGGTTAATTCATTCATGAAAAGTATGAGGTGGGATTTACACAAAAAAAAGTATTTAACAAAGTCAGACTACAATGAGTATATTTATGGCTCTGCAGACGTTGTAGGTTTAATGTGCTTAAAAGTTTTTGTTAATGGTGACAAAAATAAATATAAAAACCTAAAATCATATGCAATGTCACTAGGCTCAGCTTTCCAAAAAGTTAATTTTCTTAGAGATGTAAAAAATGATTTTGAAAATCTTAACAGGTCATATTTTCCTAAAATTGATTTTTTTAATTTTACTGAAAAAGACAAAGATAACATCATATTAGAGATTGAAAAAGACTTTAAAAATGGTCTAAAGGGTATTTTTTTACTACCAGATAATTCTAGATTTGGAGTATACACCGCATACAAGTATTATTTTAGATTGTTAGAAAAACTTAAAAGAACTCCATCAAAATTCATAATTTCTACGAGAATTAGAATACCTAATTATGTAAAAATGGGACTGCTTGCGGAATCCTATTTGAAATATCATTTTAACACTTATAAATAACATGTGGACCATCGTTTGGATTTTGATTTTAATTTTAACTTTTCTTTTTATGGAATTTGTCGCATGGTTTTCTCATAAATTCATAATGCACGGTTTTTTATGGTCATGGCATAAAGATCATCACAAAAAAGACCATGACTCGTGGTTTGAAAAAAATGATTTGTTTTTCTTGGTTTACGCCATACCGAGTGTCTTTTTTGTAGTCTTATGGGGAGAATATTCGTTTTGGGCTGGTCTACCCATAGCAATTGGAATTTTTTGCTATGGCTTAACTTATTTTATTGTTCATGATATTTTTATACATAGAAGATTTAAAATATTCAGAAACATAGATAACAGTTATGCAAAAGGAATAAGAAGAGCACATAAAATTCATCACAAAAATATTAATAAGGAAGGTGGAGTTTGTTTTGGAATGTTATATGTTCCAAAAAAATATTTTCAATAGACAGCTACTGCTTATTCCAATTATTTGAAAAGTTACAAGCTCTAAATGATTTGTTCACATTTACAAAAGTTTCTTCTATCTTCAATCCTAGCCACTTTTTGACAGTTTCTAGTTGTTTATCTTTAAGAGCTAAGTCCTTTATTTTAGTGAAATCTTTTGAAAAATTTGCAACATGTTCTTCTAATCTTTTTGAAACCATAATAATTTTGAACTTCTTTAAACCAGAACGGTCTGTCTCAAGAAGGGGAAGTGAAATTTCACCTTCATCTAAATTTTTAACCTGACTATAAAGTTTTGGATCCATTTTTGTAAGCTCAAAACGAGTGTCTCCTGTTATTGGATTCACTAATTTTCCACCATTATTTCTAGTTTCTTTGTCATAAGAAAAATTAAAGGCTGCGTCTTCAAACTTAATTTCTTTATCCACAATCCTTTTTCTTATTGTGTCTAACAGTTTTTTGGACTCTAAAAGTTTGGATTCGTCAACATTGGGTGTAATTAATATATGCCTTATATCAACTTGTTGCCCTCTTATATTTTCAACAGTCAAAATATGCCAGCCGAATTCTGTTTTAAAAGGACTGGAAATTTCCCCTTCTTCAAGACTGAAGGCAACATCCCTAAATTCTTTGACCATTCTGGGTCTTTTTCTATGTAGAGTATATTTTCCACCATTTGCTCTAGAGCCAGGATCTTGTGAATATAAAATTGCTTTTGATGCAAAACTCAAACCTTTTTCTTCAACGTCATTCTTAAATGAATTTAGTAAGTCAATTACTCTATTTTTTTCTTCATCGCTTACACTAGGTTCAATTACGATTTGTGAAATTTCTAATTCGGTTCCAAAAACAGGTAAATCATAAACAGGAATTGACTCATAAAACAACTTTACTTCTTCAGGTGTAACTTCAACATCATCCACAACCTTTGCTTGCATTAATTGAGATAATTTTTGAATTTTATTCAACTGATATAGCTCATCACGAAACGACAATTCATCTTTCTTATTATAGAATTCTAACACTTTCTCTAAACTACCAAGTTGTTCAGTAAAGTATTCTATACTCTGATCAACATAAGAATAAATTTCTGTGTCACTTACTTCTAAGCTGTCTTGAATTGCATGGTGAGCATATAATTTATCCTCCATTAATTTACCTAAAAGTTCGCATTTAGTTACATTTTTTGTTGAAATACCTTGAGATTCCATTTCTGAAAATGTCTTATCAATATCTGAGTCTAAAATAACATAGTCCCCAACTACTGAAGCAACTCCGTCAAGCTTAAATCTTGAAGGTTCTTGACTAAAAATACCTTGAAAACCGAGAAATAAGGTAAATAGTGCCTTAAGGTACTTGAGGGTAAATTTCAACTTTATTTGCTTGTATAGCATCGTCTAAAATTTCTTTGTTAAAGTTTTTAAAAAAATCAAGCTTTTTTTTATTAATTAAAATTCTTTCAATATTACCCTCAACTATTTCATAAGGTGCAGGGGTATTATATTTTTTATAATCAAAAACTTTTAACAAATATACTTGTAATGAGTCCTTGAAAACAAAAAAATTTCTTTTTTTTAGATCTATTTCAAAGTTAAAAATTTTTGATGCTGGGATTTTTTTTAATAGATTATTTTTATTTAGCCAGGCTGGTTTATCCAAAAGAAATTCATCAAACTGATAATTAAGAGAGTCTAAAAAAAATAAATCAGTGTCTGAAAAATTTCTAAACCTTGACATAATTAATTTTAAATTATTATTATTTTCAGGTAAAATAATATAAGCAACTCTATAGATATCATCTTTCAATCTAAAATTTCCTTTATTTTTTTTATAATATATAACCTTTTTTGAACTATCAATTTTATTTTTAAAATGAGAATTTGATAAGAAATTTCTGTATGTATTAATCCACAGTTGAGACCTGTAGTTTTCTACCATTTTTGCAAGTCGTTTCTGAATTGAGTCATGAAGATATAAGAGTGACTGGCTATATACCAGCTTCTTAATTGCCCAATCATCAATAATTGATCTTGACATAATTATACTATCTTCATAAGATAATTCAGGACTTATTTCGTTTTCAAAATCAGAGAGATATAGAAAAGTAGAGTTAACTCTAGCTATTTTTATTCTTTTATCAGATTTTTGAAAATTATCACAGCATATAAAAAAAATAAATATAATTACTAATCTCATTTTAAAATATTTCATCAAACTTAAAAAAATAAATAACAGTTTTTTTAAATTATTATAAATACATGAATTGAATGAGGTTTTTTTATTTATAATATTGTCATAAATTGCGGTAAATTAAAGGAGATGAGACTTTTAATTTTATTAATGGCATTATTTAATTTCTTCAACCTTGAGAATAGCAGACTTTATTCCACAAATAAAGAAAATAAAATATCTATTTCACTTTCAAGTTTTGAACAAAAATCTTCCGCAAGACTAGTTTATAAAGATGGTTTTTTAAGTATCGAAGGAATAGATGGTAATGCCAATGTTACTATATACAGTATAATTGGAAATAAAGTAGCATTCTTCTCAAACATAGATTTAAGAAAATTTAAAGAATCTATTCCTTTACAAAGAGAAACAATGTATATTGCTAGAATTGAGTTTTCTAACACAGTCTTTACTTATAAGTTTTTTACTAGATAAATTATCTGGAATAGTTAGGAGCCTCTTTCGTAATTTCAATGTTGTGAGGATGACTTTCTGTTATTCCGGCTGATGTTATTCTAACAAACTCCCCTTTATTTTTCAATTCCTTTATGGTTTTTGTTCCACAATAACCCATACCTGCTCTAAGTCCTCCCATTAATTGTTGAATGCTTTCATAAATTTCTCCCTTGTAAGGTACTCTCCCTTCAATTCCTTCCGGAACAAGCTTTTTTATATCATCCTCAACATCCTGAAAATACCTATCTTTACTTCCTTTTTTCATTGCCTCTACACTACCCATCCCCCTATATGATTTAAATTTTCTGCCCTCATATATGATAGTTTCGCCGGGTGATTCTTTAGTCCCAGCAAGAAGAGAACCAAGCATAACACAATCAGAACCAGCTGCTATTGCTTTCGGTATATCACCGGTGTAACGAATTCCTCCGTCGGCTATTAAAGGAACCCCAGAACCTTTAATTGCTTTATAAACTGACTTAATTGCAGATAATTGTGGATATCCAACACCAGCAATAATCCTTGTTGTGCAAATTGAACCTGGCCCAATTCCTACTTTAACTGCATCTGCACCAAGATCAACTAAAAATTTTGCAGCTTCACCAGTTGCAATATTTCCAACAACTACATCTAAATTTGAAAAAGAATCCTTGATTTCTTTTAATATTTGGGCAACTCTTTTAGAATGTGCATGAGCTGTATCTATTACGATAGCGTCTACACCCGCTTTTACTAGAGCTTGAGTTCTTTCAATAACATCGTTAGTAACACCTACAGCGGCAGCTAAACGGAGTCTTCCATAGATATCTTTATTTGAAATGGGTTTAACAGTTTGTTTTGTTATATCCCTGTAAGTAATTAAACCAACCAATCTATATGAATCATCTACAACGGGCAGTTTTTCAATTTTGTGTTTCTGTAAAATTTCTTCAGCATCCTTTAGGGAGGTGTTTGGGCTTACTGTTATAAGATTTTTAGCGGTCATTACATCCTTAATACTTCTATTTCCATCTCTTTCAAAACGTAAGTCTCTGTTCGTTACAATTCCACATAATTTTCTTGTTTTACTTATTATTGGTATTCCTCCAATGTTGTTTTTTTTCATGGATTCCTTTGCGTCTGAAACTTTACCATTTAGTGAAAGGGTTACTGGATCTAATATCATACCTGATTCAGCTCTTTTTACAAATCTCACTTTACTTGCTTGTTTTTCAATAGACATATTTTTATGTAAAACTCCTATTCCACCCTCTCGTGCGAGCGCTATTGCCATCTGACTTTCAGTAACAGTATCCATAGCAGCAGAAATAACAGGGATGTTGAGCGGAATATTTTTAGAGAAATATGTTTTAATATCAACCTCTCTTGGCAAAACCTCTGAGTATTTTGGAACGAGTAATACATCGTCAAATGTTAAACCCTCCTGAATTTTATTATGCTCTTTGTTGATCATCGCAACTAAAATAAAAATAGTTGCATGCAAATCTATTAAAAAAACAATGAATTTCAGTCCTTTATGAAAATATTTCTTGAATATTAAAAATCGAAAAATTTAGTAATATTAAGAAAGTAGTATATACACGGCTAAAATGGTTAAAATTAATCCGTTGATAGGTTTTAAAATACCCACCTTCAAAATATTTGACAGTCTAGATGAAAAATATGCCGTAAGTAAAAAGATGAAAAAAACCTGGACAATAAAAATTGAACACAAAAAAGTGTATTGAAGAGACTCTGTAATTTCGGTACTAAACAAGAAATTAGGGAAAAAAAGCCAAAAAAATAGACCTACTTTAGGATTTGAAATATTCATAATTATTCCTTGTTTAAACAAGTTTTTTGAACTGCTTATTTTTTTTTTACTCTGTTTTTTGAGTAGATATAGGTAAAGTTCTAAAATACCCAGATACAAAAAATATGTAAACCCAATTATTTTAATGTAAAATAAAATTGTATCAGAGTTTGAAAAAAACTTTGACCATCCGAAAATTAAAGTCGATGAATGAACCAAAAGTCCAGTTATTAAACCCATCAAAAATTTAAAACAAGACTTAAATCCTTTCTGAAGGCCATACGAAATTATCATTATGATATCGGGGCCTGGGGTCAATATTATAAAAAAAGATGCTACTATAAAAGTTAATAATTCTTGCATTGCTTTTCAATATAATTATAATTTACGGATTTTAGGTTTTGCACTATATTTGCATGGTATGAAAAAAGGTTCTGTTTTTTTTGATGAAGATTTGAATTATTTGAGAAAATCTTTGGTTGAACATCCCCTATATAATTCTATGGAAAATTTGAATGATATAAAAAAATTCATGGAAGTTCATGTTTATGCAGTTTGGGATTTTATGTCTTTAGTAAAAAATTTACAAATGAATCTTACATGCATATATACTCCGTGGATTCCATCTGAAAATAGTTTAACAGCAAGACTTATAAATGAGATTGTTTGGGGGGAAGAAACGGATGTGGACAAAAACGGTATCGCCAAAAGTCATTTTGAGATGTACTTAGATTCAATGAATGAAATTGGTGCAAATACAAATAAAATTAAACTTTTAATAAGTCTTGTCAAACAAGGAAAAGATATTTTTGAAATTATTAAAAGTTTTGATATTTCAGCTGAAATAAAAGATTTTTTAAATTTTACATTTTCTGTAATTAAAGAAAATAAAGTACATGTCACTGCAGCAGTTTTTACTTTTGGAAGGGAAGATTTGATTCCAAATATGTTTATTGAGATTGTTAAAAAAATCAAATTAGAAAACAAGTCGGTTGAAAGTTTAATTTATTACCTTGAAAGACATATTGAGATGGATGGCGATCATCATGGTCCAATGGCTATGAATATGATTAGCACTTTATGTGAAAACAATGATAATAAAATAATGGAGGCTTTAGACTTATCCAAAGTAGCCTTGGAGAAAAGAATCAAATTATGGGACCATATTTACAAACAAATAAAGTAAGGTTTTTAATAAAAAATATCTACTATTTATTTTTATACCTATTTGCTTGTAATCTTTTTTCTCAAAGCCTAAGACTTGATTCTTTTACCAATAATATTAATGAAAATGAATTAAAAAATTTGGTTTATGTTTATTCTTCTGATTTTTTTAAAGGTAGGGAAACAGGAAAACTCGGTCAGAAAAGAGCTGTAAAATTCATTTCAGAATTTTATGAATCTATAAATATTAAAGAAGCAAATGGAACTGAAAACTATTTTCAAAAAATGGAACTAAATATTTCTGGGAATATCATCCAAACAGAAAATGTAGTTGCTGTTATTGAGGGTTCAGAAAAATCTAATGAATACATTATTATTTCGTCTCACTTAGATCACGAAGGAGAAAAAAATGGTCAGATATACAATGGAGCTGATGATAATGCTTCAGGTACTATAGGCGTGCTTAAAGTTGCAGAATCATTTCAAAATGCAGTTTTATCTGGTTATAGACCTAAACGATCAATAGTCTTTTTACATCTTACTGGTGAAGAAAAAGGTCTACTAGGTTCAAAATTTTATACCGATAATCCCTTGTATCCCCTTGAAAATACTATGGTCAATTTAAATATAGATATGATAGGTAGAATTGACCCTAAACATAAAAACAATCTAGAAAGGTATATATATTTAATTGGAACTAATCTTCTTAGCTCAGAATTACATGAAGTATCAGAATCAACAAACAAGAATACAACGAAATTATATCTTGATTACAAATACAACGATATAGACCAATCAGAATGTATTTATTACAGAAGTGACCATTTCCATTTTGTTAAAAACAATATTCCAGCAATATTTTATTTTAATGGTATACATCAAGATTATCATAAACCAACTGATACAGCTGAAAAAATTGAATACGGACTTTTAAAAGACAGGATAAAATTAATTTTTTTCACGGCTTGGGAACTTGCCAACAGGAGCAAAAGTATCAAAGTTGATAAAAATGTTGATTATTCAGAACTTATCAATTGTAGAAGATATCTCAAGTTATACAATCTATGAGGCTAATCGTAACGATTTTTACCTTAGTATTTTTTTTTACTAATAAATCTTTCTCGCAAAATTTACAAAAAATAGATACAGTTGAAATTGATACAATTTCAAACCTTAAACGTTTTTCATTTGGTATTAAGATGGGTATACCAAATATATTGGGTTTGACAACTGAAGCAATTTTACCAATATTTAAAAACAGGGTGTCTCCATATCTTGATTATAGTAGTTTTAAATTAAACCCAGACAAAACAAGTATTGATTTAAACTACACAGATTATGGAATGAATATTTACATCAATTCTAAAGGGAACGGTTTATATGCATCACTAGGTTCAGGGACTCTTAGTTCCTTGATTTTTTTTGAAAACATAGAGCTAACGGATGAAAATGGAAATAAAGGAATAGGAACTGCTCAGCTTAAGGAGAATATTAACACCTTTAATATTAAACTGGGAATAAAATCAAACTCGAAAATATTTTTTAGACTAGAAGTTGGTTACGGAATTGGAAAAATTCCAAATAACTTGAATTTGACAGGTAGTTTTAGTTATGAAAAGGATGGTATATCTAATATTTCGAACGGATCAAGCAACGAAAGTTTTCCAACAATACCAGGCATTGGAAAAAATGGAATTATTATAGGTAATTTTGGATTTGGAATTTCTTTATAAAAAAACCCCTCTATAATGAGGGGTTTTTAAATAGATTAATATTTAATTACTGGATATTTGGATTCGCTTGAATTTCAGAAATTGTTATTGGAAAAAATTCTCCTGGCGCTGTAGTAGCTATAGAAGTTGGAATCCAGTATTCTGAAGGGCTTGCAAATCTATAATGGTCGGAAAGCCTTCTTCCTTGCAAAAATAAATTTACTCTCCTCGTGTGTAGGAGCATCGCTTGTGCATCAATTTGCCCAGAATAAGGAGTTAATCCATCCATAGCTCTAATATGGTTAATGTGAGTTGTAAAACCCGCATTGTCACCACTTGCTAATGAATTTTCAGCCAATATCAAATGCATCTCTCTACCAGTAGCAACAGGATATTCTGGAAATCTTCCAGCATTAGTAAATGCAGCCACATGTCTGTACAGAGCTGGATCAGCAATATCATCTATAGGATCTTTTAAACTAAGAGTGGTTGCCGGGTCTCCATCATTGGGAGAATCTGGTCTTTTCAAATCCGTTGAAATAACATATGTATCAGAAAGTCTCATCTCAAGTCTATCATTAACTTCTCCTGCAATGTCCAAAGCTCCAATTGTTTCAGGAGCACTCGGATCGGTAATCAAGTTGACACTAAAATCAGTTCCTAGATCAGCTAATGCAGCAGCTGCTAAAGTGGCAGCCTCTGCTGAAGAAACAAGTGGAGAAGCTGTATTTACAGGATTAACTTTACCCCATATGCCTTTAGCAAATGTAGCTCTCGCTTTAAGTGCTGTTAACTCTCCTGTTAAGCCCGCATTTAATGCTAAAGCTGAATTAATATAACCTAAAGCAGTATCATAAAGAGAACTCATGTTTGATTCACCAACAGGAGGAGCAGACTCAGTTTTAGCAGAACCAACTACGAAATCATCGAACATGTCAGCAATAACAATATAAATTACTGCTCCATACATATAGGCTCTCGCTAAATCAGTTTTATTAGATGCAGAAAAAGCATTTGAAGTACTAAACTCTAAACCTCTATTGATTACATCGTCCGCCCAGTAACGAGCCTCATTAACATAAAAAAAGGCTCCGTCAACAAATTCGTTTCCTATACCATCTAGGTTTCCAAAGTTAAGCTGCTGCCATGCATCCCTTGAACCTATCCAAATCATTTCATCTGATGCTACAGAATAAGGCGCCAAAATGTTTCCATATGCCCTTATTACTACACCTTCAAGACCGTTAACCATGGGACCGAAAGCTCTAATATCTAAACCTTCTTCAAGGAGATTATTAGGATTGTCAGCATCTAGGCTACAATTGTTGAATAGTAGTACGGAAAAAACTATTCCAAAATATTTTATTATATTATTTTTCATAATTATTAATTTAAAATCCAACTTTAAGTGTTAATAATACCTGTGTAGGAATTGGCCACCCGAATGCAGCAATTCCTTGACCATAATTCTGATCTAATGTTGAACCACTACCCCTTCCTACAAAGTTTATTTCAGGGTCTACTCCTGTATAACCTGTAAATATTGCAATATTCCTTCCAGAAAGGCCAACGGAAGCTGTATCTAAGCTAAATTGATCTAAAATAGAACCAGTGATATTGTAGTTTAAGCTTAATTCTCTCCATCTGATAAAATCAGCTTTTTCTAGAGTGTTCAAACCCGAAAACGGTGCTAAAGCGAGAGTATTATTTAACCATTCATCTAGAGCGGCAAGTCTTACATTACCATCTCCTTGAGGGGTAAATCCAGCGTCGACACCACCTGTAGCGTAGTCTCTTGCGACTTTTGCTGATCTAGGTAGATTTCTTCCAATTGCACCATTTGCCTGTCTAAATGCGTCTGTTAAATTGTTAATTACAAAATTTCCTGCCTTAAATTCAAAAGTTGTATTTAAAGTCCAATTTTTATAACTAACTGATCCTCCAAAAGCTCCTGTCCAATCAGGTGTAGATTTCCCTAGATAATGATCTAGATAATCACCATCCCCATCATCGTCAGCTAGAAGAACGGATCCTGTGCCGATTGAAGTTGGAAGACTGTAACTACCATTACCGGTTAGAAAAGCTACTAGCTGTTGGGTAGTGTCAGGAAGTCCATCACCATTTGCAATGTCAATAGGTAATGAGCCTGAAGAAACACTAGCTAATTTAGCTCCAAAGTTTGCACCAGGTGCAAAACCTTCTTGTAAGAAGTTTCTATATCTTGGATAAGAACCACCTACCTTAAGAGGTGGAGCCCCTCCTAAACTTTTGACATTTTCTTTCAAATAAGCAGCATTTACGTATGCATTTACTGTTAAGTCACCTTTTCTTATAACGTTACCACTCAGGTTGATTTCAAGACCACTAGCTTCAAGCTCACCAACATTAGTTAACTGCTGGTTTCTAAATCCACCCGATAAAGGAAACTGTCTAGCATACAATGCATCAGTTGTAATTCTATCCCAATACGTAAATTCCAAATTAAATTTATTGTTAAATAAACCCGCGTTAAATCCAATTTCAAATTCTTTTGATACCTCAGGCTTTAGGTCTGGGTCACCCAAATTGTTAGGTGCAATTCCTGCTCCATTAGCTGATGCAAGTGCTAAATACGAAGTAAAGGCATCAAAAGCTCCTGGTTGAAGACCCGCCATACCGTAAGCGGTTCTTAATTGTAAAGAACTTATTGGACCTAAACCACTCCAATTACCGGAATCAGAGGGTATGTATGAGACTGACACTTTAGGATAAAATTGACCATTAAAGTTGCTACCAAAAGCGGAGTGCGCATCAAATCTAGCACCAACAGTTAAAAATAAAAAGTCATTATAACCGATTTGTTCTTGAACAAATGCACCAACATTGATAGTTTCTATAAACTGCTCAAAGTTAACTTGCTGTGCAGCAGCACCAACAACCTCAAAACCTGGTCCTGGAAATTCAGTTCCTTGACTACCTACAATTTTTTCCTGTTGTCCAACATACTGACCACCGACTATCAAATTAGAGGTTAGTGAACCTATTTTGTTATCCATTACTATTTTAATTTCAGCTGTTTTAGCCATAAAATCTCTGGTCCCAACAGATAATTGACCAGTTGGTCTACTACCTGAGAAACCATCAATATTCCATTGGAATGGCCAAAAATCCTCACTCACCTGTCCTGAGTAATCAATTCCAAAAGTACCGTCTAGCTTAAGCCAATCCGTTGCATAATAATTGAGTCCAACGCTTCCATTGTAGTGGTTTATTCTTGTGTTGAATCCCAACTGCAAAGTTTCATCAACTGTAGCAAAAGCAATTACTCCCGTTGTGTTATTCTCTGTTACTAATTCAGGTTTACTAAATTGAGCTAGTGAACCTGTTCCATAAATATTGTTATTATTCTGAAGTGTTGTTTGATATCTTGAAGTAAATCCTGAAGTCAATCTAATATTAAATTTATCACTTGGATTTATATTTAAGTTGATGTTAAATTGACCCATTTCATTGATATCCGAAGCATTAGTTTTTTGACCTTCTAAATATCCTTGTCTTTCTTTACCACCTATAGGACCATCTGAATATTGATATCTAGCAGAAGCAAAGTATGTCATAAACTCACTACCCCCTGAAACATTTAAATTTACAATATTATTAAAACCAGTTTCAAACAAGTCCTCTGTTGCATTGAAACTAACAAGCTCGTAAGGCTGTACAGATCTTCCGAGTACTGTACTCATTCTTGCTGCAGTTGCGGCACTCGATGTCCATCCTGTATTATCTGCAAATTTTCCTTTTGGAAAATTGATCCAACCTTGCGTCGCTTTGAAATTGAATTTTGGTGCTCCAATTTGACCTTTTTTGGTAAAAATTTGGATTACACCGTTACTCGCTTCAGTACCAAATAAAGTAGCTGCAGATGCTCCTTTAAGTATTTCGATTCTTTCTATTGATTCTGGATTAATATCGTCAAGTCTTGATCCAGCACCTCCACCAGTGTCAATGTAACCACCAAAACCACCACCTCTGTCAACTCTAACTCCATCAACAATTATTATTGGTTCGTTTAACTGAGACAGTGAAGCATTACCTCGAATCCTAATTTGGGCACCTTCACCGTTAAGACCACCAGAAGGGAAAGCAACCAAACCTGGTTCTCTACCTTGAAGTATATCAGAAAAAGAGTTGATGGGTAAATTTTCTAATTTTGCTGTAGAAATTGAGCCAATACTATTTCCTATTTTTTTTCTAGCGACTGGAGCTCCTGTACCAGTAACTACAAGTTCATCAAGTTTAGAAGCTGAGAAAGTCATTGTAAAATCGTAGGTTGCGTCATCGCCTCCAACAGTTATTGTTTGAGAGATTCGACCATAACCAATATAAGACAGGTCAATGGTATAATCGCCTGGCTCGACATTGTTTATTATGTAATTACCATCAAAATCGGTAACTACTCCTTTATTTGTATTTTTTAATATAATTGTTACCCCTAGTAACGGATCACCAGTTTCAGCATCTGTGACAGTTCCAGAAATAGACTGAGAAAATGCTGCTAACGAAACAAATAGAGAAAGACAAAATGTTAAAAAATACTTTGAATTTTCTAAGATTAATTTTTTCATAACAGAGAATATTGTTAATTAAATGTTAATAAGTCGGTAAATATAAGCAAAAACAGTAATATAAAAACAAATATTTTAAAAAAAACAAACTTTTATTTTATTGCAAGTTTGTAAGCATCTACATTAGTCTTAAGGTTTTCAGATATAAAGTTTCCAACCTTTTCTCCCTGCGAAACTCCTTCTTCAATAGCCATTCTGTAGTGTATACCACCATAAAGCCTTGAAATAGCTGCCTCTTCAGCAGCTTCGATAAAAGAATTATATTTTCGTGACGGTAGACCGTATGCAACTTCAGTTGTATCGATAAATTTAAAATTATCACCATACAAATTAGTAAGGGCTTTTGCAGCAGCACGAGAAATTACTGAGTGGCCGCTTGTGTACTCAGGGAAAGGTGGCGTTTGTAAAAGAGGTAACCATTCTTCATCGTAATGTTGATTGATTAATGTTTCTGGTCTAACCAGTATAGACCTCCACTTTTCATCCCAGCAACTAATAAAAGAGTCAAACAATGAAATTGAAACATTTGCATACGCATTTACTACTTCATCAAAAGTACTATTGGCTGTTCTGCCCGCAATAGCTGTAATACCAATCCAGTGTCCGCCAGGTGTTATTTTTTTAGTAGCAAACATTGCATGACCTCTGTGATGTGTAACATAGGGGTTACAATCCCAAAATTTTGCAATTTGAATCTTTTCAGGATCCATTTTATTGCCAATTTCATATACTTCTTGGAGTTGTTTTTGAAAAGGACTACCTTTTGTTAAATCAAACTTCAAAGGCTCCTTTGGAACAAATTGGTTTGCCGAGTCTAAAACTAGGGTTCTTATTTTATTCCAATGAGGCTCAATTCCATCCATGTAATCTGGAGGTGTAGGTTTCCAAAAAACTTCGTCTTCCAAAATTGTGTATTTGGGAAATGTTCTAGTTTGATTGTATAGATCATTCTTTGCCCAATACAAAATATGATTGGCAACTTTATCAGCATATTTTTTAGATGCAATTCTGATATATCTTGGGACACCAATTGAATTTAACTTATAATTTAATCTTTTTTCAAACTTTTCCATCAATTCATCCGAAAAAATGAGAGTCTTAGCTACTTTATTAAATGCATATAGAATAGTTAAGTTTAAGTTGTAATTTTTGAAATCCTTTTCTGGTTCGGGAATTGGTTTGAGGTCTTTGACCTGTCCTACCAAAGATTTGTATTTCATAGGCATATTTTTTGCCATCAATTCGTAAGCTGCAATTGAGGGATAAAGATAAACTCTTGATGCTACAGGTGGAGAAAAAATATCGTATACAATTATATTTGATAAGTTCTGCATTGCCGAGTGGAAAAGGGATGCGTCATTTAGTTTGTTCGGATCAAATTTTGTGTTTTCACAACCTAAAACGACGATAAAATTAGTCAAAAATATAAATACTTTTTTCATAAACAAAGCCCAAATTTAGTCAAACTAAATTTTTTGTAGGTATAACAACTAATCTATTTTAATTATAAACTATAGTTTAAAAACAAAAACAGACTAGCTTCCACCAATAAGTTTAAGTTTTCCTTCTTTGCTATTAAATTCTTCTACTTCACTTCTAGATATGCTAGTTCCCCAAACATATGCCCTTTTCAGGTTTTTAAATTTTTTAAGTACTTCAATTGATTTACTCGTGATTTTTGTGTTATGGATATTAAGTATTTCAAGATTATCCAGTGATTGGAGAATTTTAATGCTTTCGTCATCAATATTATTATCTTGGATTTCAAGTTTGACTAAGTTTTCAAAACTAGATATACCTTTAACTAATTCATTGGATAAATTTGAAGATTTTGCAGTGAAATAAGTAACGTTTCTTCTAACCTTTTCAAGTTTTTCAATGTCAGAAATACTGACATTTTTCTTTAAGTATTTCACAGAAAGGAATTTCTTGTCATCTGAAATATACTTTATTTGAAATAGATTGTTATCAATATTTTGAACTAAAGACTCGTCTAATCTTTCTATTATAAGTTTTTCAAACCATTGTTTTTCAGCAAAATTTAGACTGTAAAGCATTTCAAGGGATTCTTTTATGTCGTCTTCAACTTTTAACGAGGCTAAAATTTCATTTGATTTGTCTAGATTATTAATCCACCAAATCAAAGTTTTAATTTCATCAAAAGACACAGGCTCTCCATCTGGAGGCATATATTTAAGTTCACTTGTTGGCAAAGTAATTCTTTTTATCAATAAACTTTTTCTGGGGTCAGATTTATTTATGGGATTTCCGCTACTACCGCCCTTTAAAAGATTACTATAGGAATCCATATTTAGATTTCCTCTAGATATTTCTTTGTTGTGGCAAGAAACACATTTTTGATTAAAAATAGGTTGTATGAGATCATCATAAACTTTAACAGAGTCAATTTCTAATTCTACATATTTATTTTTTTTAACAACCAACTCTTTAATGTTTTCAGGAGCATAATCAACAAGATATGTCTCACCATGTGTCAAATTTCCACCATAATGACCAGTTAAAGTCAAAAGAACAATTATTGCGGTGTTTGACAATGTCTTTAGTGAAGAAGAAAATAAATTTGAAAAAATGGATAACCTCAAAAACCATGACATAAATGAGATGGCGGTTAATGACAAACCAAAAATTTTATGCATAAATAAATTTTCATTTATATAATGGCCAGTCTCTGCGATTAAAAGACCCAAAATTGTTGTTATGACAGAGGAAAAGAAGGCAACAAACCAAGTAAAATTAATTATGCTCTGATTAATTTTTATTTTAAAAATTGAGCAATAAATTTCGATTAGAATAGCTAAGATCAAAAATCCAATTGGTAAGTGAACTAGCAATGGGTGAAATCTACCTAGAAAGAAAATAGCTTCCAAAAGAAAAAAGTTTAAACTCTATTTAATTTTAAAGGAGTTGTTCTCCCAGAGTTCCATTGAGGAACATAGATGTTTTCATCATCATCTATACAAACATCATGAGGATTAAGGAAACTACGATCATCATAAACAGGTTTATTAATTACTCCATTGTTGTATGATGGCTTACCTCCTCCTGGTAGTGATACTACTTTATTTTTTTTATCTAAAACTGCAATCATTCCGTCATAGTTCCACCAATTGTAAGTGTTAATAATCGCAAAATAAAGGTTATCTCCTTTAATAACTGGTCTACACATCCAATAACCAGGAAGGGAGATAGTTTCTATATGTTTTCCACTCAAGGTAAATCTTTTGAACTCATTTTTTGTTCTAGATGAAATAAGGAGAGTTGGATTTTGATTAAAACGGCTATCAAGTGTTATTCCATGACAACAATCAAAATGATTTTCACCATCACCTTTACCTCCAAAATGTCCTAAATAGTTTCCTTTTTGGTCATATTTAATTATAAAATCTTTACCGTAACCGTCTGCAACATAAATATCTCCGTTTGGTGCTATTGTAGTCTCAGTTGGTTTAAAATCATCCTGTGAAGAATAATCATTGATTTCCTTTGGATAAAAAATTTCGAGAATTAATTTTCCATTTAAGTCAGTTTTACAAACTCTATGCAGATCCGGATCAGTAATGTATAAAAATTCAGTACCACCTTCATTACTTATTGTCAAACCGTGGGCACCATTAAAACCCACACTCCAACCATCTAAAACCTTTCCATCTTTATTATAGATCAAAACGTTGTTTTTTTTGTGAGTTGTTGTCATGAACAATCTTCCCTTTTTATCCATCACCATTTCATGACAATGGTGAACTGGATGAGTATTGACATTTTGTTTGCTCCAGCTTTTATCAACTTTATAGATAAATCCGTTATGTCCAACTGTATTTTCTAATGATTTGCTTTTACTAGCAATGGAGAATGTTTTATCAGCTGTAGCAATACCTAGTCCAACAAAAGCGGAATTTTTTAAAAAGTTTCTCCTAGAATTATTATTTTTCTTCATACAAGTATATCATTTACAATTTTGCCGTGAACATCAGTTAATCTATATCTTCTACCCTGATGCTTGAACGTTAATCTTTCGTGATCAAGGCCTAAAAGATGTAGGATTGTAGCTTGAAAATCATGAACGTGTACAGGGTTTTCTCTTAAATTATAGCCAAAATCATCTGTAGCTCCATAGGTAATCCCTTTCTTAACACCAGCCCCAGCCATAAAAATAGTAAAACATCTAGGATGATGATCTCTACCATAGTCAGCATCTAGAATGTTTCCTTGAGTGTAGTTTGTTCTTCCAAATTCTCCACCCCATATCACTAGCGTATCTTCTAAAAGACCCCTTTGTTTTAGATCCATTATAAGAGCGGCAGATGGTTGGTCTGTATCCTTACATTGTATTTTTAATTCTTTATTTAAATTTCCATGGTGGTCCCACCCTTGGTGATAAAGTTGAACAAATTTGACATCCTTTTCGATGAGTTTTCTTGCTAGCAAACAATTAGCAGCGAATGTTCCAGGGTTTTTGCTATCTTCTCCATACATGTCAAAAATATAATCTGGTTCGTTAGAAACGTCCATAACTTCAGGGACAGAAGTTTGCATTCTGTAAGCCATTTCATATTGTGACATCCTAGATAAAATCTCAGGATCTCCTATGTCTCTATAATTATCGTCTTCTAGTTTCTTTAAATACTCTAATTGTTCCCTTCTTAAATCACCTGTTACACCGGGTGGATTTTGCAAATAAAGAACAGCGTCCTTTCCAGATCTAAATTGAACACCTTGATATTTAGATGGTAAAAAACCATTGCCCCAAGACCGTGCATACAGAGGTTGACCTTGTTTATCTTTTGTAACTAATACAACAAACTCAGGTAAATTTTTGTTATCGGAACCTAAACCATAACTAATCCATGATCCCATAGAAGGCCTTCCAGGAAGGTTTGAGCCAGTTTGAATGAATGTAACAGCCGGGTCATGATTGATTTCTTCGGTGTACATTGACTTTACAAAACATAATTCGTCAACAATTTTTGATGTGTAAGGCATTAACTCACTGACCCAAGCTCCACTTTGACCATACTGTTTAAAATCATAAATAGATGAAACTAAAGGAAAAGATGCCTGACCTGCACTCATACCTGTCAGTCTTTGTCCACCTCTTACGCTGGGGGGAAGTTCTTTACCATGCATCTTTGTAAGAAGAGGTTTGTGATCGAAAAGATCAATCTGGGAGGGGGCACCACTTTGAAATAAATATATAATTCTTTTTGCCTTTGCTGGAAAATGAGGTAATTGTGGGGGAAGGATTGTATTATTGAAATTTGAAATACCGTCAAAAGCTCTCGCAGGACTTATTAAGGAACCCAGAGTGAGAGCACCAAGTCCAAGGGAAGTTTTAGTTAAAAAATCTCTCCTAGAAAACTTTTCGTTATGGTGATGGTGATTACAATTCATATTTTGATTTATCTTTTCATATAAACTTCATCATGATTGAGCATTACATTTGCTACCATGGAAAGTGCTGCGGTTTTATATAAATTTAAGGTTTTATCTCTAGGTTTTTTTCCATTTTTAAAAATATTGTATGCAAGTTTAGGGTTTTACTTGAATTTTATAAGCTGCTCGTCATATAATTTTCTAAGTAATTCTATTTCCTTATCTCTAGGTTTTCTTGAGGTGCAAAGACGGAAACCATGCTTTATTGATTCATCAATAGAGGAAGGCTTTTCTTTTTGAATCCTCTCTGCAAGAATTCTTGATGCCTCAACAAACTGTGGATCATTCAATAAAACGAGTGCCTGCAAAGGTGTGTTGGTTATTTCTCTTTTTACCGTACAAACCTCTCTTGTTGGAGCATCAAAAGTAGACATAGAAGGAGGTGGGTTTGTTCGTCTTATAAATGTGTACATGCTTCTTCGATATAAACTATCACCAGTTGACTCGTTGTAATTTAAAAGTTTAATTGAATAATTAGATTTTTCTATCCATAGACCTTTAGGCTGATAGGGTTTGACACTTTTTCCACCTATATGTTTTACAAGTAATCCGCTAGCAGCCAAGGCGTTATCTCTGATCATTTCGGCTGGAAGCCTATAACTGTTACTTCTAGATAGGAGTATATTATCGGGATCAATTTCAACTTGCTTTTGACTTGGTTTAGAAGATTGCATATAGGTATGTGATGTTACCATCAATCTTAATAAATCACGAATATCCCAATCCTTTTCCATAAAATAGTTAGAAAGATATTCAAGTAATTTAGGGTGAGAGGGAAGTTGACCTTGAACCCCAAAGTCACCAGGAGTATTTACAATACCCCTGCCAAAAATCATCTGCCAATACCTATTAACTGCAACTCTAGCAGTCAGTGGATTTTTTTTATCGAATATCCATTTGGATAGACCTAGCCTATTTTTGGGCATTTCAGCAGACATTTTGGGAAGTTTAGATGGAACATCCGCTTCAACTTCAAAACTAGGTGATTGATAGCTTCCTCTATCATAAAGAAAAGTCTTTCTTTTATCTTTCATCTCCTCCATTACCATAACCGTTTTGACATCAGTGATGTTTTTTAGCCATTGTTTTTTTAAATTTTTAATTTGATTTTTAATTTTTTTTGTGGATATGTCATTGTATACTAAATGCTCAACTTTTTCTCTATCATCTAAATGTTTTTTATCTAAGCTGTATGTGTTATATAAATTTTTTAATTCATAAGTACTTATTGGTTTGTTAAAAATAAATAGTTCGTCCATTAAGCCTTCGACCCATCCATTATCACCAGAAGAAAAATCTCCCGAGGCTCCAATTTTAAGTGCTTGTTCTTGGAGGTAAATTCCGCTGCTTGAAACAGGTAAAATTGATTTTTTTAAATTATCAAAAACTACTTTTTTGTGAATTTTTTCACCATTTAAAAATAAATTAATACCTGAAGAATTTCCACTGCCATCATATGAAAATGCTATGTGATACCAGTTATTTACTTTCAACGAGTCAACTGATTTAGCATGAATGGCGTCACCAGGTAGAGAACTAACTAGCCTTAAATTCAAATAATTTTTATCATCCAGAATTAAATCCCATCCTCTCCACCAAGAGTTTTTTCCACCGGTAGTTGTGAGTAGACTCTGGGTAAAACCTTTTTTTCTTTTTGTGGTTTTAAACCAAAAAGCTCCAGAAAATGGATCTGTCCACTCAAAGTTTGGGACCTTTTCAACAAATACTTGATTACTGCCATCAAATTTCAATGCATTCCCTTGTATGCCCTTTTCAAGCTTTTGATTACTGTAAGAAGTTATATCTCTACTATTGTCAATAATGTAATCTGTTTCACGCCCAGATGTACCTTGAACTATAATTATTTTATCATCACTTATAACTCTCTGTTTACTTATTTTGTCAAAAGAAACTTTTTCAATTATATTTTTTTTGGGTACAGCGCTAGATTCAAAATTTGAAAGCTTATCAGCATAATTATAAAAATTATTTAATTCGGATATCTTAGTCCTGAGATCCCTCTCTTTCTCATCAATTGCTAGTTCTAATTTATTCAATTTTTTTTCAGTTTTTTGGTCAGGAAGAAAAAGTAAAGGTCCAAAGTCTCCATCATCACCAGTCATTCCAATTTCTCTAGTTTGGTTAAAAAATGCTGATAATTGATAATAATCTTTTTGAGAAATAGGATCAAATTTGTGATCATGACATTTTGCACACATGAGTGTTAGTCCCATTACAGCTGTTCCTAAAGTTTCTGTTCTATCGAAAACGTAATTCAAACGCCACTCTTCATCAATGACGCCTCCTTCGGCTGTCATGGGATTATTTCTATTAAATGCGGTAGCCAATTTCTCATCTTTTGTAGCGTTTTCTCTCATGTCACCGCTGAGCTGAACAGAAACAAATTCATCGTAGGGGGTATTGTTTTTAAATGCTTTGATTACCCAATCTCTCCAAGGCCACATAGTCCTTATGCCGTCTGCATGAAGCCCATGAGAGTCAGCATATCTAGATACGTCTAACCAATCCATCGTTAATCTCTCTGCATGCTCATCACTATCGAGGAGTCTATTTACAACATTTAGGTATGCGTTTTTGTCATCCGACTTTATAAAAGATTCAACCTCGTCAATTGATGGTGGCAAACCGGTCAAGTCGAAATATAGTCTTCTAATTAATTTCTCTTTAGAAGACAGAGGGGAAAACTCTAGTCCTTTATTTTGAAGTTTTTTAGAAATAAAATAATCAATTGGATTTTCATGTTGTTCTGAAGACGAACTTGATACTTTTTGAACTGGTAAAAAAGACCAATGTTCTTTCCACTCCGCTCCTTGTTCAATCCATTTTAAGAGGATTGCTTTTTCAGTATTTGTCAAACTCAAATTTGATTCAGGAGTTGGCATTACTTCATCGGGATCATTTGATAAAATCCTGTGGGCCATTTCACTCCCGTAGATACTTCCGGGATCTATAGCTATTCTTCCACTAGATAATTTCATAAATGCAGTCTTTTCTTGATCCAGCCTAAGTCCTGCTCTTCTTGATTTTTCGTCAGGTCCATGGCAAGAATAACATCTATCAGAAAGTATTGGTTTTACATGATAATTGAAGTCAACTTTTTCTGGAATTTCCTCATATTTTACTTCAACCTCTTTCGGTACAGTAAGAGTACATCCGAATATAAAAAGCAACAAAATAAAAGTCAAAAATCTCATACCCATAAATCAGCTACTAATTTACTAAAAAACATGCAGTTATAAACAATTAAATCTATTGACTTAGTCCAATGAATTTTCATGATTATAATAACTTAACATTATGTATTATTTGTTTTACTTATTAAAAAAACTTTTCTTAAAATTAGAATCATGCTACAAAATTTATTTTAAGGAATTAGCTTTAAATAAATATATGTAATCATTATTTGAAAATATCAATTGGTTGTCATCAAAATCTAAAACTGCTCTATAGTCTTTGTTAATTGGTAAGGGAAGACTTTTGGTGTTTTTATAATTCATTTTTTTTGTATCTAAATCCAATAATAAACCCCCAGGATTAGCACTAGAAAATCCTAGTTCAGTAACATATTTACTAAAATTGCCGACATAGATTAAATTATTTGAATTTTTAAAAAATTTAAAATCCTCAATACAACTAAGTTGAGCTGAAGGAGGTAAAGCATATTTTTTAAAGTTACCTTCTTCGTTTATAAAAATTGAAGATTCAAGATCATAAATATATTTTATCTCAAGAATATCTTTTTCCCCCCTACCTGTTAAAGATTTAATATCTTTGATTTTTGAAAAATTATTATAGTTAGGAAACTTCTTTTTTAAAAAAGGTAGTTGCTTATCTAGTTTATCTTTTGATGAAAAAGGGACATATTTACCAAAAAAATCATAAAATATAATAGGGTCCGGTTGCTGGTTCCCATCGAAGTCATCAAGATATAATTTTACAGGTTTTTTAATTGAAGGCTTCCATTTAAAGTTTGTCCCAGCATTTCCAGCAATAATATCTATCTTGCCATCTTCATTAAAATCCTTTACCTCAACTACGTTCCACAATCCATTTGTTCTAGAGAGTCCATACTCAAAAGTTTTATTTATAAATTTAAAATCATCTTCCTGAATTAAAATAGTTATTGGCATCCAATCACCTACTAAAATAATATCCTCTTTTCCATCGGAGTTAATATCAACCCATTTACTGTCTGTCACCATTCCATATCTTTGCTGCTCAACTGGTGATAACGTATTATCTTTGTTATTTAGCAAAAAGAAGCTGTAAGGACTTAGTCCATAAAAACCAGTAATTGACCTTGATCCTACAAACAAGTCATCATAGCCATCATCATTAAAATCAGAGACTGAAACTGATGAACCGTTGGTCCTTGGAAGAAGGATTTTAAGACGTGTGAAGTTCCCCAAACCATCATTTAAATAGACACGATCCATATAATTTTTATCTAATTCTTTATACTCGTTTCCGCCACTTACAACATAAAGGTCAAGGTCCCCATCATTGTCTATGTCAAAAGCTGCCGCGTCGGTATCTTCGAATTTATTATCCTTTTGTAAATCAAAATTTTTAACCTCATCAAAACCTTTATTTTTTGTAGAAAGAAAAACTTTACCTCTTTGGAATTTCGCACCTCCCATAAAAAAATCTTCAAGACCATCATTATTAAAGTCTGCTTTAACAACTGCTGGTCCCTCAAATGACAATCTTTCAGGAATTAACCTTTCTTTCTGATAATCATAATACTCAGTTTCTTCATGTTTAATCGGAAGATAACTTACCTGGAATTTAGTTGGTTTTTTAATTTTGATATCAACTTCATCTTCAAAATTATAGTCCCCTTTTGTGATGGTTACACTTTGATTGGTATCCGTGATTATCTTTCTTTCTTTATGCCCATCTGGCCACCTAATAACTAAAGAGTCAATTTTATCATTTCCCCCCAAGCCAAAAAAAACATTATGCGAAGATGAGGACTGAAAGCCTCTAGTTGTGATATTTTCCTTAACAAGTTTATTACCACTTACATATAGTTCAATTCTCGCTCCTTTTGTTACAGGATATTTAGAATTTCCAGCTAGTTTTAAAGAGATAAAGTTTGATTTTTCAGTTAGATTTTCAAGAATGGTAGCTTCAGAATTTAAATTATTTAAAATTATATCTAGATCTCCATCAAGGTCTAAGTCTGCATATGCAGCTCCATTACTGTATGAGGGAACACCTGTATTAGATGCATTTACTTTTTCAAAATTTAATTTTCCATTATTCTTAAATAAAATGTTTGGAATTTTAAGGGTTGGCATCTTATCAATAAGTTTTTTCTTGAGTACATCCTGCCTTGAATTATTATACTCTGTAAAATCTACATTGCTTAAGTAATTAATGTAATCTAAATCATTGGGTCGTTTAAGTATACCATTAGATATAAAAATGTCTTCTTTCCCGTCAGAATCAAAATCTTGTAATAAAACGCCCCAACTCCAGTCTGTTGCATGTGTATTGGTTTGAATCGCGACATCATAATATGTATTATTACCACTATTTATTTGCATATGGTTTCTTGAAAATTGCTGTTCATATCCTAAATCTTTTTTAATTCTTGATATTTTATCTAAGTCCTCACCACCAGATTTTAAAAAAATTTTTGGATCATATGGCATCATATCTGTTGTAAATACATCTAGTTTTCCATCCTGATTTAAATCGGCAACATCAACTCCCATTGTGAAATGTGATGTATGAGTCATTGATTTTTTTATTGATTCAGTAAATGTTTTGTCTTTATTGTTTAAATATATATAGTCATTTTCATGAAAATCATTACCAATATATAGGTCTAGCCAGCCATCATTATTGAAATCAGTTGAAGTTAGAGCTAGTCCGTAACCCAGTGGGCTATCATAAATGTTTGACTCTTTCGTGACATCTACGAACTTTTTTTCTTTTTCGTTTAATCTATTTTCAAAGAACTTATCGCCAGATAATTCATCCGATTCTCTTCTTTTTTTTGAGCTTCCATAGCTCCTTACTGTATGAATTGCGTGGTTCATTAGATACATGTCTAAATCTCCATCTTGATCGTAATCCAAAAATGTAGAATGTGTTGAAAAACCAGAAAAATCTAGTCCCAATTGAAAAGAACTTTCTGTAAAGGTCATGTTTTTATTATTGATGTAAAGTAAATTGTGTGTCCCATTAGGACTAAGGGGACTAACTTTACAAACGTATATATCTAAATATCCGTCATTATTTACATCCTCAATGCTAACTCCATTAGACCACGACAAATCGGTTTTGATTCCTGATGTTAAGGTGATATCTTGAAATTTCAAATTACCCAAGTTTAGATATAGGCGGTCAGAAACTTGATTCCCTGAAAAATAAATATCCTCTAATCCGTCATTATTTATATCTCCGATTGCCACACCCCCACCGTTATAATAGTACAAATACTCAATAATATTAACTTTAGTTTTATACGCGAGTTTATTATTAAAATTTATTCCCGTATCTGAGTAATTTAATGTCCTAAACTTGATAGTATTTGCATCCTTATTGTCCAACTTATTACAACAAAGCATTAGTAAAAAAAAAGCTACTAAGAGTATATTTGATTTCTTTTTAACCACAATAATTTAAAATTTGAATACTTCCATTTTGTCATTATTTTTAGAGACAAAAATATTTTTATTAGAAATTAAAATATCTCTAATTTCTCCTTTTACAACAAAACCTTTACCATCTCGGTGATATTTGAATTTGAGATTCCCCAAATTTTCTAAATATAACCCATAAGAAGCGTCGTAAATACCAACTTCTGGTTTTACATCGTATAAATTACCTCCTAGTAAAATATCTTTATCTCCGTCATCATCAAAATCATGACTATTAATTGAATAAACTGGGCTAAATTGAGTTTCTTTTGGAATATTGATTTTCTCAAATTCAAATCCCTCCTTTTTTATATATATTGAAGTCTCTAGTGTATTTACACTGTGGATATCTGACTGATTAAGAATTTTTTGATCAAAAATCTTGGTTATATCTGCCGTTTTAAAGGATTCATAATCGGGAAATTTTTTCTTTAAGCTTTTAATTTGATCAATCAAATCATGACGTAAGGCGTAAGGGTAATCTTTTCCATTTTCGGCTTCAAAACAAATTATTCCTTCTCCAAAGCCATTTTTATCAAAATCATTATAATATAACCTTAGAGGTTTAGACTTGCTCGCATTAAATCTTGAATTTAAACCATGATTACCAACGATCAAATCATTTTTACCATCATTGTTTAAATCTGTAATGTGAATTTCGTTCCACCACCCTTTCTCATCTAAAAGTTTATTTTCAATTCGGATTAACTGTGACCCTTCATTTTTAAAAATATTGATCCCCATATATTCTCCAACTATAACAAGATCCAAATTGCCGTCAGAGTCAATGTCCTCAAAGGAGGCATCTGTGATCATCCCAATGTTAGTTAAGCCAGGTGCTATTTCTTTAGTTTGATTTGAAAAGCTTCCGTTTCCATCATTCATTAAAATAAAACCAGAGCCAGGTAAACCATAACTCCCAATTTTAATTCTTTCACCAACAAATAAATCTAGATCACCATCGTTATCAATATCACCAGATTTTACTACACCGGTGCTTATTTTGTTATTTATATCGGGAAGAGTTTGGTTTGAATCAATAAATTCACCCTTGCCATTATTTAATAGTAATTTATCATATAAAGTCTGGGAATATATTGAGTGCTCTACACTCCCGCTGGAATAATATAAATCTAAATCTCCGTCATTGTCAGCATCAAAAGGTAAAATTTCAGAATTTTCAACATCCTTCAAATCCTCAAATATTTTTTTATTTTTTTTGTCTAGGTAGTAATCAGACCCATTTTTTATTAATATTTGAATGGAACTACCTTTTGATGAGGAAATTAAAATATCTTCTTCATTATCCCCATTGATATCTCCTTTGGTCATTTTAGGTCCCTCACTACTACACATGTGATAAATGAGTCTCTCTCTGTTAAAATCTACAAAATTACTCTCCCTGTGAATGATATTTGGTTTAATATCAGTTTTTTGAAACAAAGGTTTAATAGCCTTGATACTTGAAGAATCCTCTGAATATTCGACTGCATCTTTTTCATTTAGCGTTAATGTTTGATTGACACCTATATTTTTTAAAAAAGTTTTTTTACCATAAGGCCAAACAACTTCTACATCGACATTCATGGCGTCACCTAATCCGAAATTTGGTCTAATATCAACGGTTGATTGGAAGCCTCTTGCAGGTTGGACTTCTTGGGTTTGTATACCGCTTTTGGTTTTTACAATAATTTTAGCCCCAATTGCATTTACATTTTTATGGAGCCCCTTCAATTCAAATTTTATATAATTATTTGTATTTTTGCTTTTGTTTTCAAAAACAAAAACAGGCATATTTACATTATTTACAATTAAATCTAAATCACCGTCATTATCTAAATCGCCGTAAGCAGAGCCGTTGGAAAAACTCGGCATATCTAAACCTGAATTCATGTATGAATTGAAATTAATACCATTTACATTTTTGTAGGCGTGATTTGGAACTTTTTCTGAAGGAATTATTTCAATTAATCTCTTATAGTCAACCTCGTTATTCATAACAATTGACTTAACAACTTCTGCATTAGATATATATTGCAAATAGTCTTGATCGGTAAGATCTTTATAAATTCCGTTTGCAATAAATAAATCTTTATATCCGTCGTTTTCCATATCAAAAAAAAGTGCTCCCCAGCTCCAATCCGAGGCTTCAACTCCTGCAAATCTTCCTATCTCACTGAAGGTTTGATTTCTGTTGTTTAAGTGCAAGACATTCCTTGTAAATTGATGATAATATCCGTTTTTTACAACATATTGGTATTTATTCCAATCCTCGAAAGTTGTAACCGATTTTAATCTTTCGTACTTTGAGGGAAGCATCTCTGTGACAAAAATATCATTGAAGCCGTCATTATCAATGTCAGCAAGGTCGGCACCCATGGAGGCTCCACTTATAGACTTCATTTGATCGGTTAGATCTTCGGTAAAGGTTCCATCTCTATTATTGATATACAAATAGTCCCTTTCAAAAAAATCATTGCTAACAAAAATATCCTCCCAACCATCTCCATTGGTGTCTCCGACGGTTACTCCTAAACCAAAACCAATAACACTTCCATAAATGTTTGATTCTTCACTAACATCTTTAAAAATCCCTTCCACATTTTCCATTAATTTATCACCACCAAGCAAATCTCTTTTTGGTCTTTCATTTTTAGTCAAATTAAATGAACCTATAGCCTGATAAGAATTATTCAAAATATATACATCTAAATCTCCATCTTTATCGTAATCGAAAAAACTTGCATGCGTCGAATATCCTTTGTCGTCAAGATTATAATTTGAAGCGGATTCAGTAAAAGTCAAGTCTCCGTTATTTATAAAGAGCTCGTTTTGCTTATTGTCACCTTTGATGTCACCTGAATTACATATATATATGTCTAATAAACCATCGGAATTAATATCCACCATGGTTACTCCAGTAGACCAAGCCTTGGTACCACCAACATTGGCTTGACTTGTAATATCCTGAAAATTAAAATTGCCTTTATTTAAAAAGAGTTTATTTTTATTTTGATTTGATGTTAAGTAAAGATCAATTAAACCATCATTATTGATATCTCCTAGTGCAACACCTCCTCCGTTGTAAAAATTTCTATACTTGTAGACATTAAAATCATTGTCAAAACCCAAGTCATTAGAAAAACTAATACCTATTTTGCTATTTTCTTTTAATTCGAAAAGATTCTCGTTTTCTTGACATGATATCAAAAATAGAAACAGAAAAATAAAACGCACATTAGTCATATCTACCACTCATATCTTCAATTCTTACTGCTACATCTTTAGAATTTACCAAATAAGCCAAAATTCTCCTATTTCCATCTATTTTTACTTCTGTTGAAAGATTATTTTCAAAGTTAACTTTAAAAAAATCATTTCCAGGAAACCACTCTGTTAAAGTATCTTTTAACTGAACTAAAAGATTATCAGAGGATAAATCCTTATTCCAACTTGACCATCCAGTAAAATAAAATCTCATTTCCATTCCCTTCATTATTTGTTTTTCATTAAAAATTCCATTGAAAGACATTTTAATATTACTTCCCTTTACTGAACCATCTTTTGATTCAAGGATTAACTCCGGGTTTAAATTCCTTTCCCCAGAAACGATTAACTTTTTCTGATTAAGCTTATAGCAAATATCAAAATAATCTTGTCTAGAATGCCCAATTTTCATATCAAAAATCAAGTCATTAAACTCATTTTTATTTTCCAGTTCCCGCTTCAATACATTTGTATATTCAGATTGATTTTTACAACCAAAAAAAAGCATCCCAAAAATTATGAAAATAGATATTTTATTTATATTTAAAAAACTTAGTTTTTTCATTGTTAATTCCAACAGCTATTGATTTATTATTTTTTAAATTAAAAATTTCAAATTTACGTATTTGACCATCAATATTTAATGATTCTAAATTTGAATAAGATATTGAATCATTTGATATTTCTATATTTAGGAAATATCCCTTGGAAGCGTCCTGTCTTCCGAATTGTGGTTTTATATTGTATTGATTTCCCCCCATGACAATTTTTGTCTCTCCTTTATTTTTCTCAACTATTTCGATATCATACATCGTTGAATAATTAATCTCTGGAGGTAATGAAATTCGTTTAAATTTACCATTATTATTTATAAAAATTGAAGACTGTAGAGTATTTAAATTAAGAACTTCTGAAGTTTCAATGGTCTCTTTCTCAAAAATCTCATCTATACTTAGATTTGAATAATCTTTGTAATAAACAATTTTTTTCTTAATTGTCGGTAGCTGTGCAATTAATTCGTCTTTGTCTAAAATTGGGTAATTTTTTCCACCTATTTCATAACAAATAATTTGTTCTTTAAATCCGTTTAAATCAAAATCATTGACAAACATCTTCATGTTTGGCTTGTAAAAGTTATTTTCTCCAAAATTAGCAGCAATAATGTCAAAATCCCCATCGTCATCTAAATCTACGACCTCTATGTCATTCCATAATCCGTTTGACTTATCAAGTGCATAATCTTTTGTTTTATCAATAAAATCTCCGTCATTATTTATAAAAACTTTAATTGACATCCACTCTCCAGCAACAATTAAATCTAAGTTATTATCTAGATTTATATCTACCCATTTTGCTGAAGTAATAAGTCCAATATTTTCAAAAGATTTTATTTTAATATTTATAAATTTATTATTCCCTAAATTTTTATAAAGTCTTCCAGATACGGGAACGCCATAACTGTCAACATCATATCGTTCTCCAACAAAAACATCAATTAGAGAATCGTTGTTGAAATCTCCAACTGCAACCGCACCTGTTGAAAAAGGTTTATCAAATAAAAAGGAAGAATTAGAAAGTTTAAATTTTCCATTTCCATCATTAACATACAATCTATCATTTAAATTACTATCGTATCTAGAAAAAGATTTTCCTCCAGATGACACGTAAAGGTCATCATCTCCGTCATTGTCACTATCAAAGAAAACAGCATCGGTATCTTCAGATTTTTTGTTAAAACTAAAAGGGGTTTCGATTTTTTTGTATGATAAACCGCTAGACAAGAAAAGTGAGGATATTTCGTTTTTTGATGAACCAATAAAAAAATCCGGTACGTCATCATTATTCAAATCGCTGGAAGTAATAGCAGGTCCTTCATTACTGAACATTTGGGGCACTAATCTTTCCTTATTAAAATCAACAAATTTATTTTCAATGTGCCTGTGATTTAGTATATCTATCTGATTTAATTTTTCTTCATTTTTTTTATTAAATAAAGAAGACATATTGGAATTAGCAAAATTCTTTTGATCAATATTATGAGTTGTGTTGGTTTTTAAACTGTATAGCTTTGAAATTTTGTTGTTTGGCCAACTGACAATCAGACTATCAATTTTCTCGTTGTTCCCTACACCAAAATGAATTTTATTTGAAATTGAGGATTGAAATCCTCTGGAAGGAAAGTGTTCAGTCATACTTGACTTTCCCATCCCATAATAAATTGTGAGCTTAGTCCCTATGGCATTTTTATTCTTATTTGTTCCTCTTAGATTGAAGGATATACTTTTCGACTTTTGGTTGTTGTTTAGATTCTTGTATACAAAAGATTTCATGTTTACATTATTAATTACAATATCTTGGTCCCCATCGTTGTCAAGGTCACCAAAAGCCATTCCGTTGCTAAAACTTGGAGTATCAAATCCCCACTTATCGGTAAGTTCCGTAAAATTAAAATCTCCGTTATTTTTATATATGTTATTTTTTACTGCTTTAGAAGGCATAATATCAATCAATTTTTTTATTACCTCGTTACCTGATTTCATTAAATTTGATATTCTCTCTTTATTAGCCATATAGGCGAGATAATCTCTGTCTAGAAGGTCCTTAAATATTCCATTTGCAATAAAAACATCTCTAAGCCCATCGTTATCCATGTCAAAAATCATTGAAGCCCAGCTCCATTCAGTTGCGGCTAGATTCGAATATCTTCCAATTTCTAAAAAACCTGAATCACCGTAATTTCTCTGAAGCACATTCCTAGGATATTGATAGTAATATCCCTTTGATACTGCTAATTGGTGTTTGTCCCACGAATCGTACACTGCCTTTGTTTTTTTTCTTTCTAGTGATTTTGGTAGCATTTCGGTTACAAATAAATCGGTAAGTAAATCGTTATCTAAATCAGCAGAATCCGCTCCCATTGATCCAAGAGACATAGATTTAAAATATTTTGAGGAATTTTCAGAAAATGTTTTGTCCTTGTTGTTTATGTATAAATAATCTTTTTCAAAAAAATCATTTGAAATAAATAAATCAGTCCACCCATCGTTATCAAAATCACTTAGTGTAATGCCTAACCCAAATCCAATATTGCTCGAAAAAATATTTACTTTTTGAGTAACATCAATAAATTTACTTCCGACGTTTTCAAAAAATTTGTTGCCTTGGCCGTCAGGGTCAGGAATTTTTCTTTGTCCTTCAATTAGATCATAACCACCAACGTTCCTAAAAGAATTATTTAATATGTAACAGTCTAAATCACCGTCTTTATCATAATCAAAAAATGCAGAGTGAACAGAAAGACCTGTAACATTTAGATTGTATTCTTTCGACTTTTCAGTAAATGTTAGATCTCCATTATTGATAAAAAGTTCATTATTTCTATTTTTACCACCTGGTGGCCCGGACTTACAAACATAGATATCTAAAAAACCGTCTCCATTAATATCTGCAAAAGTTGCACCGGTAGACCATACGTTAGAACAAGCTACTCCTGCTTTGGATGTGATATCCTCGAACTTAAAATTTCCTTTATTTAGAAACAACTTGTTATCGACAATATTTCCTGTAAAATAAACATCTATAAGTCCATCATTGTTGATATCACCTAGAGCAACTCCTCCTCCATTATAAAAATTTCTGTAGGTATAGGGATTTAAATTTTCAGTGTATTCTAGATTGTTTTCAAAAATCAAACCTGATTCTTCTTCAAATCTAATAAATCTCTTTTCATGTTTATCACATGATAAAAAAATAAATGCAAGACTGATTAACAGCTTTATAAATATTCTAATCAAAGCTATTTATTTTGTTTAAATTTAAAGTTATCATTTCAAATAAAAAAAGGCTCCCCAGAAAGGGAAGCCTTTTATAAATCAAATTAATTGATTTTAGTATCCTGGATTTTGAGTTAAAGTACCATTGGCTGCTTGGATAGCATCAAACGGAATTGGGAAAATAGTTTTATTCGCTGTTGATGTAGGCTTTTCCCACCATGCATTACCATAGGCTCCAAATCTTATCAAGTCTGTTCTTCTAACAGCTTCAGAGAACATTTCTCTACCTCTTTCAGCCAAGAACTCAGTTTCTGTTAGTTCAGCAGCAGTATAAGGTTCAGCATTCGCTCTGGCTCTGATAATATTAGTATCAGTAAGGGCAGCAGCTCCGTCCCAACCTCCACCAACTCTAGCAGCAGCTTCAGCTCTGATCAGATAAATTTGACCTAGTCTTAAAAGAGTAAAGTCATTATCCATACTAGCTCTTCCAAATTGTTTGTAACTAAACTTACCAGGTCTAGCGCCAGCTTCTCTTAAACCATCAGGAAAAATTTCATTGATAGCTGGTGTATAATTCAATTCTGGATCACCGTCATCAGTAGCGTAGTCTAGAAGGGTGTTCCCAAAGTAATCGAGTTGTTTTCCTTCGATAAAACTAGCTTTTTTACGAGCATCGGTGTCATCAAAAGAATTATAGAAAGCCTCTAATGTAGAATAACCATTCCATGGCTGTGAATCAAAATTCCATGTTATTTGACTTGAATAGTGAAGGGCCATCATAGCAAGGTTAAACCCATCATTTACACCAGCCTCATAATTTACAGTCCAAATATGTTCGGGGTTACCAGCATTGTTAGGAGCAAATACAGCAGCGAATCCCTCAAGTTCATCAGGATCTTCAGCAACAGCAGGACGCTTTCCTAAGTTTTTAACTTTACAACCTACGCCACAAAGTGTGTATCCACCATTATTAATGATATAATCAGCAGCGTCATGAGCTTCTTGATATCTAGGAGTCCCAGCGTAAACTTCAGCATTTAAATAAAGTTTTGCAAGTATACCTAATACACCAAAACGATTAAGTCTATATGCGTTTTTATCGGTTCCAAGCGCACTACCACTTAAATCCATTGAAGCCGAAACAGCACTTACCCCAAGTGCAGCTAATAATTCTGACTCAATAAAATTGAAAGCCTCCAATCTTGAAGATTGCTTAACATCAACCTCAGGTTGAGTAGGTAATTTAATTCTACCATACATATCCATTAATCTCCAAAAGTAATAAGCTCTTAATGCTCTTATCTGAGCAGTCCCATTAGCGTCAAGAGTACCACCAGCTAAAAGTTCGTTAGTAGTTGCAACTGCGCCATAGTGACTATTCCAATTATTGTTCACACTAGGATTAGTGTTTTTATAATTGTGTTGATGGAAATCAATTAACCATCCTCCATCATACCAGTCACCACCCTTGGTTGTAACAACCATCTCATCGGAAGTAAGCTCTTGTGCAGAATACCAATTGGTATGACCGCCAGTACCAGTGTTACGTAAACCAGCATATGCTCCACCAAGGGCATCTCCACCTCCACTACCTCCATCATCAGTTGCGATTCCTTCTACACTAATGTCAGATGTAATCACACCTCTTAAATCCTCATCCAAATCGGTACAGGAGATAACAAATGTTATAATACTTAAAGAAAGTATTGTTGTTATAAATTTATTCATTTTTATCATTTTTAAATTATTAATAATCTCCATCAATTAAAAGTTAACAGTTAATCCAATAGAAAAAGTCTTACTCGCGAAGTAATCCTCTCTTCTATCTATACCAGGCGCAAGTAGAGCCGCTCCATCAGAGCCAGCTTCAACTCCTTCTTCACCACCACCAAGAGAATCGAAAAGCTCAGGTGAAGGATCTGTACCTGTATAATTGGTTATCACAAAAGGCCTAAGGGCATTTAAAGATACAGTAATATCTTTAACTCCACTACCCTCTTGGAAGAAAATTTGCTTAGAGAGCGTTAAGTTGTCAAGCAAGAAAAAGTCTGCTTTCTCAACATACAGTGAACTATATTGAGCAACACCCAAACTTGGTTCTCTAAGAGAGGTATTCATTTGGTTGTAAGAAGTCTGAGATGGTACGTTAGGCTCATAAAAAGCTCTAAAAGTGTTAATCAAACTATGTCCAAAAGCGCCTCTAAAAAATGCATTTAATGTCCATCCATTTCCAAAATCAAGATAGTTTGACCATGACATTTCAAGGGTTGGATATCCTGAACCAAGCACCTCTCCATCATAATTATCTTGAAGTACGTTTCCTGAATCAGTATTTAAAGTGCCGTCATTATTCACATCTTTGAATATAATTGAACCGTCAGGATTTACACCATCGAATACAGGACCATATATTTGTCCAAGTTTGTCTCCAACTTTCACTCTTACCATTGTAACAGCGTTTTGCCCAGGAGAACCTAAGAATCCGTATTGACCAAGTTCATTGCTAAATTCATCTAGCACAACTTTATTGTTATAGAATATTAGACCAGTTTCGTATGTTAAATTATCGTTTTTAATTACATCATACTCAGCTTTGAATTCCCATCCACTAGAAGTGATCTGACCAGCATTTTGAAATCTTCTGTCAACGCCATATACAGCAACATCTACCTGTTGATTTAATATAAAATCTTTAATTTTTCTGTTGTAAACGTCAAAATCTAGAGATAATCTTTCGGTTTCATATTCAATACCAAAATTAAATTCGTTTTTCTCTTCCCACTTTAGTTCAGGATTTGCACCTCTGGCAAGTACTGTAGAACCTCCAGCAGAACCACCTCCGTCATATACAAATGTTCTTGCCTGAGCAGTTAAACCAGTAGCTCCTGGTAAAGCACCAGTTGTAGCTGTACTTGCTCTAACCTTAAGTTTTCTAACTCCTAAACCAAGGATTTCATTTAGGTCAGCACCGACTCCAAAACTAGGGAAAACTCCCCATCTGTTGTCCGCACCAAATCTAGAAGAACCCTCTCTTCTAAGTGAAGCATTAACAAAGTATTTATTATTTATAACAAGGTTTGCTCTACCAAACAAACCAATAATTTTGTCATCAGGAGAAGCAAAACTATTTGCACCAATATAACCTGAATTTAATAAATCCTGAGATGCACCAATCGCATCAGACCAGTCAATTGAGTTGTCTGGGAAATCACCTAGTTCAAGAGAATTACCCGTTGTATTAAATTGGTTGTAGGAATAACCACCTGTAAGATTTAAGTTAGAGTTGCCCAGGTCTATATTGTATTTTCCATAGTATTCAAAAACTTTTGAAGAAAAGTTAAAACTTGCAAGGTTTGCAAGTCCTTTTCTAGTTGGACTCGTTGCATTTCCTTCAAACCACAACGTCGTCGGTCTATAACGTTGATCGTTTGAAGAGGTTCTTTGCTCAGCAACAACTGCTGTGAGTTCCAACTTATCTGTTAAATTATATGTAGCTGCAACATTGTACACAAAGTCTGTTGAAATTCTCGTGTTTCTTGTCTGCTCTATTATAGAAACAGGGTTGTAACTTCTAAAAAGACCTAACTGCTCAAAATATCCTCCAAATTGCGTAGGACTAACCTGATATCTTGCATTAGGATCATTCGCAAAAATAGGAGCAGTTGGATTGTAAAACTGAGCGAATTCAAATGCTCTTTCATCACCAAGCTCACGGTCGAATTTTGTGTAAGATAAGTTAAAGGTAAGGTCTAATTTATCATTAATAGCTTTTGTGTTTAGCGCAGCTCTAGTGTTCATTTGATCATATCCAGTTTTGTTTAGAATACCTTCGGTTCTTCTTAAGTTAGCAGACATTCTGTATGTACTTTTCTCTCCACCACCAGAAACTGAAAAGTTATGAATTACATTACTACCATTTCTCGTAATAGCATCCACCCAATCGGTTTGAGTTCCTAAATCGGTACCTCCATTTGCTACAAACTCAGTTGGAGATAAAACAGGTATTTCTTGTGCGATGGAAGTTTGAGCAAAACTTGTACTGTAACTTACCTGCATAGGTCCAGATCTACCTTTCTTAGAAGTAATAAGTATTACACCACTAGAACCTCGTGTTCCATAGATCGCAGCACCTGATCCATCTTTCAAAACGGTCATCGATTCAATATCGTTTGGATCAATACTAGCAAGTGTTGCACCTGGTACCCCGTCTATAACAACTAGTGGTGACGTATTAGCACCAAGTGTTGAAAGACCTCTAATTCTAATTGTTGGGCTCTCATTAGGGTTACCACCTGGCTTATAAATAGAAAGTCCAGCAACTTTACCTTGTAGTAATTGAACTGGGTCGTTAATTGGTCCTTGGTTAAAATCTTCAGCATTCACATTTACAGTGGCTGAGGTAATTTCTCTCTGGCTTTGAGAACCATAACCCGTTACAATAACTTCTTCAAGCTCGCTATCAGAAATAAGATTAATAGTAATATTATCTTGACCAGCGACAGAAACTTCTTGAGAAACAAATCCTACAAATGATACTACAAGAACATCATCCGCCCCCGCACTTATTGTAAAATTTCCGTCAAAATCAGTCGTTGTTCCATTACTTGTTCCTTTTACAAGGACTGTTGCCCCTGGAAGAGGACCGTCCTCACTTGTGACAAGTCCAGAAACAGACTGAGCATAAATTCCCACAGACACCAAAAAAGCGATGAAAGAGAGAATACTCTTCATTACATTATTTTTCATATAATTTCGATTTGATTAATTTATTAATTTTTAATAATTGTTTTTTCAAACTCTAATATTGATTAAAATTAAAGATTTAATTCAAATTAACAATTAATTAACAGCTATTTTTTTACGTTTTGTTTAATCTTTTGTGTTCAAAAGTTAGAAAATGTTAAAAATTTATGCTTTTTTTTATTATAATGTAAAAAATACACTTATATCAAAAGATTTCCTTATGATTAATTTGTAAATTTATAAATGTCTATTACTGTATATGTTGACTTAAAAATCCATTTACATCAAAAAAGTCCCTAAATTCATAAATCTTGCCCGCCTCGTTAAACCATACCAATGCCATCCATTTATGGCTTACTTCCTTACCAGTTTTAGTGTGCTTGTGATACCAATCACCGTAAACTCTAATACCTGTATTGGGATCCGAATTTGGTTTATCTGTAGAATAAACACTCCCTCCATAAAATGTTGTATTTTTTAATGTATGATCGTCATAAATTTCCATATATGAACTTATTGCGTTAGCAAGATCTTCTTTCGAATCAAACTCATCACTTGTTTTTTTATCTGGTCCAGACCATTTTAAAGAATCAGCAAAGTTGTTCATAAACATTACTTTATCTTCATTTACAAATGCATCCATTGCCGAATTGAAAATAGAAACATTTTTGTTGAATATTTCCTTATTTAATGAATCATCAACCTTGACTATTTTACTTTCATTACAACTTGTTGTAGATATTATAAAAAGGGCAACACCAACGACTAGTAGTTTTTTCATTTTAATTTATTTATAATTAATATAATTCAATATACAAAGAAGTATTTCAACTTAGTTAAATTATCTAAAAACAAAAAAATCCCCTAGTTTCGAATTTTTCAATAATGATGGCTATTTATTTTAAAAATTTTAACTCAATCATTTATACTAACACTAAATCCAAGTGAGAAATATATAAATCCCATAAAATAATCATTATCAACAAAAATTGTGTAGAACCCGAATATTACAAATAATACTGAGAGAATAATTGCTGTTTTGATAACCATTTAGCATAATTCTCCATGTTCATTTTAGGCTACTCTATAATTTCACCATTAGCATTGACCCTTATAATATTTTCCCAAATTATTTGTTCATACCACCCGTCTGGGAAAGATTGAGATATGGGTTCTAGATTTAATTTAGATATGCCTGGTATAGCAGAATTAATTGATTGGAAAATATCTTCCATACTTTCGTACCCGTCAACAGTCATTACATTCCAATTATGCTTTTTTCCTCGAGGATTAATTCTTCTAGCTACGCCCCAACTTTTTTGGGTTGTGCTTTTAGACTTTAAAAGTTTCTTAAAAAAAGGAAGCCAAATAACCCTTTGCTGTGTACTGAAATTTTTTGGGTTGTCTGACATGGCCAAGTTATGAACAGAGTATTTTATTTTTACACCTTCTGGGGCCGACAAAAACTCATCAAAATAAAGATTACTGTTTCCTACAACGTATGATCCCCACTTTTCTCTTCCTATTTCACTTAATTTAGGGGTATATAATTCTTTAGATGTTTGATTAAAAAATTTACCTATCGAATTGTATGCTTTTTTTCTTGAATTTAAGTCACCAAATGAAATCCAAGTAATATAGCTAATTTTACTCTCTTCTTTACCAACCCTCTTACTCATTCCCCAACCTCTAATTAATCCTTCTTTAGCGGCTTTTGACATTACTTTCGCAAACCACTCTTTCTCTGATGCCTCGTATATATTAGTTTCATTATACGGAACAGAGAAATGCCACATATCAACATACTGAGAGAAACTAAATGAGGGAAAAATTAAAATTAAATAAAGTAATTTTCTCAAGAATATTGCTTTTATAAATTTATACAAATTAAGATTAAACTTTATTTAATTCAAAAATCTCATAACTTACCATAACATCATCAAAAATTGGTTTTGATATTGGATTTGAGCCATCCAAAAATGAATTTAAAGCACCTTCATCGTGTACAGAAATCTTGAACATAACTGAACTCTTGTCTGGTGACGCTGTACCTAAGGTTTTAGTTAAATCTGCAATTTTTCTTCTTTCGTTCATTCCCTCTTCAGACTGCATAAAGCCCATAAACTTCTCAAACTTACCTTCTTTTAGCTTTGCAACAACAAGTATATCTTTCATTTAAACTGATTTAATGGTTATAATACCTAATGTACAAATTATTTATGAACTTAAAGAGGATTGTATGCCGATGATTTAGTTTAATTTATAATTTTATATTTATAGTTAAATCTAATTTTTAAATCAAATTGATTTGTCTAAAATTCATTAACATTTACAATCAGTGTCTGTGTCTCTGCAATATTGATAAATATCAACACCCTTATTTTTTATAAATTAAGTATCAAATTCATATCTTGGAAAAGAGTATGAATTATTAAATTCAAATACAATTTAATGAGCTTTCATTATATTTAGAATATGAAAAAACTTTATTTTATTTTAATATTATTTACAACGCTTAATTCTATGGCACAAAACAAAAAAAACTACTTTATACATTTTACATCAGACCCAATGGTTAATCCAAGTGCTGCAATAATGTCAATAAATGCAGCAAGTGAAGCCCTTAAGCAAGGGCATAAAGTCACATATTTCGCCGCAGGAGATGGTGTACGAATTTTATTGAAAGACGTAATAAAGAATCTTCACACTGTAACTGCACACGGTGGAGGATTTGGTAAAATAAGTCAAATGGCAGAGAATCTGTTTTTAGATTTTTCTAATTTAGGAGGTATTATTCACGTTTCGGAGGGTTCTTTTGCTACTTATGGGGTAAATCAAGATAATCATAAAGAACATTTGATTGAGGTATCTAAAATATTCTGGAGCTATCCCAAACAATTAATTCAAGAAAGTTCTAAAGCAGACATCGTTTTTTCTTACTAATTGACTCAAAACCTTTTTTATGCCCCAAGTATACAAATAACTATAATTATCTGTCACTTGGAGAATATCTTCTCTGAGGATTGGTTGGTTATTTTATTAAAGGCAAATCTATTTGTTTGTCTAGATTAATTTCTCTGTATACTATTTTCCAAATACTATTAATTTTTTCTAATTTGAAAACATAACTTATCGGGGTTACAATTTCTGTTTTTTCTTTTTTATTTGTTGTCATTAATGTCATATATTTTTTGATGTGAGCATAATTACTATCCATTGAGATGAAAAGTGTATTTGCCATCATATGTCTTCTTTGCATTTGGTGTTTTTCAAAATATTCCATCCTTTTTTTATAATCATTAACTTGATTAACTGATTTAATCAAGTATTTATCCTTTTCATTTCTTGCATTTATTGTAACTCCAATTGCATCGTCTGAAAAAAGTGAAAGAAAGGATTCTAGGTCATTTGAATCCCAATAAAATCCGTAAGCATCAATAACATCATTAATAGCAATTCTATCCTTTGAATTAAAATCAGTATTACCTGGTGTATTTATTTCTTGACCAAAGAATAAAAGTGAATTAAATAAAGAAACTATTAAAAGTGGATAGATTTTCATAAAATTGATTTTTGGATTAAACCCAATTTAAAAAATATCTTTCACTTGGAGAATATCTCCTTTGTGGAATGGAGCTGTTTTAAATAAAGTAGTGGGTTTGGGAAAAGTAATTTTAATTGGCCATATTTATCTAATTCAAATCAGAAGCTTCTTTTCCATAAAAATTATAAATGTTTTGATGTCTCTTAAAACCGATAATGCTATTTTCCTCATCTCGCAGTATGTACAAATACTCACCCAAGTCATTATTTTTAATTATTCTTCTAAACACGTCCTTTTCTATAGGTTTAAACCTAGTTATATTTGCAGAATTAGTTGGGAGTGAAATAAGCGCAATATTTTCTCCCCAGGAAGAGAGATAATTCTCCGTATTCCAAGGTAAAGACTTGTAGTAACCGCTAATTTCGTCAAATAAATTTGATTTTTTGTTATTTTTTTGTCTTAGCTGATCCATTAGGTTTTTAATTCCCTTTGTATATTTTGAAGGAGTGACTCCTCTTGCATTGATAAGAACTATAAATGCTTTTTTTCCTTCAGGATCAATTGTTAATTGTGTTTTATATCCTGGACAAGAGCCTCCGTGACCTACCAAGACTTCAGTCCTGTCGTGTATACCATTTTCAGTTTCATAAATATTAAAACCTAGACCTCTTTTAACATTTATTAAAGTATCTGAAAAATGTATTTGATGCATTTGGGTTAGAAGATTTTCAGGCAAAATATTTAAATCACTTTCGCCTGACAATAAATTTAGTTGCCAAATAGCAAATTTTGCTAAATCACCTGTGTTTGATGAAAACCCGGCTGCTGGATCTATTCCGAATGCATTAAAATAAGGAACCATTTCCCTTTTATTTTTTCTGTTTTTAGCTCCAAATCCAATTATTAGTTCATCGCCGTACTGTTTACTATCCATAAATGTTTTTGTGCTGTTCATATCGAGAGGATTTAAAATTTTGTCTGAAATATATTGATTGTATGGAATTCCAGATACCTCCTCAATTAAGTATCCTAAAAGCGTAAGACCCAAATTACTATACTGAAAATATCTATTCGCTGGATATAGAGTTTTTTGTTCAGAAAGTCCATTTATAACCTCTTCTTTTGTTGGAAAACTTAAATCAATATTTGACCAATATGGTTGATTTGACTCTCTTGGTAACCCTGACGAGTGGGTTAAAATGTTTCTAATTGTTATTGGAGAACTGTCAGGAAATGTTTGTACCAAATCAAAAAAAGGAAGATGTTTTTTTAAAGGGTCATTTAAATTTATCTTTCCTTCACTTACTAGTTGCATAATTCCAATCGAAGTAAATAATTTTGATATTGAACAGATACTAAATAGAGAATTAATGGAAATCTTATCCTTATTTTTGTCGTTTCCGATTGCCTTACTCCAGTCAATTTTATCTTTATTTATTATGGCTACTGAAAAACCAGGTATGTCATTATAATCTATCTCAGATTTTAACCAAATCTCAACCATTTTGTAGACATCCGAATAATTTTTAGAATCTAAATTTTCAACTTTACTTTTCCTAGAATCAACGCTTGAATTATTACAACATATCAAAAGGGTAGAAAGAATTACAAGAAAATACTTTTTCATTTAATTGAACTTTTATCAAACTAATTTAAAAAATATATGTCACTTGGAGAACATCTCCTCAGTGGAATGGGGGTTGTTTTTAAAGTAACTAAACTTCTTAATTCATCTTACTGCATATTTTAGAATTTTATTCAAAGAAATATATTCTAAGGTCTTTTCGTGTGTTGCTTCCAAAATCAACTTAGGAGCTTTTCCAGCTTTTTCTGCCTCAATCCATCTGTTAACGCACAAGCACCATTTATCACCTTCTTTTAAACCATAAAACTGATAAAAAGAAACAGGAGTAATCAAATCATTTCCTTTTGATTTTGAAAACTCTAAAAATTCTTTGGTCATTACTGCACAAACTGTGTGTGTACCTGTATCATTGAAACTAGTTCTACATAATCCATCCCTAAAATACCCTGTCATAGGTTTTAAACAACAAATTTGTAAACGTTCACCTAATACATTTTTATCTACCATAAATTAAAATTAAATAATCCGTGTCAGTTGGAAAATATCTCATCTATGGAAACTAGCTTAAGTATTTTACTAATAAAAAAATAACAAGGCACACAACTATTGTTAAATTAACCCAACTAAAAAACCAGTGTTCTTTCCATTTCATAATTTATCTGTCTTTTATTGTATATCAGCTGCGCCTTTATTTGGTGACCAATGTGAAAGAAATTTTTCCCAGTCACCATTAAAATTAGTCCAAACAAAAGAGGCTCTTACAGCATAGATCTATTTTTGAGAAGCCATTATTTCTTGAATTTTGATAGATGGATCAAAAATCCAACTGGCATTAACAATTTTTCCATCAACCCACTTGAATGAGACATTGACTGGGACAGCTTCATTTTTATTTGTTCTTTTTGATGTACTTTCCACTATACCCCAGTGATGGCTCCAAACTTGGTTGTTATTGTTTTCATCATAAAAAGTTGTTTCTACAAAAGATTGAGGCATCTTAATGTTTTTAAAAAAAATGTGGTCCGATGAAAATCCCTCTCTAACCTCATTTTTTTTGAATCTTTTACCATTAACATTATAATTCCCATTTTCTGAAAGATATTTATCGAATGCTGTGAAATCATTAATAAGGTAGCCATTATTGATTTCAAGAATGGCTTTAGAATATTTATCCTGTGTTCTTACCCTGCCTGTAGTCTCTT
>CACJRP010000002.1 GCA_902595825.1 uncultured Bacteroidota bacterium
AGCGTCATCAAACATGGTAGACATGTCAGTTACATTTAAAACATTCCAATTATCTAAAGGTTGATCAAAAATGATTGCACCTTTGAAGGTATTTTGCATTGTCGTAACACTAGACGTATCCCAGAAGTTAATATTTGAATTAAATGTTGAATCGTTTAAAAACAAATTGTCCATATCTGTCACCTGAGAAATACACAGATTAAAATTATTTGCAGCAACCTCCGTTCTTAAATTTGTATTGTCAACAACAGTGTACACAGTTCCACTTATAGTTGCTGTATCTCCAACACTGGCGTTGGGACACTTACAAACACCAGAATCGAAATAGATAGTTGAAATAGGAAATATAGAGTTAAGGTCTATGGTTTGATCTGGAATCCAACCCCTTATTCCAGGGGTCCATATAGCATTACCATCTATAGCGCCAATATCGGTTCCACTTCCAACTGGAGTATGTGGTACAATATTGTTTAATTGGTTTGTTGTACTAATTGATGTAGATACTGTATTTGTGAGGGCAACACCCTTGTCAACTATATCGTTGCTATTTGGCTCATAATCACCCATCGTTTTTCCATCTCCAGGATTGTAGCTCAGTAGCGCTTCAATATTAGCATTATATGATATTCCTGGGCGAGATACATTAATACCGTCCATATTTGCAGTTGAACTACCCGTGCCTGTTCCTAAGTACAAAGAACCATCTCCTGAGTCACAAAATTCCCAATTAGGACTTGCATTAGTACCCGTATTAATATATCCATCGGTTCCAATTGGTATTGGTCCATCATCAGGAATAGAAAAAGCAGTCGCACTTCTATGAGAGCCTATTCTCTCTGCTAAATTATTATAAAACCAAGTATTGGTGTTAGAACAATCCTCAGCGAGAATGATGATATCATTTCTATTACTTATGGTATTTAGAACCGTATTGTGAGCAATAATCTGATTATTCCCTTTTATCATAAGACCAAGGGTATTGTCTGCTATATTATGATGCATTACACCAAAACTTCCTGCTTGAGCAGCGTCTCCACCAGGTGCATCATATCGAAATGCGTATTTTTCTGTGTCGTAAACAAAGTTGTGATGTACGACAGAGCCAAAAACATAATTTTTTGTACCCTGGAAAACAGAACCGTCTGACTGTGCATGACCAGTACTAGAGACTATATTATAAGAAAAAATCGACTCTTCACCTGGCCAAACTGTTGCTGATGCACCTGTAAAATAAATTTCGTTTTCAGTGAATGTGTTATTTTCACCATCTACAAAAACAGTGACCATAAGACCATTGAGTTCTGTTGCAGACCAGTCTATGTTTCGGAAATATGAATTTCTAACCGTGTTGTTATTTCCTCTAATTACAAGGGCCTCCCCTTCTGTATTTATAAACAAACAACCACTCACAGTAGAGGAATCTACCCTGGCTGTATTTCCAGAGCCAGTACCAAATGTAGTTGCGTTTGCGCCATTTAGATCACCCAACATTCTTCTTGAATGAGATGGAAAATAAAAATTACATTCTGATATTTCTAAATTTTTAGTTCCACTAGCATAAATCGTAGTTGCAAAAAAAGTAAGGCCATGAACTTTCAAGTATTCGCTACCTGTAATAGTCAAGGAATAATCTCTTATTTTTCCTCTAATTGGTACTTGAGAGAGATTTACTCCAGTGGCAGGTTTTAAATACAGAATATTGTTTGAGGTATCTAAAAACCATTCGTTGTCAGCATCAATAAGCTCTTTTTTACCCTCAAAAAAGAAATGGTGTTTTTTATCTTTTAATTCTCCATTATTAGATAAGCCAGCTCCGATCCCATTTTTACCAATTGGGGTTGTATATGTTATAAGGTCATCACCAGCTTGTTGCGTATGAGATGCTATTTGTCTGTTGAATGTTCTAAAGGAGCCTACATTTAAAATTCCAATTGAATTAGAAAGACTAAGAGATCCTGGGTCTTCATATGTTTCGTCTATCAAAAAAGATCCATCAGTACTTCCTGACTCCTCACCATGAGCCCAATTGTCGTGGTCGTAAATGGACAAATCATTGAACTGCGCATTGGGCCACCGGGCCATCACCATTTGGTCGTTTCCAACAAAAAGCTGAGTTATCGAATTTGTAAAATTTTCTAGTTTTTTAACCTGTACACCCCCTATTGTATCATCGACCCAAGTATTGGACACCTTAATCGTACCATCAATGATAACCTCTTCATTATTATAATTTGAAATTAAGGTCTCATTTCCATTAGATGCATCTATATTGTTAAATACAATGTTTTCATGATATATCCCTTCCCTAATATGAATCTGATCTCCAGGGTTTATAACAGATACAGCATGAGAAATAGTCAAAAAGGGTGCACCAAAATTACCCGCATTAGAGTTATTTCCTAACTTTGAAACGTAATAGGTTGTTTGTGAATATAAACCTAAACTTGTGAAGAACAAGAATCCAAGAAGGATATTCTTTAATACTCTTGAAGACATAATTATCGAAACACTAAAAACTTAAAACAAAGAGCCAAATATAGTAATAAAAGAGTTTTTCCAAATAGTTTGATAATTTGTATTTTTGGAATGAATTAAGAGGCCTCGTAGCATAACTGAATAGTGCACTTGATTACGGCTCAAGAGGTTGCAGGTTTGAATCCTGCCGAGGTCACTTTTTTTTTAAATACATTTTATTTTGAAAATAAAAAGTTGTTTTTTATTAGTTATATTCTTAACGATCTTTGCGAAATGTTCAAAAAAAAATATTGAAATTGAAATAATAAGACTTTCAAAGAAAGTGAATGAAACTTCGGGTCTTGAGCTTGTTGATGGGAATTTTTTAACTTTAAACGACTCGGGAGATGAACCTTATGTTTATACATTTGATAGAGAAGGAAAAATTCTATCTAAAATATTAATTAAAGGTGCTCAAAATAAGGATTGGGAGAGCTTGGCATCTGATGAAAATTACATCTATATTGGTGACATTGGAAACAATAAAGGAAATAGAAAAGATTTAAAAATCTATTTGATTGACTTCGACTTTAAATTAGTTGACAGCATTAACTTCAATTACAAGAATCAATCAAAATTTAAGAAAAAGAAAAAAAATAGGTTTGATGCTGAAGCTCTAATTTCCATTAAAGATAGTTTAATGGTTTTCTCAAAAAATAGAGAAGATTTGACAACTGAAGTTTATGCTCTAACAAAAAATCCGGGTAACTATTCTGTTGAGCCAGGGAACTCATTCAATGTAGATGCTTTAATTACAGGTGGAGACTATAATTCAAAACTTGATTTACTTGCTCTTGTAGGATACAGTTACAGCATTAAGAAACAGTACTTATTTTTATTTAAAAAATTTAGTCACAGGACAAGCAAAAATTTATTTTTTAAAAAACACGTAATTCCCATAACAAATGCTCAAATTGAAGCCATTAAAATAATTGATAATAATAATTTTTGGCTGAGCTCAGAAAATGAAGGCGGTGGATACCCAAAATTAGTTAAATTAAATTTGAAATAACAATATTGTTTAAGCTGTGTTTTATGTTCGTAAAATAAAATTTGAACACATAGATATTTGACGTAAATTTAAGAAAATTATTATGTTATGAATGATTCTATTTTTAATGAATTACAAAACAAAGCAAATGAGGTTGATGCAATTGGAGGTACAATAAAATTTGTAATTGACGATACAATCGTATTTGTTGACGGTTCAGGCAACAAAAATGTTGTTTCCAATAGCAACGAAGACGCAGATTGTACAATTAGCACTTCTGCAACTGCATTAAAAGACATGCAAACTGGAGACTTAAATCCAATGACGGCTGTGATGAGTGGAAAAGTTAAAATTAGTGGTGACATGAGTCTTGCTATGAAAGTTCAATCATTGATGAGTTAATTGATATAGTTAAAACTATTTTTTTAATACTATTTGAGCTAAAATTCCGTTGTTATTATTGTTATCTTTAATTGATGTTTCAATCAATCAAATTAAGTTTTAATTATTTTATTGCTGTTTTCGCAGTAGGAGTTTTTTTTCTTATCCATAAAGAGGAATTAAATCTTAAAGAATTACATAAATATAATCTATCAATAATTGATTCTAATAAGTATGAAAAATTATCAAAAAGAGAAAGATTTAAAAGAGGATTACCTCCAGACCAATTCCATGAACAGATATATGAATTAACCATAAATCCAACAACAGGAGTTCCTGATTATGATAGTAAAGTTCAACTCCAAAGAAAATTAAAACAAGAAAAGTATTCTGGAGGGAGACCTTTCGTTGTTCCAGGAGAAAGTATTGCTCAACCATGGTATGAAATTGGACCAAATGATGCAGCTGGGAGATCTCGTGCAGCTTTATGGGATTTAAATGATGGAACAAATAAAGCGGTTTTTGCAGGTGGTGTGAGTGGGGGCTTATGGAATAATGGGAATATTACAAGTGGGGCGTCAAATTGGACAAAAGTTGCGGGTGTACCTGGAAATTTAGCTGTTTCAATAATTGTTCAGGATCCAAACAAGAAAAATGTCATGTATCTTGGAACTGGAGAAAGCTATACAAGTGGAGACGCTTCTGGAAACGGAATATATAAATCTACAGATGGCGGTGGTAATTGGACATTAATTTATGGGCAAGGTCTCAGCGGAACGGTTACACCTAGTGGTGGCAATGATGTTGAAGGAGCTTTTTTTGTAAATGACATCATTCTTTATGATCATGACAAAAATCCAGCAACGGATGCATGGGTTTTTGCAGCTCTTGGTGCAAGTTTTTCTTCCAGAAGTTACTCCACTGGTAGTGGAAACACATTTATGGATGAACTTACATATGGTGTATATAAATCAACTAACGCAGGTTCAACATTTAGTAGGTTGAATATAACAAACGGAAATGGAGATTTAGAATCAGTAAATGATTTAGAAGTTCAAAGTGTTTCAAATAGAATTTGGTTAAGTACGCACACGATGTTGCCAACTCAAAAGTATGGTACACCAGTTGGTGGAAGATTCTGGTACAGTAACGACGGAACGACTTTTACAAGAGCAACACCTAACTATCCAGGGTATCCAGCTGTTAATCCTGACAATATCCAAAGAACTGAAATTGCTCCTAGTGCGATTGACACAGACACACACTATGTCCTCATGAGGGTCACAGGCACTGCTAGTGGAACAATACCTGTTATCTATAAAACTACAGATAATTTTACTAACCTAACCTATATTCCAGCACCAGCTGATGCTGATACAGGTATTCCAGACGAGGATTTTACTAGGGGACAAGCTTACTATGATCTTGAGATTGAAGTTGATCCAACTAACGACGATATTTTATATGTAGGGGGAATTGATTGGTTTAGAAGTCAAAATGGTGGCTCCTCATGGAGTCAAATTACTAAATGGTCTAATAACAATAATCTAGCTGCATTGAACTGTTCACTTGTCCATGCTGATCAACATGGGTTGTATTTTCGCCCCGGAGCTCCTAATCAAGCCATAGTAGTAAATGACGGTGGAGTGGCCTATGCCTCAAGTTTATCTGATGCAGCTACTAATAACAGATTTACAGAAAATGAGGCAGGTATGATTACAACTCAGTTTTACACTGTAGCGCAAAGCCCAATCGGTTTTTCTGGAAACGATTATGTAGCCGGTGGTACTCAAGATAATGGTAGCTATGCTTTAATTAATTCAAATAATAACAAAACTTCTGGTTCTGAACTTACTGGAGGTGACGGAGCAGAGACCGTTTTTGATCAAGTAGGAGGAGATTATCTAATTTCTAATTACATACGTAATAATTCAATAACAAGAGTCGGTTTTAGTGAAGCAGGCGTACAAGAAAATTGGTGGGAATGGGACGATTTAAGTAATAGTCTTTCAATTCCAGATGGAGAGGGAAGTTTTATAAATCCTGGTGCACTAGATTCAAACCAAGATGTTTATTTTGCGAATGCTGGAAACAACGTTCGAGTGATTACAGGGCTTCAAAGAGGAGGTACACCGTCTACTTTTTTAATTAACGGTGTAACTAGTGGTTCAGATTATATAACAACCCTAGAGGTGTCAAGACATACCACAGATACTTCTACACTATTTGTAGGTCTAAGAAGCGGTATTGTTAAAAAGATTACAAATGCAAATAACTCTGGCGGTTATACGATTTCTGGAAATCTCCACAGTCAAGCTGGGAGTGTTTCTGATATTCATTTTGGTTCCTCAGAAAATGAGATTTTTGTCACCTACTATAATTATGGAATAAACAATAACGTAGTTTATACCCAAGATCAATTCGCTACTGCGGGTGTAAACAAAGAGGGTAACTTACCAAATATACCTGTTTATTCTATATTAAATAATCCTTATGAAAATGAAGAAGTTGTTATTGGAACTGATCTTGGGGTTTGGAAAACATCCAATTTTACAGCTGGAAGTCCAACATGGACTCAATCTTGGAATGGGATGAGTGATGTTGCAGTTTTTGACATGGATTTTAGAGGTGATTCTGCAGATAATAATCGCGTTGTTGCGGCATCATACGGAAGAGGAATTTATTCAGGATCATTTGGTTCAAACACAAACCCTCCAGTTACTGTAACCGACTCGATTACATTGTTAGAGGCAGGAACAGCAACAACTACAACTGCAGGGGTTAGCAATGTACTTTACAATGACACTGATCCAGAAAACGACCCTCTGCAAGCGCAATTAGTTTCAAGTCCTGTAAACACTTCTAGTTTTGCACTTCAAACCTCAGGAACATTTACTTATGTTCACGATGGAAGTGAAACAACTACAGATTCTTTTACTTATAGAGCATTTGATGGAGCAAAACAGGGTAATACAGTAACAGTAACTATTCAAATTACACCTGTAAACGACTGTCCTTCGGTAGCCAATCCATTAGGAGATGTTAATGTGAGTGAAAATGCATCAAATACTCTTTTAAATGTTAGTAATGTTTTCAGTGATGTTGACAAAGTTGGTGGAAATCCAGATAATCTAACCTTCACTGTATCTCAAACTGGGACTGATTTAGCAACTGTAACAATTAATACTGCTACAATTACTATAGACTACATTGAGGACCAAAATGGGAGTTTTGTTGTTACTGTAACTGCAAATGATAATGCTGGTTGTAATACAACTACAGATTCATTTAATGTAAATATTAGCAATGTTAATGAAGCTCCAATCACTGTTACAGATTCTATAACCCTAGTTGAAGGTGGGACAGCAACTATAACTTCAGCCGGATCAAGCAATGTGCTAAATAATGACAGTGATCCAGATGGCGACAATATTATTGCTCAAGTTGTTGATCCTCCAAAGAATTCGTCCAGTTTTTCACTTCAAACATCAGGTACGTTTTCATATACCCATGATGGTTCAGAAACAACTACAGATTCTTTCACTTACAGAACTTTTGACGGAACTGAATCTGGCAACACAGTTACGGTAACAATTCAAATTACACCTGTTAATGATTGTCCAACGGTTGCGAATCCAGTTTCGGATGTAACCGTTCAGGAAGATTCAGTGGACACAATAATAAACGTTGGTTCTGTTTTTGTTGATGTTGACAGAGTCGGTGGTATTCCTGATAATTTATCATATTCTGTAACTCATACTGGTGCTGGGATAGCTACCGTTACTTTCAACACAGTTACAATTACAATTGATTATATTGATGACCAAGCTGGAAGCTTTGCAGTATCAGTTACAGTTGATGATGGTGCGGGTTGCGATACCGTAAGTGATGTTTTCAGTGTGACAGTAAGTCCACAAGACGACCCACCAATTGGAGTAGCAGATCAAATTATTCTTAATGAAAGTGCGACTGCGACAACAGTAACCGGTGGTGCCACTTCAGTCTTAGCAAATGACTCAGATCCTGAGAGTTCACCTCTAACTTCCACCTTACTTACACAACCTCTGTATCACAATGATCCTGGTAATTTTGCACTTGCTGCAAATGGTACATTTTCCTATGTGCACGATGGCTCTGAGACTGCAACAGATACATTTCTTTATACTCTGTCTGATGGTGTCAATAATGTAACTGTAACTGTTACGATACAAATTAATGCTGTAAATGACTGTCCAAATATAGTTAGTGCTCAATCTGACATTAATGTTAATGAAGATGCTCCAAATTCTGTATTTAACTTAAAGAGTATTTTTGGTGATGTGGATGTAAGACCAACGGTAAACAATTTAACTTTTACTGTAACCCATACTGGAGCAGGTATTGCGACTGTAACTCTCAGTAGTGCCACACTCACAATCGACTATATTGAAGACCAAACAGGAAGTTTTATTGTAACAACTACTGTAGATGATAATACAGGAGATGCGAGTTGTTCTCCACTAACTAATGATGTGTTTAATGTAACTGTAAATCCTCAGAACGACCCGCCTCTCACAGTTGGAGACCAACTTTCTGTACTTGAAGGTGGAACCGTAACGGTCACAACATTGGGTGCATCCTCAGTTTTAGAAAATGATACCGATGTTGAAATAGGTACCCCAACTACAGCATTTCTTGTTACTTCTCCAACATTCGGAACAATTTCTCTTACGAGTACGGGCTCTTTTATGTACTCTCATGATGGTTCTGAAACTACAAGTGATTCTTTCACATATAAATCCAATGACGGCACGCAGGATGGAAACACAGCAACAGTTAGTATCACAATAACTAAAGTCAATGACTGTCCAGAAACTACAACAGGATCCTACACGCTTATTTATAATGAAGATGTGGCAATACCATCACTAAATATAGGAGCTACAGTTTCTGACTCAGATTTACCACCTGATACAATTTTATATACACGGGTTCAAACGAATTCTGGACTAAGCTCAGTGACGGTTAGCGATCAGGGTGTGGTTGCATTTAATAATATTGCTCAGCATGATAATGGATCACTTACGGCAACAATTACAGTTGATGATCAAAATTGTCAAATCGATATCCCTATTTATTTAACGATTGTACCTGTTAATGATTGCCCCACATTAGATAATGCTATTCCAGATATAAATTCATCTGAAGATAGTGCTCCAATCGTAATCGATATTAGAAATACATTTTCTGATGTTGAAAGTCCAACATTGCAATACACTGCTGTTGCCCAAAACCCAAGTTTGATAGAAGTCACCACGACAAGTACAAGTCTTATCGTTCAGTTTAAAGAAAACCAAAATGGAAATACTAATATTATTTTAACTGCTTTTGATGGGGACCCTGGGTGTTCCCCAGATGACATCATAAATGTCAATATAACTAGTGTTAACGATCAACCAACAGGTAATCTTGACACAATCAGCGTAGTAAATGGTGGAACAATAAATACATTAAATGATGGGGTAACAACAAGTGTTCTCTCTAATGACACTGACCCAGAGGGAAATCCTCTTACAGCACAGCTTTCAAGTGGACCTATAAATGGTAGCCTTACTCTAAATGCAAATGGGACATTTTCATACACACACGATGGTAGTGCAACAACTACAGATGTTTTTTATTACAAACCAACTGATGGGTTTTTTCCTGGAAACACAACTACAGTAACAATTTATATAAATAATCCAGCAAATGGCGTCAGTGATTCAATATTTGTTATGGAGTCCGGTACTGCTACAATCACCTCAAATGGTTCAACTTCAGTTTTAGCAAATGATACGGACCCAGACGGTGACGCACTTACTGCGGTAAAAGTTACTAATCCTTCAAAAGGAACCGTTACACTTAATGCAAATGGGACTTTTCTTTATACTCACGGTGGTAGCAATGAATCTACTGACTCATTTACATACAGTGCCAACGATGGAAAAATTGATAGTGCACCAATAACTGTGAGTATCAACGTTACAGGAACAAATGATGCCCCAGTAGCAAATAGTGATACAATTATTGTAGATATAGGTGCTACTGCGACTTCACTTGATAATGGCCAAACAAAAGTTACTTATAATGATATTGACCCAGACGCAGACTCCTTGACTGTAACTCTGGTATCTTCGCCCACATATGGAAATTTAACTTTAAATAGTAATGGTACTTTCTCATATGTGCAGGGAGGAACCATGAATTCAGGTGATAGTTTTCAATACAAAGCATTTGATGGAAATGTGTATAGTAATAATGCTACTGTAAATATATATGTAAGTTGCTCACCATGTAAAGAAAGTATTGTTGAGGGTGGAAATAATGGAGTGTCTTTTACATATACCGATCCACTTTGTAAAAAGGTAAGAGTCTATGTTCCTAAAGGAAAAGCTTATAGCTTTAGGCATTTAGAGGGTAGTATTACAATTAATGTTGGAACCTATACTCTAATTAGTAGTTTGAACTGTAATTAATTTATTAAACGTCGCAAATAGCAATTGCCTCTTCTAGGGATTCAATATGATTTTTCCTTGTAGGTCTAAATTCTTGTGCAACAAATCCAGAATATCCAGTTTTTACAATAGCTTTCATTATTGCTCGGTAATTTAATTCTTGTGATGAATTAATTTCATTCCTTCCTGGTACACCAGCGGTATGATAATGTCCAAAGTAAATATGATTATCATTAATAGTTCTAATTATGTCACCCTCTTCAATTTGCATATGATATATATCATATAGTAATTTAAAATTTGGAGAGTCAACTCTTTTACACAATTCAATAGCCCACTTGGTATTGTCACACATATAATCTGGATGATCTATTTTTGAATTAAATAGTTCCATTAATATAATAACACCCTTTTTTTCTGCATAAGAGAGAATTTTTTTTAAGCCTGTAATACAATTTTTTAATCCAGTTTCATCATCCATACCCTTTCTATTACCAGAAAAACAAATTAAATTTTTAAATCCAGCTTTAGAAACATAATCAATATGATTTATGTACCGATTTTTGAGTTCACTATGATAGCTAGGATCATTGAAAGATTCCTTTTGAGTTATTTCTGCACCTTCTGTCATTGTAGATATAAGTCCATATTTGTTAAGTGTTGGAAAGTCTTTGGGCTTGACTAGATCGATGCCAACGAGGCCAATTCTTTTGGCCTCAATACATAATTCTTCAATAGATAAGTTAGGATAACACCAATCACAAACACTATGGTTTATATTACCTTTAAGCATACTTTTTCTTTCTGTTTTTTCTTTTATATCTTTAATTGGAAATAAAATACCAAAAGCCGAGGCAAGTGCAGTCTGTCTTATAGCGTCTCTTCGTTTCAATAAATATAATTGCTTTAATTATCAATCATTTGGAAGATCAAATCTGCCAACCTTCACGATAATTTCTGCCGACAAATTGATTTGCATCTTCAAAGTTGGTGATTTTCATGTTTTCTCCATCCCAGGTCAGTTTTTTCCTTCCATAATAACTATTTCTGTTCTTACCATTTATATTGATTGAATCTGGGTCACCATTTTTATTTAATAAATATGATCTGATAGCAATATTTCCCATAAGTACCGTCTCTGTCATTGGACCAGCATAATCAAATGATGATGTTAACATTTTATGTTTAGAACTGCCATAACCATCTTTTATAGCGTCAATCCACATTCTTTGGTGGCCCCAATCATCCTTAGGCAAATTTTTAATTTTAGGCGAAATGACTTGTTTATCTTTAGTAAATAATCTAGGATTTTTTCCATATACATCCGCAGTAATTATACCTTCCTCACCTATCATTATAACACCATTTGTATTTCTTTTACCCCCTAAAAAAGTGTCGTTTGGAATAAGACTAGGATAAGAGGGCCTTAATCCACCATCGAACCACTCCAACTTAATAGGAGTTTTATTTATGTCAGTAGGCTCAAAATTAATAGTAACGTAAGAAGATGCTGGACATCCGATAGATTGATGTTTAACCTCCCACATTTTTGAAAAAAATGAACTTACACTACACTCTACAGACACAGGATATTTTAACTTTAAAGCTCTGAATGGTATATCAATCAAATGGCACCCCATATCTCCTAATGAACCTGTTCCATACTCCCACCAGCCTCTCCAATTAAATGGATGCAGAGAGGAGTTAAATGGAATTTTTTTAGCAGGCCCCAACCATAAATCCCAGTCCAAATCTTTTGGTTTGTTTTCAGGATCGGACGCTGGAAAAGATATTCCCTGTGGCCAAACAGGTCTATTTGTCCAAACTTTTACTTCACTAACATTTCCTATTCTTTTTTCACGAATCCACTGTTGAACATACTTTTGTCCTGGATGAGAGGCGCCCTGGTTTCCCATTTGGGTTACAACTTTTTTCTTTCTAGCTAATTCTGTTAATAAACGCGCTTCTTTAATATTATGAGTTAGTGGCTTTTGCACATACACATTAATCTTTTTTTCCATGGCCATTTTTGCAATAATGCCATGGGTGTGGTCAGGTGTAGATATTGTTACCGCATCCAAATCCTTTTCTTCACTAAGAAGCTCTCTAAAGTCGGTATAAAATCGAGCTTTTGGAAACCTTTTTCTTATGTTGACTACTCCATGGTCACCTCGTGGATGAATATCACACAAAGCGATAACATTTTCCCTGCCATTTACAGAAGCATTTGTAATATCGCTACTACCTTTACCCCCACAACCAATAGAAGCAATCGAGAGTTTATCACTGGGTGCTGTGTATCCATTACCTCCTAAAACAAATCTTGGGACTATAAAAAATGAAGAGGCTACTGCTGAATTTTTTAAAAAAGCACGCCGAGAAAAATATGTATTTGGTTTTTTCATTGATTATTTTTATAAATTTATTAATTAAATCTTAATTATCAACTTAGGTTTAATTGGTAATTTAATAAACATTATAATTTAAAATTATCTGAGATTTTCGGTTTTTTCCCATCGCTTCAATCTATTTATAGCGTTTAGCTCAATATCTTTCCAAAATAAATTTATATCTGCTATATGATAATCTTTTTTCATTACCAAAAATAATCTTTTTGGAATACGAGGCAGATAAGACCACACCAAACCATCTTTTATTATAATTTTAACTGATTTGGGATATAGTTTATCATCAGTGTAAAGAAGACCTTTATGTTCCTCATATTTAGTTTTAATTTTATTATCCCAAGTTATTGGATTCGTTGTGGTAGCCCCTTTAAACCATTCTTCATACTTTTTCGGATAGCTACCCTTTTTATATGTATTCCATGAAACATAACCTCCTACTTCATCACTTTTTTCTAGTTTTTTTATCTTTTCAAAATAATCATCAACAATTTTAGTTCCAGGTAAGTAAGCAATGACCAATTTTTTTTGAAGTGGCTTACCATCAAAAAAATCTTTTAACAACATTGCTGATAAAATACTACCCTGACTATGAGAAGCTATAATAATTGGTTTACCATCATTATAGTTGTCTAAATAATATTTAAATGCTTTTTTTATATCACTGTAAGCAATGGCTCTCGACTTTTCTTCATGCCTGCTAAATGGATTGATGTAAACCTTATAATGGGATTGTCTATAAAATGGGACATATATATTACCAACTTTCCCAAAAGCAGATGCTTGGTATTTAATTGATCTGTTAATTATATTTTTATTTAATGAATTATCATCAATATCAGCATTCCAATTAAAATTTTTTTGATCAAGAAACATCGTGGGATAAATAAAAAATACATCACAATTTTTATTCTCACTTTCTCCAATAATTTTTTTTAAAGATTCTGGGTATTTACTTGGTTTTACAGCCCATGAATCAGGATTTGAATAATTTGGACTTTTAGGAGGTACATATTTCTCGAATGGAATTGCTCTGTACATAGGTTTACATCCAGATATAAAAAATAAATAAAAAATTAGAATTTTTTTAATTTTTTTTTTTTTTAAATTTAGAAAAATCCTACAAATAAATTAAGTTGACATTATAAAGATTGTATTGTGAAGGTATCTTATTTTCAACCTCTTTTAATTAGTTTTTTAATTATTTTTTTTTCTTGTGAATATTCTAAAAGAAATTTTAATGGTACCGAAATAACTATCGAAAAAAAAAGGATTGATTCTACAAATTTTGAAGCTAAAGTTATTATCAAAGATAAATTTCAACCAAAAAGTAAAGATGAAGTTTACATTTTAATTGACAATGAATCAAAATTAGACTCACAAATCAGAAACCTAAAAGAAAAGCATTTAAATTATAAAAAAGATTTAAATTGAGATTTTTTGGACACTAATTTAAATTGTTATTAACTGGATTAACCTTTAAAAAAGAGGGGTGTTGCTCTATTGCAAATTCAATTTTATGAATTATTTCATCGGCTGATTCTTTATCATAATCAATATGCAGGGGATTTTTTATGCACATTGATTGAATCACTCCTTTTTTTTTGATTAAAATTCCCTTTTTATCAAATGACCTTCTAAATCCGTCTATAACTATTGGTACAACTAACGGTCTAAACTGTTTAATAAGGTGTGCTGTACCCTTACGTAGTGGTTTAAAAGGAGTTGTTGTTCCTTGAGGAAAAGTAATTACCCATCCGTCTTTTAAAGCTAAAGAAATGTTTGTGATGTCTAATTTATTAACTTCTCTTTTAATATCTTGATCACCTTCCCTCCATGTTCTTTGAATTGGAATTGAACCTGCATAGGACAATATCCTGGGAAGTAAACCTGACTTCATGGTTTCTTTTGCTGCAACAAAATAAATATTTAATTTAGGATTCCATAAATATCCTACATTCTTTATTGTGTCATTTCTACCATGAAGAGTTGCGTTAAATACATGTAGCATTGCAACCACATCAGCAAAATATGTTTGATGGTTGGAGACAAAAAGAACATTCGAATCAGGCAGACCTGTTAAAAGCTTTGAACCTTCAATTTTTAATTCATTGAAACCCCTATATCTCCTATGAGTTAAATATCCAAGATATCTAATCAGCATTTTCTTGATTATAAGATAATGCCCAAAGGGATTTTTTTTTAGAAGACTCATTTGTAAAGTAAATATATTATTATTTCAGTAATAAAATCAAATCTTTAGCCTCAGCAAGAATCATAGCAGTTGCTCCCCAGACTTGTTCTCCATGAAAGTTAAAAACTGGAACTTTTCGATTTATAATTTTTGATATACCAATCGAATTTTTTGACAAAAGCGTTGAAAGTTTAATCTCTATAAGGTATTCAACCTCATTTTCATTTATTAAAAAACATGGTCTTTTTTCAGTTCTTGCCATATAAGGAATGACAACAAAATTGCTTATTGGAATGAAAACTTTCGACAATCTAGTCATATAGATAACCCGTTCTGGTTTAACCCCAATCTCTTCGTTCATTTCACGCAAAGCAGTATCCCAGTAATCTTTATCAGATTTGTCTTTTATTCCCCCAGGAAAACCAATCTGATTTGAATGGTTGGCAAGTTGAATGGTTCTCTTTATTAAACAGAAATGTAATATTTTTTCTATTGGATATAATAACATTGTGGTTGCAGCAAATCTTAAATTCTTATTTTCATCATACAAATGTCTTCCTGGAGGAGCCATTTTAATTTGAGATTTAATCCCTGGTTTAGGAATTTCATTTAATTTTGGAGACTTATTCAAAAATTCTTTTAATTCCATATGCAAAAATTCAATTTATTCATCTTTTCATTTTTAGTTATTTTAACACTTTGTTGTGAAAATAGTAGGGTTAAAAAAAAAGAAAAAATAAAAATCCGTATTGAAAAAAAAGATTCAAAGAAAAAAAGTAATAAAATTTTACTTGAGAATCCTAAAATCATATTAAATAATAAAAATGTTATTAATTTTTTGTATGCATACAATATGGAAAATAGCTACAATAAAGTTAAAATATCGACTTCCTTCGGCGAAATTATAATTAAACTTTTTGACGAAACCCCATATCACAAATCAAATTTTATTTATTTATCCAAATTAGGGTATTTTAATAATACATTTTTTCACAGAGTTGTTCCAAATTTTATAATTCAAGGTGGCAATTCGGATAACAAAGAAACTTCAATTAAAAGAAGACAAATAGGAAAATATTTATTACCCGTAGATGCAAAAAACAAAATTAGACACGATAGAGGAATCGTATCAATGCCAAGTAGTGATATTGCAAATCCATTCAAACTAGCATCTCCGTATGAGTTTTTCATAGTACAAAAAAAGGGTGGAGCACACCACCTTGATGGAAAATATACCCCGTTTGGTAAGGTTGTCAAAGGGATGGATGTAGTAGATAAAATAAATTCTCAACCAATTGATAAAAGAGAGGCGCCTATAAACAACATAAAAATGTTGATTGAAGTGATTAAATAAGTAAATCTAATAGTTAATAAAATAATACAATGAAATACTTATACTTGTTTAGTTTATAAATAGTAAATATGCATATCAAAATAAGGGAGTTGTTTGATTTGGTAACTATATAATAGTTTTTTCTTTTGATTTGTTTTGGTTACTCCCTTATTTGGATATTTAATTATTGGTTAACACTCGAGAAGCTTACTATCAAATAGTAGGCTTCTTTTTTTTTTAAAATTTTTCTTAATATGAAATTCTTATTATATTTATATTTATTATAGGTTTTAAATATGACATTAACACAGCTTAAATATATGATCGCGGTTGCTGAAACTGGTAATTTTACTAGTGCTTCAAAGAAAGTATTTGTCACTCAACCCTCGTTAAGTATGCAAATTCAGAAATTGGAAGATGAGTTGGGTGTACAAATTTTCAACAGAACCAAAAAACCAGTTGTACTAACAAAAGTAGGTGAAGAAATCTTGAAACAAGCTAAGAGTATAATCTCAGAATCAAAGAGAATGGAAGATATCATAGCGCAAGAAAAAGGTTTTATAGGTGGAGAATTTAATTTAGGTATAGTTCCTACAATCATGCCTACTTTATTACCTATGTTTTTAAAAACTTTTCTTAAAAAATATCCAAAGGTTGTTTTAAATATTTTAGAAATGCCAACGGAAAATATTATAAAAAATCTTAATGATGGTGTTTTGGATGCTGGGATAGCAGCAACTCCACTTAGGGTAGATTCAATTGTGGAATCCCCTTTGTATTATGAGCCCTTTGTAGGGTATATTCCCAATAGTCATAGGTTGAAAGATTTGAATAAGCTTAATCTGGAGGATATCGAATCAGAATCAGTACTGGTTCTTGAAGACGGACATTGTTTCCGAAACCAGGTGCTATCAATTTGTGGCCTTAACGATGAAGAAAAAATTAAGTCTTTTGATAATAAAAGCGGTAGATATGTTTTAAAAAGCGGGAGTTTTGAAACATTAATTAATCTATCAAATGAGGGTCCTTGGATGACGCTATTACCATTTCTTAATACCCAAAACCTCTCTAAAGAAAATAAAATTAATGTTAAACCGTTCGAGGAACCAGCTCCCGCTAGAGAAATAAGTATTATATATCCTAAATCTCAGTTGAAAATCCAAATTATTGAGGCGCTTCAAACAATAATCCAAAGTATTGTCAGAGGAGAAATTTTAATAAATAAAATTAAATTAATAAGTCCTTAAGAAGATTTTCTGATGTAGTTATTTTGAAATTTTTCAAAGATAAATTTCCTTTTCCATATTCTCAGTTCATTAGAGTCTTTAAAAGAGAGATCTATTATGGCTTTGTTAAATTCTTTTTCGAATAACGCACGATCAAAACTAACTTTTTCAAGTATAGTTTTATAAAATTCTAGTTGAGTTTTTTCTTCTTTCATATTCCGTCAATCATATTTCCAAAACTATAATCTTAAATTTAAATAAAATGTTGTAGTTATGTTAATTTTTTTTTTATTATAATTAACAAATTTTACAGTCAATTGTTTAAAACTAAAAAAAATTACAATATATACAACGGGATGTGGCGCAGTCTGGTAGCGCACACGCATGGGGTGCGTGGGGTCGCAGGTTCAAATCCTGTCATCCCGACTTTAAGAATTGGATTCAATTTTGTCTTTTAACAATTAAAGATTTTGTAATTTTAAAAAAAAAACCTTGAAAATACTTTTTTTAAAAATTTACTTGTTGACTTCTATAATTTTTAGCTGCGATCAACCAAAAAAAAACATTGAATTAGAGACTCCAAAAAAAATAAATTATACTTATAAATTGGTTGTCGACAGTTTAGATATTCCTTGGGGGTTGTCTTTCATAAATAAAAATGACTTTTTAATAACTGAAAAACTTGGTTTTATGTACCGTGTAAAAAATGGTAAAAAATATCAAATCCAAGGTTTACCTCCTGTTTACGTTCGTGGTCAGGGTGGCCTATTAGATGTTGCTGTTTCTCCCAAATTTAAAGAAACAAATGAGATTTATTTTACAGTTAGCACTGAAGTTGATTCATACAATGATTTTGATATACCCTCAGAATCTCAAACCTTCGATAACTACATGAAAAACACATTAGTTCAAGACGGTTTAAATACCATTAGAAAAAAGTATCCGTTCGTTTTTAAGGAAACTTTTAGAGATTTTGTAGAAACTTTCGGTGAGGAATTGATAAATAAAAGAGACCCTATTGAAAAATTTCAACTTTTTCTTGATGTGAATTATTATCCAGACATAAAAAATCAATATGACTTAAGAAGAATTGAACAAATAAACAAAAGGATAAATCAAATTTTAATGTCAGGCGAAGGTGAATCTAAATCTGAAAAAGATAAACTAAAGTCAGAGTTGAGAGACATACAAAGTCGTTACTCTTTCATCCCACAGAATGGCAAAAGAAAAAGGAAAGGTGGACACACTGCCCTGTATATGGCTAAATTGGTAGATTTTGAATTAAAAAATTTAAAAATGATATATAAGGGTGATTATAATACCAAAAAAGGTCAACACTGGGGATCAAGAATTGCATTTGACAATAAAGGACATATCTTTTTTTCCATTGGTGATCGTGGAAACAGGGACGTAAACCCTCAAAATCTAAGTAGAGATGGTGGTAAAATTTACAGATTAAATTTGGATGGAAGTATTCCTGATGATAATCCTTTCTTTGGTTTACCTGAATCTAGAAAAGCTATTTACAGTTATGGTCATAGAAATCCACAAGGGATGGTTTATAATAAGTATACAAACAAGATATGGACACATGAGCATGGTCCAATGGGTGGAGATGAAATAAACATTATTAAACCCGGGAAAAATTATGGATGGCCAATTATTACCTATGGAATAAATTATAGTGGAACAATCATAACCGACAAAACTTCTATGGAAGGCATGGAACAACCTTTATATTACTGGGTACCATCTATAGCTCCATCTGGTATGGCATTTTCAAATTCTGACATATATCCTGAATGGAAAAATAATCTCTTTGTGGGGTCTTTGAAGTTCCAATACGTTGAAATGTTGTCTTTTAATAATAAGGGAGAAGTAATAAAAAGATCAAAGATTCTTGAAAATATAGGTAGAGTGAGAAATGTTGTAGAAGGCCCTGAAGGATATCTGTATGTGTCTGTTGTGGGGAAGGGAATTTTTAAAATATTACCTAAAACCTGATATGAAATCCCTATTATTTTATTTAATTATTATTTACATTGGTATTTTTAATACTTTGTATATCAACAAGCCACTTGAACAAAGTATGATTGAAGGGAAAGAAATTTATGATGATTTTTGTGTAAGGTGCCATTTGGATAATGGGATGGGTGAAAAGGGAAAAAACCCTCCTTTAGCAAACTCGGATTATTTAGAAAACATTGACAAAACAATACAGTCTATAAAATTTGGTCTTAGCGGTCCTATTTGGGTTAATGGAGAAATTTACGACTCTGTAATGGAATATCAGGGATTAGATGATGAGGAAATTGCCGACGTGGTAAATTACATCCTAAACTCATGGGGGAATAAACACGAACAAATTATTACAGAAGAAAAAGTCTCATCAATTGATGAAAGTATTTAAAAAGTTAAAAAATCCTTATTCAATTGCCTATATAACAATAGGTACTTTTTTTCTTGTGTGGATGGTTTTTTTGGATACTCATTCTTTACTGGTTCATCAAGAATTAAATAATGAGATTGAAAATTTAAATGAAAGAAAAAAATTTTTAGAAAGTGAAATTAAAAAAGACAATAAGTTAATTAAAGATCTAAATAATATTGACAGTTTGGAAAAATTTGCTAGAGAAAAATACGGATACAAAAAGATTAATGAGACAATACTTATTGTTGAATGAAAGTTATTCGGATAATTTTATATTTTGTTAAAAAACCTTTTTAGATTCCCTTTTTTTGCCCTCTATTTAATACTACTTTTAGATAATATTATGGCAAAGATAATTGCAATCGCGAATCAAAAAGGTGGTGTGGGAAAAACAACTACCTCTATCAATCTTTCGTCTGCCCTTGCTATTCTGGAAAAAAAAGTTCTATTAATTGATGCTGATCCACAAGCTAATACAACTTCTGGACTAGGTTTTGATTCTTCAATAAAAAAAATAGGCACTTACGAATTGTTTGATAAAAAACCTGATTTTAACAAGATTATTTATAAAACTTCTATAGAAAAATTAAAATTAATTCCTTCTCATATAGACTTGGTTGCTGTAGAAATAGAGTTAGTGAATAGAAAAAAGCGTGAATTTATTTTAAAAAGGTCACTCGAAGAAATATCAAATAATTTTGATTTTATTCTGATAGATTGTCCACCATCCTTGGGTTTAATCACTTTAAATGCATTAACTGCCTCAAATTCAATTATCATTCCAATTCAATGTGAATATTTTGCATTGGAAGGATTGGGTAAACTCTTAAATACAATAAAAAGTATACAAAAATTGCATAATGCTAATCTTGATATTGAAGGATTACTTCTTACAATGTACGATTTAAGACTTAGGCTCTCTAATACTGTAGTGGAGGAGGTTAGAAAACATTTCGGGAAAATGGTTTTTAAAACAATTATTCAGAGAAATGTTAGATTAGGTGAAGCACCAAGTTATGGAGAAAATATTATTGAATATGATTCAACTAGTAAAGGGGCTAAAAATTATTTAAGTTTAGCTCAAGAAATTTTAAAAAAATCAAAAAATGGATAAATCAAAAAAAAAGTCAGCTTTAGGAAGAGGACTTTCTGTTCTTTTAAATAATTCAGATTCTTATTCAGTTGACACTAACCCTAATGAAGAAAAAATTAAAGTTGGGGTGGTTGCAATACCAATAAAACAAATTATAACAAATCCATACCAACCGAGGACTAATTTTAATGATGAAAATATAGGTGAATTAGCAGAATCAATTAAAAACTTGGGTATAGTTCAGCCAATTACAGTTAGAAAGATTGAAAACGACAAATTTCAATTAATAGCTGGAGAGAGGAGATTAAGAGCATCAAATAAGATAGGTTTAAAAACTATTCCTTCATTTATTAAAAACTCAAGTGACGAGGAAATGCTCGAAATTGCTCTTGTTGAAAATATTCAGAGAAAAGATCTTGACCCAATCGAAATAGCTCTTTCAATAAAAAGATTGATTGATGAGTTGTCTCTTACTCAAGAGCAATTGAGCAGAAAATTAGGAAAAAAAAGATCTACTATATCAAACTATATAAGGTTATTAAGACTTGACCCAATTATTCAAACTGGAATTAGAGACGGTTTCTTATCAATGGGACACGGAAGGAGCATAATTAATATTGATGATAAAAACATTCAACTAAAGATTTATAAAGAAATAATTAGAAAAGAGTTAAGTGTTAGAAAAACTGAATCACTTGTTAGTAAAATCAAAGAAAATAAAAAAGATAAAAAACCATTAGGAATTAAAAATAAATTTACAGATGACGAAAAATATTTTTCTAAAATACTGGGGTCAAAAATTCAAATTCTTACATTGGGTAAGAATAAAGGTATTTTAAAAATACCATTTAACTCAAAGTCAGAACTATTAAAGCTTAAAAACATCCTAAAAAAGTGAAGATCAATCTGTTTTTTTTGTTTTCAATATTATTCTATTTGAATTCATATTGTCAATTAGCAAAAGAAAATTATAATAAGGATATTAAACGAGAAAGGCTTCTAAAAGACCCTCTTACACCTTCAAAAGCTGCGTTCTATTCTGCAGTAATTCCTGGTCTCGGACAAATTTATACCAAAAGATATTGGACTATTCCTTTTATATATGGTGGTTTAACAGTTTCTGCATATTATTTTATTTACCAAACAAATGAGATGAATTCTTATAGAAATGCATACAAACAAAGAATTAGAGGGGACTATAGTGATGAATATACGCGTAAAATATTGTTTAATGATCAGCTTGTTGAAGGTATGAATTTTCATAAAAATTACAGAGATTTATCAATATTATGGTTTGTTGGTATATACCTTTTAAATGTCCTGGACGCTAACGTTGGCGCTCATTTATTACAATTTAATGTAGAATCAAAACTTTCAATCAAACCTTATTTAAATCAAACAGAAATAAATTCTCTTCCAATAGCTGGAGTTAATTTAAATTTAAAATTTTAGATATGAAAATTGCTCTTGTTGGTTATGGTAAAATGGGGAGAGCTATTGAAAAAATAGCAATTAAAGAAAAGATAGAAATTGTTTGTATAATTGATAAAAAAATGCAAAAAGGAGATTTATCAAAGGCTGACGTTTCAATTAATTTTTGTGTTCCATCCGCAGCAGTTGAAAATATTATTAAATCTTTTGACCACAAAATACCTGTGGTCTGCGGAACCACAGGATGGTTAGATGATTTTGATTTAGTAAAGAAGTATTGTGAAGAAAAGCAAACTGCCTTCATCTATTCATCTAATTTTAGTTTTGGAGTTAATATCTTTTTTAAAATAAATCAATATTTAGCATCTTTAATGAATAAGTATGACAGTCCTTTTAATATTTCTATAGAAGAAACTCATCATAAAGAAAAGGTAGATTCTCCAAGTGGGACAGCAATTAGTTTAGCAAATGATATAATTGAGAAAAATAATTCATTTATAAGTTGGGGTAAAAATAAAAATTCCAAAAGTATTTCAATGATTTCCAAAAGACAAAATAAAAAAATAGGTGTTCATAAAGTGTCGTTCGAATCTAAGTTAGATAAACTGCAAATTCAGCATGAAGCTTTTTCTAGAGATTCCTTTGCAAAAGGATCAATAATTGCAGCCAAATGGATTCAAAATAAAAAAGGAATATTCAATATGGATGATATTTTAGGTTTTTAATTTTAAAACAAAAAAATAATGACATTAACTCAATGGTTCATTTTCTTCATTTTAATTCAAATAATTCACTTTTTAGGTACTTGGAAACTATATGTTTTGGCTGGAAGAAAAGTTTGGGAAGCGATACTGCCCATATATAATGGAATAGTTTTACTAAAAATAATTAAAAGGCCCGTTTGGTGGGTTATTTTATTATTTATGCCTGTAATAAACTTAATTATGTTTCCCGTAATTTGGGTTGAAACCATTAGGAGTTTTGGAAGAAAATCGAATTTGAGTGTTTTTATAAGTATTGTTTCACTTGGATTTTACATTTATATTTTGAACTATTCAAAAAATACCAAATATTATAATTTAAAAAACAGAGAAAATTCAACTTCAATTGGAGATTGGATTAATTCTATTTTATTTGCGATAGTAGCAGCAACCATTGTACATAACTATATAATACAACCTTTTATTATACCTACAGGATCACTAGAAAAAACCCTTTTAATAGGAGATTTTTTGTTTGTGAGTAAATTTCACTACGGGGCAAGAATCCCAATGACTACTTTTTCATTACCAATGATGCATGATACTTTACCAATATTCAAAATAAAATCATATCTAAACTATCCTCAGCTTCCATATATGAGACTACCTGGTTTTCAAAAAGTAAAGAGAAACGAAATTGTTGTTTTTAATTGGCCTGCCGACACAGTTAGAAAATTTTTTGTTAAAGAGAAAGGTGTAAAGAAGCCTGTGGATAAAAAATCAAATTATGTAAAAAGATGTTTGGGTCTGCCCGGAGATAGATTAGAAATTATTAACGGCTTTGTTTATATCAATGGTAACCTAAATAAGTTACCTGATAGAGCCAAGTTGCAGTTTAATCATTTTATACATAATGCCAAAGGAGTTTCATCTAAAGCACTTATTGATTTAAATATTAAGGGATTTAATAGACAATACAGAATTGAAAATATCACACAAAAATCATATAAAAAAATCTCAAAATATATATTGGGTAATGTTAGCAATGACTTAAATGACTTTAGAGTTCTTACTCCTTACGAAGGTCTACCAAACAAAATAATAAGAAACATAAAACAAAGTGAACCATACATTCAAATTAAAGAAATAATTGAAAGAAAGAAACAGGTTACTTTGACTTTAAATCAAGCAGAAAAAATTAGAAATTTAGGTACTTTTGATAGTATAATTAGAAAAACTAATAACAAAATTTCATACAACGAAAGTTTTTTTCCAAACAATATAAAATTTAATTGGAACGAGGACAACTTTGGTCCTATTTCAATTCCAAAAGCGGGCGAAACAATTAATATTAACAATCAAAACTACCCGATATACAAAAAGATTATTAAAGATTATGAAAATAATTCCATAAATAAAGTAGATGATAATTACATAATCAATGGAATTAAAACATCTTCATACACTTTTAAACAAGATTATTATTGGATGATGGGTGACAATAGACATAGTTCTGAAGACAGTAGATTTTGGGGTTTTGTACCAGAAAACCATATTTTAGGAAAACCAGTTTTCATCTGGTTTAGCGTTGACAATTTCAACAAGGGTGTTTTAAAGTGGAAAATAAGATGGGATCGAGTTATGACAACTGTAAAGGGAGAGGGAAAACCAGTATCCTTTTTTCTCCCATTTTTAATTACAATTTTGATTTGGCAAACTTTAATTTATGTGTTTAAAAAACGGAAAAAAATAAAGAATTGATTAATCTTGTTCCATCTTATTTCCCATCAATAATATATTACTGGCACATTCTGAATTATAGCGTAAAATTCGATTTGTCCATGAAATATCAAAAACAAACAACAAGAAACAGATGCTTGATCATGAGTGCAAATGGAGTACAAAAACTAATTATACCAATAAAAAACAACAAAAAAGAAAACGGAAATTTACATGATTACAATGCAGAGATAGATAATGCTCAAAATTGGAAAGTTAAACATTGGAAATCTATACAAAATGCATACAGGTCATCTCCATTTTTTGAGTTTTATGAAGAAGAATTTACGAAAGTTTTTTTTAATACTGAAAAACTATTGTACTCTTGGAATATAAATATCATTTCACATATTAGCCAATTCTTAGGAATAGAAAAAGAAGTAAAAATTTCAACTAAAAAAGTTTTATCTGAAAAAATTGATGAAAGACTAATTAATGTTAAAAAAAACATTAGCTATGATATTCCTCAATACAATCAAGTTTTTATGTCAAAATATAGATTTATTCCAAATTTGAGTATAATAGACTTGTTATTCAACGTAGGTCCTAAATCGAAAAATTATTTGAAAAACTTAAAGCTCAGTCAATTCCGTAATAACTAATTATGGGATAATGATCCGATAGGCTTTTTCTTATTACTTTGAAACTATTAATTTTTAATTTCTTATCTGAAAAAAGAAAATCAATTCTCAAGGGGATAAATGAGTATTTGTAGGTTTCACCTAAACCTGAACCAGCCATATGAAACGCGTCATTCTTTTTTTGAGACAAAATCTTATAGGTTTTGGAAAACTGGGTGTTATTTAAATCAACTGCAATAATTGAGGGATTGTCATTAAACTTATCAGTTTTCTTAAAAAAATCTATTTGCTCAATTTGTCTATTGCTAACTTGATCAAACTTTAGTTTAAAATTTTTAGAAAAGCTTGATTTAGTTAAACTATCAACCCTATCAAGTTTAAATGACTCTAGGTGAAGATTGTAAACTCGCAGGTTTTGGTTTCGAAATAGAATATCAATGTAGATCCCTGAGTTAGATGAATTATTGAAGTCAATAAAACCCTTACTTTTTATTTTGAACTTTGAAAAAATTGCAACAGATGATTTTTCAGCATTTGACGGATTTGGGTAGATGTACTTAAATTTATATGTCCTTAACTCCGGTGCCATTTCACTTGAATATTCTTGAATGCAGATTATATCAGGGTTTTCTTCAAATATTAATTTTTCTATCTCAGTTGGAATATTTGGATTATCAATCCATCTGTATTTATTAAACAATCTAACATTATAACTCATAACGGAAAAAGTAGACCCACTTTTTCTAAACGAATTATTGGGAAACTTATAAAATAAGTTCCATTCATTGTAGCCTATAAGAAAGGTTAAAATAAATAATAAAAAAGGCCATTTTAAATAAAATAACCAGTAGAAAAAAAAGATGAGATTAATTACAATGATAACTGGGACAAAAAGGCTAAAAAAATAATCTTCAACGGGCATTTTTAGTGTCCCCATCAAAAAGAGTTGAATCGTTAGAAATATAACGTTTAACAGAATCAAGAATTTCTGGATGAAATTCATCTCACAACATTAAATTATTTAATCCTTACTTGCTTCATTTAAAGCCTTTTTTTCTTCTCTTGTTAGACTATCAAAACCAGACTCATTGATTTTGTCTAAAATTCTATCTATTTTATTTTGTTTATTATTTTTGAGGTTAGAATTATTTAATATTTGTATTTTATTCTTCTTTATTTTAGATGAGGTGAATTTTTTAAAATAATTAAATATGTTTTCGCCGTTTTTCATCTTGGTTCCAGCGAAAAATCCAAATAATGCCCCTCCAAGATGTGCGATATGCCCTCCAGAATTTGAAATTGGCAATTGTGCTAAATCAAAAATAACAAGTACAATTCCAACATAAATCAATTTAACATCAAAAAAAAGTATTCTGAGCGTTGAATTCGGAGAATATGTACACATAAAAATTACTACCGAAATTACTCCTGCTGAAGAGCCTATCAGAGAAGAATTAACACCTCCGAATACGGGAAAAAAAGAATAGCTGAAAACAAATAATAAACCTCCAGCAATAATTCCAGAACAAAATAAAGCAACCAAATAATCTCCCTTAAATAAATTTAAAAAAAGTGTGGAGAAGTAATAAAACAGAAACATATTCCAAAATAAATGACTAACGGTTGCGTGAATAAAACCGTACGTTATTAGGGACCAAGGTCTAAAAAACAGATCACCAATATTTGGCAACAATTCAAAATAATAATAAAGGTTTATTTTAGGAATTTCAAACAAATAAAAAAAAACAAATACAATTAGAGGTATTACAAAAAGAATAACATTGAAAAAAATTATTTTTTGTGCAATATTTAATTGCCGATATTTGTCTATAATTTTATAATAATTACTCATAAATCCCACCTGTTTTTTTTGAATTGATTTTTTCTCCAATATATCATCATTGCCAGTCCAGTCAAAGCACCACCAACGTGAGCAAAATGTGCAATAGGTCCAATGGAAAATGAATTTGAAACACCAAAGAATAAATCTCCCGCAATTAATATAGGTACAAAATATTTTGCCTTTATTGGAATCGGTATAAATATTAAAAATAGAGATACATTAGGAAATAAAAATGCAAACGCTACTATAATACCGTACAATGCACCAGAAGCTCCAACCATCGATAGATTAAAGCTCTCATTTAAATGACTTAACTGTTTTTCTGAAATATAACTCAACCAGTTTGTATTATATCTATTGGTTTTTATTGTATTTATAATTTCATCTGAATTGAAACCATTACTTACTAAAATTTCAAAAATTGAGTTAAAATCATATGAACTATACAACATTTGCAATGCTGCAGCTCCAAGTCCAGAAGAAATATAAAAAAAAATAAATTTATTTTTGCCCCACAATTGTTCTAGAGGAGAACCGAACATCCACAAACCAATCATATTAAATAATATATGACTAAAATTTCCATGTAAAAACATATGCGTTAATGGTTGCCAAATTTGAAACAATGTGTTTTCATAATAATGTAGGGCAAATAAGTTATAAATATACTTTCCATACAAAGAAGTAGATAAAAAAACTATTCCATTGATTATTAACAAGTGTTTTACAGTTTCAGTAATTCTAGCCATTATGAAAATTTATTTTGTAATTCTGGTTTTGAAATTGAAAAAAATATTTTTTGTTGAAATGGAGACAATAATTGTTCTTTGCAATTAAATAAATTATTTACAATTTTTTTCTGTTCTTCCTTTTGTAAAGAAATTCCTTTTTTAATTGATGTGGATTGAGAAATAGACTTAGCAATTAAATCTCCATAACTGAAAGATTCTTTTTTATGGTCGTTTTCAAATTCATCGAATAGATCTTCTATAATTTTTGTTGCCTTGTTATCAGAACATATTCCAGGTATACCGGTGATATTTAAATTTAATTTATCCTTCAAGTTTACCCTAAACCCCATTTCTGTGAGAGTATTCTTTAAATCATAATAAATTAATTTTTGACTTTCGGACAAGATTAAGTTCACTGGAAATATTAGTTGCTGGCTAGAGTTATCCGACTTAGTGATTTTTTTCATTAATTTTTCATAAATAATCCTCTGATGTGCTCTTTCTTGATCTATAATCAATAGAGAATTACTTGTTGAGGTGATTAAGTATGAGTTCATGATTTGGAAAATCTTATTTCCGTTCTCGCTTACTATTTCATTAAGTAAATTGGAATTGAATAAATTTGATGAACCTACTTCTTCATAAATGGTTTCAGATTTATTCCAAATTTTTGAATGATATTTTGAAGTTGTATTTTTAAAGGGATTGAAATTACTATCAACTTCAATTTTAGGAGAAATGGGTTGATCAAATCTTTTTGAATATGGTATTTCGAAAGAAGACTTGGCTTCAAAATCAATAGTTGGTGTGACCTGGAAAATTCCTAAGCTGTGCTTTACAGTAGAATTAATTATTGAATATAAACTTTGTTCATCTTCGAATCTGACTTCAATTTTGTTTGGATGAATATTTACATCTATTGATTTGGAATCAACTTCTAAAAAAATAAAAAAACCAGGGTAATTTTTTTCAGGTAAAATACCCTCGTATGCTTTATTAATTGAATGAAAAAGAAAATTATTTTTGATAAACCTGTTGTTAACAAATAAAAATTGCATACCCCTTGTTTTTTTGGAGGCTTCAGGTTTAATTATGTAGCCATCTATTTTTACAAAAGATGTTTTTTCTCTTATTGGTATTAAATTTTCTTCAATTTTTTTTCCAAAAATATTTTTTATACGACCGTGAATGCTTGATTTAAGTAAACTGAATATTTCTGATTCTCTTTGGTATAATGTAAAATTTATATCGTGATGTGCAATAGATATTCTGTTAAATTCGTTTATAATATGTCTTAATTCCACAGAATCGGATTTTAAAAAATTTCTTCTCGCAGGTACATTAAAGAATAAATTTTTAACTATGACATAAGTTCCTACATTAGAAACAACTTTTTCATTTGATTCGATTTTACCTGCTTTAATTTTAATTTTATATCCAAACTTATCCGTTTTTCTTCTTGTTACAATTTCTAAAAAGGATACGGCTGCAATTGAAGATAACGCTTCTCCTCTAAAGCCTTTTGATTTTATATTAAAGAGGTCATTGGATTCCGAAATTTTTGAAGTGGCATGTCTTTGAAAACAAAGCATTAAATCTTTTTTACTCATTCCAAGACCGTTATCAACTACTTTAATAGATTTTTTACCGGATTGATTTAAAAAAACTTGAATTTTGTCCGACAATGCGTCAATTGAATTTTCAATCAATTCTTTTATTAATGAAGAAGGTCTTTGTACGACTTCACCTGCAGCAATTTGATTAGAAACATGTTCTGGAAGAATTTTTATGATATCTTTCATCAGTGCTTTGTAAAGATTGAAAAATCGAAATCAATTATATAAAAAAATATAAAAAAAAGAAAAAATAGAATTATAATGAAAACTTTATTAAATGAATGGTTTTCCTTGATTCTTTTTCTCATTCTTTCTTGTTTCCAAAAACTACTTCTATCATTAGAAACAAAATCCTCTCTGCTTGATTTTATTCTCGAATCGAAGGTGAAATTTGAAATTTCTTTGTCCTCCTGTAGATAGCGGGGCTTGTAATTAAATTTCTTATTTCTATTTAGTTTGAAAAGTGAACTCTTAAGCATTATAAATAAATTTATGATTTGTTCAAATCCATCATTTTAAGAGATGTGTAAGCGGCCTCAATTCCCTTATTACCAATTTTACCGCCAGATCTTTCAATTGATTGTTTAATATTTTTATCCATTAAAACACAAAAAATAACGGGAATTATGGATTCTAAATTGATTTTTGCAATTGAATATGAGATAGACTTGCATAAATATTTGAAATGTTTTGTTTCTCCCTTAATCAAACATCCAATAACAATTATAGAATCAAATTTTGATTCTTTTGATTTTTTTTTTGCCTCGAAAATTAACTCAAAACTACCAGGGACTTTTGTAATGAATATATTTTCGTTTCGTATACCCTGTTTAGTGAGGGTTTCAATAGATCCTTTTAAGAGTTTAGAAGTAATTTGGTTATTCCATTCTGAAACGATTAATGAAATCTTATATTTCTCCCTGGAAGAAATATTTTTATTATTCTCTTTTTTTGGCATGTTGAATCCAGAATAACTCATAAATTCTATTCTGTTTTTGCAATTTGAATATCGATAAACTCCGCTTCCTTGGAATTAGGAAAATTATTTTTAATATTCTTAAAATATTTTAGTGCAGTTTTTTTTTGACCTAAACTTAGAGATAATAAACCAGCTTTGTACAAATATTTTGGAGCTGTATAATTATTTTTATTGATATTGGATGCCTTTTCATAGCTCAACAAAGCATTTTTTTGATCGCCAACTTGGAGGTAAGCATCACCCAAGACACCTTTTGCGATAGAAGACAATAAAACATCCTCTGATTTAAAATCTTTTAAATATTGGATAACCTTGTCGTATTGCTTCAAATTGAGATAAGACATTCCAACACTAAATACGGCAATATTTGATGAAGGCGTATTTTCATAATTTTCGATTATATCTAAAAATCCAAATTTCCCTCCAGCACCATTAATCGCATTATTGAAAAATTCATTCGGTTCCTCGCTATTTAGAGCTAGATTAAAATAGTATTGAGCTTGGTTAAGTTCAGTAATTGCGTCTTCTTTTTTGGGCTCAAGTATAAATGTATTATAACCTAGATAAACAAAAACTAACAAAGTGATTAAAGCCACACCAGATATTATCAAATTTTGGTACTTTGATACAAAGTTTTCAGTCTTTGAAGCACCGGAGTCTAGACTTTCAAAAACTTCCGCAGTAGCACTTTCTATTTTTTCTTTATCTACAAGTTTGTTCTTGGAATTATATCTTTTCCCGCCTCTTTTGTTGTAAGTTGCCATAATTGATCAAATTTAAACTTTATTCTTCAAGAAAGAATAATAATAGCTAAATAATATTATGTTATTAAAGTTATAAATTTGGCTCACGTTTTATATTTGCTTGTATAATGAGATTAGAAAAGTTATCATTAACGAACTACAAAAATATTGAATCAAAAAACTTTGTATTTAAAGAAAGTATAATCTGTTTAGTTGGAGATAATGGAGTTGGTAAATCTAATATACTAAGTTCAATTTACCATCTTTGTTTTGGAAAAAGTTTTATTAATCCTTCATCTGCATCAAACATAAAAATTGGTACGAAATTTTACATGATTCAAGGAATATTTAAGAAAAATAACCTACAAGAGAAAATAAATTTTAGTTACAAAAAAGGTCATACAAGAATTTTTAAAAGAAACGGTAAAACGTATAAAAATATTTCTGAACACATTGGACAGTTCCCACTCGTTATAGTATCTCCCTACGATAGTGACATAATCAATGGGGGAAGCTTATTTAGAAGAAATTTGATTGACGGTATAATTGGTCAAACAGACAAAAACTTTCTAAAAGACCTAATTATCTATAAAAAAACATTGGCACAAAGAAATGCGTTGTTAAAGATGAATCATCAAAAAATAAAATTTGATGTTAACGTATTAGATATATATGATGAGAGTCTAATTAATCTAGGTAATATGATTTATGAAAAAAGAAAATCATTTATAAAAACTTATTCAGATATATTTAAATCTATTTATTTGTCCATTTCAGAGAATAAGGAGTCAGTGGAAATTAATTTTAAAAGTCAACTTAATAACAATGATTATAGAGATTTAATAAAAAAATCTATTGAAAAAGATTTGTTATTTCAATTTACAACTCAAGGTCCTCATAAAGACGATTTGGAATTTTTGTTAAATGGCTTTCAAATAAAAAAATTCGGCAGCCAAGGACAACAAAAGTCGTTATTAGTATCTCTTAAATTAGCACAATATGAATTTTTAAAAAAATATTTAAATGTAAAACCACTTGTTCTTTTAGATGACATTTTTGATAAATTAGACCAAAAAAGAGTAGAATTGATAATGCAGCTAATTGAGGATAATTATTTTGGACAAATATTTATAACAGATACAGACAAACAGAGGGTATTAAAAGCAATAAAGACCACTAATCTTACTCATAAAGTTTATGAAATTATTTAAAATCTGAATATGCACAAATCTATTATTATAACAATCCCTGTTTGTTTACAATTTATATTCTGTAATATAAATGGAATTGGGGATATTAGAATAATTGAGGGTATGTGGGAAATTTACTCTGTATCATCTAAGGGTGAAGTATTTTACCCCAAGGGAGAATCTCCACTCATAGATTATTATGTTTTTGATTCAGATTCAACTGGAACGAAAAAAAAATTAAAGCCAAATTTAAACAAAACCTTTTCATCTTCTTTAGACGAAATAGATTTTAAAATAAGGAAAATTGACGGTGAAATTTATTTAAATTATTTTTCTAATTCTAATAATTGGAAAGAGAGAATCAAGAAGCTTACAAAAAATGAATTGGTTATTACTAACACAAAGTATGAATACCATTACAAAAGATTTGAAACTAATTAAATGAAAAAAAATCGTCTGAAACAAGCTAACTCAGTAAAAAGTATTATTCAAAAAATGACTTCAAACAAATTTTTTGGTGATGGATTGAGAAAAGTATTTATAAAAAAAATATGGCTAAATGTGATGGGTAAAAATGTAAGCCAATACACTGAAAATATTTATATTAAAAATAATACTCTGTTTTTGAAAATTAATTCATCAGCACTAAAACAAGAACTATCATACGGCAAGGATAAGATTATTGATAATTTTAATAACGAGATTGGTAGTGATGAAATCAAAAAAATTGTGTTTATCTAAAAAATCTCCCTACCTGCAAAAAAAAATGATGATTCAATTTTAGCGTTATCCTCCGAATCAGAACCATGTATAGCATTCTCTCCCATCGATGTGGCAAATAATTTCCTAACTGATCCTTTTTCTGCGTTTTCTGGGTTTGTAGATCCAATTAATTTTCTAAAATCTTCAACAGCATTATTTTTTTCGAGAACAGCAACAATTATTGGACACCTTGTCATAAACGTTACTAGTTCTTGAAAAAACGGTTTTTTTCTGTGAACACTATAAAAGATCTCGGCTTGTTTTATCGTAAGTTGAGTTAATTTTAGTGCAGAGATTTTAAATCCAGACTTAATTATCATAGACATAATATCACCTGCATGACCGTTCTCCATAGCATCTGGCTTAATCATCGTAAATGTTATATTTTTTTTCATTTTTATTCAAATTTAAAATTAAATTTTTGAAAGCTCTTTAATTTGAAAATGATTATTGAATATTATCATAAGTCTTTGGTATCTTTGTGCATATGTACTTAGAATTTTCCCAACAGTTAAATAAAATTCTCAGTGGTATATCAAATTGTATAATTATACCTCACAAAAATCCTGATGCCGATGCATTAGGCTCTTCAATGGCCCTTTATATTTTTTTAAGCAAACTTGGAAAAAAAACAAAAATTATTTTACCAAATTCACCTCCAGATTATTTGGATTGGATGATAAAGGAACGATCAGTCATTTCATACGAAAATAGCCCAGAAAAAACGAGAAGATACTTACTGGATTCTCAAATCATTTTTACTCTAGATTTTAACTCGATGAAAAGAATAGGAGCACTGAGTAAAGAAATTGATAACATCAATAGACCTTTAATTATGATTGATCATCATGAGTCACCTGAAAAATTTTCAAATCTTTTTTTATCAAAACCAGAAATTGGATCTACCTGCGAAATAGTTTATAACGTCATGAAATCTATTAATGATAAATTAATCGACAATGAAATTGCTACCTACATCTACTCAGGAATTTTAACTGATACTGGGTCTTTTAGATATCCGTTAACAACAGGCGACACTCATAAAATAATTTCAGAATTATTCAAAAAAGGAATCAACCACACCAAAATACATGAAAGAATCTATGATAATTTTACTTTTGAAAAAGCTCATCTCTTATCAGTCACACTCAAAAATTTAAAAAAGATAGACAACCTTGGAGTTGTTTACACAATTTTAAAAAAAGAAGAACTGGAAAAATACAACTTTAAAAAAGGCGATACTGAAGGGTTCGTAAATTTCGGATTACGAATTCAAGGTATATTGGTTTCAGTCATTTTTATTGAACAAAGTGGTGAAGACATTATTAAAATTTCATTCCGATCAAAGAAAAATATTGATGTAAACAAATTTGCAAAAAAGTATTTTAATGGTGGTGGACATAAAAATGCTTCTGGAGGTTTTTCAAATGATTCAATTTTGGAAACAGAAAAAAAATTTATTTCATCAATGAATGAATTTTTTGGAATATGAAAAAAAATTTTTTTTTTATTCTAATAAATATTTTTATAATTAAGGGTTGTGACCAAACCAAACCAAGAGAGCCAGTAAATTCAGAAGAAAAAAGCTTTTTAAATCAGTCTGTCAGTCGCAACATTGATATTCAAAAAAAAGAAAAAAAAATTTTTCTTAAAATTATTCAAAAAGATTCCAAATCAAAATATATTGTTTCGAACAAGGGTTTTTGGTTTAAAATATTAAAACCCTCAAAAAATAACTTGAAACCGAAATTGGGAGACAAAGTAGAATTTATTTACAATATCTTTGATATTAAAGGAAATGATATATATGAGGATGATAATTTGAAGCCGATAAGTTATATTGTAGATAAAGAAGAAATTATACCAGCTTTGAGATTTGCAATTAAAGAATTAAAAGTTGGTGAAAATGGTTCTTTTTTGATTCCTTCGTTCTTAGGTTATGGATATCAGGGTGATGGTGAAAAAATAATTTCAAATCAGCCACTAATTATGGAGATTAACTTAATTTCGTTAACTAATATTAATTAAAACTTATATAATGATTAGAAAAATTATAATTCTTATTTCTCTTGTTTTTGTTCAGTGTAATAACAAGTTCTCTCATTTAGATGAAGGTATATATGCACAATTAAATACAAATAAAGGGGATATTTTGATGAAACTAACCGAGGATAAAACTCCGAACACAGTGGCAAACTTTATTTCTTTAGCAGAGGGTGAAAATAAATTTGTTTCTGATAATTTTAAAAATAAAAAGTTTTACAATGGAATAATTTTTCATAGAGTCATTAAAGATTTTATGATACAAGCTGGTGACCCGACTGCCTCCGGATCCGGTGGTCCAGGGTATCGATTTAATGATGAGATAACTGATTTGAAACATGATGGCCCAGGCATTTTATCAATGGCAAATGCTGGAAAAAATACAAATGGAAGTCAATTTTTTATAACTCACAAAGAAACACCTTGGTTAGACGGTAAACACACTGTATTCGGAAAAGTTGTTGAGGGATTAAATGTTGTTGACTCCATCCAACAAAATGACACAATAAATAGTGTGAAAATAATAAGAATTGGTTCTGATGCTAAAAATTTTAATGCCGCCGAGATATTTTATAATTATTTTACAAATCTAGAAAAGATGAATGTGGAGATTGAAGAAAAAAGAGAGCTGATAAGACTTGACAACATAGAAACATTTGATAATCTTAAAGGAAGATTAAAAAAAACCACATCAGGACTAGGTTATGTAATATTAAAAAATGGAAATGGACCTAAAGTAACTTCAACGAATAAGGCAAAAGCTCATTATGCAGTATATTTTGAAAATGGGAATTTATTAGATACAAGTATGTTAGAAGTTGCTGAAAGTTTATTTTTAGTTAATGAACAAAAAAAAGCAGCTGGAGCATACTCTCCAATAACATGTGATATTAGTCCTAAAGCACAAATGATACCTGGTTTCAAAGAAGGTTTAAAATTTTTAAAAGAGGGAGATGAAGCTTTTTTATTCATACCATATCGATTAGCTTATGGAGATAAAGGTGTAAGAGGCATACCCCCAAAATCTAATCTTTTTTTTAAAGTTAAAATAGTTGAGGTTATAAATTGAAATTAATAAATACAATATCATCAAAAGAAACATTTTAGTTTTTGTAATTTTTTTAGTTTCAATTTTATTTTTAAAAAATAACTCAAACTTTGTAGAAACTTACTATTCAAATTTATTATATGAAAAATTAAGTTTCATAAAAAATATCATTTTTGATTTGACAGATTTGGCTATAGGTGAAATACTTTATCTTGCTTTTATCTGTAGTTTAATTTATTTTTTATTAAAAAAAAAAATATCAATTAACTACACAATAAGTTCAATTCTGATTATATTATGTTTCTTTTACATATCATGGGGAATGAACTATTTTAGGCTTCCTTTGAGTATTTATATTTCTGAGGATGTAATCGAGAGTGAGAAAAAAATTGAAAGTTTGGCAAGATTCATTTCAACAAAATGTAACAAATTAAAAAATGAAATTAATTCAAAAAAAAACAACAATAAAGACAATTTAAATTCATATAAAAATATAATAGAGACTGAAAATCAAAAATTTAAATACTCAAATTTTAGTGTCATATTAAGTTATATGGGAATTAAGGGTTATTATAACCCATTTACGAATGAGGCTAATATTAACTCAAATATTCCAGTAATATTAATCCCTGTCACTATTTATCATGAATTGGCACACAAGAAAGGATTTGCATCTGAAAGTGATGCAAACTTCATTGGCTTTTTGAATGCTTACAATAATTATAATAAGGAAATTCAGTATTCAGCTACTTTTTTTGCTTTCAAATATTTATACTACGACCTCTATAAAATAAACCCAACTATTGCTAAAGATATATATGAAAACCTAAGCAGTGAAGTCAAAAATGATTTCGAAATAGTTTCGAATTTTTGGAGTTACTACTCTAATGGATTTCAGGTAATTCAAAAAAATGCCTTCGATTTTTTTTTGAAAGCACAAGGACAAAAGAAAGGTATAAATTCTTATAATGAAGTTGTAAAGTTTCTATTATATACTTTTGATGGGAAGAATAAATTTATTTTTGATGAAAATAATTAGCAGCTCACAAAATTCACATTTTAAAAAACTTAAAAGACTTTCCAATAATAAATTTAATAAAAAGGAGAATGAATTTGTCATTGAAGGTATAAAAGAAATTAGTTTAGCAATTAATTCAAATTTTAAAATCAAAGAAGTCTTTTTTAGGGAGCTAAAACCATTAAAATTTGATGTTAATCTAAGCGATGAAACAAAGATATTTTATTTAAAAAAAAATTTATTTGATTTATTGAGCTACAGAAAAGATTCTTCAAGATTAATAGCTGTTGCGGAGAAAAAAAGTTACTCTTTAAATAGTATTTTTTTAAAAAAAAATTCAATTGTATTAATTGTGGAAAATATTGAGAAGCCGGGGAATTTAGGAGCCATAATAAGGACTGCAGATGGCATGAATGTCTCAGGAATAATAATAGTTGATTCGAAAATAAATATTTACAACTCTAATGTAATTAGGTCTAGTGTAGGTAGTCTATTTAACTTACCATTAATAAAAACCAACAAAGAAGAGGCGATTAATTTTTTAATTAAAAATAAATTTGATTTGTTCAATACAATTATTTCAAAGAGTTCTAAAAACTATTTAAATATGGACTATTCAGGAAAAATTGCCATTGCCTTTGGATCTGAAAATAAAGGTTTGTCAGATAATTGGAAATCACAACCTGCAAAGGAAATTTGTATAAAAATGAATGGGAAAAATGATTCTTTTAATTTATCTGTTTCAGTAGGAATAATATTATCAGAAGTGGTAAGACAAACGAAATGATTTTCTTGCCCTTAAATTTAAGAATTAGTAACTTCATGTATGCTTGTAGACGAAAAGATTGAAAATAAGCAAATAGCAAAGGAATACAAAGAGCTATTAAAAATCAGTTATCAACACCTTAAGCCTGATGATAAAAAACTGATTCGTCTAGCTTTTAATACGGCTGTTGATGCTCATAAGCACCAAAGAAGAAAATCAGGAGAAGCTTATATTTTTCACCCCATTTCAGTTGCAAAAATTGTAGCTTCTGAAATTGGACTTGATGCAACATCAATTTCAGCTGCTTTACTACATGATACAATTGAAGACACCAACTATAAACTAGTTGATATAGAAAAGCTATTTGGAAAAAATGTCACCAAAATAGTTAGTGGATTAACAAAAATTTCACGCCTAAAGAAGGATACTGACATTTCGTATCAAGCTGAGAACTTTAGAAAAATGCTCTTAACTATTAATGATGACATTAGAGTTGTGATAATTAAAATTGCTGATCGGCTTCATAACATGCAAACCCTTGATTCAATGCCAGAAAATAAGCAAATAAAAGCAGCTTCAGAGACGTTATACATATATGCCCCACTTGCACATAGAATTGGATTATACAATATAAAAACCGAGCTTGAAGATTTAAGCCTAAAATTTACAAATCCTAAAAGGTTTAAATATATAAAGAGCAAAATTGAGGATAGTAAGGAAGAACAAGTGGAATACATTAAGGAATTTTCAAATCTAATAGGTGAAACATTAGAAAAAGAAAAGTTAAAATATTTCATAAGAGGTAGAAATAAATCAATCTACTCCATTCACAAAAAAATGCAAATTCAAAATATAAGTTACAATCAGGTATTTGACAAATTTGCAATAAGGATTGTTTATAAATCTTCTCCTAAAAACGAAAAGTTTCTAGCCTGGAAAATTTATTCTATTGTTACCGACCATTTTACTCCAAATCCAACTAGACTTAGAGATTGGATTTCATCGCCAAAGTCTAATGGTTATGAATCACTTCATATCACAGTTATGGGACCAAATAGAAAATGGATAGAGGTTCAAATTAGATCGGAAAGAATGCACGAAATAGCAGAAAAAGGTTATGCGGCTCATTATAAATATAAGGTAGGTAAGGATAATGATAATGGTTTGGAAAATTGGTTAAACCGACTAAAGGAGCTTCTCGAATCAAAAGATTCAAACGCTCAAGATTTTGTAGAAAATTTTAAATTAAATCTTTATTCTGATGAAATTTTTGTATTCACGCCAGCGGGTGAATTAAAATCACTACCTCAAAATTCAACGGCATTAGATTTTGCATTTAATATTCATACTGAAATTGGAACAAAAACTAGAGGTGCTAGAGTAAATGGAAAATTAGTTCCACTTTCAAGAAAATTAAGAAGTGGAGATTCTGTGGAAATAATTACTTCTGAAAAATCAAAACCCACAGCTAATTGGCTTGAATTTGTTGCCACTTCTAGAGCAAGAAATATTATACGTGCTTCTATAAATGAAGAGAAAAAAAGAATTGCCTCAGAAGGAAAAGAGCTGTTGAGAAGAAAATTGAAACATTTAAAAATCATAATGGTTGAAAAAACAGTAAATGAGATGCTTGATTATTTTAATGTAAATTCAAGTTTAGATCTTTATTATAGGGTGGGAATTAAAACCGTAGATAATAAAAAAATTAAGGATTTTGCAAAATATTATAATAATAGATTTTTAAAATTTTTTAATGAAAGAATTAGATCCAAAGTAAAGAATAAAAAGATAAAAAAAGAATTTATCTCAAACCATGACAAAATCCTTTTTGGTGTGGAGAAAGAAGAAATAAATTATAAATTATCTGAATGCTGCAATCCTATCTACGGTGACAGAATTTTTGGACTATCTACGTTAAATGATGGCATACTAGTTCATAAACATGATTGTAATTTTGCCATTTCTTTACAATCAAATTTTGCATATAGAATTATCCCTGCATTTTGGATTGATTCAAATAAACAAGAATTTACTGCAGAATTGCAAATGTCAGGAATAGACCAAAAGGGACTCGTTAACCAAGTCACCAGAATAATATCAAACCATATGAATATTGATATTAAAAAGATGAACTTCTATACTGAGGAAAATCTTTTTAAAGGGAATATTTTAATTCGAGTAAACAATCAAGACTCTATAAAGAAATTAACACAAAAGCTTTTAACCATATCTGGAATTGAAAAAATTGCTCGTAAATAAAAAAAGAAGTGTTACTTTTGCATTAGATACTAATAATAATGATTGAGACAAAATCACAGCAAGAAATTGTAAAAGAGGTTTTTGTTAAATTTTTGGATAAACAAAAACAAAGAAAAACCCCCGAAAGATTTGCTATTCTTCACGAAATTTATGAAACAAATGAACATTTAGATATTGAATCGCTCTATATCAAAATGAAGAATAAAAATTATAGGGTGAGTAGAGCAACTTTATATAACACAATTGATTTGTTAATTGAGTCTGGATTAGTAAGAAAACACCAATTTGGAAACCAAGCTCAATACGAAAAATCATTCTTTGACAAGCAACACGATCACATCATATTTACTGATTCCGGCGAAGTTAAAGAATTTTGTGACCCAAGAATTCAGTCTATCAAGGAAACGATTGAAAAAGTTTTTGATGTCAACATTCATCATCATTCGCTTTATTTTTATGGTACAAGAAAACAATCATAATAAAATAAATGTTTGTTGATTTACTTTTAGGTCTCCAATGGGGTGACGAAGGAAAAGGTAAAATAGTTGATGCAATAGCAAAGGATTATTCTATAATTGCTCGTTTTCAGGGAGGACCAAATGCCGGACATACAATCAAATTTGGAAATAAATCTCATGTGCTCCACACAATACCTTCTGGTATTTTTCACAAGAATTTAATTAATGTTATTGGGAACGGAGTTGTTATTGATCCAATAATTTTTAAGCAAGAAATATTAAAATTGAATGAAAGTGATATAGATTTTAAAAACAAATTATTAATATCAAAAAAGGCTCACTTAATTATCCCAACTCACTGTATTCTTGATCAAGCTTCAGAAAAATCTAAGGGTATAAAAAAAATTGGTTCAACTTTAAAGGGAATTGGACCCACTTATATGGATAAAACAGGGAGAAATGGAATTAGAGTTGGAGATTTATTCGAAGAGGGATGGAAATCACAATATATTAAGTTAAAAAACAAACATTTAAATATGATAAATAATTTAAATGTTGATATCTCTTTTAGCCTGGATGAAATGGAGGAAAAGTTTTTTAAAAGTTTAGATTTTATAAAAAAGTTTTCAATTATTGATAGTGAGAATTTTCTTTTTGATTCTTTAAAAGGAGAAAAAAAAATTCTTGCTGAAGGTGCTCAAGGGTCTATGCTTGACATTGACTTCGGAACATACCCATACGTGACATCTTCTAATACGACAGCTGCAGGTGCATGTAATGGACTAGGAGTGCCTCCAACTAAAATAAATAAAGTCATCGGTATATTTAAAGCTTACACAACAAGAGTTGGAAGTGGTCCATTTCCAAGCGAAATCCATGACGAAATTGGAAAAAAAATAAGTAAGGTGGGGCATGAATTTGGAGCTACCACAGGTCGTGCTAGGAGGTGTGGTTGGCTAGATTTAGTATCACTTAAGTACGCAGTTGATATTAATGGTGTGAGTGAACTCGCAATGATGAAAAGTGACGTAATGTCTGGGATAAGTAAAATAAAAATTTGTACATCTTACAAGCAGTTTAATGAAGAAACTTCTAGAATGCCATTTTCTTTAAATACATCCTGCCTTCACCCTGCATATACTGAATTTGACGGATGGAGTGAAGACATAACAAACATAAGGAACGAATCTCAACTCCCCACTAATCTAAAAAAATATATATCTTTTATTGAGAAAAATCTTGAAGTCCCAATAAAAATTATTTCAATAGGTCCAAGAAGAGACCAAACAATTTACCTATAAAATGGACGTAATATTGAAGAAAATATTATATATAATTATAGTATTGTCTATATTTTACCCCTTACATTCTTTCTGCCAAGAAAGAAAAATAATTGAAATTATCGAAGCTGGAAGATTTACAAAGGATGAAGATAACTATCCAAAAGCAAATATTTTGTCAAAAGGAGATAATTTAAGAGTAAAACTTTTTCATGATGGGGCAATAATAACTTCAGACAAAACATTTTTTTACTCTAAAGAGAATAGATTTAATGCAAATGGTAGTGTTTTACTTAAACAGGGAGATACCCTAGAACTTAAAAGTCAATATTTAAAATATAATGGTGATGAAGGAAAAGCAAAAGCATGGGGAAAAGTTGTTCTAAAACAACCCGACATGACACTTAAAACTGATACCCTATATCTTGACAGAATTTTAAATATAGCCTACTATGATTCAAATGGTATTATAGAAGATGAAGAAAACTTACTAAGAAGCAAAAAAGGTAGATATTTCATAAATAATAAAAAATATAGCTTTAAAACTGGGGTAAAAATAAATAATCCAAAATATGATATTGAATCCGAAAATTTAGACTACAATCTGATTTCGAAAAATGCACTTTTTTTTGGTCCAACACTAATTACTGGGAATGATTACGAGATTCATTGTGAAAAAGGAAATTTTGATTTGAGAAGTTCAATTGGAAATTTTCAAAAAAATCCAAAAATATTCTATAATAATAAGATAATTGAAGGGGATAGTTTGTTTTACAATGAATCAATCAATTATGCTTCTGCCTCCAGAAGAGTAATAATTACAGATACGGTTAACAAGTCAATTTTAAGAGGAGAATATGGAGAGATTTATAAGGATAAGGATTCTGCAATTATAACAAAAAGAGCTCTTGCAATTAACATTATAGAAAACGATTCACTTTATATACATGCTGACACATTAATAGGAACTGGACCTCCTGATAAAAGGATCTTGAGAGGTTATTATGGTGTTAAAATTTTGAAATCGGATATTAGAGGAATATCAGATTCAATATACTTTGATGAGTCCAAAGGTAAAATTGAACTACACAAAAAACCCCTTTCAAAAAAACAAATTCAAATTTTATCATTGAGATCAAGACTCAAACTCAATCCAGTAATTTGGTTTAATGATAGTCAGATGAGTGGAAATGAAATCTATCTTTTGACAGATCTTAAAACCAGGAAGCTGGATTCACTTTTAATTTTTGGGAATACATTTGTAATTGATCAAGATAGTATCAATAAAAATAATTACAACCAAATTGAGGGAATGGATTTAAACGGTGATTTTATCAACGGTGGCTTAAATAATTTACAAGTTTTAAAAAATATCAAAGTAATTTACTATTTATATAATGACAAAGGAGATCTAATTGGTATAGATAAAACTATTTGTAGCGAACTAAAAATAAAGCTTGAATCTAATGAAATCAAAAACATTACATTTTATACTTCTCCTGAAGGAAATGTTCATCCCGAAGATAAATTAGATCCAAATCTAAAATTACTTGAAGGGTTCATCTGGAGAAAAAGTGAAAGACCAGAGTCTTTAGATGATCTATTTAAATAAAAAATAATGTCACTTAAAGATTTTCTTACATACCAAGCAAAAACTTCTTCTAACCCAATAGGTTTTGAAGTCAGCAGAGCAAAAGGTTCTTATATATTTGACGCAGACGGTAAAAAATACTTAGACTTTGTAGCTGGAATTTCTGCCTGTAGCTTAGGTCACAGGCATCCAAAAGTTATAAAAGCAATAAAAAAGCAATTAAATAAATTCCTCCATGTAATGGTTTATGGTGAATATATTCAGAAATCTAGTGTTGATTTATGTAAGAAGTTAGCAAGTTTTTTACCCAAAAGCCTTGAAGTAACTTTTTTGACCAACTCAGGAACTGAGGCCATTGAGGGAGCAATGAAACTAGCCAAAAGATATACAAGGAAATCAAAATTTATTGCTGCAAGAAATTCCTATCATGGAAGTACCCAGGGAGCTCTAAGTCTATTGGGTGTCAAAAATCAAAAGAAAGGATACGGACCTCTATTACCAAAAGTATCATTTATTGATTTTAATAATAATAAACAATTAGTTAAAATTGACAAAAACACAGCTGCTGTAATATTAGAAACGATCCAGGGAGGTGCAGGTTTCATTGTGCCTAAATTAGATTATTTAAAAAATGTTAAAGAAAAATGTCAAGAAGTAGGTGCTCTTTTGATTTTGGACGAAATTCAACCGGGGATCGGCAGAACTGGAAAGATGTTTGCATTTCAAAAATATAGAGTTGAGCCAGATATACTTGTAGTTGGAAAGGGATTAGGCGGAGGTCTTCCAATTGGTGCATTTTGCAGCTCAAAAGAAAAAATGAAAAAATTTGAAAATAAACCTTCTCTTGGACATATTACTACTTTTGGTGGAAATCCAGTTGTTTCTTCAGCAGCGCTGTCTGTTTTAAATACATTAGAAAATGATGGAATACTAGATAAAATAAAAGAAAAAGAAAAACTAATAAGATTATTATTAAAGCACAAAAAAATAAAAAAAATAAACGGGACAGGCCTAATGTTGGCAATAATTCTAGACAGCCAAGAAGATGCTGAAACACTTGTCAAAAGGTCAATGGATATGGGTTTGATTTTATTTTATCTTTTATGGAATAAACTAGCGGTAAGAATAACACCCCCTTTAAATATTAGCAATAGAGACATAAAAAAAGGATGTAAAATTATTTTAAGAATACTAGATGAAATGACATAACTAAGTTTGTTAATTAATTTGTTAAAAAAGAATAAAACGTAACTCTAATTGACTTAGTCTTTGTTTTTAATTTTAAATAATGTAGAAAGTGTCAAAATGCTTGAAGATTATTCTCAGAATTCTAGTTCTTCAATTAAAAAATTTGAAGAAATGCTAAAAACAAATGTTACATATTTTTTTGATGCGCAAGAAATTGAGTTTATCGCTCAACATTACATTGATTTTGGCAAAATTAACCTTGCTAAGAAGGCTGTTAAAATAGGAAATAAACAACATCCTGTTAACATTAACATTCTTCTTTTAAAAACAGAGATATTAATTTTAGAGGACAAACTAGAGACTGCCGATGGAATATTAGCCATTATTAATAGAATTGAACCTAATAATTTAGATGCATATATTCAAAAGGCAACAATTCTCTCTAAGCTAAAAAAGCATAAAAAATCAATTGAAATACTTAATAAATGCTTAAGATACTCAGAGTACAAATTTGAGGTCTGGCATTTAATAGCTTTAGAGTTTTTAACAATTGGTGATTTTCAAAAAGCTATGTTTTATTTCACATTATGTATTAAGAATGAACCAAACGATCATCAAGTTTTATATAATTTGATTTATTGTATTGATAACTTAAAATCATTTGAAAAAGGTATTAAAATTCTAAATGAAATTCTCGAAAAGGATCCTTACAACGAACTAGTATGGCTTGAATTAGGAAAACTTTATTTAGAATTGAAAAACTTCAAGAAAGCCCTAAAATCATTTGATTATGCTATTTTATGTGATGATAAATTTTCAGCTGCTTACGTTGAAAAAGCAAAGCTTTTACAAAAAAACGATAATTATTTAGAAGCGATTGAAAATTATCAATTTTCTTTAACATTAGAATCTCCTTCTGCATTTATTTATTTGAGGATAGCTGAGTGCTTTAAAATGCTGGATAAAAAGGTAATAGAATTAAAATATTATAAACTTTCCATCAAAGAAGATCCTAATTATGAAGAAAGTTGGCTTGCTTTAATTGAATATTATATAAATAAAAATAATTTAAAAAGTGCACTTGTTTATTGCAACAAGGCTTTGAAAATTAATGAATACCATCCTGAATATTGGGAAATGTATGCAAAAATAAACAAATGCCTAAATAGATTTGTTGCTGCAGAAGAAGGTTTTAAAAATATTATTGGGCTTGGAATAGACGAATTGAGGAGTTGGTCTGGTTGGATTGATATTTTAATAAGTCAGAATAAATGGGAAAAAGGTTATTTGATAGGTGAAAAAGCGAAGAAGCTTTATCCAAATGTTCCGGACCTAGATTTTAAAATTGCATTATGCTATTTAAATCTTGGGAAAAAAAATGAAATGGAATTTTATTTAGAAAACGTAAGAAAAAATATCAATCTACTTTCACCGAAATTATTGGAATTTTACCCTCACTTAGAAGTTCTAATTTGATTTAATTGGATAATTTAAAATCAAAAAAAAATAATTTATTTACATATTTCGTAGGGGTTTTAATGGGTTCTGTAGATATTATTCCGGGTATTTCTGGGGGGACCATAGCTTTTATTACCGGAATATATTATGAACTTATCAAAAATATTGATAGGTTTTCGTTTAAAAATTTAATAAAAGGTCAGTTTAAAACCCTCTGGTTTAATATAAACGGATCTTTCCTATTATCACTTTTTTTAGGTATCATCACAGGTGTTTTTTTTCTGTCTAGCATTTTAATTTACCTTTTTGAGCATCATCCAATTTCGATCTATGCATTCATTTTTGGGATTATATTAGGAACTTTTTTTCAATTTATTGAACTGGTAAAAGATAAAAAAATTGATGATTATTTTTACCTATTGCTATCATTATTAGTGTCAATTAGTTTAACGCAATTAACTAATTTTGATGTCGAACCAACTCTCACATACCTGTTTTTTTGTTCTGCTTTTGCTATTTCAGCAATGATATTGCCAGGTATCTCTGGTGCCATGATTTTATTAATTCTAGGGGTTTACAATGAATTCCTTTTTGTTGTCCAAAATTCAATTAAGATTTTATTTAACTTCAACATCAATGACTTTATTAGTATATATTCTAAGGTTTTTTCTATTTTACTAGGTATTATTCTGGGATTAAAAATTTTCTCAAAATTTGTGGTTTGGCTTTTTAATAATAAAAAAAGAAAAACATTATTGATTTTAACTGGGTTAGTTGGTGGATCGTTACCCAAATTATGGCCATTAAAAGATTGTCTTAACCTTAACACCTTTAATATTCTTTTCCGATCAAAAAAAAGTTTCATAATATGCTCAGCTAGTGAAATAAGTGTGAGTGTTCTTTTTATTTTAGCTGGTCTAATCATAATTTTACTTTTTAATAGATTAAAAAAACCAATTGAATACTTTTAATAAAAAATTTTCAAATCACTTGCTAATTATTTTTTATGGGCTAATGATGGGAGCAATCAATAAAATACCTGGAGTTTCAGGAGGGATTGTTGCAATTATATTTGGATTTTATGAAAAACTAATTTTATCATTTTCTCGCTTTGATATGAAAAGTCTTGATATTTTAAGAAAAGAAGGGTTTAAGTCTTTCTACAAACACATAAACGGTAAATTTCTCACGCTCCTGCTTTTTGGAGTTATCGTTAGTTTTTTCAGCACCTCATTAATAATTGGTTATTTTTTAGAAAACTATTACTCTCAAATCTTAGGGTTTTTCTGTGGCATGATAATTTTCTCGATAATCATAATTTTGAAAAAAATATCTTACATTAATTTATATAATATTATGTTTATAATATCGGGATTTATAATTGGAATTTCGTTTTTTTTTATAAGCCCAGGTAATGAAATATCAAACCCATTGTTTGTTTTTTTCTGTGGAATTGTAAGTGTATCAGGGATGGTTCTACCAGGTTTATCAGGTTCAATGATACTCTTAGCATTGGGGAATTATAAATTACTTCTAATTGATTCTGTAAATGCTTTATATTACACTACAATTAAAATAATTACGGGTTATAGGCTTGAAACTTTAGATTTAGCTAACAAAAAATTAATTTTTCTTTTATTTGTCTTTGCATTTGGTTCAATAATTGGCTTAATTGTTTTCTCTAAAATTCTAAATTTTTTAATTTATAAATATAAAAACTCAATATTGTCTTCTTTATCTGGATTTATTTCAGGATCTATTGGATCAGTTTGGCCATGGAAAAGTGTTGTTTACGACAATAATATTGGTTCTTTATTTTTAAAATTAAATAATAATTTTTTTTACTACCCAAATAATTTAAGTATTGAAAATATAACTATTTTAACATGCATTTTAGTTGGAATATTCGTGGTCTACTTATTTGAAAAGGCTAATGTTAGAAACTAAATTTATTTATGGACTTATTGGAAAGGGAATTGACTACTCTTTTTCTAGAAACTACTTTAACCTCAAATTTAAAAAAGAAGGTTTAATTAATTATTCGTATGAAAATTTTGACTGCAAAAATTTAGCTCAAGTTTTAGAAGCCTTAAAACAAAAAAATATTAGAGGGCTTAACATAACAATCCCTTATAAAGAAAAAATTATTCCATATCTAGATGACATGTCAAAAGAGGCAAAAAAAATCATGGCTGTAAATACCATTTCATTTAATGAACAAAGAAAAGTGATAGGACATAATACAGATTGTTATGGATTTCAAAAATCATTATTTGAAAACATAAACAAAAAAACTATTAAAGCTTTGATTTTAGGTACAGGTGGTGCTTCAAAGGCTATAAGATATGTTCTTAAAGAAAATTCAATAAAATATCATACAGTTTCTAGGGAAAGAAGTAGAGGTGATTTTATTTACATTGAATTAGACCAAAATATTATGAAAAACTATGAACTTATTATAAACACAACACCTCTTGGAACTTATCCAAATACCAAAAAGTGCCCTGATATTAACTTTGACTTCATAACAAAAAATCATATTCTATTTGATTTAACTTATAATCCCAAAGAAACAACATTTCTCAAGAATGGTGTGTTCAAGGGAGCTAAAGTAGTAAACGGCTATGACATGTTAATTTATCAAGCAGAAAAATCGTGGTCAATATGGAATAAATAAAATGATTAATTTTTTTGTATTTTAGGAAAATAACTAGGAAAAATAAAATGAAAAGCGATTCTGATAAGAAATCCCTATTAAGAAAAAGTGAAATTGAAACTTTAGAGAAAAACAGTTCTGAACAGGAACCTAGTGAAAAATTAAAAAAAAATCTGGCTGCTTCTGAAAAAAGTATTAAAAATGAGTTGAAAGAAATTGATATTGAGGAATATCCAGGTTATCTTAACAAAATCTTAGGGCAATCTGATTGGGTTAAGCAAAACGAAATTATTAATTATTTAAAAAATGAGTTTGAAAATAGGTTTGCTTCGGTATTAGAACAGAAAAGAATTGAATTTGTTGATAATGGTGGTAGTGGAGTAGATTTTTATTATTCTCCAGCATATAAAAAAGAGTTTTATGAATTGTTAAAAAACTACAAAAACAAAAAAAATAAATATTTCAAAGAATTATCAAACAAACAAAAAACAAACTTAGCTCGGAAAAAGGAAATAATAGAGGAAATAAAAAAACTGATTGACGAAAGTCAGCACGATAACAATACTTACAAAAACTTTAAAAATTTACAGGAAGCATTTTATAATGCGGGCCAAATACCAAGAAGCGAAAACAATAATATTTGGCAAACGTATAAATTTCACGTTGAAAGGTTTTACGACCTCTTGCACTTAAATAGGGAATTAAGAGATATTGATTATCATAATAATTATAATGAGAGAATTAAAATAATTGAAAAAGCTGAAAAATTAGTTGGTTTGGACAATATACACACAGCAACTAGAGAACTAAATAATTTACACAGGTTATGGAAAAATGAATTGGGACCAGTGGCAAGAGACAAAAGAGAAGAGTTATGGCAACGATTTCAATTAGCAACAAAAAAAATACATGAACAAAAAAATGAGTACATTAAAAATAAAGATTCAATCAAATTAAAAAATTACAAGATAAAATCTGAAATAATTAATCAAATCAAAAAATTATTAGAAAATAAAATAAACACACATAACAAATGGCAAATATCAATTAAGGAAATTGAAGAATTAAAAAATAAATTTTTTATAACAGGGAGTGTATCAAAAGAAAAAAATAAAGACTTATGGAATTCTTTTAGAGATGCTACAAGAATGTTTAATAAAGAGAAAAATGACTTTTATAAAAACCTTAAAAAATTAGAAAAAAAATCCATTGAATCAAAACAAAAACTAATTGATGAAGTAGAAAATATTATAAATAAAGAAGATTGGCGAAATTATATCGATAGAATTAAAGAAATTCAAGCTGAATGGAAAAATACTGGAAGAGTTTCAAAAAAATATTCTGAAAAATTGTGGTCAGATTTTAAATTAAAAACAAATAATTATTTCGATAATTTCAAAAATAAAAAACAAAATCTTAATGAAAATGATATTAAGATTATAAAGGAGCAAAAAGTTTTTTTAGAGAATTTAAAAAAAGAAAAAATACCGCTGACCCCGAAAAAATACGAGTCATTTGTTATAGATAAATCTACAATTTGGAAAAAAATAAGGAATAACGATATTGAAAATCAAGAGAAGTTTATAATAAAGTTTTTATCTGATAAATGGAAAGAAATTTCAATTCCGAAAAATAAATTAGAAATTAAAAAGTATGAAACAAGGCTATATTTCATTATAAATGACAAAAAACTAGTCAAAGATGAACATATCCAATTAAGAAAAAATATTGAAGAAATTAGCAGCGAGCTCAATCAACTTGAAAATAATTTAGAATTTTTCAGTGAATCCAGTAATAGCAATCCGTTACTAGTTGAAGTGACTAACAAAATAAAAGAACTAAACACTAAAAAAACACTCGTGGAGTCTAAACTTAAACAACTGAAATCAATTTTAAATCAAAGAATTTAAAGATTATAATTAAAGTTAAAGTTTTAAATTTCTTTCTTCGACTGTTTCCATAAAGCATTAATTTCCTTTAAATCCAGATCTATAATTTCTTTATTTTCTTTATTTATTTTTTGCTCTATAAATCTAAATCTTTTTGTAAATTTTATGTTTGATTTTTCTAACGCATCATAAGGATTAATTTTATAATGCCTTGACAGATTTATTAATGAAAATAAAATATCGCCAAATTCTTCTTCTAAACCAGCTTTATCTTTTTTATTCAATTCTTCTTTAAATTCAAGTATTTCCTCATCTAATTTTTTTAATACGTCTTCAGATTTTTTCCAGTCAAATCCAACAGAGGAAACTTTATTTTGAATTCTGTAGGCTTTCAGTATTGGTGGCAAATTTGATGGCACTCCGTCTAAAACACTACTCCTACCCTCTTTTAATTTTATTTTTTCCCAATTTTTTACAACTTGGTCTGAATTTTTAATTTTAACATCTTTATAAATATGAGGATGACGTCTAATTAATTTTTTAGTGAGTTCTTTAGCAATAAGTCCGATATTAAATTTGTTTATTTCGGAACCTATTTTTGCGTAGAAGAGAATATGAAGTAACAAATCACCTAATTCCTCTTTAATTCCTGAGTAATTTAAATTTTCAATTTCTTCACATAATTCATAAGTTTCTTCAATAGTTAGAGTTTTTAAAGTTTCAAAAGTCTGTTTTCTATCCCAAGGACACTTTTCTCTTAACTCCCACACAATTGAAATCAATTTTTTAATATCATTAATCTGCTCCTCTAAAGAATCTTTCATAGTAGTTAATTTTATAAGAACTTCATGCTGTAATCAACCTTAATTTTTCCTTTTGAGATTTCTGCCAGTTTCCTTTTGATTGTTTTCTTTTTTAAATAAGATAATTTATCAGTAAAAAGGATCCCCTCAATGTGATCATACTCATGTTGTATAACCCTGGCCACGATACCAGAAAAAGACTCTTTTATAAATTTACCATTCAAATCTTGAAATTTAATAGTTATAGATTTTTTTCTTTTTACTTCCTCTCTTATGCCAGGTATACTTAAGCAACCTTCATTGAAAAAACATTCCTTACCAGTCTCTTCAATAATTTCAGGATTAATAAAAACCTTTTTAAATCCTCTTAAAAAGTTCCTTTCTTCTATTAATAAATCTTCATTATCTGAAAAAGGATACGTATCAACAATGAATAGTCTTATTGATTCACCTATTTGAGGTGCAGCAAGACCAACCCCTTGCGCCGCATACATCGTGTCCCACATATTTTTTATCAAAGTTTCTAAATTTGTTGTTTTTACAGAAATTGGTAGGGCTTTCTTTTTTAAAACTGAATTTCCATAAGAAAGAATTGGTAAAATCATAGGTTTAATTATTGTTTTGTGTAGATAAATAAGATTGTAATAAAATTGTTGCACTTACCTTGTCAACTAAAAGTTTATCTTGTCTTTTTCTTTTGCCAACACCAGATTCAAGAATTGCATTAGAGGCAATCTTAGAAGTAAATCTTTCATCATGTCTCACAATTGGGATTTTTGGTAAAGATAAATTCAATTTTTTTATAAAGTCTTTAATTTTTGTCTCTACTTGACTTTCAATGTTATTGTATTTTTTAGGATATCCAATAATGATTTTTTCAATAAAGTTTTTTTCACAATATTTAATCAAATATGGAATTACTTCTATTGTTGACAGGGCTGTAAGGCCAGAAGCGATCATTTTATTTATATCAGTAACTGCTAGACCAGTTCTTTTCTCACCAAAATCTAACGCTAAAAAAATTCCCATCCACAAATATATTCATCATAATCTTGAAATAAAAAACTTATGTTCAAAGTAATTTAGATAGTGTAAATTTGTAAAAAAAATTATGGAATCAATTATTGAAAATGCATGGACTAATCGGGCACTTTTAAAAGAAAAAGAGACACAAGAAAAAATTCGAAAAGTGATTGAAAGTCTAGACAAAGGAAAAGTAAGAGTTGCTGAGAAAAAAGGTGACAAATGGATAACACACGAATGGCTAAAAAAATCTGTTATCCTTTATTTTGCTATCCAAAAAATGGAGACAACTAAAGCTGGGCCTCTAGAATTTCACGATAAAATAGATTTAAAAAATAATTATTCGAAAAGAAATATTAGAGTGGTTCCCCATGCAGTTGCAAGATATGGATCATATATTTCAAAGGGGGTTATTTTAATGCCTAGTTTTGTGAACATAGGTGCATATGTTGATGAAGGGACTATGGTAGATACTTGGGCAACAGTTGGAAGCTGTGCTCAGATAGGAAAAAATGTCCATTTAAGCGGCGGAGTTGGAATAGGCGGAGTTCTTGAGCCTTTGCAAGCATCTCCCGTTATAATAGAGGATAATGTTTTCATTGGGTCAAGATGCATTGTGGTCGAAGGTGTACATGTTAAAAAAGAAGCCGTTTTGGGGGCTAATGTGGTTCTCACAAAATCAACAAAAATTTTTGATGTTTCAAAAAAAGAGGCCTTTGAAATAAAGGGTTTTATTCCAGAAAGATCGGTTGTTATTCCTGGGAGCTATAAAAAAGAATTTAATGCTGGAGAATTTAATGTTCCCTGCGCACTAATAATCGGAGAAAGAAAAGAAAGTACTGATAAAAAAACTTCTCTAAATGATGTGCTCAGAGAGCACGGGGTTTCGGTGTAATCTCAAATGAAAGATAAAATAATTAAAGCTAAAGAAGTTATATTAAACGGAGGTGTTATATTATATCCAACCGACACTATTTGGGGTATTGGTTGCAGTGCAATAATTGAATCAGCAATAAAGAAAATATTTAGAATTAAGAGGAGGGATAATAGTAAACTTTTAATAAGTTTAGTATCTAGCATAGAAATGCTTGAAAGATACGTGAAAAACGTTCCTGAATATGTTTTAGAATATTTATATGATGAGTCACCCACAACAATTATTTATCCAAAAGTCAGAGGTTTGAATCATACTTTGTATGGAAAAAATGGGTCAATTGCTATAAGGTTAGTTAAAGACAATTTTTGTAAAGCATTAATTGAAGAAATAAATAGTCCTTTAATTTCTACCTCTGCCAACATAAGTGGAAATCCTTTTCCAAAAAAATTCAAGGAAATTGACAAAAAGATTATTAATCAAGTAGATTATGTTGTTAATCTTAATGATAGTAATTTAATAAACTCAAAACCTTCTAGAATTATTAAAGTTTCATTAAATGGCCAAATTGAGGTAATAAGAGAATGATTAACGTAAATAAAAAAATTCGAAGATTAGTTAAGCAAAGGGTTGTCGATATTGTTCACAAAAGTAGTATTTCAATATCTCAAGAAACATATCTTGTAGGTGGAGCTGTAAGAGATTATCTAATTGATAGAAAAAGAGAAAATTCTGATTTAGACTTTGTTACATTAGGGTGTGAAATGACTTTGGCTAATGAAATAAAAAATAAAATAAGTAAAAACTTAAAAATAAGCAGGTTTAAGAACTTTGGTACTGCACATATTAATTTTAACGAGATTAATATTGAAATTGTCAAAGCTCGTAAAGAATCCTATTATTTGTCAAGTAGAAATCCAGATGTTGAGCCAGGAACTCTTTTTGATGACTTAAAAAGAAGAGATTTTACGATTAATGCAATAGCCGTTAGTTTAAATGAAAAAAATTTTGGTGATCTAGTCGATCCTTTTAACGGATTGAATGATTTAGAAAATAAAATAATAAAAACCCCTACGAATCCAGAAATAACATTATCAGATGATCCACTAAGAATTCTTAGAGGGGTGAGATTTAGCTCTGAATTAAATTTTGAGATTGATAATTCCTTATTAAACGCAATGATAAAAAATTGTGATAGGATTAAAATAATTTCAAAAGAAAGAATTGTAGATGAAATCAATAAAATTCTAAATACTGATATACCCTCTAACGGATTTAAAATATTAGACAAGATTGGCCTAATTGAAATATTACTTCCTTCTTTAAATAAACTAAAGGGAATTGAAGAGATTGAGGGAGTTACGCACAAAGACAATTTCTATCACACTCTCCAAGTAGTGGATAATATATCTCAGGTAACGAATAAAATTTGGTTAAGGTGGGCGGCGCTTTTACATGATATTGGTAAACCAGACTCCAAAAGATTTGATAAAAAAATTGGTTGGACTTTTCATGGTCACGAGTACATAGGTTCAAAAATGATTTTGGAAATTTTTAAAAATTTAAAAATGCCGTTGAATAATTCATTAAAATATGTCCAAAAGATTGTTTTGCTAAGTTCCAGGCCAATAATTTTATCTGAAAATATTGTCACGGATAGTGCAGTTAGAAGACTAATTTATGATGCTGGAGAAGACATTGAAGATTTACTGTTGTTGTGTGAAGCAGATATAACAACCAAAAACAAAAAAAGACATGAAAAATATTTAAATAATTTTAAAATTGTAAGACAAAAAATCAAAATAGTTGAGGAAAGAGATAAAATTAGAAATTTTCAACCTCCTATATCTGGAAAATTTATTATGAGTGTATTTAATCTAAAGCCCTCTAAAGAAGTTGGGATTTTAAAAGAAAAAATTAAAGATGCAATTCTTGATGGAAAAATTCCTAATGAATACAAATCTGCTTTTGAACTTTTGCTTAAAGAGGGGGCAAAAATGGGATTAAAACGAAAAATTAATGAAGAAAAGGTTTAATTTTTGGACTAAGACGTCCATTTTAATTGTTTACTTAGTTATTGCAACTGGTGGGGTTGTTAGAATGACAGGAAGTGGTATGGGTTGTCCTGATTGGCCCAAATGCTTTGGATATTATATACCTCCAATGAACGTTGCTGAATTGACTTGGGTGTCAGAAAAGATATTTGAAAAAGGACAAATGATTATATATAATGATGAGCTTAAAATGTCGAATAAAGACTTTATAAGTGGATCAGATTTTAATCCTAAAAACTGGCAAGATTACACAAAACACGACTATTCAGTATTTAACCCACTTCACACATGGGTTGAATTTATAAACAGATTAATTGGAGTAGTTTGTGGTATATCCGTTCTTATCTTGGGATTTTATTCTATACAATTCTATAAAAATAAACCCATCATAACCCTTTTGAGTCTATTGACAATAATAGCAGTTGGATTCCAAGCATGGTTGGGTAAAATTGTGGTAGACTCCAATTTAAGTCCTTATAGTATTACCATACACATGCTTATGGCACTTTTAATAATTTCAATTTTAATTTTTATACACTTCCAAAATGGTAATTATAAAAAAAATAGCGTTAAAAATGTAGCATTACAAAATATTGTTTTACTATCACTTATTTTCACAATAATTCAAATTGTAATTGGAACACAAGTAAGAGAATTTATTGATGAACAAATAATAGTGATAGGAGAAACAAAGAAAAATTTATGGTTACTTGTCCTTCCTTCAATTTTTTTAACACATAGGAGTTTTTCACTTTTAATTTTAACAGTCAATTTTTTTGTCATTTATTTGTCTAGAAAGATAAACTTGAATTCAAAGATTATTTTTTGGATTATAGGAATTATTGCGATTGAGATTATTTTGGGCGTTGCAATGTATTATTTGCACTTTCCGTTTAGTTCTCAGCCACTCCATCTATTATTGGCAGCAATACTTTTTGGAGTACAATTTTTTTTCTACGTATCTATCAGGAATATAAATAAAATAAATAAATAGTTATTTGAGATTGGATCAAGTTTAAAAAAGATTAGAAATGAGACTTTAACGAGTCAAAAATTACTTTTATTTATTAGGTTAGACATATTCAAGTTTTCATAATTATTTCTAACATATGAAAATGAAGCTGACATAACATCACCCATACTTTTAACTTTTTTAAAAGCCATATCTTTTGTGAATTTATATATCTCCAAAGATAAATTTTTAAGATATTCTGGTTTTGATAAAGTGTCATTTGTCATAATTTCAACTAGAGTTTCCAGTCTAGAACCAGAACTAATTATTCTTTTTGCAACTATTGATCTTTCCTCAATTTTATACTGAATTACTGAGTCGTGATTTAATCTATTTTTTACAAGCTTAATTATGGGAAAATTTTCTTTAAAAAACTGAGGTCTGTAAACTTTAAAACTTCCTTCATAACACTGTTGATCAAAGTCAATTGCTCTTATTTTATATACTACCTGATCAAAATCATGGATTGGTACCACAACGTAGTTGTATGATCTCATATCTCCCAATAATCTTATCATACATCTTTCATTAAATTTGACATATTCCTTGGCGATTTGTGCTTGCTGACTAATTGAACACTTTTTTAATAAATTGTCTATAAAAAAATCACCTGGAATACCCGAAATATGTTCTTCAATCAAAGTTTTATCATTAACTAAAAAATTTAAATTATATGGGGATAACATATGCTCAAACTCCAATCCATAAACCCTTGAAGCGTCAGTACATTTAATATAAAAATATGTAAAATTATCATTTAGGATGTTTCTGACTTTTATTCTAAATGGCTTAGAATTTCCAAATGTACAGTAATCAATGGCATCAATGCTTAGGTAGGGTAAAGATGACTCATTACCATCTGAGTGAAGAAGAGTGTATACTTTTTTTAAGTTGTGATCTATATCTCTTCTTTCGGTATCACTATAATATACCCTAACCCACAATGTATCTTTATCATTTTCATCATATACTGCGACTGAGCCAGCAAATCTTAGGAGGTCTTGATATGAAATTGGAGTATAAACCCACCTATTATACTTTTTAAGATAAATACTTAAATTTTCTATAATAGGAAAAAAAGGTTTTTTTTTTGAAATAAGTTTCTCTTCCATATAACTTTCAAATTTAGCTTTCTTTTCAAAAGAAAACGAGCAATTATAAGTCAAATATTCAATAATTTTGTCCCAAATGAAATTCAAAATAAAATCCAGCTTTAAACCAACAGGAGACCAACCTGAAGCTATCGACCAAATCTATGAAGGTTTTAATAACAACTTCAATTATCAAACTCTTCAAGGAGTAACCGGCTCTGGAAAAACATTTACAGTTGCAAATGTAGTTGAGAGACTTCAAAAACCAACACTTGTTCTGGCACATAATAAAACATTGGCAGCACAACTATACTCTGAATTTAAGTCTTTTTTCCCAGAAAATGCAGTTGAATATTTCGTCTCATACTATGATTATTACCAACCTGAAGCTTACATCCCAAGTTCTGGACTCTATATTGAGAAAGACTTATCGATTAATGATGAAATAGAAAAATTAAGGCTAAGTACAACATCTTCGCTTCTATCTGGTAGAAGAGACATAATAGTTGTAGCATCTGTCTCATGTCTTTACGGAATTGGTAATCCAAATGAATTTAAAAATAATATGATACAAATAAGTGAAAAGCAACTTATTCCAAAAATGAAACTACTAAGAGATCTGGTCAAAGGTCTTTATTCAAGAACAACCGGTGTATTTTCTAGAGGTAATTTCAGGGTAAAGGGAGACATAGTTGATGTTTTTCCTGGTTATTCTGATGTAGCATATAAAATATATTTTTTTGGAGATGAAATTGAAGAAATAGAAGTTTTTAATCCAATTGACAACTCAAACCTAGGAAAAGTAGAAAATTTAAGAATTTTCCCAGCAAACATATTTGTTACTTCAGAGAATCAGTTGGAAAATGCTATAAAAAATATCCAATTCGATTTAAAAGATCAAATAGATTTTTTTAAAGATATGGGGAGAAATTTAGAAGCAAAAAGAATAGAGGAAAGAACTAATTTCGACTTAGAAATGATCAAAGAACTTGGATACTGCTCAGGTATAGAAAACTACTCAAGATATCTTGACGGTAGAAGTCCTGGAACACGACCATTTTGTTTATTAGATTATTTCCCCAACGACTATATTATGGTGGTTGACGAAAGTCACGTAACAATATCCCAGGTACATGCAATGTATGGTGGGGATAGAAGCAGAAAAGAAAATCTAGTAGAATATGGTTTTAGACTACCAGCAGCTCTTGACAACAGACCTTTAAAATTTGAGGAATTTGAACAATTGCAAAGTCAGGTTCTTTATGTCAGCGCAACACCCTCTGATTATGAGTTTAAAAAATCAAATGGTATTTTTATTGAACAAATTATAAGACCGACTGGGTTATTGGATCCAGTTATAGATGTACGAAAAAGTAAAAATCAAATTGATGATCTCATTGAAGAGATTCAAAAAAGGATTGAGTCAAAGGAAAGAACACTAGTCACAACATTGACAAAGAGAATGGCAGAAGAACTCTCAAATTATCTGGCAAAAATTAGAATAAAGTCGCGGTATATTCATAGTGACGTAGAAACGTTGGAGAGAGTTGAAATAATGCAGGGACTAAGAAAGGGTGATTTCGATGTTCTAATTGGAGTTAATCTTTTAAGAGAAGGATTGGATTTACCAGAGGTTTCCTTAGTGGTAATATTGGATGCAGACAAAGAAGGCTTTTTAAGGTCGAATCGTTCTTTAACTCAAACAATAGGAAGAGCAGCCAGAAATGTTAATGGTAAATCTATTCTTTACGCAGATAAAATTACAGATTCAATGAAAAAAACAATTGAAGAAACAAATTACAGAAGAGAAAAGCAGCTAGAGTACAATAGGATTAATAATATAGTTCCAAGACAAATAGAAAAAACTTTAGATAACGCTCTTGCAAAAAAAGTTGATTCAGAAATCGAAAAAAAAATAAAAATTGATGAAGAATCGATATATCTTTTACCTAAAAAAAGGATTGAAGAAAAAATTAGAGAAACCAGAAAAAAAATGGAAAAAGCTGCCAAAAACCTGGATTTCATGGAAGCAGCTAGGTTAAGGGATGAACTTAATAAACTTAAAAATAATATATAAAAGCAATGAAAGGAATTTCTTATTATTTGATTTTTTTAAAAACAATAGTATTGCAGTGCCAGGAAATATATTTACAGGTTACAGATAGCATTACAAAGAATCCTATACCATTTACAACCATTTTAACAAACTTTAATTACAATACAATTTCCAATGAAGAGGGCTTTTTCCGAGTTTTAAAATCAACTAATTTTTCAAATAAAGATTCTTTATTTATAAGTTGTATGGGTTTCAACGAATATAAGGGTGCAATTGTTGATTTAAAACAACCAGTAATAGAGCTCAGTGAAAAGACAATAAAACTTAATTCTATAATTCTAACATCTCAAAATTTAGATGCTTACGATATAATTAAAAAGGTTAAGGAGAAAATAGATGATAAATATTTAACTAGTTATTCTAAAAAAAGATTCTTTATGAGAGAATCTTTTTTTCAAAAATGGGATAAAATGAAGATGGAAATTGAAAAATCATCAATCAGTGAATTAAATAGGAAATTTTGGGATTCAATATTCAAATCAATTCCCAAAAAAGACTCATGGCATACCGAATCACTCGGTCAAATTTACGGTGATTGGAGCAAAGAAAATCAAAAACTTGAAATTATTAGAGCTGTGGATCTTGCCGATACTATTAACGAAAAAGGATATGAACAAATTGAAAAAAAGATTGCTGAAATTTTAAATAAGCGAACAAAAGAAAATTCTTATTTCAAATTTAAATCAGGAATTTTCAGCACTAAGGTTGACAGGGAAGAACTGATTGAAGAAAGCATAGATAATATTAAACAAGACTCAACAATTATTAAAAAACAACTAGAAAAAAAGAATATTGAAAATGAAAATTTTTATAAAAACAGAAAAAGTCAAATATCAAGAATATACGACGGCATCTATAAGAAAGGACTAAAGTTTGAATTTTTAAAAAAATCTTATTTATATGATTTTAAAATTATTTCCTATTCTTATGAAGGAGAGATACCAGTTTATAAAATAAAATTTAAGCCTAGATCCTCAAAAGGAAAATATAGTGGTGATATCTGGATTGATTCAGAAAATTTTTCTATTATGAAGATTGAGCAGCAAAATAATAAAGTTTTAAGAGATTTTTCATTGTTTGGGATATCTTTTGAATTGTACTATCACAGAGCTACTGTTGTTTTTAGCCATTTTTCTACTGAAAAATACCAACTTCAATTCTTAGAATCAGAATTTAAGTTTAAATCTGGAATCAATAGACCAATAAAGATTGTAGAAAAAAATAAATATGTTCGAGGAAGAAGGAAACAAAATGAGCTATTAGCAAGAATTAATTTCAGCTTAGACCAAAGTTCAAAAACCACTTTGATTGTATTTGAAGACATACCAATTAATGAAGAAGAGTACAGTAAAATAGAGGAACAAAAAAGATTTAAACAAGATAAACTTCACTCTTATGATCCAAAATACTGGAAAGATTATTCTGTAATAGAACCAAATCAGGCAATTAAATCGTTTAAAGTTAATTCTAACTGAGTTAATACTTAGCGGGTTTACTCCCAGGTAGAGTTTTTAAAATAAATTCTCTTAAGTCGTCGTTCGCCTTTTTCAAGTCCTCCTTTCGAAGATACATCATATGACCACTTCGGTAACCTTTAAAATGCATTCTGTCTCTTAGCTTACCGCTAGGATCAATTTGCCATTGAGTATATTTGGCAGCAAAATATGTCGTTGCCCCATCATAATAACCTGACTGAGTTAAAATATTTAAGTACGGGTTTTGAGCCATAGCCTGTCTTAGATCTTCTCTCGTATTTAAATTGTCATCTTCCCAAGGATGAACTGGTCCAAACATATTATACTTTATATCTGTTTTAAATTTTAGTTCATTTAAAATATATTGGTTAATCGCAGGAGTAAATGAATGTTCCCAAGAATCTAATTCTGAATTATAATCTGGATTATCACCAGATTGCTTTCTATCTATTCCTTTGTATCTAGAATCAAGTCTACCGACGGTGAATCCCTCATCTCTTAAAAGTTCCTTCCAAAAAAAACTTTCAGGCAAATCAAGATTATGTTGAAGAATAACCTTTTCTGAAATTCCAGAAAAGTAGGACATTTTTTTAGCAATTTTTTCTTTTTCATTTAAAGGTAAGGCCCCTCCTTTTGCAATAGCTGGAATCAATTTATTGATAGCATAATCCTCAGAAATAGGTAAAACATCCAAAAGGTCTAACTTTTGCAAGTCTTCATTTAATTTGTTGTGATACCACGAAGCAGCTGTATAATAAGGTAAATTCAAAGCCGATGAAACAGGACCCCCTACTCTAAGAGTTCTATAATCTGCTGGTGAAACAAGAATTACACCATTCAAATACATCCACTGTTTATTTTGTAATGCCAGGGAAAGTCCCATGACCCTTGTACCTCCGTAACTTTCTCCAATTAAATATTTTGGAGCATCCCATAAATTGTTTCTTGTGACAAATGTATTTAGCCATTCTGATAAATAAGAGATATCTGCACTTATACCAAAAAACTTTTCTCTTTTAGGATATTCTCCATTTACTTTGTGCATTCTAGAATAAGCTGTATTTACTGGATTGATAAAAACTATATCTGCTGTATCCAATATAGAATAGGGGTTATTTTTATAACCATATGGCTGAATAGGATATCCTTCATCATCGATTTTTAAGATTCTTGGTCCAGTGTAAGCTAAATGCATCCATACTGATGCTGAGCCGGGGCCTCCATTGAATGAAAAAATAATTGGTCTATAATTATCACTAACATCGGTCCTTCTATAAAAAGTGTAGAATAGAGAAGCCTCTACTACCCCATCCTTATTCCAAACTGGTTGCGTTCCAGTCTCAGCAACGTAACTAATTTTCTTGCCATTTATATAAGTCTGGTGATTTGTTTTTACAATTGTATCTATTGGCAAAGATCTATTTTGCGAAAACGAAATATTCAAAAACAAAATAGAAATTATGATAAATAAGTGATTTTGATTAATCATGCTTTTTTTTCAAATTTAAAAAAAAAGCGGCTTTAAGATAAGCCGCTCTAATTATTTAGTTAAAATAAATTACTTTACTTCAATTAATTTTCTAGATTTTGAAATTACTTCTTTTAATTTGGGTAAAGTAATGGTTAAAATACCGTTAGTGTAAATAGCCTTTATTTTACTTTGATCTACCTCTTTAGGTAATGAAAAAGTTCTATGAAATGAATTATAATTAAATTCTTGCCTATTGTAATTGAAACTATCTTTTAGTTCTTTTTCTCGCTTAGAAGTTGAGGAAACTGAAATTAAATCATTTTCAATTTCAATTTCAAAATCTTTTTTATCCATTCCAGGAACAGCAATTTCAAGTAGATATTGATTATCCTTTTCAATTGAATTCACGGCTGGAAAAGTGTTGTTATAAGTTTCGAAGTTAAACCATCTATCATCAAATAATTCATCCATTAATGTAGGGTTCCATCTATTTAAATTTGTTGTAATTAAATTCATAATATTTAAGTTTTTAAGTTCAATTATATATTAGCAAAACACATACCATCCATATTTAGATGTCATTTTGACATTACATTTGCTAAAATTAGTGACAAAATGTCTTATTTTATGACTTCTTGAACTTTATCAGCAGCCTCTTTAAAATCAATTGCTGAAAGTACATTTAAATTTGAATTGTCGATTATTTCTTTAGCTATATCTGAATTTGTTCCTTGAAGTCGAACTATAATTGGGACATTTATATTCTTGATATTTTTATAAGCCTCGACAATCCCATTAGCAACCCTATCACATCTAACTATTCCTCCGAAAATATTTATAAGTATTGCTTTAACACTTGGATCTTTAAGAATAATTCTAAATCCTTTTTCAACTCTTTCTGCATCCGCTGTACCACCAACATCAAGAAAATTTGAAGGCGAACCTCCCGCTTGTTTAATCAAATCCATAGTTGCCATTGCAAGACCGGCTCCATTTACCATACAACCAACATTTCCGTCTAGGTCGATATAATTAAGGCCTGCCTTGTCGGCCTCAACCTCGACAGGGTTTTCTTCTGTTAAATCCCTTAAATCTGAGTAATCTGGATGCCGGAATAAAGCGTTGTTGTCAATAGTCACCTTAGAATCAACTACAATTATTTTGTCATCAGATGTTTTAAGAAGAGGATTAATCTCAAAGAGTGACGAATCTGACTTGACATATGCTCTGTACAACGAAAAGATAAATTTTGTCATATCTTTAAAAGCCTCTCCCTTAAGGCCTAAATTGAATGCAATCTGCCTAGCTTGAAATTTTTGCAAACCAATTGTTGGATTAACGGTTTCTTTAAAAATGAGTTCAGGTGTTGTTTCAGCAACTTTTTCAATATCCATTCCACCTTCAGTAGAGTACATTATAATATTTTTACAATTTTTTCTATCCAACAAAATTGAAATGTAGAATTCTTTTGTTTCAGATGCTCCTTGATAATAAACATCCTCTGCAATAAGAATTTTTCTTACTTTTTTCCCTTCAGGTGGAGTTTGTGGTGTTATAAGCATCATTCCAATCATTTTTTCAGCAATTTCTTTTACTTCATCCAATGATTTTGCAATTTTAACACCGCCTCCCTTCCCTCTTCCACCAGCGTGAATTTGAGCCTTAATTACGTATACTTCGGTACCTGTTTCTTTATTCAATTTTTTGGCAGCCGCGAAAGCATCATCTGCATTGCTGACAACTATTCCTTTTTGGGTAGAAACACCATAGCTGGCTAGAATTTCTTTTCCTTGGTACTCGTGCAAATTCATAATGAACTATTTGTAACAAAAATATAAAAATCTATTACTCTTATTAAAAATTGTAATTAGAATAATGTTTTAGATGTAACAATATTTTAAAATTTTAATATTTTACAAAAAGTATTTGCTAATGTTTTATAATAGATGTTAATTTTGCGATTCAATCCAGTAAAATGAGAAGTCAACAAATATTAAAAATTGCAAAAGATTTTGGAGGTCCCATATATATATATGACTCAGAAAAAATAAAAACCCAATATAGAAAACTTGAAATTGCTTTTAGAAGTGTTAAAAATCTGAGTATTAATTATGCAGCAAAAGCGCTTAGCAATGTGAATATTTTAAAATATTTAAATAATCTTGGAGCTGGTCTTGACACAGTTTCCTTTCAAGAAGTGGAACTTGGACTAAAAGCAGGTTTCGATCCTAAAGATATCATATTCACCCCAAACGGGGTTTCTATTGGTGAAATAGAAAAAGTTGTTTCATATGGAGCTCAGATAAATATTGATAATCTTGCAATGTTGGAACAATTTGGGAACAAACACCCTTCCGTTCCAGTTTGTATAAGAATAAACCCACATGTAATGGCAGGTGGAAACAATAATATTTCCGTAGGTCATATTGATTCGAAATTTGGAATATCAATACATCAAATACCACACTTATTAAGGATTGTTGAAAATACCAAAATGAATATAAATGGTATTCATATGCACACAGGAAGTGATATTTTGGATATAGAAGTCTTCTTACATGCATCTGAAATTCTTTTTAATACTGCTAGAAAATTTAAACGATTATCATTTATAGATTTTGGCTCTGGATTCAAAGTTCCGTACAAAAAAGGGGATATTGAAACTAATATAGAAGAACTCGGAGAAAAATTAAGTATAAGATTTAATGAATTTTGTAGAGATTATGGCAGGGAATTAACTCTAGTTTTTGAGCCTGGAAAGTATTTAGTAAGTGAGGCAGGGTATTTTGTTAGCAAAGTTAATTCTGTAAAACAGACTACTTCTACTGTATTTGCACAAATAGAAAGCGGCTTTAATCATCTCATGAGACCCATGTTTTATGGATCTTATCATGAAATCGAGAACCTATCAAATCTTTCAGGAGAAGAAAGATTTTATTCTGTGGTTGGGTATATTTGTGAAACCGACACATTTGGAAGTAATCGTAAAATAAGAGAAATTAAAGAGGGTGATTATCTTGTATTCAAAAATGCTGGAGCTTATTGTTTTTCAATGTCTAGCAATTATAATTCCAGATATAAGCCAAAAGAAGTTTTTTGGATTGGCGGTGAAGGCCACCTTATAAGAAGAGAAGAGAAATTTGATGATTTAATTCGTAATCAAGTTGATTTAAGCAATGAAGTTTTGGCAAGTTAGTAAATAATACCTGAGCCAATTAATTCTTTTTCTTTGTACCAAGCTGCAAATTGTCCACTTGATATAGACTTTTGTTTTTTATTAAAAACCAAGTAAAGTCCCTCTTTACGTCTAAAAATCTGAGCTGGTTTTAAAGTTTGTCTATATCTTATTCGCGCTAAAATTTTTTCAGAAGAGTTTAAACTAATTTTTAAATCGGGTCTTAGCCAGTTAATATCGTTGCTCTTGATTAAAAGACCTTGTCTATACAAACCTGGATGATTTTCTCCTTCACCAACGTAGATAATATTTTTTTTTACATCTTTTTCAATAACAAATAATGGCTTTTTAAAACCCCCAACCTGCAACCCTTTTCTTTGACCAATGGTAAAGAAATGAGCCCCATCATGATAACCAATCATTTCTCCACTTGATTCAGAATATTTATACTTTTGAACAGATTTCATTAGATAGTTTTCATCTTTAACATCCTTAAAAGCTTTTTTAAAAATCTTTTCATCTGGCGACACTTTGATAATTTTACCTCTTTTAATCTTTAATTTTTGTTGAAGAAATTCCGGTAATTTTATTTTACCAACAAAACATAACCCTTGCGAATCTTTTTTATTTGCAGTTATTAATCCGTTTTCCTTTGCTATTTTCCTAACATCAGTTTTTTTCAGGTCACCAATAGGGAACAAAACTTTGGATAATTGAATTTGATTTAATTGACATAAAAAATAGGACTGGTCCTTAGTATTATCTTTACCCTCTATTAATTTATAAATTTTTTTGTTTCCTTTTTTTGATTCTTTTTTTCTACAATAGTGGCCTGTTGCAATGTAATCTGCACCGAGTGATTCAGCTTTTGAAAGAAAAACATCAAATTTGATTTCTTTATTACAGAGAATATCAGGGTTAGGTGTTCTACCCTCTTTATATTCCCTGAACATATAATCGACAATTCTTTTTTTATACTCTTTACTTAAATCAATGACCTGAAAAGGGATTCCCAACTTCTCACTGATAATTAGAGCATCATTACTATCTTCTAACCATGGACATTCATTAGAAATAGTAACAGATTCATCATACCAATTTTTCATGAAAATTCCAATAACATGATACCCTTGTTTTTTTAGAATAAGAGCTGCAACGCTTGAATCAACCCCCCCAGAAAGAGCTACAATTACTTTTTTGCTCATTTTGATATAAGCTTATCTTTTGCTATTTAAACGTTTTTGTTTTTCAGCCTGCTCCATTGCCTTTTGAAGTCTGGCGCTAAATCCTGATACTTTTCTTGGTTTCTTTTTGTTCTCTTCGATTTGGAGTAAAATTTTACTTTCATCAACAACAAAGTTTTTTATAACAACCATCAAAAGTATGGTTAACAAATTTGAGACAAAATAATATAAACTTAGTCCGCTTGAGTAATTGTTAAAGAAAAAAAGCATCATTAAAGGCATTAAATACATAATAAACTTCATGTTTGGCATTCCAGGCTGCTGTGGTGGTTGTTGTTGTCCCATTGTCATCATCGTGTAAACAAAAATTGCTACAGATGCTAAAATCGGAAATAAACTTATATGATCTCCGTAAAAAGGGATATTAAACGGTAATTCTAAAATAGAATCATACGAAGACAAATCATCAGCCCATAAAAAGCTTTTTTGTCTTAAAGCGAAAGCAACTGGGAAAAAACTAAACAGGGCATAAAAAACTGGTAATTGAACCAATGCTGGCAAACAACCTGACATCGGATTCGCACCAGCCCGTGAATAAAGAGACATTGTTTCTTGTTGACGTTTGACAGCATCTTTAGAAAACTTTTTATTTATCTCCTCAATTTCGGGCCTTAATATTTTCATCTTGACTTGAGAAACGTACGAACGATATGTTACGGGCGACATTGCTAGTCGTACTATAATAGTCATAATGATTATTGAAATACCAAATGGCATAAAAGAACTAATAAAATTAAAGAGAGGGATAAAAATATATTTATTAATCCACCCAAAAATGCCCCAGCCATAGTTTACACTCTTCTCAATACCTATGTTGTAATTCGAAAGTGTAGAATATTGCGAGGGACCAAAATACCACTTGAATTTAAAATCAAAATCACCATTATTTTCAAGAGGAATGACAGAGCTATAAAACTTAGTATATTTTTCTTTTTTATTCTCTGACTGAACTAAATTTTCAGATTTAAGAAACACATTACTAATTTGTTTATCTGGAATTAAAATCGAATTGAAAAAATGTTGTTTGTAACTTATCCAATGGATTTCATCAACTTCTTCTTCATCAGTTCCTGTTATACTGAGTTCGTTTACTTTATCATTTTCGTATCCATAAGTAAGTTCGCTATATCTATTTTCATACTCCACACTTTTGGAATTTCTAAATGATTTTAAACTCCATTCAAGTCTATTTAAATTTGAGGCGTTAACAAAATTTTGTAAGTTCGATGAAGTTATAGAGTAATCTAACAGGTAAGAATCAGGTAATAACGAGTATTGAAATTCTATCCATCTACCTTGGCTAAAAAGTGCTCGCATTGTTAGTTTCCCTTTTTTAGATTTGTTTTTATTTATTTCAAAGTTTAATTTGGATGTATTGATTTGTCCTCCATCTTTTAGTTTAAAAACTAAATTCATATTTTGGTTGTTATCTACCAGGTTTAGAGGTTCTTTTAAGTAGTTATCAAACTTTTTAAGATTAGCTTTGGTAATTTGACCCCCTTTGCTAGAAACGACAATTTTAATCAAATTATTTTCTAGTTGATAAAACTCCTCCTCTTTTACATTTAAATAATTTAAATTTTCAAGACCAAGTAATTCTTTATCTTTTTGATTGAGCTCTTGGCTTAAAGAATCCTTTTTTGATTCTTTTATATTTTTACTCTGATTGTTAACCTCAGCTTGATTATTTAAATTTTGATCTTGCTGACGCATGAGCATCCAAGTCATAATTAAGGCAATTAAAACAAAACCGATCAATTGATATGGATCTAATTTTTTTTCTTCCATGCTAATTTTTACTATTTTTTAAGTTTTCAATTGATGAATTTATGAAACTTTTAAATAATGGGTGAGGTTCTAAGACGGTACTTGAATATTCAGGATGAAATTGAACTCCTATAAACCAAGGATGTTCTTTGTGTTCAATAATCTCAACTAGATTTGTTTCAGGATTAATTCCAGATGGAATAAGTTCCCTTTTGTTTAGTAGGTCCAAATAATTGTTGTTTAATTCGTATCGATGTCTATGTCGTTCTGAAATTACATTTTTATTATATATTTTTTCAGTCTTAGAATTTTTTAATATTTGGCAGTCCCAGGCACCCAGTCTCATAGTGCCTCCTTTATTGATAATGCTTTTTTGATCTTCCATAAGGGAGATGATAGGATTTTTACAATTTTCCTTCATTTCAGTTGAATTAACATCTTCAAGTTTTAAAACATTTCTAGCATACTCAATTACAGCCATTTGCATTCCTAAGCAAATACCCAAGAATGGGACATTATTTTCCCTTGAATATCTAATAGCATTAATTTTGCCTTCCATTCCTCTTTCACCAAATCCAGGAGCAACAATGATGCCGTTTAACTTTGCTAATAATTCACTTAAGTTAGTGTCTTCAATTGATTCAGAGTGAATGGTTATTATGTTCACTTTAACTTCATTTGCAACTCCAGCGTGAGTTAGGGATTCAAGAATTGATTTATAAGAATCTTGAAGTTCAACATACTTTCCAACTAGTCCTATATTAACGGTTTTATCCGAATTTTTTAATTTATCAAGGAACACTTTCCAATTGTCCATCTTACTTGATTTAATAGTAGATAATCCAAGTCTTTTAAGTACCACCTTGTCTAAACCTTCTTTTTGCATTAAAATTGGAACATCATATATCGTTTCCGCATCAATGGATTCAATAACAGCTTCGTTTTGGACATTGCAAAATAATGCTATCTTATTTTTAATCGCATTAGACAGTTTGTACTCTGTCCTACATACGATGATGTCAGCGTTTACACCACTTTCCATCAAAGTCTTCACAGAGTGTTGTGTTGGCTTTGTTTTTAATTCTGCGGCTGCAGATAAATAAGGGATCAGGGTTAAGTGAATTACCGATGAGTTTTTTTCACCCAATTCCCATCTTAATTGACGAACAGCTTCTATATAAGGCAAAGACTCTATATCACCTACAGTTCCTCCAATTTCAGTTATAATTATATCAAAGTCTCTATTTCTGCCAAGTGATAAAATTCTATCTTTTATTTCATTTGTTATGTGAGGAATTACTTGAACTGTTTTTCCAAGGAAATCGCCCTTTCTTTCCTTTTCGATAACATTTTGATATATTTTCCCAGTTGTAACATTATTTGCCTGTGACGTTTTAACATTCAAGAATCTTTCATAGTGACCAAGGTCAAGATCTGTTTCAGCCCCATCTTCAGTAACAAAACATTCACCGTGTTCATAAGGATTTAATGTTCCAGGGTCAATATTTAAATAGGGATCTAACTTTTGAATTGTGACTCTATAATTTTGAGCTTGAAGCAGTTTTGCTAATGAAGCTGCGATAATACCTTTCCCAAGTGATGAACTAACACCTCCTGTTACAAATACATATTTAGTAGTATGAGACATCCGGATATAGAATTTCCGGACTTAAAATTACAAAAAGTATTCGTGAAAAATTAAAACTAAATATTATTTCTTAATTTCTATTATTTCGTAGTCTTTATTTTGAAGAATATAAAACCCAAAATTAGAATAACCACCGCCTTGGTCAGGCAAATATTTAAATTTGTTCTCAATATAATTTGTTTCTTCTATTTTGTCACTAAATATTTTATTTTGATAAGCCAATCTTAATATCACGTCCATAGTGACATCAAAAGCACGATAACTTTCTTTGGATGGATAGTTTCCATATTTTTTCAAAAAATTATCTTTAAATTTTTGTCTCTCAATTGTTTCTCTTGGAAAATTATCGTTAAGGTATGTGAATTTAATATTACCTAAGTGCTTTCTTGAAATGTTAACATTATCATAAATTGAAGTTCTTAAGCTTGAAAATAATTGAACATCTCTGTCTTTTCCAACCTGTGAATTTAATAATGATGTCACATTAGCTGCCAAACCTAAGTTTTGTGATTCAAAAATGACTTGATTTTTTAATGAATCAACAAGAAGGGAATCAATCAACTCGGGGATAACAAATCCACCTTTTTCTGATTGAACAAAATGTGCCTTTGAAAAGGATTTTTTAAATTCATAAGCAATTTTAAAGTTTATACTATCTGTAATTATAAGTAGATTTTGGGTTGAATCAATTTCATTTTTGATATAATTCATCATTACTTTTCTTAATCTTTTAAGTCTACCGACAGATTGATAAAGATTTTTGTCTCCATCTATTTCCTTTGTCGATAACGGAGAAATAATCGGTATATCAGATATTTGACTGTTTCTTGAAAAAAAATCAAAATTTTTAGGCACCAAAGGTCCTATTATTGCATTAATTCCTTTCCAATTAGTTGAAGATATCTTTTCTTTGATTACACTTAAATCGTTTTGTGTATCAATGACCTTAATTTTTGTTTTGATTCCAATTGAATCACAAAATTCTTTTGCCATTTCCATACCAAAATAGAAGTCGGACGAAATTGTGTGTAAATTTCTTTTAGAAAGCTTCGTGTTGGTTTTTTCAACAGAATCAAATTCTATTTCCCTAATTTTAAAGGGTAAAAAGCATACTAATTGTAAATAGTTATTTGAAAAAAAAGAATCCTTAAGGGAAACTCTCTCATATAGTAAACCATTTTTTACATCAAAGTTACCCTTAAACTGATTGGGTATTTTTAATATCGTCTCTTCTTTAGGTTGAATATTAGTTAAACTGGGATTATATGCAATTAAACTGTCAGTTGAAATTCCAATTTTTTGACTTATAATTGGTAAACTTTCATTCGACTTAACTTTGTAATAATTCATTTCGTTTTGGAAATCATTAATAATAGAGTCTCCACCTGTAGGTAACAATATTTGTTGCCCAACTTTTAATCCACTCACTATTTCTGGATTAATTTTTTCCAAGTCGCTAATTCTAAGTCCGTATTCGTAGGCTAATCTCCACTTGGTTTCTTTTGGTTTTACAAGATGTGTTTTGTAATTAAAAAACTTTGGCCTAACCTTTACAATTTGCTTATTTTTAAAAAATGGTATTTGTAACTTCATTTTCCTTTTCAGACCAATCTTATCAATTAAAGGGTTATACTCTTTGATAGTTTCAATTGAAATATTATACATTTTGGATAAAGAATATAGGGTCTCTTTTTTCTTTACTTTATGTACAACAAATCTGTCCGGAGTGTTTTGAGAAAATGAAAGAAATCCTAACATCAAAAAAAATAAAAAAAATACTCTCAGTTTCATACTATTCCCACTCAATTGTAGATGGTGGTTTAGAACTAATATCATAAACAACCCTATTAACCCCCATAACATTATTAATTATTTTGTTTGAGACTTTTTGAAGAAATTCATAAGGCAAATTAATCCAATCAGCGGTCATACCGTCAGTAGAGCTGACTGCTCTTAAAACAACACATTTTTCATATGTTCTTTCATCACCCATAACACCGACACTTTGTACAGGTAATAAAATTGCGCCAGCTTGCCAAATTGAATTATATAACCCCTCTTCTTTCAAACTATTTATAAAAATCGAATCTACCTCTTGTAACAAACTTACTTTTTCAGAAGTTATATCTCCTAATATTCGGATACCAAGTCCTGGACCAGGAAAAGGATGACGACCCAAGATAGAATTATTTATTTTTAATGTTTTACCTACTCTTCTGACTTCGTCTTTAAAAAGCATCCTAAGAGGCTCTATTATTTTCAATTTCATAAAATGGGGTAAACCACCGACATTATGATGCGATTTTATTGTGGCTGAAGGACCCTTTACGGATTGAGACTCAATTACATCTGGATATATGGTTCCTTGAGCTAGCCATTTAGCATTTTTGATTTTTTGAGCTTCTTCATCAAAGACATCAATGAAGGTATTGCCAATAACCTTTCTCTTTTCTTCTGGATCGGTAACACCTTTTAAATTATCTAAAAATTGTTTTGACTTATCAACTCCTGTAATATTCAGTCCCATATCTTCATACTGACTCAAAACACTTTCAAACTCGCCTTTTCTTAAAAGACCATTATTAACGAAAATACATATCAAATTATCCCCAATAGCTTTATTAATTAGAATTGCAGCAACCGAAGAGTCAACTCCTCCTGACAATCCCAAAATAACTTTATCTTTTTTTATCTTCTCTTTAATTTTTTGAACTGTCATTTTAACGAATGAATCTGGAGTCCATGTTTGTTTTATTTTAGATATTTTAACTAAGAAATTTTCTAAAAGCTTAATACCAAAAGTAGTGTGATAAACCTCAGGATGAAATTGAATAGCAAAAGTGTGTTCAGACTTGAACTTAAAAGCAGCATATTGTACATCTTCCGTACTAGCTAATTTTTCTGATTCTTTAGGTAATTTATTTATCGTGTCTCCGTGACTCATCCAAACTTGAGAACTATTTTTAAAACCATAAAATAAATTATTGGTATCATTAGTAATCAATTTCGCTCTTCCATATTCTCTGGTGAAAGATTTTCCTACTTCACCTCCGTAATAATCGGCTAAAAATTGAGCACCATAGCATATTCCCAGGATAGGAACAATTCCTTTAATTTTTGTAATATCAATTTTAGGAGCATTTTTAGAATGCACAGAAAAAGGTGAACCCGATAAAATTACAGCACTATGTTCTAAAATGTTATTCGGGAGATTATCAAAACTAAATATTTCACAGTAAATATTAAGCTCCCTAACTCTTCTAGCGATTAATTGGGTATATTGAGATCCGAAGTCAATAATTAATACCTTGAATTCCATTCTCAAAAATACAATTAATCTTTCTTCAAAATAGAGATTAATTAATTAAATTATTTTAGATCAAGGACCCAAAACTTTTTTTCAAATAAATCAATACTATCAAACAAATTTTGAAAAAAAGTGTCACCATATTGAAGGTAAAAGTCAATAAAATTTATTTTTCTTTCTTGAAAAATACTGTCTGGATTGATTTCTTTATATATATATTTTAAATCATTTTCAATGGAACTCATTTTTCTTTTTTGAGCCTTCAATAACCTTTTTTCTAATTTATCAATTCCATTAAGTTGTTTTTTCTTTTGTGCATTTACAGCTCCCAAAAATGAGGAGTCAGTAATTTTAACTATAGAATCCAATACTTTAAACTGTTTTTTTAAGCTTTCTTTTAAGAAATTTAAATTCATATCAATTTCACTATGCTTTTTAATATTTAGATTGATAAATTCATTTTTTTTAAGAAAAATCTCATTTTCATTTACTAAATATTTATTGATTTTTCTCCTCATTTTTTGAGTTAAAAGTAAAATAGATGCGCGAGGGCTTATTATTGGAAATACAACACCATGATAGTCAAAAAAACTTTTTAACTGTAACCAGTAAGACATTTCACTCGATCCTCCAATGTAACAAAGATTTGGTAAAATTACTTCTTGATATAATGGACGCATCAGGACATTTGGGGAGAAATTTTCTGGTCTTTTATTCAGCTCTTTTAACATCTCTTGGTGGGAAACGTTTTTATCAGAAAGATTGTATTTTGAATCTTTTCTAATAATTCTTTCTCTTGAATTAACATTTAAATGAAATAAATTAATTTCCCTTGGATTAACTTGAGGAATGTATTTTTCTGAGTAAACCTCTTTGATACTATTTACTGTTTTATTTACACACTCTTTACATGTATTATTAATTAGCTCATCTTCCATGTAGGAAGAAAACATTTTTTTAAGATTGTGAGAATCTGGATCAATTATGATAAGCCCTTTTTCTTTAAATAATTGATGAACTAAACACCTAGTTGCTTTTGCTAATGTGAAATTATCCTTATAGGCAGATGTAATTATTTTTTTAATTCTTTTAGCTAGATTATTAGTTGGGAAAAATGTAAATATTTGCTCTAAAATAGCATTAAAATTATCTAACTTTATTCTGCCAACGGAGCCTTTAGCTTTTGTCAAATAATTTATTTTTTTATCTCTAAAATAAACCTCAGATATTTCATCAAAATCATGGTCTTCAGAAGCTAACCAAAATACAGGTACAAAATTATTTTTAGGATATTTTTTTTTCAATTTTGCGCACGTGTTGATAACACTAATTATTTTGTAGATAAAAAATATCGGACCAGTTAAAATACAAAGCTGGTGTCCAGTAGTTATCGTAAAAGTTGACTCTTTTAACAAAATGTTGATGTTTTTTAAGACTTTTTTGTCGTTTATGTCCGAGTATTGAGACAATAGCTCCTTTACCAGAATATTTCTCTTCGACAAAGAAAAACTTTTCTTCAACTCTATCTGTTTTTTAAAGTTTTTAATATCAAAACTTGAATTATAAAATTTTTTTAGAGCTTTATTTTCATTTAAAAAATCAAATATAAAATCTGAATAAATTTTAGTTTTCTTTAAATCAATGTGTTTTTTCAATTTTTTAAATTTAATTTAATCGTAAATTAATAAAGTATCCATTAAATTTTGTCTCAACAAATTAACGGTTCGCCAAATAAATCAAACTCGGAAACTTTTATAATTTTAATTTTACAAAAATCTCCCAGCCTTAGATAAAATTTTGACGCGTCTACCAAAATTTCATTATCTACATCTGGAGAATCCATCTCAGTTCTGCAAATAAAATTTTTACCTTCAACCCTATCTACAATGCACTTAAAAATTTTACCAATTTTTTTGTAATTCATCTGCAAGGATATCTCTGCCTGTTGAGTCATAATTTCACCTGCTCTTTTTTCTTTTTCTGCCTCAGATACATCATCAATTAAATCAAAAGCACTTGTGTTTTCTTCGTGAGAATAAGTAAAACAACCTAAACGCTCGAATCTGGTTTGTTTAAGCCAACTTTTTAATTCTATAAAATCTTCTTTTCTTTCTCCGGGATATCCAACCATAACAGTAGTTCTCAATGTAATTCCTGGCACTTTGTCTCTTATTTTACTTATTAAATCATTAATTTTTTCCTTGCTACCCCCCCTTTTCATTGACTTCAAAATATGATTCGAAATGTGTTGAATTGGCATATCAAGGTACTTACAAATTTTTTTCTCTTTTAACATAACATCTAAAATTTCCTCTGGAAAACCAGTAGGGAATGCATAATGAAGTCTAATCCATTCTATCCCATTCACTTCACATAATTTTGACAAAAGAACATCAAGCATTCGTTTATTGTAAATATCAATTCCATAATAAGTTAAGTCCTGTGCAATTAAAATTATTTCTTTAACCCCATTCTGAGCTAAGTTTTTAGCTTCAAAAATTAACTCTTCTATAGTTTTTGATTTATGATTTCCTCGCATTAAAGGAATTGCGCAAAAGGAACAGGGTCTATCACACCCTTCAGAAATTTTTAAATAGCTATAATGTCGGGGTGTAATTGTCTGCTTTTCTCCAAGCAAACTATATCTGTAATCAACTTCAAGTCTTTCTAATAATTGAGGTAGATCATTAGTTCCAAAATATTGATCCACCTCTGGAATATTCTTTATTAGATCCTCCTTGTACCTTTCACTTAAACAGCCTGTTACAAATACTTTATCAATTTCACCAATTTGTTTTCTCCTCACGTTTTTTAAAATTGTATTTATAGATTCTTCTTTAGCTTTATCAATGAAACCACATGTATTTATAACTACAATGTTCCCATCTTTCTCGCTAGATAACTCTCTACCACCATTTTTGAGATGACTAATTAACACCTCAGAATCGTAAATATTTTTTGAACACCCTAGGGTTATAACGTTAATTTTATTTTTTATCGTTTTAGTCCTCATTTAAATTAAATACATTTTGTAAAAAATTTAATGTTGACTTCTGAACTTTAAGATAATTTTTGTTCACAATATTGTAAGCTATCTCATGTCCCCCAGCATCTTCAAATGCGATTTCCAGCTTTAAGGAATCTTCTGTTCCTAATTGTTTAAACATCATTCTCATAGCATTAACAGATACAACATTATCCTGTTCTACTTCATTTTTATAATAAAATCCAGAAAAAGTTGGGACCATAACTTTCCTAAATACCTCTTCGTTCATTGCTGTTTCCAACAAGTTTTGCATTTCTATAGGAGCCTCGAGACGATATTTAGTGGTCCAAAACTTTTCTTTATCTTCCCAGGTATTGGTAGTGTAATGATACTTACCCCCTTCAACAAGTCTAACTATATAAAGACCCCATGGTAAAGTAGCTACAAAATCAAGTGGATGGGTAATCCTTATATTTGGTGCATACATTACTAGGGCTGAAACTTGAGGGTGGTTTGCAGCAAGAGCTAGAGCAGCACTACATCCAGTAGAAGTGCACATTAAAATAACCTTCTCACCAATTATTTTACCAATAGCTAAAGCTTCGCGGGCACTGTCTAAGTATTTTTCTCCTGTATATTCAAGTAGTGGCTCATCTGAATTTAATCCATGTGCATAAAGTCTAGGTAGATAAATATTAGATTTTAATTTTTTAGCAGTATTTATGTGTACTGGAGACCCGTCTTGTGAAGAACCTGAAAATCCATGGAGATAAACTATACTTAAATTTGTTTTTTTTGGAACTGAATCATAAAATATAATTCTAGATTCGTTTCCTTCTTTAATATTTATGAATTTTGATTCTTTTTGATGAATCCATGACTTAACTTCATTAATACTTAACTTAATTTTAGGCAAGTCTTTAAAAATTATTGGCTTTTCAATTTTAGGACCCAAAAGAAAAATTAGAATAAAAAAACTAATAATTAAAATTATCTTTTTCATTTAATTGAAAAAAGAATTAACAAAGTTTTTGCTGTCAAATATCTTCATATCATCAATACCCTCCCCTATTCCAATGTATTTAATTGGAATTTGAAACTGATCACAAATTCCAATTACAACTCCTCCTTTAGCAGTTCCATCTAGCTTTGTAATAGCTAACGAATTTACATCAGTAGATTCAATAAATTTTTTTGCTTGTTCCAGGGCGTTTTGTCCTGTTGAACCGTCTAAAACTAGGAGAATTTCGTGAGGTGCATTAGGAATAACTCTGTCCATAACTCTTTTTATTTTAGATAATTCATTCATTAAATTCACTTTATTGTGCAATCTTCCCGCAGTATCTATTAATACTATATCGGATTTTTTTGAAATAGAAGAATTTAATGTGTCATGTACTACAGAAGCAGGATCACTACCCATTTGTTGTTTCACAATGTCGACTTTCGCTCTTTTAGCCCAAACTTCCAATTGATCAATTGCTCCGGCTCTGAATGTGTCAGCAGCACCTATTATGACCGATTTGCCAGCATTTCTAAATTTATTAGCCAATTTCCCAATGGTTGTAGTTTTTCCAACTCCATTAACTCCGACAATCATAATTACATATGGATCTTTATTTGAAATTTTAACTTCCTTAAAGTCGAGATTAGATACGTCTAGAATTTTTATAATTTCATCTTTCAAGATTTTGTTTAAATCTTGCGTGTTGATATACTTGTCTCTAGCAACTCTTTGTTCAAGTTTGTCAATTATTTTAATTGTAGTTGAAACTCCCACATCAGCGCTAATAAAAATTTCTTCTAGTTCATCGAGAAAACTCTCGTCTACTTTTGATTTACCAGCAATTGATTTTTTAATTTTTGAAAAAAAAGACTTTTTAGACTTATCAAGACCCTTATCAATTTTTTTCTCACTTTGACTTGAAAATAACTTTTTAAAGAAGTTCATTGCATATAAAACTTCCTGTAAAATTAAGCTTAATAATTATAAGTAAAAAAGATTATTTTCTGTTAAACCAATCGTTGGTCATATCCGGAGGTATAATACTTTCAGTAAATGAATAAAAATTTGAATCCCTTTTTTTGGTCATTTTTATGACTTTAGTAAGTTTTTTCGAACCGGTTTGTAACGATGCTACCGCTTTTTTTGCCATAATTATTTGATTTCTTTGTGTAAAGTCATTTTTTTAAGAATAGGATTAAATTTTTTAAATTCTAAACGATCAGGTGAATTTTTCTTATTCTTAGTTGTTACATATCTAGAAGTACCAGGTAAACCTGAGTCTTTGTGTTCGGTACATTCTAATATAACCTGAATTCTGTTCCCTTTTTTTGCCATTACTAATCTTTAATTAGATTTTTATTTTTTCTTAATACTTCAGTAATACCTTTTTTATTAATAGTTTTTAAAACTGATGTGGTCACTTTTAAAGTAACCCATTTGTTTTGATCAGGAATAAAAAACCTTTTTTTAACCAGGTTTATATCAAATCTTCTCCTAGTCTTATTTACAGCCTTGGAAACATTGTTTCCAAACATAACTCTCTTTCCCGAAATTTGACAAATTTTAGACATTTATATCTGTTAGATTTGCAAATTTAGGTTTTTTTAACAAGTTTCAAAACTTGTAGCTTATTAAGATTTTAATTTGATTTAAAAATTAGATTATAAAGATGAAATTTTAAATATCTAATTTTTATGAATTTAATTGGCAACAAAATTATTTATTTGTTAAAAATTGTGTTGTTTTTGCAAAAAAAAAATAAAAATATTTATTTTTGACATGTAAACTTATGATATAAAAAATGATAACAAAACAACAAGTACTTGACGCACAACAGACTTGGGGATCTGGTGTAGTCAAAATTGGTTCTCTTCGAGATAATCGATCAGAATGCGAAGAATATACAATTGATTTTCTTGATGAGCTTTACGCATTTGATTCCAGCAGTGTGTTATTTAAACCAACTAAATGTGCGGCTCAGCAATTTAGACCTTCCAAGGCAGAAGCTTTATCTTATTTCATTTCAGGTGAAGATAGAGCATGCGATGAGGACAAAGGTTTTGCAATTAATCCTTGGACCAATGTTAGATTTGAAAATGCAGGAATGATACTCGAAGAAAATAGAGCGATTTCTATGGGAAATTATTTTTTTACAGATCTTGATGGCAACGAAGCCAAAGTTGAATATACTTTTGGGTATAAACTAATTGATGGTGCTTTGAAAATTGATTTGCATCACTCATCGTTTCCATATACTGGCTGACTTTTTGGTTTAAATAATTTAATTTCTAAGCATTTATAAGTATTTGATTAAAAGTAAACTTGGAGTTTTGATTAGTGACCAATATTGAATTATAGTTTTTGAATGCTCTTAAGGAGCATCTCAAAAACTTTATTTACAGTTTTTAAAATAATTCTTTCTCTGTGATTACCAAAATTGAATTTTTCAGTTATGATTTTATCTTTTTTGGATATTGAAATATAAACAGTGCCGATTTTTTCTTTTGAGTCACCAAGAGTCGGACCTGCAATACCAGTTGTTGAAACACCATAGGTAGAGTTGAATCTCACTCGTACTTTTGAGGCCATCTCCATAGACACCTTTTTGCTAACAACAGAATGAGTTTTTATAATTTGATCATCAACTCCTAAAATTTCTTTTTTGATAGAGCTGTTGTACGCTATAATACTTCCCAAAAAATAGTCAGACGATCCAGGAATTTTGGTAAGTCTCGATCCAATTTCGCCCCCTGTGCAACTTTCTGCAATTGCCAAAGTAATATTATTTTTTTTAAATAAATTTTGAATTTGTTTTTCAATCGGTGCATCTTCTTCATAACCAACAAATATATCTTTTATTAGTGGTAATAATTTTGCTATGTAATTATCTATTTTTGCATTAATTTGCTTTTCATTTGTTCCTTTCGACGATAGCCTCAATCTAACTCTTCCTAAATTGGGTAAATAAGCAAATTTTATATCTTTAGGTAATTTTTTTTCCCAAGACTCAATTCTTTGAGCAATATGGCTTTCACCTAGCCCATAAGTTAATAATGTTTTATTTACTATGTGAGATTTAGAATGTTTTCTAAGTTTAGGTATAACTTTTTCATTCATTAAATGCTTCATTTCAAAAGGAACTCCTGGAAGTGAAACCACATTTTTTTTGTTTTTCATAAACCACATCCCAGAGGCTGTACCATAATCATTAATTAAAATTTTAGCTTTAGAAGGCAGTAAAGCTTGTTTTTTATTTAATTCATTAATGGGTTTTTTAACGTAATCTTTAAATATTTTTGTTATATGTTCTAATACAACAGCGTTTGTAACTAGTTTATCATTGAAGAATTCACATAGTGCGATTTTTGTTTTATCATCATTAGTTGGGCCTAAACCTCCAGTAATAACAACTAAGTCCGATTTTTCCATAGCATTCTCTAGTGAGTTTTTTATATTTTCAATATTATCTGAAATAGATGTTACTTGTAAAACTTCAATCCCGATTTTACTTAATTCTTGTGATAGGAATGTCGCATTGGTATTGACAACTTGACCAATTAAAATCTCATCCCCTATACAAATAATTTCAGCTAGCATTAAAATTTAACTTACATTAATATCCAATAGTTCTTTGCCCTCCAAAAATCCTCTCAAATTGTCCTCAAAACTAACTAATCCAACCCCAGCTGGAGTTCCTGTAAAAATCAAATCACCAATTTTGAGTGTAAAAAACTTTGATATTTCTTCGATTAATTCATCAATTGGCCAAATCATATTTTTTGTATTGTCATTTTGTACGGTATTCCCATTTTTTAAGAGGTGGAAATTTAAATTTGAAATTGGTGGTAAGTCATTTTTATTCAAAAAATTTCCAACAAGGGTGGATCCATCAAAACCCTTGCTCTTTTCCCATGGATGTCCTTTTTCTCTTAACTTTTTTTGAAGATCTCTGGCCGTGAAATCAATTCCTACGGTAATTTCGTCATAGTATTGATTTGAATATTTTCGTTCAATATACCTACCTGGCTTTTTAATTTTTATTACCACTTCTAATTCATAATGAATCTCTTTCGAAAAGTTTGGAATAAAAAAAGATCTACCTTTTGAAATCAAGGCAGTATCAGGTTTTAAAAAAATTAACGGTTCTTTAGATTTAACATTAGAAAGTTCTTTAATGTGTTCTAAATAATTTTGTCCAACACAGATAATTTTCATTATTTATTATTCATTTTTTTTAGTTTCAATGAGGTAAGGACCTTTTTCGTATAAAGTGGAAAATCGGCATTCAAAATCCAGCCAAAATAACCTGGCTCGTTTTCAAGCACCTCTTCTACTGATTTACCTTTATGTTTTCCAAATGAAAATATTGGAATATTCTTTTTGTCCCTGACTATAAAGCCTGCGAGATCAATAAATTTTTTGTGAGTTGAGAATTCGCTTAAAAATTTGACAGTGTTTTTAAGGTCTTTGTAGAAATCTAATTGAGCTAAAAGAATGTCGCAAGTAGCCTCAGCATCAGATATAGCTGAATGAGCATTTTTCATTTCTTCATTACAATAAAATTTATATGCTGCCTCTAAGGTTCTTTTCTCCATTTTGTGAAAAATAGTCTGGACATCGATTGTTTTAAATTTTCCTATATCAAATTCGATTTCTGATCTTAAAAATTCTTCCACTATGAGAGGAATGTCAAATCTATCAGAATTAAATCCAGCTAAATCACAGTTTTGTAAAAAATTTTTGACCTCTGGTGCTATCTGCTTGAAAGTAGGGGATTTTTCAACCATAATGTCAGTGATGCCATGGATTTCTGTCGCCTCTGAAGGAATTTTTACTAGAGGATTTACTCTCCAAGACTTACTTTCTCTTTTACCCTCAGGATATAATTTTACTATCCCAATCTCTACAATTCTGTCCTTAACTATATTAACTCCAGTTGTTTCAAGATCAAAAAAACATAATGGTTTATCTAATGCAAGTTTCATTAAAGATCAACTTAATTTTGTATTTGCTTTCCAGCTTTCAAGATAATCTGCAACATACTTTACAAAGTTACCTCCAACTGCTCCGTTTATTATTCGGTGATCATAGCTATGGGTTAGAATAATTTTTCTCCTTATTCCTAAAAAATCTCCATTAGAGGTTTCAATTACAGCAGGCATTTTTCTAATTACACCAAAAGCAATAATGCCTACTTGAGGTTGATTAATTATTGGTGTACCCATAATTGAACCAAAATTTCCAATATTAGTTACAGTATATGTTCCATCCTTCGTGTCATCGGGTTGAAGTTGATTTCGTCTCGCTCTGGTTGAAAGATTATTTACTGATTTAGCTAGACCTGCCAAATTTAAATGGTTTGCATCCTTAATAACCGGGACGATTAAATTTCCTCCTTCTAATGCAGTCGCCATTCCTATATTTATTCTTTTTTTTGTAATTATTTTATCATTTTCAATACTGCTATTTAAAATAGGAAAGTCCGATAATGCTCTTATCACGGCGGATATGAAAATTGGAGTTAAAGTTAACTTGGTATTAAATGTATTTAAAAATTCATTTTTGTTTTTAGAGTACCAGTTCCACAATTCAGTGACATCGGCTTCCACAAAAGACTGAACGTGTACAGATTTTTTGTAACTATGAATCATATGATCAGAAGTGATTTTTTGAATCCTTGTCATTTCTGAAATTATTTCATTCTCTATACCAACGTCAATTATTTTTTTAGGTTGATTTGAATCGTTCTTTGGAATTTTATTTTTATTTTCATCTCTAGAAGATATAAAACTTAGAATATCATTTTTTGTAATTCTACCTTTCTCTCCGGTTCCATCTATATGTAACAATTCGTTGTCTGAAACACCCTCTTTTTTTGCGATATTTCTAACTAATGGTGATAGGTATTTTGATGAAAGTTTGTCGTCAATTTCATTTTCATCTGTCTCAACTTTTTCCGTAAACAAAGGTTCCTCTACAACATCAAGGATTTCTTTGGGTACAGTAATTTCCTTAGATTCACTAACTTCAATAATCTCCGATTTGTCTTCTACGATAGTGTCTGTTTTGTCTTCTTCGATAGTTTCATTAGCTTTTTCGATTTTATTTATTTCTAAATCCTCATTGTTAGCAACCTGACTATTTTCCGAATCAATTATCGCAATTACTTCTCCAACCTTAATTACATCGTTTACTTTAAACTTTTTCTCGACTAAAATACCTGACACTTCTGAAGGAATGTCTGAATCAACTTTATCGGTAGAGACCTCTACAATTGATTCATCTGTTTCAATTTTATCACCAACATCCTTAAGCCATGAAGTCAAAGTTGCCTCATTAACACTCTCACCCATTGATGGTAATTTTACATAGAGCTTACCCATTATTTATGTGAAGAATAATATTTAGGACAAATTTACAAAATATTGATTAGTTCTATACTGAACTATTATATGGTATTCTTTTTAAAATACTCCTTCCTAAAGTTACCTCATCAGTATATTCAAGTTCATCTCCTACAGGAATGCCACGGGCAATTGTGGAAATTTTAATATCAAAACTTAATAAATTTTTATTGATGTAAAAGATTGTCGTATCCCCTTCCATAGTAGCACTAAGAGCAAAAATAATCTCTTTGATTTTACCTGCTTTTATTCTTTCTATTAGTGAATCAATTTTAAGATCTGCTGGACCAACTCCGTCAATTGGTGAAATTAACCCATTTAGAACATGATACCTACCCTTGAATTGAGAAGTATTCTCAATGGCCATCACATCTCTTATATCTTCTACTACGCATAATTCGCCATTTTCCCTATTCGGATTTAAACAAATCTCACAGGTTTCATTATCCGATATATTATAACATTCACTACAAAAATTTATATTTTTTCTAAGATTTTTGATAGAATCTGCAAGAGAATCTATTTTTTCTTCAGGTTGTTTTAACATATGTAAAGCCAGCCTTAAAGCAGTTCTTTTTCCTATACCAGGGAGTTGAGAAATCTCAATTACTGCATTTTCTAAAATTTTCGATGGAAAATCCATATCATAGGTTTTTTGCAGCAACAATTTATATAAATATTTTAATTTTGATTAAGTGAATGATCCAATAAATATTTTCTTACTTGTAATTTCTTACTTTATAGTTTTATTAATCGTTTCATATATAACCGGAAAAGACGACAGCAATAAAAACTTTTTTACGGGTAATAGAAATTCTAAATGGTACATAGTTGCATTTGGAATGGTTGGAACTTCTTTATCGGGAGTTACATTTATATCAGTACCCGGATGGATTCAGGAATCTAACTTTACATATCTGCAAGTTGTTATTGGCTATCTATTTGGATATTTTGTTGTAGCCTTCGTGCTATTGCCTATTTACTACGAGAATAATGTAACTTCAATCTATGAATACTTAGGGAAAAGGTTTGGTAAAAATAGTCATAAGGTAGGAGCTTTATTTTTTTTCATTTCTAGAGTTTTAGGTGCATCATTTAGACTTTTCTTAGTTGCAATTGTTTTTCAAGAATTTATTTTTAAAAAATGGGCGGTCCCTTTTGAAATAACAGTTATTTTTTCAGTTTTTTTAATTTGGATTTATACAAATAGAGGTGGGATAAAAACCATTATTTGGACCGACACGTTCCAAACAGCTCTCATGATTGTTGCAGTTTTTTTAACTATATCATCCATTTCTAGCAATCTAGAAATAGATGTTTTCAAATTTTCTGATATTGATCAAATCAAAAAATATACAAAGATTTTTGTGTTCGATTCTCCTTTAGAAAGAAATTATTTTTTAAAATCAATCATTGGAGGCTTTTTTATAACTATATGTATGACAGGTATGGACCAAGATATGATGCAAAAAAACCTGACATGTAAAAATGAAAAAGATGCAAAAAAAAATATAATTGTTTTCAGTTTTATTCTCTTTATAATAACATTTCTTTTTATGTTTTTAGGTGCTCTTTTATATGCATACGCCGAAAAAGAAAATATATACGTACCTCTAATGGATGGAAGCCCAAATACCGATCTTTTATTCCCAAAAATAGCACTTGAAGGAAAACTTGGAAGCGGAGTTGCAGTAACTTTTATTTTGGGACTAATTGCAGCTGCTTACAGCAGCGCAGATAGTGCACTTACCTCATTAACAACATCTTTTTGTGTTGATTTTTTAGATACTCAAAAAGTAGAATACAAAATCCAAAAAAAAATTAGAAAAAAAGTTCATTTTTTTATGGGTATTTTGATTATTTTAATTGTTATATGTTTTAAGTATTTCTTAAGTAAAAATGTAATTGATGGTCTGCTAACTGTTGCTGGATACACCTATGGTCCTTTATTAGGTTTATTTGCATTTGGTATTTTTACAAAAAAAAGGATTTTGGATAGATGGGTTTGGTTAGTTGTATTAATCTCAGTTATAATTACATTAACGATCGGAAATATTGGCCATGATTATTTAGGTGGTTATAAAGTTGGATATGAACTTCTTCCAATTAACGGTATAATTACATTTATTGGTTTAATATTGATTAGTAGAAAGTAAAACCAAAGTGCAGCTGTTTTCACAACTGATTTGACTTTCTTTAAGCTTACTCATTAAAATATCATTCTCACTTCCAGGATTAAAAATAACCCTTTGTGGATTTAGTTTTATTAGATAATTTAAATATTGAAATTGATTTTTAGCTTTTAGGTATATAGAGATAGTATGAATATTTTTGTATTCTATTGGGTTCGTTTCAATTTTTACATCCATTATTTCACCTTGGTTTAAGCCTAAAGCGCAAACGTCTAAATTTAGTTTTCTTAATTTTTGAATTGCTTTGTATGAGTACCTTTCTTTATTAGTAGAGGCACCGATAACTAGAGTTTTCATTACCAAACAATCATAGTACTACCCCAAGTAAAACCGCTTCCAAAAGCTGCCAATACAATCTTGTCTCCACCCTTTACCTTGTTTTTCTCCCATGCTTCTGTAAGTGCAATTGGGATTGAAGCAGCTGTTGTATTTCCATAACTCATAATGTTGTTATAAACTTGAGAATCAGTCAAGCCAAATTTTTTTTGAACAAATTGTGAAATTCTAAGATTTGCTTGATGAGGTATTAAAAGATCAATATCCTCGCTTTTCCATTTGTTAAATTGAAGTCCTTCATTTATAACCTCAGTAAATCTTTTTATTGCGTGTTTAAAAACCATTTGACCATTCATAAATGGAAAATAACTTTCATCAGTTGGATCATTTGCATCCATAATTTCAGGAACCCATCTTTGTGTACTTGGTCCTATTAAAGACAATTCTTTTGCATATTTTCCTTCAGAATAAAGATGAGAAGACTTAATACCAAAGTTTTTATCTCTCTCTTGAGTTAAAACTGCTGCGCCTGCACCATCTCCGAATATAACGGAAACAGCTCTTCCTCTAGAAGACATATCAAGCCCTCCTGAATGATTTTCGGCACCAACTACCAATATATTTTTGTACATCCCTGATTTAATGAATTGATCCGCAGTTGCAATCGAATAGACGAATCCTGAGCATTGCATTCTAATGTCCATAGATGGACAAGTTGAAATTCCAAGTAATTCTTGGAGTAAGACCCCTGAACCAGGAAAATAAAGGTCAGGGCTAAGTGTCGCAAATAAAATCATATCCAATTCGCTTGCTTTAATACCAGCCCTATTTAATGCTATTTTTGATGCCTTAAAAGCCATAGTAGAAGGAGAATCGTCGCTGCCTTTAAGAATATGTCTTCTCTCATTTATTCCTGTTCTTTCTACAATCCATTTGTTGGAAGTATCCATGATTTTAGAAAGATCATCATTCGTTACTACATTGTCAGGCAAATATTTTCCTAAACCTATTATTCTTGAATTAAACATTTAGAGAAGTAAAATTGTCTAAAGCTAAATATAAAATTTTTATAAAATGCCAATTTGGCAGAAAAAATATTTGGGATGGTTTTTGATTTAAACTTTTTAAAAAAATTATGTCTAAAGGAAAAATAAACGTATCTGTTGAAAATATATTTCCTCTTATCAAAAAATTCTTATATAGTGATCATGAAATCTTTCTAAGAGAATTGATATCAAATGCAACAGATGCTACTTTAAAGTTAAAACATTTGAGCAGTATTGGTGAATTAAAAGGAGATATTGGCAATCCTAAAATTGAAATTAAAATTGATAAATCTAAAAAAACATTATCTGTCATAGACCAAGGAATTGGGATGACACAAGAAGAGGTTAAAAAATATATCAACGAAGTTGCCTTTTCAGGAGCAGAAGAATTCCTAGAAAAATATAAAGATAAAGACAACCAGTCAAATATTATTGGACATTTTGGTCTTGGATTTTATTCATCTTTTATGGTTGCTAAAAAAGTTGAAATTATAACTAAATCTTACAAAAAAGATCCAGCTGCAAAATGGGTGTGTGACGGTTCTCCAGAATATAGTTTATCAAAGTCTGACAAAAAAGACAGAGGTACAGAAATAATATTACATATTGACAAAGATTCTACTGAATTCCTTGAGGATAGCAGAATTAAAACACTTTTAGAAAAGTATAATAAATTTATGCCTATTCCAATCAAATTTGGAATGAAAGATGAAACTCTGCCACTTCCAAAGAATGCTAAAAAGGATGCCAAACCAAAAACAATCCAAGTAGATAATATTATAAATAATCCTAACCCAGCATGGACTAAAAAACCAAAAGATTTAAAGGATAAAGATTATAATGAATTCTACAGAGAACTTTATCCAATGCAGTTTGAGGAACCTCTTTTTAATATACACTTAAACGTGGACTATCCATTTAATCTTACTGGTGTGTTATATTTCCCAAAGGTTAATAACGATCTAAACATTCAAAAAGATAAGATTCAACTTTATCAGAATCAGGTATTTGTAACTGATAATGTTGAAGGAATAGTTCCAGAATTTTTGACCCTTTTAAGAGGAGTGATCGATTCTCCTGATATCCCTCTTAACGTTTCAAGAAGCTATTTGCAAGCCGACAGTTCCGTTAAGAAAATTAGTAATTATATAACCAGAAAAGTAGCTGATAAATTAATTAGTCTGCACAAAAAAGACAGAAAAGCTTTTGAGTCGAAATGGAATGATATAAAAGTAATTATCGAGTATGGAATGTTATCTGAAGAGAAGTTTTTTGAGAAATATCAAGACTATTTTCTATATCCAACAGATGAGGGAACTTACTTAACTATGGAAGAACTTAAAAAAGAAATTAAGGATACACAAACCGACAAGGACGGAAAAATGGTCATACTTTACTCATCTAACATTGAAGAACAGTTTTCTTACATTCAAGCTGCTAAAGAAAAAAGTTATAAAGTTTTACTTTTAGACTCCCCTATAGTTTCTCATCTAATTCAAAAGATAGAAACATCGAATGATAAAATTACTTTTACAAGAGTCGATAGTGATGCGATTGAAAATTTGATTAAAAAAGAAGATGAAAACACCTCAAAAATATCTGATAAGGAAAAAAAATCTCTTGAAGACATTATAACAAAAATTATTCCGAAAGAAAAATATACTGTCAAACTCGAAGCCCTAGAAAGTTCGCAATTTCCTTTTGTTCTAACTCAACCTGAATTTATGAGAAGAATGAAAGAAATGCAAAATACTGGAGGTAATTCTATGTTTGGGAGCATGCCTGAAATGTATAATTTAATTGTTAATGTTAATCACCCACTAATCGGACAAATACTAGAAACAAAAACCTCTAAAAAGCAAGAAAATTTAATTAATCAAACTCTTGACTTAGCTAAATTGTCTCAAAATTTACTAAAAGGAGAAGATCTTGATAAATTTATAAACAGAAGTTTAAATATGATCAAATAATCTTAAACTAGATTTTTGTATTTGTCTTGAAACTATAACTAAAAGTTATGATTGAATTATCTTTTGAAAACAAATTAGAAACATTAAACGGTACAAACAAACTTGATATTTACTACTTTTCTAATTTTCTAAGCAAGAAAAAATCTGACCTACTTTACAAAAAACTCTATAATGAAATTCCTTGGCAAAAATATCAAATCAAAATATTTGGTAAAACATATGATCAACCAAGACTTACCTCTTTTCATTCAATAGGAGATAAAAATTATGATTATTCCCAAATAGGCATAAAAAGCAATTTGATGACTAAGGATTTGAAATATTTACTAAATCAAATACATGGAAGGACTGATTACAGGTTTAATTCTGTGCTTCTTAATTTATATAGAGATGGAATGGATAGTAACGGCTGGCACAGCGATAATGAACCAGAACTAGGAAATGATCCAAAAATTGCATCTATTACACTTGGAGAGGAGCGATTTTTTCATATTAAACACAGAAAGATTAAGAGTCTTCGCTTTAAGATACTATTAAAACACGGTAGCTTGCTTTTAATGGGTGAAAAATCACAAACCGAATGGGTTCACCAAATTCCAAAAACAAAGAAGAAAATCAAACCCAGAATAAACCTAACTTACAGATATATCTATTAATTTTTATTTATAATTAAAGGTAGATTCTTAGAAAACCAGTTGTTGTCCCTTAATATGGTGGCATGCGTGCCATTTTTAATTATGATGAAATTTTTATTTTTTTCCAAATACTTTAATGGAAATACTTTATCATTTTCACCATGGATGTGAACGATACTTTTGTCATATTTAATCTGTTTCCAATTTACAATTTGATTAATTGACCATTTTAAGTAGTCAGGATCTCTTTCAGAAAGATATTTTTTGTATGCATCAACTCTAGATTTTATAGTAGGTCCAAAAACAAATAATAAAAGTTTTTCTATATCATCAATCCAATTTAAAGGTAACAATTTGTGAATTCCAGTTTTTTTTGCAAATTTAATTGATAGCGACAATTCAACTTTGGATTTCACACTTGAGATAATTATCAGTTTTTTTACTTTAATGTGTTTTGATATTTCTTGTACTAAAATTCCACCAAAAGAAACACCTATTAAAACAGGATTAATATCATTAATTAAAATTGACATCCTTTTAGCATAAGATTTTAATGTTTCATTTAAATTCGGCTTAATCCATGTCAAATAATTTATCTTGTAATTTGTTGGGAATTTTATTAATTCAAAAATTTTTGGAGATGCAGCCATACCTGGCATTAAATAAATAGATGTTACAATTTTATTGTCCATTTTTTTAAAAATCTATTTTAAAATTTTGTATATTTAAAGTCCTGATTTAAAAATCAAATATAGATTTTTAATTAGTTTTATTCATAGACCAAATCAACAAATGGAAGTTAAAAACCTGGATAATAATAAATTTTTAAGACAATTTGAGCTTGCACAAGGAAACACAATGGCTAGAATAGAATATGCTGAACAAGAGAGAAAAATTTTCTTAACTAAACTTATTGTACCAAAAGAAATTGACTCTTTAGATTTTAAAAATAAATTCATTGCTTTAGTACTCGATTATGTTTCTGAAAAAAAAATGAAAGTTGTTCCAACGAGTCCAGAGATTGCTGGTTTTTTGAGAAAAAATAAATCTTATAAACATTTACTACCTGTAGGGATTAAGCTTTAATCTACTCTAGCAAAACCATCTTCATCAATACCGGTTAAAGTTTTTTTCTGTATAGAATTTATTAGTGACGGGTTCCAAAAATGTCTAACTTTAATGTAATTAGAAGTGAATCCATGAATATAACCTTTCTTATTCTCAGATTCCCATAAAATATTCTGAGTTCTATTAAGATTATTTTTGTAAAAACTTTTTTTCTTTTTTTGAGATAAGTCCCTTAGAAGTTGACTTCTTAAAATTTTATCTTCTTCAGACACCTTGTTATTAATATCATATGAAATAGTATTATCTCTGTCGGAATATTTAAATACATGTAAATATGAAACGTTCAAATTCTTCAAAAAATTAAAAGTATCGAGAAATTTATCATGACTCTCCGAAGGGAAACCAACAATAACATCTGCGCCTATACAGGCATCAGGGATTTCTTTTTTTATTTTAGAAATTAAATTTAAATAGAAATCTGACATATAACGTCTTTTCATGTCTCTTAAAACTTGATCACTTCCACTTTGAAGTGGAATGTGGAAATGCGGCAAAATCTTTTTGCTTTTAGACACAAAATCTATTATTTCATCTGATAACAGATTAGGTTCAATTGAAGAAATCCTGTATCTCTCCACGCCCACAATGTTTTCTAATTTATTTAAAAGATTAATGAGCCCAGTGTTTTTATCTCTCAACTTTCCGTTTACGTTGCCAAAATCGCCTAGATTTATTCCTGTTAGTACGATTTCTTTAAATCCCTTTGAAACAATTTTTTTTACATTACTTATGACATTATCAATGCTATCACTTTTGGATTTACCCCTTGCAAGTGGAATTGTGCAGTAAGTACACTTATAATCACACCCATCTTGAATTTTTAAGAATGAGCGTGTTCTTGACGAATTTGAATCTGAAAAACTGGAATTAAAGTTTTTAAAAGAATCAATTGAACAGGAATAAGTTTTTTGAATTTTTTCTTTATTCCTTTTACCTATAAATAAATCTAGATTAAACTTTTCTGAGGCTCCTAGAACCAAGTCTACTCCGTCAATTTTTGATATTTCACTTGTTTTTAGTTGCGCGTAGCAACCAATGACAGCTATAAAAGCATTTTTATTTAATTTATGTGTCTTCTTGACTAAATTTTTAAACTTGCTATCTGCGTTTTCGGTGACTGAACAGGTATTAAAAACGTAAATATCAGCAATTTCATTTGGGTCAACCCTATGGTATCTATCTAATTTAAATTTCTTTGCAATCTGCTCTGTTTCAGTGAAATTTACTTTACACCCAAGGGTTTTAAAAGCAATTTTCGTTAAAGATTTGTTCTTTACAAGGTTCAAAACTGAGTTAATTAAAGGTCAGATAGTCAAAATTTACTCTCCCTTAGATTGGCTTTGTTTTTTACCATACTTGGTTTTAAATTTATCAATCCTCCCAGCAGTATCTACAAGATTTGATTTTCCCGTATAATAGGGATGAGATGTCCTTGAAATTTCAAGCTTGACTAATGGATACTCCACACCATCAACCTTTATATTTTCTTTTGAAGGAGCAGTAGATTTTGTGATAAATACATCGTTGTTGGACATATCTTTAAATGCAACTAATCTATAGTTTTTGGGGTGAATATCTTTTTTCATTTTTAGTTAATTAAAAATTCAAACAAATGTAATTGTTTTTTCTAAATTTATACAACAAAATTAAACTCATGTTAACTAAAACAAAGAAATCTATAAGAGATTTTATCTTGCATTATGGTAATATTTTAGGAATGATATCCATTGTGTTCGCTTTAATGATATTTTTCCTTGATCTTCACTATGCCCAGGAAAACAGTGTAAGTCTAGTTAGCTACCTAATTTCGGTCGTAGTTTTAATAATAGCTCTTCTAGACTACAGAAAAACTAATAATGGGGTTTTATCCCTTGGTGACTCAATCAAAATGGGTATGGGTGTTTTTTTGATTAGTGCAATATATGCTTCTATATACACTTTCATACTTATAAATTTTTTAGACCCAGAAACACTTGTTAAATCTCTTGAGATAACGGAAATAAAAATTTTAGAACAAAATCCAGAAATTTCTGAGGATCAACTTAATCAAATTCTATCTTTTCAAGAAAAATTTTCAACTCCTTTTATCATAGTTACTGTCCTCATTGTTTTTTCATTAATAAGTGGCTTTTTCTCCTCCCTCATATTAGGCCTAATTTTTAAAAAATCAAGGTAATTAGTTATTTGTAACTTAGCAAAAAATCATTTTATATAATGAATCTTAGTATAATTATTCCTGCTTTTAACGAAAGTGAATCTCTAAATGAACTTCATAGGTGGATATCAAAAGTCTTAAAAAGAATGGAGATTATTTATGAAATCATAATAATAGATGACGGTAGCAGTGACGATTCTTGGTCGATAATTAAAAAAATTACAAAAAGGGATAAAAAAACTAGTGCAATTAGGTTTGCTAGAAATTTTGGAAAATCTCAAGCATTACATGCAGGCTTTAGTTTATCCAAAGGAGAAATAATAATAACACTAGATGCTGATTTACAGGATAGCCCTGAGGAAATTCCTAATCTTTATAATAGAATTATTATTGAAAAATTGGATTTAATATCGGGATGGAAAAAAAGAAGATATGACTCCATAATTTTTAAAAATATTCCTTCAAAAATATTCAACTTTGCTGCGAGGAAAGCATCTGGAATAAATTTAAATGACTTCAATTCAGGCTTAAAAGTATACAAAAAGGAAGTTACTAAATCTATAGAACTTTATGGCGAGATGCATAGATATATCCCATTACTCGCAGCTAATAAAGGTTTTACAAAAATAGGGGAACAAATTATAAAGCATCAAAAAAGAAAATTTGGATATTCAAAGTTTGGCTTCAGTAGATTCATTAATGGCTTATTAGATTTAATAACGTTAATTTTTTTAAAAAAATTTGGAAGGAGACCAATGCATTTTTTTGGATTATGGGGAATAATCCTTGTTATTATTGGACTAGTTTTTTCAGCATACTTAGGTTTTGATAAATTATTTTTAAATAAAGACAGTAGATTAATTGCGGAAAGACCTGAATTTTACATTGCCTTAGCCACAATGATTCTTGGGGGTCAACTTTTTGTTGCGGGCTTTCTCGGTGAACTAATTAATGGTAGACATAAAAACAATAATCAATATTCTATATCCGAGTCAATTAACACAGATGAAAATAGCAGATAAAGTAAAAATTTGGAAAAATAAACCATTCGACGAAGAAACTATCAATCAGATAATTGAACTTGAGAAAAATCAAAATGAGTTAAATGAGAGGTTTCATTCAGATCTAGACTTTGGAACAGGTGGGATTAGGGGACTTATGGGGATAGGAAGTAACAGGATTAATAAGTATACCATATCCAAGTTTACTCAAGGAATTGCAAATTATCTGAACCGTAATACTAAAACAAAGAAAAAATCTGTAATTGTCGCTTATGATAATAGAAAAAACAGTAAGATTTTTGCATATGAAGTCGCCAAGGTTTTTTCTGCAAACAATATTAATGTTTTAATTTTTGATAATTTAAGACCAACACCCCTACTCTCGTTTTCAATCAGACATTTCAATGCAGATGGTGGGATCATGATTACCGCTTCTCATAACCCCGCGGAATATAATGGATATAAGGTTTACAATCGATATGGGGGACAAATTGTTTCTCCTGACGATAAAAAAATATCAAGTATTATTAAAAATTTAAATTTTAATGAAATAAAATGGAATAATAATAAACACAAAATAAGATTAATTGATAATGAATTTGATGAAGCTTATTTCGAAAATGTTATTTCAAAAAGTGTTATAGAAAAAGAAAAAAGACAAAATTTAAAAATAGTTTATTCTTCCCTTCACGGAACAGGTATAAAAAGTATTCCTCCATTATTAATAAAAGCCGGATATTTAGATATAAACCTTGTGGAAAATCAGTGTTTAGTCGATGAAAATTTTTCAAATACAAACTCATCTAATCCTGAAGACAAGGTCGCCTTTAATGAGACTTTGAAATTAGCTAATAAGATAAACGGAGACCTAATGATTACAACTGACCCAGATGCGGACAGAATTGGAGTAGGAGTTAAAGATTTTAAAGGCAATTGGGTACTATTAAGTGGTAATCAACTTATGGTATTATTGTTTTCATTTTTAATAGAGAAAAAAGAATTTAAAAATGAAGATTTCTTTGTCGCAACCACAATAGTTTCGTCACCTTTATTTAAAAAAATAGCTAAAAAAAATAATATTGAATGCAAACTGTGTCATACCGGTTTTAAATGGATAGCCGATATTATTGAAAAAGAGAAGAATAAAAAATTCTTGTGTGGTGGTGAAGAAAGTTTTGGTTTTTTGTACGGAAGTGAAGTTAGAGACAAGGATGCTGTAGCCACTGGTCTTCTTTTTTGTGATATGTTTTCTTTTCTTAAGTCAAAAGGGGAAACAGTTATTAATTACCTTATAAATATTTACAGACACTATGGATTTCACTACGATAAACTTCATACCATAACTCGAAAAGGGGCAAATGGTAATATCAAAATTAAAAAACAAATTGAATTTTTGAGACTGAATCCTCCCAAAGAAATCGCAGGAATTAATGTCTCAAGAATTGATGATTATAAAGTAGGCATAATCTATTTTAAAAATGGAAAAAAAGAAAAATTAGAATTACCAAAATCCAATCTGATTATTTATCACTTACAAGACAATTCAAGAATCTCAGTAAGACCAAGTGGAACAGAGCCTAAAATAAAGTTTTACATTAATCTTTATGCTAAATTTAATGATGATTTCGATTTAAACAGAGAGTCATTTAGATTAGGGAAAAAATTTAAACAAATAATAAAACATTTCGACTAGATGAAATACTTTAAAGAAATTTTAAAATATGCTTCCCCCTATAAACTACATATTTCTCTAAATATTTTCTTTAATATTCTTTACGCTTTTTTTAGCGCCTTATCATTTGTTTCGATGATACCAATGCTAAACATTCTATTTGGAACAACACCAAAGATCACAAAAAAACCTATTTATGAGGGATTTTCATCTTTAGAAAATTACTTATCGAATAAAATTAATTATGAATTAAATATTGTTTTAGATAAAAATCCTTTAGATGCCCTTATTATCTCCATTTTTTTAATTCTTAGTTTGTTTTTCCTAAAAAATTTATTCAACTACCTTGCTCTTTTCTTCATTACCTTTTTAAGAAACGGAATTTTAAAAGATTTAAGAAACGATCTTTATTCAAAGATTTTAGAATTACCGATAGAGTACTTTAAAAAAAGGAAAAAGGGTGACACAATTTCAAAATTATCTGCAGATGTTATTGAAATTCAAACCTCCTTTTTATCAATTTTGGAGGTACTAGTTAGAGAGCCTTTAACAATAATTTTCACAATAATAATCATGATTAAAGTTAATTTTAATCTAACTTTTTTTGCACTTGCATTTATCCCAGCATCAGGGTTATTAATATCAATTATTGGAAAATCATTAAAAAAACAATCAGACAAGGTTCAGAAAGAACAAGGAGAGTTTCTGTCTATTATAGAAGAAACTTTAAGTGGTTTAAATATTATAAAAGCTTTTTTTGCAGAAAAAACATTTTTTAACAAGTTCTCAAATTCTACAAACAGATTTTTTCATTTCAATAATAATTTGATAAACAGGCAAAATTTAGCTTCCCCTTTGAGTGAATTTTTGGGCATCATTGTAATTGGTTCTCTATTATGGTACGGTGGTAAACTAGTATTAATAGAAAACACACTACAAGCCTCTGTTTTTATGTCTTTTATGCTTTTGGCTTATAATATACTTACCCCTGCAAAAGCAATAAGCAAGGCCTCTTATGCGATTAGTAAGGGTAATTCTGCCGCTGAAAGAATCCTTAGTCTAATGAATGCATTTAATCATATTTCTAATGAAAATGACAGCTTTGAGTTGGAGCATTTTCAAAATGAAATACATTTTAAAAATATTTCATTTTCCTTCGGTGAAAAAAAAGTTATTGATAAAATTGATCTTCAAATAAAAAAAGGTAGTAAAGTTGCGATTGTTGGGGAATCAGGAAGTGGTAAAACAACATTAATAAACTTATTAAATAGATTTTATGATGTTGAAAGTGGTGAAATTCTAATCGATGGAATAAACATAAAAAAAATCAGTAAACGTTCTTTACGAAACTCTATCGGGCTTGTTACCCAAGATCCAATATTATTTAATGATACAGTAAATAATAATATAAGTTTAGGAAGAAAAGAACATAATAGTAAGGAAATAATATCTGCTGCTAAAACGTCAAATGCGCATAAGTTCATTATCAAAATGAAGGAGAAATATGACACCAACATTGGTGATGGTGGAGGAAAACTGTCAGGTGGACAAAAGCAGAGAATTTCAATTGCTAGAGCTGTTCTCAAAAATCCTCAAATTTTGTTAATGGACGAAGCTACCTCTTCTTTGGATTCGGTATCTGAAAAAATGGTACAAGATGCTATTGAAAGATTATCAAAAAATAGAACTAGTATAATTGTAGCACACAGATTAAACACAATTCAAAAGGCAGATTTAATAGTTGTTATGGAAAACGGCGCTATAATCCAAACTGGTACCCATAAGAAGTTGCTATCAATAAAAGGGAAATACAAACAACTTGTTGAAATGCAAACATTTCATAGATAAATGTGAATAACCTTAAGAGAAAAAAAAATAATTAGTCCTTTTGATGAGTTAAAATAAATTAGATAAAATGTATTTTTGGTTGTAAACAAAAATAAATGATTGAATTTTTCGGTAATGAGAAAAAAAAGGTATACGTAGTTCAATCAACATCAAAACTCGAGATATCTGATTTAGACAAACTCCATTGGTTATTTAATAACCAGTCCAGGATTGACCTATTTGAAATTACAGGAAAGTTTTTTGGTCCAAGATCTTCAATGGTTTCTCCCTGGAGTACAAATGCTGTTGAAATTACCAGAATAATGGGAATTGAAAAAATTTTGAGAATTGAAGAATTTTTTAGTTTTCAGGATAATAAAGATTTTGATCCGATGCTTTTTACAGAATATGCAAAACTTGATCAAAAGATTTTTGAAAACAACACAGTTCCAGAAAAAATAAAGAAAATAAATAATATTAATCATTTCAATGATAAAGAAGGTCTTGCTTTAAGTCTAGAGGAAATAGAATATTTAGAAAGACTTTCTAAAAAAATGAAAAGGGACTTAACTGATTCTGAGGTTTTCGGTTTTTCACAGGTCAATTCTGAACATTGTAGACATAAAATATTCAACGGGCAGTTTTTGATAAATAATGAGATTATGAGCTTGAGTTTATTTGAGATGATAAAGAAAACATCTAAATTAAATCCTAACACAATCGTTTCTGCATACAAAGATAATGTAGCTTTCATAGAGGGACCTAAAATAGAACAATTTGCCCCTCTAAAAGGAAGCTTGCCAAGTGAGTATGTGAAAAAATCTTTTAAATCAGTAATTTCTTTAAAGGCAGAAACGCATAATTTCCCTACAACTGTTGAGGCATTTAATGGATCAGCGACTGGAAGTGGAGGTGAAATTAGGGATAGATTAGCTGGAGGAAGGGGTTCGTTGCCTCTTTCTGGTAGTGCAGTATATATGACCTCTTACACTGGATTACAAGACAAAAATTTGTTCAATTCAGTATTTAAACGGAAATGGCTTTATCAGTCTCCAAGGGATATTTTAACTAAAGCTTCAAATGGTGCTTCTGATTTTGGTAACAAATTTGGCCAACCCTTAATTAATGGATCTATTTTAACTTTTGAACACAAAGAAAATGAAATATTTTATGGATACGACAAAGTAATAATGCTGGCTGGTGGGATTGGTTTCGGTAAAGCTGATCAGTCGAAAAAATTTAAACCTAGAAAAGGTGATAAAGTGGTAATTATTGGTGGTGACAATTATCGCATAGGTATGGGTGGAGCTGCAGTATCTTCATCAGATACTGGAAAATTTAAAACTCAACTTGAACTAAATGCAGTTCAGAGGTCCAATCCAGAAATGCAAAAAAGAGTTTCCAACGCAATAAGATCAATGGTTGAGAGCTCAAATAATCCAATAGTTTCTATTCATGATCATGGTGCTGGAGGACATCTTAATTGTCTGTCCGAATTACTTGAAGAATGTGGAGGTAAAATTAATATTGATACTTTACCAATCGGCGACTCAACTCTGTCCTATAAAGAAATTATTGGAAATGAATCTCAAGAGAGAATGGGACTTATAATTTCATCAAAGGATGTAGAACTTGCTTCCAAAATTGCAAGCAGAGAAAGGGCTCCTTTTTATGTGGTAGGAGAGGTTACCGGAGATAACAATTTTTCATTTTTCTCTAAAAAAAATAGTCACACCCCTTTTGATATGAAGATAGGAGATTTAATTGGTAATTCCCCAAAAACTATAATTAAAGATGAGACTAAATTAACTTTCTTTAAACCAATAGTGTATGACAAAAATAAAATTGAAGAAAATATTGAAAAAGTTTTTCAACTTGAATCAGTGGGCTCAAAAGATTGGCTAACAAACAAGGTTGACAGATGTGTTACAGGAAAAGTTGCTCAACAGCAGTGTGTTGGAGAACTTCAATTACCATTGAGTAATTTCGGGTTAATGGCATTGGACTATAATGGAAAAAGTGGAGTTGCAACTTCGGTTGGTCATTCCCCACTCACTGGTCTAATTAATCCTAAAATTGGGAGTGTCAATTCAATCGCTAAATCACTTACAAACATAATTTGGGCACCCCTAGAAAAAGGATTAGAAAGTGTGTCTTTGTCGGCAAATTGGATGTGGCCATGTAAAAATAAGGGTGAAGACGATAGACTCTTTAAAGCAGTTGATGCATGCTCAACTTTTGCGATCAATTTAGGAATTAATATACCTACTGGAAAAGATTCATTGTCTATGACTCAAAAATATAATGAGATGGATGTTTTGTGTCCAGGTACTGTTATTATTTCAGCAGCAGGAAATTGCTTTGATATAAACAGTATTATATCTCCTGTTTTAAAGAGAAACGGAGGAGATATATATTATATCGATATGTCTAATGATGATTTTTATTTAGGAGGGTCTGCATTTGGCCAAATTCATAAATCTATAGGAGAAAAAGCACCAACAATAAAAGATGGTTTATATTTCAAGAAAGCATTTAATACAATTCAAAAATTAATTTATGATAAAAAAATATCTTCAGGACATGATATTGGTTCTGGAGGATTAATAACTACACTTATGGAAATGTGTTTTCCTAGCTTAAATATTGGTATGAATATAGACTTAGAATATTTAGAAGAAAAAGATACATCAAAACTCTTTTTTTCAGAAAAAATAGGATTGGTAATCCAATCAAAATTTAACATTGAATCAATTTTAAAGAAAGAGAACATTAAATGCATAAGAATAGGTACAGTTGTTAAAAAACCTGTTTTAAAAGTAAAAAACCACTCACAGTTATTTGAACTTCAAATATCTAAATACAGAAAGAAATGGATGGAAATTTCTTCCAAAATGGAACAATTTCAAACCAAGATTGGACTTGCAAAAGTAAGAGCAGAAAATATTGTAAAACAACCGCTAAAATTTAAATTCCCTTCAGGATTTAGTGGCATTTACCCTAGGAAAAATAATAAAAATATTAATGCCGCAGTTTTAAGAGAAAAAGGTAGTAATTCAGAAAGAGAGATGGCATACATTATGGATATGTGCGGTTTTAATGTTAGAGATGTTCATATGACAGATATAATTGAAAAAAGAGAAAATTTAGTTGATATAAATTTACTCGTTGCAGTAGGCGGATTTTCAAATTCAGATGTCTTGGGTTCTGCTAAAGGATGGGCAGGTGCATTTAAATACAATTCAAATGCAAAAAAGATTATATCTGACTTCTTTAATCGTGATGACACTCTAACTTTAGGAGTATGCAATGGATGTCAACTTTTTATTGAGTTGGGGATGATCAACCCTGATGATGAAAAAAAGCCTAAAATGGAATTTAACAATTCAGGTAAATTTGAGTGTATATTCTCACCAGTTCAAATAAAAGAAAGTAGTTCTATAATGATGAAAAGTCTCGAAGGGTCTATCCTTGGTATTTGGTCAGCTCACGGAGAGGGAAAATTTTCTTTTCCATATAAAGAAGAAAAATATGAAATCCCAGGGAAATATTACTATGAGAAATACCCTTCAAACCCTAATGGTTCAGATTTTAATACAGCGATGGTATGCAGTAAAGATGGGAGGCACCTGGTAATGATGCCTCATCTAGAAAGATCAACATTCCCCTGGAACTGGGCTCACTATCCGGAAAATAGAAAAAATGATTTGGTAAGCCCTTGGGTAATTGCATTTGAAAATGCTTACAAATGGTTATCGAATACTAAAAAAATTTAATTTAAATATTAATACTTTGAAATTGTATTGTGAAAAAACCAAAACGACTATTTGAATTTTTGGAGTACCAGCTAGAAAATCCTCTTGGTAAATCAATTAACACTAAATATAATGGAGAATGGGAATCACTGAGCACCAATGATTTTTATGAAAAAGTTCAAATACTTTCAAGAAAATTAATTGAAATTGGTATAAAAAAGGGAGATAAAATAGCTTTGATCTCCACTCAGAACAGAACTGAATGGTGTATAGCTGACAACTCAGTTTTACAAATCGGAGCAGTGACAGTGCCAATATACCCAACGATTTCAAAAAGTGAATTTCAATATGTTTTAAACCATTCTGAAAGTAAAATATGCTTTGTATCTGATAAAGACATATTTGATAAGGTTAACCAAATAAAGAACAAAACCAAATTGGAAAAAATTTATTCTTTCGAGGAATTTGAAAATTGTAAAAATTGGAATCTATTATTTGAAAATGACAATAAATCTCTAAAAGGTGAATTGATTTCGAGAATGAACAATGTTTTACCTGACGACTTAGCCACAATAATATATACATCTGGAACAACAGGTATACCAAAAGGAGTAATGCTCACACACAGAAATATAGTATCAAATATATTGTCTGCATCTAAAAGATTACCTTCCATGGAAAACAAAAATAAGGCACTAAGTTTTTTACCTCTATGTCATATTTTCGAGAGAATAATAATTTACATGTATTATTTCAGCAGAGTAGAAATTTATTTCGCGGAATCATTAGAAACTATATCAGAGAACCTAAAGGAGGTTAAACCATTCTATATGACTGCTGTTCCTCGACTAATTGAAAAAATATTTGACAAAATAGAAAGTAAAGCAGAGGAATTTACAGGAATTAAAAAAAGTTTGTACAAATGGTCTATTTCAATTGCTGATAAATTTAGTATTGAGAAACAAAACGGGATTTTTTATAATTTTAAACTTGAAATATCAAAATTTTTAGTATTCTCAAAATGGAAAAGTGCATTAGGAGGAAGTCTCGAATTAATTTGTTCAGGAAGCGCTCCTCTTCAACCACGACTTGTAAAAATCTTCACAGCGGCAGGAATTCAAATCATAGAAGGTTATGGTCTCACTGAAACATCACCAGTGATATCTATTAGTGAGACTAAAAAAGGTGGAACAAAATTTGGATACGTAGGTAAAATCATTGAGGGGATAGAAGTAAAAATTGCAAAGGATGGAGAAATTTTATGTAAAGGACCTAACGTGATGAAAGGATACTTCAAGGATTCAAAGTTAACATCAAAAACAATCAAAAATGGTTTCCTTCATACAGGTGACATTGGAGAAATAGACGATGAGGGTTTCTTAAAAATAACGGATAGAAAAAAACAATTATTTAAAACTTCGGGGGGGAAATACATAGCTCCTCAGGTAATTGAAAATAGAATGAAAAGATCACCATTTATAGAACAAATTATGGTTATTGGCGAAGGTGAGAAAATGCCGAGTGCTTTAATCCAACCTGATTTTGAATACATTAAAAGTTGGTTTCTAAAAAATAAAATTAATATTTTGGATGATTTTGAAATTATCTGTGGAAATAAAGAATTGTTAATTAAAATTAACGAGGAAATTAACAATATAAATAAAGAATTTGGTGATTGGGAAAGAATCAAAAAGTTTGAGCTCACACCTCAAGTATGGTCAATTGAAAATGGTCTTTTAACCCCTACCATGAAACTAAAGAGAAAATCCATAATAAAAGAATTCATTCATTTAAAAGAAAAAATTTATAATTAAATTTTTGGTTTTTTTAAAATAAATTATTCAAGAATAATATTCTTGCATAATATTTTTATTATATTTAAAAAAAATTTTGAAAAAAAAAACAATAGAATTCGCTTTAAGGAGTACATGGCAACAAATAACGAACATGTATAATGAGAAAGCTCTAAAATATGGTGGAACAATGACAATGGCATTTACACTTTTAAGCATTGATGCTAATGGAACACCATCAACGACTTTAGGACCCAAAATGGGTATGGAGAGTACAAGCCTATCAAGACTCCTTAATACAATGGAGGAAAGAGAACTTATTTCTAGAAAACCAAATCCAGAAGACGGCAGAAGTGTACTTATATTTTTGACTAAAAAAGGTAAACAAAAAAGGGACCTTTCGAAAAAAATTGTCTTAGAATTTAATAGTGGTCTAGAAAAAAAAATCGATAAGAAAAAAATAGAAAATTTTTATGAGGTCATTGCGGCCATTAATAATCAAATCGAAGAAGAACAAGCCTTAAATTATTTTTAAAAATTATGAAAACAATATCCAAAAACTCAATTAAAGGATCTGAATTTATTGTTAATGAATTAATTCCTGAGACAATTTTTACACCAGAGGATTTTAGCGAAGAACAAATTTTAATGAGAGATGCGGTTAAAGAATTTGTAGAAAGAGAAATAATTGCTGAGAGATCTAGATTTGAGAATAAGGACTATGGATATACAAAAGAGGTAATGCAAAAAGCCGGTGAATTAGGTTTTTTGAGTGTAGGTGTGCCTGAAGAATATGGTGGAATGGGTATGTCTTTTACTTCTTCAATGCTTGTTTGTGAATATATATCTGGGGCTAATGGGTCGTTTTCAACGGCATTTGGAGCCCATACTGGAATTGGTACAATGCCAATAGTTTTATACGGAAATGAAGATCAAAAATCAAAGTACGTTCCAAAGTTAGCTTCTGGGGAGTGGTTTGGCTCCTACTGTTTAACAGAACCTGGTGCTGGTTCCGATGCCAATTCTGGAAAAACTGTAGCTAAATTGTCAGACGATAAAAAATATTATTTAATTACTGGTCAAAAGATATGGATATCCAATGCTGGTTTTGCTAATCTTTTTATTGTTTTTGCTAGAATAGGAAACGATAAAAACATAACTGCTTTTATTGTTCCAGTTGATTTAAAGAATGGTATTAGTTTAGGTGAAGAAGAAGAAAAGTTAGGTATAAGAGCCTCTTCAACTAGACAAGTTTTTTTTAATGAAACTAAGGTTCCAGTTGAAAATATTCTTGGTGAGAGAGGAGGCGGATTTAAAATAGCAATTAATTCTTTAAATGTGGGAAGAATTAAACTCGCAGCGGCTACAATTGAAGGTCAAAGACATGTAACAACTCTGGCAGTTCAGTATGCAAATCAGAGGGTTCAATTTAAATCTCCCATTTCCAGCTTTGGAGCTATACAAAGTAAGATTGCTACTATGGCGACTTATTGTTTTGCTACAGAATCCGCTGCTTATAGATCTGCAAATGATATTGAAAATAGAATTAGTGAACTTAAAAGTAGTGGGTGTTCTTCTCAAGAGTCAGAATTAAAAGCCTTTGAAGATTTTGCTGTAGAATGTTCTATATTAAAAGTGGCAGGCTCTGATAATGGTCAAAATTGTGCAAATCACGGTATTCAAATTTTTGGTGGAATGGGTTATTCTTGCGATTCACCGATGGAAATGGCATGGAGAGATTCTAGGATTGCGCAAATTTATGAAGGTACCAATGAAATAAATAAGATGCTTTCTATAGCAATGATTTTAAAAAAGGCTTCAAGAGGTGATATAGATTTAATAACTAAATCGTCAGAAATACTAAATAAAATAAAAAATAATGTGAATATTTTTGATTTAGATTCTTCGAATGAAAACAATTTAGCTCAAGAAAACCAATTAATTAAAAATTTAAAAAAAGCTTTTTTAATCTTAATTAATTTAAGTTTTCAAAAATACGGGACTAAACTAGAATATCAACAACAAATATTGATGAATATGGCAGACATACTAATTGATATTTACCTAGCCGAATCAGTTTATTTAAGAGTTTCAAAGAATTTGAATGAATTAAGTGATAAAGAAAAATTAGTCAAAGAAAGCATTGTTAAGCTCTATACTTTTGAGTCTTCTCAAAGAGCTATTAATTTATTTAAGGAGGTGTCTATAAACGTTACAAAAGAAACTGAACATAAAACCATGATAGAGATTGGAAATAATCTTTTATCATATAAAAGCAACCCAGACATTGTTGAATTGAGAAGAATTATTGCAAAAAATGTGATAGAAAACAATAAATATCCATTTTAAAATCTTATTTAAAAATAATTATCAGTTTGAAGTCTATTGTATTGACCTCTTCTATTTCTTCTATATATACTGAAATCAAAAGTCACAAAAAGTTCAAAAATACTCGGTGAAAAAACTGCACCAGGAGACTGAAATGGAAAATTATACAGAATTCCAAAATCAAAATTTTCTACTGCCAACCCTATTGATACTCCAACATTATTTAGAGCAAAAGTATTTAGAGATGATGCTTGTTGGCTAAGTCCGAGTGAAAACTCCCCTAATTGGAAATCTTGAGATAAATAAATTAAGACAGAATCACCAAACTTTGTGAATGAGCCATATGCAAAAAGGTAAGAATATCTGGGTAGATATCTTCTTTCATAAGGGTTAATATTAAATTCATATGCACCTTGAACAGATATTTTGATTGGTTTCTCAAAAGGTACTTCTTTGTTAAATGAAGTATTTGGCTTATTCAAATGCTTTAAAGTTAGTCCAGCCATAAATTTTTCAGAGTGTAACATAAATGATGCTCCTAAATCAAGGTAATTTACATTGCTAATCATTGGTGCTAGTCTGTCAATAGATTCTGTATTTATAAATCCTGTAGTTGTATTTAATTGGTCTTCAAATATTAAATTACCTGGATTTACAGCCGAACTACCAAAACCTAAAGAAACAGCTGGCAGGAAGAAAAGATCATTGTCAAATTGTAATTTATAAACGTATGAAAGGTTTGCGAGATTAATGGTTAATCCTGTATTTTGTATTTTAAACGAATTAACGTCCAAACCAAGACTAAAATCTAAATTATCAAATGAAATAGCTCCAAACACATATTTATTATCCATTTTATCGAATTCATTTAACTTCATTTGGTTATAAAGAACCCCAACTTTATTTAAGCTGTTAAAACCAAAGTAACTCGGATTTGTTTTTTGCATAAACTTAGAATGATTTACAATGTAATCCTCTTGGCTGTGTAAACATGAAGCATTTATTACTACAAATAATAGTATTATCAAGTATTTTATTTTTTGGATTTTTATCATTTTATCAAAATAAATGTTCCACTTTTTTCAACTTCTGTCTCACCATCTAAAAGTAACCCTTTTGCAGTATAAATATAATAAGGAGAAAAAGGAGCAAAGTTTCCATCCCATCCGTCAATAGAGAAACCTTTTATATTATTTATATCTGCCTCCTCTTTATATTCATTGTAAATCACATTGCCTCTAAAGTCATAAACTGTAAATGTCATATTACTGAATCCACTAAATAATGGTCTGAAGTAGTCGTTTACAAGATCCTTGTTTGGAGTAAATACATTTGGAACCATTATATTATATCCTTTACCAACTGAAATTGGTATAGTTATTTCTTCTGAACATTCGATATCGTTGAATATTCTTAAAGTTGCAAAATAAGTTCCTGAAATCCCATATGTATGTCGCACAGTAATAACGCTATCAACTAAAGTAGGAACAATTTCTGGAGTTGAATTGTCACCAAAAATCCATTCAGATTTCACATAAGGATCGGTGGAAGTATTTTTAAATGTAACTTCTTCTCTTGCAAGAATCACTGACGAAGCCTCATAGTTTGGAGAAGTATACTCGAAATTTGGCTCTCCAATACCTCTGTTAACCTCTGTTGTTATCCAGCAACCTTCCTCATTAACAATTCTAAAGTCTGCCGTTTCAATTGCATTTACCACTGCAACTGACCAAGATCTATCGCTCAATCTAACAACATCTGAAGAAGGAATTAGGATATCATTGTAGTAAAAACTTAAGTTGCCTTCATTGTTATCAAAAATATCAATTGTTAATCTACCCTGTTGCCCTACACATAGATCTTCGTCTACAAAAGGACCATTCATTATATACAACTCTCTATTTGGTGAAACTTGAATAATTTCTTCGTAATATGTATAATTGGTTGTGTTTGTGCACTCATTTAATGATTGAGAACTTACAATTACTTTATAGTTACCAGGTAGTAAGTCATCTAAGGATGTTCTATTGTCGTATTCGCTTAATGGTCTGTAACCTGGGTAAACAGGATCATTTAAATAACGAGGATCTTCTACATACCAATTTATTGATCTCGGCAATTGACCACCTGCAACTTGAATACCAATTTTTCCATTTAGTCCACCACTAGTACAATCAGGAGGAAGTGATTTAAGGAAATTACCAGCATTGTTTGGATCAGCCAAAATACCTTCAGTTGTAATTGGTTGTACTACGTCCTCTACCTCGATAGTTACTTTATTTGCTTCCGCTGCGTCACAAGAACAATATGAATGAGAATTCTGATCTAAGATTCTCAAACAATATGTTCCTGGATAGGCTGGATCAATAGTGGCTCCATAAAAAACTTGAGTGCTTGCTGAGGGATCAGTTGGAGTATATGTCCATTCAAATTCATAAGTAGGAACGCCATCTACAATATAAGGGACCCCACCGATTGCAGATGCAGTTATACCTCCGTCAACTGCTCCAGTACATACATCCGTTTCAAA
>CACJRP010000003.1 GCA_902595825.1 uncultured Bacteroidota bacterium
TGGACCTTGTGGACCTGCTGGACCCTGAACTCCAGGAACTCCAGAAATAGATGAAAGGTCAACGCTTTCTGATACAGTAGTATTCTCTGGTAACAGTTGAAGTGTATTTCCTACTAAAGCTGCATTTATAGTTTGACTGTCCGTCCCACTTCCAGCGGGACCTACTGGACCTGTCAAACCTATTTCACCTTTTTCACCTTGCGGACCCTGTTCACCTTGTGGACCTTGTGGTCCGATATCACCCTTTTCACCCTGTGGACCTTTTTCTCCAATTGAATTTAAACTGTAATAAGAGTAAGGAACAAAAGAGAAAACCTGTTCGCTTAAAATTTTATATGTGTTGCATATTCCATCCTCGTTGATTTCTACCCTCAAATATTTTGGATAATTTTTCCAATCAATCTCAATAAAACTATTTGCAGACCCACCTTCTTGAAAACCATCACCGATTAACAAATTAACATATCCATATTCATCCGTCACTGCAGATTTACTCTCCTGGTATTCTATAGCACCATTATTACCAATTATAGAAAATCTAAGACAAATATTTTTATTGGCAGCTGGTTTCTGAATTAAGTCAACACCTGGTAACTCTTCATCAATGTAAATAATTGCTTGATATGAAAAAGTCTGTGCGATTAATGAATGTGACATCATTAAATTAAAAGCAATTAAAAATATTAGTTTACGCATAATCTTAATTTGATTTGAAAATTCTCAAAATCTAGTTTTTGTTCAGAATTATTATCCATAGAAAAACTTTTAGATAAATTTAAAAATAGACCAGCAGATACTTTTTTTGAATTATAAAAATTTGAGCCGAATTCAACAAATGGTTTTACAAAGAGACCGTCAAACTCATTATTCTCCCTTAATTTAAATATACTCGAACCAATTTTTTGTTCACCATAGAGGATATGGCTAATCCCAGAACCAGCACTAACATCAAAATTTATCAGATTGAAAATTCGAAATGTCTCTAACGAAAAATATAAATTTGTTCCCAAATATGATGTATTCCAATCGTATGAAACATTACCGTCCCCTCCAATTGCATTGTACTGATTCAGTGATAAAGAAGCAGAAAAAAGGAGTTTTAAAAAAAGTAACTTAAAATTAAAAATACCTCTTTTCCCAATTTCAAAATCAAGACCATCTGAGGACAAAACATTTGGATTTGCGTTTCCTAAACTATTTGTGAAGTCATATCTTGTTATACTTCTTCCTATCGATATAAACACCCCCGATTTTTCCTTCTCTTCTAATTGATTTTTTTTTATTTCAAGATCATTATTATTCTGATCTTCGTTAGAATTTTCTAAAGAATCCGACTTTAGAGAATTATTTTCCAAGGGTAGAATTTTATCTTCATTAGTTATTTCATCGTCTCCTTTTTCTAATTCCTTTTGATTTGATTCTTCAGTCGGATTTATTTCATTTTGGTTAAATAAATTTTCATCAAGCGTATTTTTTTCTTTAATAGTCTCATCTATTTCTTCATTTATTTGTGAATTATCCTCCTTCCTTTCTTCTTCTTCCTCTTTGGATTCAATTTCATCCAATTCAGTATTATTTATTTCATTAGTATTTTCATCTAAACTTTCGGTCGATTGTATCAAGTTTTTTTTGGGAAAGGAAAATTGATACCACAAGTCATTTGTTTTTAAATCATTATCAATTACAAATTTTTCAGCAGTAATTAAATCCTTAAATGTGCCAACAGAAACTCTGTAGAAACCGTTTTTAACTTCTAATATCTCTGTTCTTTCAAATCCCTTTTGTTTTAATTTTTGTTTAAGATTGATAGCATTATACTGGTATTTGAAAGATCCTAAAATCACTCTTACCAATTTCCTTACAACTACTTCCTTATCTTCATTACTTGTATTAAAATCTTGAGCTTGTAGGTGAAAAAAACCTATAAAAAAGATAAAACAATAAAGCTTTTTTACTAGTCGCATTTCTTAATTATTTTTCTAATTACTTTGCTCTTTTCAAATTCAATTTGCATTAAATAAAACCCCTCGTAAGGAAAGTTATGGTTTACTGTATATAAACCATTAACATCGCTATCTACTAACCCATTAAAAACTTTGTTACCGTTTAAATTATATATTACAATTTTAACTCCTTTATTCAGTTTAGGCAGAAAAAAGTGCAACTTATCGCAACTGGGGTTAGTGTACTTAAAATCTCCAAAAAGTAATTCATCATCAATTTTCAATATATCTAAAAAAATAGGTTTGATTTGTGCTACTAAAAATAAACCTGAATTTTCTTTAGAGCTTGAATAAGAATTCAAAGAATTTTGAGAATAAATAGTATTATATAAAGTAATTGCAAAGAGAAAGAATATGGCAAATTTCTTTGTCAATTGATAAATGTTTTTGGTTAACAAAATAAATTTATTGATTTAATTTTAAAATGTAAATCTCTTTTCAGATTTTCATTGGTAAGGAAACGTTTTAGGCTAATTTTTTGTCAGGGATTATTTGGGGATGATGAAAGTAAAAGTATATAAATTTAATACCCTTATTTTATTGGGGTTTTCGTGAAGGGGTGGCCGTTTCCGAATGCTTAAAGATATTTACCAAGGAAACGCTCTACCCCTGAGCTACATCGGCTTTTTTATATTATTCTCATTTAGGTCATGAAGTTTTGGTTCTTAAAATTACAGATATTTTATAAAATTGTATGGAAACAATTATTACGTTTAAAAAAATAATTGAATATGAAATATCAATTATCCCGTAGGTTAACCATAAAGCAGCACCTACCATGTTAATAATTCTCAACCACAACATATTATTTATTAAAAAGGAAATTATAATAAAAAGAGTTGCTGCCCATCCAACAATATCAAGAGTTTCCATTGTTTTAATATTTAATTAAAGTTTGAAGTTAAAAAATGAGCGGGAGACCGGGTTCGAACCGGCGACAATTAGCTTGGAAGGCTAATGCTCTACCAACTGAGCTACTCCCGCAAACCAAGTGGGGAGAGCAGGATTCGAACCTGCGAAGGTAAAACCAACAGATTTACAGTCTGTCCTCGTTGGCCGCTTGAGTATCTCCCCAATTAATTATTAAGAGCCGATGGAGGGACTCGAACCCACGACCTGCTGATTACAAATCAGCTGCTCTAGCCAGCTGAGCTACATCGGCTTATTTTTATCTAAATAAGGTTAAAAATTCATTCTCATAATTATTATAAATTTTATAGTAAAATAACAAGCATCAAATGAAATATAAACCACTTTAGAGTGGCAAATATAATTTATTTTTTTGTTTCCAATATTTAACCCCAAACTTTGTTTTTAAATATTTTTTGTTAGAATTTATAAATCTGAACTAAATGATGAAGCTGGTAATCCCTCTTTGTTAAACAGCGTTCCAACTGTCCAATTTTTCCATCCGTATCTCACATTTATAGGTCTTTTTACGTCCTTAGAATAAAGTCTAATTCTGTTGCTTACAATTTTAGCGGTAGCTGGATAAAACTTTTTATCCTTCCCAGCTATTTCAAAGCCGTTTTCACCTCCTATAAAATCAAGTCCAGATCCCACACTATCGAAGTCTACATAAAGATATCTTCCCTTAGGTTGATGACTTTTGTATTTTGGTCCAGATGAAACATAGTTAAAACCATACTGTTTGTCAAGAGCTAAAAGAGCTAGTCTTTTACCTACATCTTGTTTGTTGTGAGGATGAATATCATCCTCCTCCCCTATATCCATTAAAACAGCCATACCGGTGTTTTCTGTTGACTCTAGGGTCTTTCGCTGTGCTTCTCGAACTCCTAGAGTGCCTTCAGCTGGAAAAGGAGCAATTTGGGCATAATAAAATGGAAAGTCATAACCCCAGGTCTCTCTCCAATCATCTATCATGGCTGAAAATAGGGTTTGGTATTCGTTATAATTGGATACATTTGATTCACCTTGATACCAAATCGTACCTTTGATGGTGTACGGAATAACGTTTGATAATATTCTATCGAATAAAATTGAGTATTCATTATGAGTATCAGTGGCAAATCCACGAACTATATTTTCTTTGAAAAAATTCGATCTTTCAAGTAGTTCTTGGTTTTCCAAATTATGAACAATGAGTCTTCCATCGAGTAAAAAAGCATGATGCTTATATTTAAAAGACTCTATTGGTATTTCAATTTCATCTGAACTATTCCTTATAAAAATCTTTCCATTAAAACCACCAGGTCCATCCAAATCAGATAGTCTGATAGCCAATATATTTTCACCCTTTCTAAGTAATGATTTTTTTATTGTATAATTTCTTTCTTCACTCCAGCTAAATGTGTTCCCAACTAGTTCTCCGTTAAAATAAGTTTGGTCAGTATCATCCGCACCTTCTTTGTAAATCAATTGATAGTCAGAAGAAATATCTTCAATATTTACCAAGGTCCTAAGCCAAATAACTCCATTGTTTAATAAAAAATCTTTAGGATCATAAATATTTTCAAATCTTGAGTTTAGGTCACCGTAACCAGACACCTCATAATTTTTATTCCATTTTTGCCATTTTGTGTCATCAAAATCTGCTTTTGGAAAATGTTTATCATTGAGTGAAAGTAGTTCCCAATTTTCCTCAATAGTTCTTTCTTCAGTTATTTTAGGTAAACCAAAAGTATCAAACCCAAAAAGTTCCTTATTTATGTTCGCAACAGAATCATTATAATTTTTATAAAATAGTTCCAGCTCTTCACGACTCATACTAATAATTTTTTTTATTTCTTCATTTGGAAGTTTAACAGAGGTAATCTCATTGAGCTTTGCCCGACTAGTCCATGCTTCAACCCTAGTACCTCCCCAATATGACCCTATTATACCTATAGGAACATTAAGCTCTGAATACAATTCCTTTGCAAAAAAATAACCTATAGCACTGTAATTTTGTGTGCTAAACGAGTCCTCCTTTTCGGAAGCAGCTTTTGGGTTTACGGTTTTCCATTTCTGAGAATTTACAATTGTCCCTGATAGATCTGCTGGGTTATTAAAAAACCTTATCTCATTATAGTTAGCATTTTCAATTTCTTCATCTTGACTATCTATGCAGTCTTTACATTGATTTAGCTTCCATTGCATGTTTGACTGACCAGATGCGAGCCAAACCTCACCAATTAATACATCCTTATATACAATTGAATTTTTGGAATCATTTACGGCAACCTCATAAGGTCCACCAGCAGATGGAGTGACTAACTTCAATTCCCAATTTCCACTTTTATCTGCCTTAGTCGAAGAAGATTTCCCCCAGGTCCCTCTAATTTCAATTTTCTCATTTGGACTAGATTTTCCCCAAAAAGAGACTTCAGTCTCACGTTGTAAAATCATAAAGTCAGAAAAAACACTTGGCAGGTTTAGATTAATTTTGCTATCACACGAAACTGTCGTTATAATAAAAAATACTATATAGATTATTTTTTTTATTTTCATATAATTAGTTTCTAGGATGAGATTTCTTGTAAATAGATTTTATTTTTTCCATACTGGTGTGCGTATATATTTGAGTAGCGGCAAGTGATGCGTGTCCAAGAAGTTCTTTGACACTATTAATATCCGCACCATGATTAAGTAAATGAGTAGCAAAGCTGTGACGGAGCATATGAGGGCTTCTTTTAGATTTTGTTGATACTATATTTAGGTAATTATTTACTACTTTATAAACATAAATATTTTTGAGTTTAATGTTTTTTTCATCTACAAAAAAAAACTCACTTTCAGAACCACTAATTATTTGGTTTTTCAGTTCTTGGAATTTCAATAGTTGAATCTTTAAGGGTTCAATTACAGGAATAATTCTTTCTTTTTTACGCTTTCCTAAAACTTTTATTTTTTTGTTCACCAAATCAACCGAGACATTTTTGAGATTTGTTACCTCAGAAAGTCTTAATCCTGTTGAATAAAACAGCTCTATCAATGTTTTTGCCATCATACCCTCATAATCTTTTTTGAAAAAATCACCTTCAAGTAACAGGTTGATTTCTTTTTCAGAAAAAGGGACTTGAACTTTTTTTTCTTCTTTTAATGATTTGTGATTTTTTAAAGGACTTTTATCAATTTCGCCTATTTTCAATAGAAAATTAAAGTAAGATCTCAATACTGATATTTTTCTGTTTACTGATCTATTACTTAAACCTGATTCTACTAAGCTTACAATCCAGGATCTTATAAAATTATAGTTGGATGTATTTAAACCTTCATGATCAAATTCTTTTAAACAAAAGTTTTGAAATACTTGCAAATCGTTTTTATATGCAACTATCGTGTTTCTAGAATAGTTCCTTTCTTTAACTAGATACTCTATAAAACCATTTAAAGACATAATTGTTCTTTAATATAGTAAACTTTTTCAATTTTTGAATTAACCGAAACTTGCAGAACTATTGTAGAAGGGCATCTTTTAGTCTTTGAACGTGCTGAGCTCTTTGAATTCTCGACCTGTTCTTTACTGAAGGCTTTATAAACTGTTTCCTTGTGCGGAGTTCACGCATTGCACCAGTTTTATCAAATTTTCTTTTAAAACGCTTTAACGCTCTATCTATATTTTCACCTTCTTTTATAGGTATAATTAACATATTTGAAGATTAGATCTGCAAATATAAGCCTTTATAATAACCTACGAAATTTAAATTTAGTTTGTTTTACTTTTTATCCTATCGATATAGGATGACAGTTCATTTTTAACTTTAGGATATAAGAGAAATAAGCCGATCATATTAGGGAAAACTAATGCTAAAATCATTGCATCAGAAAAAGCCCATACCGAAGACACGTCTCCTGCAGCTCCAATCACAATAAATACAAGAAAAATAATTTTATAGGTTAGATCAGCAGCTTTGCTTTTACCAAAAACATACATCCATGATTGTAAACCATAATATGACCAAGAAATCATTGTTGAAAGTGCAAAAAGGACTACAGCTACTGTCAAAAAAGGACCAGAAAAGGAAATATACTCAGAAAAAGCAGCTGATGTTATTCCTGATCCACTTAATTGCAGTCCTTGTATCATCACTGCTGTTCCGTCTCCAACAGTATTCCCATAAGTAAAAATTGTATTATCGCCATTAAAAATAATGATTACAAGTGCAGTCATTGTACAAATAACTACAGTATCAATAAAGGGCTCTAATAGAGCTACAAGTCCCTCGGAGGCCGGATAACTAGTAATCACAGCTGAATGAGCGATAGATGCAGCGCCAGATCCAGCCTCATTGGAAAAAGCACCTCTTCTAAAACCTTGTATAAGAACCCCAATAAAACCACCAACCCCAGCCGTTGGTGAAAAAGCCTGAGAAAAAATTAATCCAAAGGCGTCATCAATGAAAGTAAAATTGGAAATGATTATGTATAAGCAAGCTAAAACATAAATTCCTGCCATAAATGGGACAATTTTTTCAGTTACTGATGCAATTCTTTTTATACCACCGATTATAATGATTCCAACAACAATCATCATAATTATACCAATAATTGTTCTCGCACTTCCTCCTGAAATTTCAAAATAGTTCACTAACTGCATAGCTGCTTGGTTGGATTGAGCTGCATTACCACCTCCGAAAGAAGCACCAATACATAAGATTGCAAATGTAATACCTAGAATTTTTCCAAGCTTTTCATAACCAATCTCCGTTAATCCTCTCTTAAGATAATACATTGGACCACCATAAACAGTTCCATCAGAGCCGATTTCTCGGTACTTAACACCTAGTGTACACTCTACAAATTTTGAAGACATTCCTAGAATACCACAGAGTATCATCCAAAAAGTTGCCCCAGGACCTCCAATTGCAATAGCTATTGCTACACCAGCAATATTTCCGTTGCCAACTGTACCTGACATAGCTGTTGCTAAAGCCTGGAAGTGGCTTACCTCGCCATTATTAGACCTTTCGGTATCTAACTTATCATATTTTCCCATTACTGTATTCAATGAAATACCAAATCCTCTAATATTTATAAATCCAAAATATAATGTAAAGAAGCCAGCTCCACCAACAAGTAAAAATATTATTGTTGGTATACCTGTTCCAAAAAACTCATGAAACACTAAATTTTCCCAAAAACTAGATATAGGTTGGAATGCTTCATTAATGATTTCATCGATTCCTTTTTCGTTAGAAAATAGAGATTTTGAAACCAAAAAAAAGGACGAAAAAATTAAAAATTTGGATTTGAACATAATAATTGAATTAAATAAGAAGTCGCTAATATTAAAAATTATTCCCGAAATTCAAATTTTAAACCTATTAGGTTTTTATAAATCAAAAACAGAAGTTCTTTTACCATATAAAAGATCTTTCATTTTTAACCAAAAAGCTAATACCAAATAAATAACAAAACCACCAAAAACAGTCGCAAAAGATGCATATATGAAAAACAATCGAACAGACTTTACTTTCATTCCCAAGAAATCAGCTAATCGTGAGCATACAGCAAAGCCATATTTTTCTAGTAAAATTCTCAAATGATATGTCATCTAATAGTTTTTTTATATTTTTCCCATTCTAATATTCCACCATCTAAATTAAATGTTTCTTGAAATCCTAATTGGTCAAGAATATTACAAGCTTTTTGACTTCTAATACCAGATCGACAGTAAACAAAAATTTTAGAGTTTTTATCTAATTTTTCAACTATATTAATAAATTCACTTGGCTTAAGTATATCTGCTAAAATAGAACCAGGAATAGATTTTTCATCAAATTCCTCCAAGGTTCTAACATCCAAAATTATTTGTTTTTGATCCGAATCTATATTTTTAGACCAAACTTCGCACTGTAGATTTATCATTTATCAAAAATAACATATGTAAGGAAAATATTCTTAAAGTTTTATCAAGTTTTCTATTTTTACAAAAATAATTAAAAATGAAACTAAAAACTTTAACATACATAATATTCTTAATTACAGTACTTTCTAGTAATGTTTATTGTCAAGACCTCATACTTGATAACATAAATAGTTCAATTAAATGGACTGGAAAGGAAATAACTACAAAAACTCACTATGGTTCATTAAAGTTTGAAGAAGGAAAAATTAGCATGAAAGGAAAAAAAATTATAAGTGGTAAGTTCATAGTTGATATGAAATCCATAGATTGTGAAGATCTTTCAGGAAAATCCAAAAATTATCTTGAGTCACATTTAAAGTCCGAAGATTTTTTTGGAGTCGAAGATTATCCTAAAGCTACTTTATCTATAAAAACCTCTGAATTAAAAAGTGATGGAAATCAGCTCGTAGAAGGTGATATAACAATAAAAGGAATTACTCAACCTATAAGTTTTAATATTTTGATTCAAAATAAGGAAGGAAAAGCCAAATTGACCTTTGACAGAACAAAGCACAATGTTACCTATAGATCAGGCAATTTTTTCCAAAATCTAGGTGATAAATTAATATACGATGATATTGAAATAGAAGCTAGATTAACTTTTAATTAAAAAGTTAAATTGTTTAAATTTTAATATATATTTGCAGCATGAAAATTTTTATTTTTAAATGTTGGTGGTTTTATATGGATTTATAAATTCGTGAAAACAATCTCTATTTTTATTTATTGGCTTGTCATCACGACAGGCTTTTTTATTTGAATACGACTTGAAAAAAATAAAGTTTAAAACATATCACAAAAAAATTCTTTCAGATAAACTAACTCCCGTTAGCATTTATTTGAAACTTAGGGACAGATTTGCAAATAGTCTACTTCTTGAAAGCAGCGATTACGATGTTAACAATAAAAACTTTTCCTATATATGTTGCGAGCCAATAGCATCTATAAGTATAAGAAATAGAGAAATAACTTACACTTACCCAAGTCAAAAAAAAATAACTACAAAATTCAAAAAAAATGATAGTATCCCATTATTGATAGAAAAATTTTCTAAAAAATTTGATTATAATCACAAAAAATACAGCTTCGTAACTAATGGGCTTTTTGGATATATTTCGCACGAAACCATATCACATTTTGAAGATCTAGATTTAGACAAAAATAAAGATAATATAGAAATACCAGATTTATATTATGCTGTTTATAAATACATAATTTGTATAAGCTTATTTAATCACGAGGCACATATTTTCTGCCACTCAGTAAATGGTGAAAACGACATTAGCGTTATTAATAAACTTTTAATAAGTGATATACCAACAAATTATTCTTTTACTAAAAAAGGCAAAAAAGTTTCAAATTTTACTGATAAAGAGTTTATTGATCTAGTAAAAAAAGGAAAGGATCATTGTTTTAGAGGAGATGTTTTCCAGATAGTTTTATCAAGAAGGTTTTCTCAAAGTTTTTATGGAGACGAATTTAATGTCTATAGAGCATTGAGGTCTATTAATCCATCTCCATACCTTTTTTTCTTTGATTACGGAAGCTTTAAAATTTTTGGTAGTTCTCCGGAAGCACAGATAATAATTGAAAATCGAAGAGCCGAAATACACCCCATAGCAGGAACATTCAAAAGAACAGGAAATGACATTAAAGACAAAGAGTTAGCAGAAAAGTTGAAAAAAGATCCTAAGGAAAATAGTGAACATGTCATGCTTGTAGACCTGGCCAGAAACGATTTAAGTAGAAATGGAACTGAGGTCAAAGTTGAAAAAAACAGACAAATACAATTTTTTTCACATGTTATTCATCTTGTTTCAAAGGTGACAGGAAAACTAAATCCTTTAACCAATAATTTTCAGGTTGTTGCTGACACATTTCCCGCTGGTACTTTATCAGGTGCTCCAAAACACATGGCTTTAAAACTTATTGATAAGTATGAAAATATTGCAAGAAATTTTTATGGAGGTGCATTAGGTTATTTTGATTTTGAAGGAAATTTTAATCATTGCATTATCATTAGATCTTTTCTAAGTAAAAATCAAATTATTCATTACCAAGCAGGTGCGGGTGTTGTTGCAAAATCGAAACCAAAAAAAGAGTTGGAAGAAGTATACAATAAATTGGGAGCTTTGGAAAAAGCATTGGAAATAGCTGAAAAAATAACATGAAAAAAATATTTGTAGTTGATAATTACGACTCTTTCACTTACAATCTAGTTCACATATTAAGGGACTTAAATTGTAATCTTGAGGTTAAAAGAAATGATGACTTTAACTTAGATGAAATAAATGGTTATGATTACATTCTTTTGTCGCCTGGTCCAGGAATACCAAAAGAATCGGGTTTATTGAATGAAGTAATTAAAAAATATCACAAGACTAAAAATATTTTGGGAGTATGTTTGGGAATGCAAGCAATAGGGGAAGTTTTTGGTGGTGAAATTGAGAATTTAAAAAATGTATATCATGGAGTTGAAACAAGCATTAAAATCATCAATCACAAAAAATTATTTCTAGATATTCCTGAAAATATAATGGTGGGAAGATATCATTCATGGGTTGTTAAGCATCCCTTACCAAGTTGTCTTATTGCAACATCCTTTGATAAGAACGGTTATCTAATGTCCCTTAGACACAAAAACTACAATGTCTCTGGGGTTCAATTTCATCCTGAATCAATATTGACAAAATATGGGAAAAAAATTCTTCAAAATTGGATAAATGATTAATATGAAAAAAACTTTAGAAAAATTAATATCAAAAGAATATCTAACCGCCTCTGAGGCTGAAAAATGCCTTATTGAAATAACTGAAGGAAAACATCATGATATTCTCGTGTCATCTTTTTTGACAACTTTTATGATGAGAACAGTATCTATAGAAGAGTTAAATGGTTTTAGAAATGCATTACTTAATTTGTGCATTAAGGTAGATTTGTCCGATTACGATACAATTGATTTGTGTGGTACGGGGGGAGATGAAAAAAATACTTTCAATATTTCAACTTTGTCATCTTTTATAACTGCTGGTTCGGGAATTAAAGTTGCAAAGCATGGTAATTATGGCATTTCTTCGAATTGCGGATCAAGTAATGTCCTGGAATTTTTAGGGATTAGATTTTCCAATGATGAAAGTTACTTAAAAAATTGCATCGATAAAGCTGGAATATGTTTTCTTCACGCGCCATTATTTCATCCAGCTATGAAAAATGTAGCTTCTGTTAGAAAAAATTTAGGAATCAAGACTTTTTTTAATATTTTGGGTCCGCTTGTAAATCCTGTTAATCCTAAAAATCAACTTACTGGTGTTTATAACCTAGAAACTGCAAGATTGTATGGCTATTTTTTTCAACAAACAAATAAAAACTACGCAATTACTTATTCATTAGACGGCTACGATGAAATTTCTCTGACTGGCCCAACAAAATTGATTCGAAATTCTGGAGAGTTTATTTTCGATCCTCATCATTTTGGGTATAAAATTATAACAAAGGAATCCATAAGTGGAGGAAGTAGTGTAGAAAATTCGGCCTTTATTTTCAAATCTATATTAGAAGGAAATGGTTCTAAGGAGCAAAATAATGTTGTTTGCGCTAATGCAGCGATGGCAATATCTACATCTACAAATTTAGATATTGATGAATCTATAAAATTAGCTGAGGATTCATTGTATAATAAAAAAGCTCTCAAATCCTTTGAAAAACTAGTTAAAATTTAAATATGTCTATATTAAAAAATATTGTAATTGACTTAAAAAAAGAACTGAAACTTAAAAAAAGTATTATTCCCGTTTCTGAATATGAAAAAATGTCCCTTTTTGCAAGAAATACAATTTCAATGAGTGATTCAATTAAAAAGAATAATTTTGGAATTATAGCTGAATTCAAAAGACGTTCTCCATCAAAAAATGAAATTAATAATAAATTATCTGTTCATGAAGTTTGCAGAAACTATCAAATTTTTGGTGCAAGCGGATTATCGATATTAACTAATTTAAAGTATTTTGGAGGGAGCTTGGAGGACTTAGCATTAGCCAGATCTGCTTGCACTTTGCCCATATTAAGAAAAGATTTTATAATTGATGAATATCAAATTTATGAGGCTAAAGCCTTTGGTGCTGATACTATTTTACTCATATCTTCAATACTTACAAGAGACGAAATAGCCAATTTGTCAAAAAAAGCAAAAGAGTTGAATTTAGAGGTTCTTTTAGAAGTTCATAATAATGAAGAATTAAAAGAAGGGTTAGTTGAGCACGTGGACATTATAGGAGTAAACAACAGAAATCTGAAATCTTTCAAAACTGATATACAAATTAGTGAAAAACTTTTCAATCAAATACCCAATAAATTTTTAAAAATTTCTGAAAGTGGGCTGAATAACGATAATTCAATAAAAAAATTAAAGAAAATTGGATACCAAGGGTTTTTGATAGGAGAAAAGTTTATGGTATCCAGTGATCCAGGTAAAGAGTTAAAAAAAACTTTAGAAAATTTAACTTATGAAAATTAAAATTTGTGGTTTGAAGTTTGAATCAAATATTATAAGTCTTTCTAAATTAGAACCTGATTACATGGGTTTTATTTTTTGGAATAAATCAAAAAGACATGTCAAAGGTTCCACTCCAAATCTCTCAGAAACCAAAATAAAAAAAACAGGGGTTTTTGTAAATGCTGATTTTGAAAATATTAAGGCAAAAACTTATGGTCATAAATTAAAGGCAATTCAACTTCATGGGCAAGAATCTCCTGAATTTTGCAAAAAAATAAAGAATTTAGGAGTTGAAATTATTAAAGCTTTTAGTGTTGATGAAAATTTTAATTTTGATATTTTGGAAAAGTATGACTTGTTTAGTGATTATTTTTTATTTGACACAAGAGGGAAATCTCCTGGTGGAAATGGTATTTCCTTCAACTGGGAGATTTTAAGAAATTATAAATACAAGAAAAAGTTTTTTCTAAGTGGAGGTATAGGTCTAGAAAGCGTTGATGCAATAAAAAAAATAAAAAATCTTGACATACCCTTGTTCTGCATTGATATAAATAGCAGATTCGAATTAAATCCAGGAAAAAAAAATATAGAATTGATTAAATCTTTTAAAAATAATTTAGAAAATGAAATACAAAGTTGACGAAAAAGGTTTCTATGGCAATTTTGGAGGTGCATACATTCCTGAAATGCTATATCCCAATATAAATGAATTAAAAGTAAATTATCTTAAAATAATAAACTCAAAAAACTTTAGAAAAGATTTCGAAAAATTATTAGCTGAATACGTAGGGAGACCAACTCCTTTATATTTTGCTGAACGGCTTTCCGAAAAATACAACACAAAAATTTACTTAAAAAGAGAGGACCTCTGTCATACTGGAGCTCACAAAATAAACAATACTATTGGACAAATTTTGTTAGCCAAAAGCTTAAATAAAAAAAGAATTATTGCTGAGACAGGAGCCGGACAGCACGGAGTTGCTACGGCAACAGTGTGTGCATTAATGGGAATTGATTGTGTAATATACATGGGCGAGGTTGATATTAAACGTCAAGCACCAAACGTGGCACGAATGAAAATGCTTGGTGCGCAGGTAAAAGAGGCAAAATCCGGAAGTAAAACTCTAAAAGATGCGACTAATGAAGCAATGAGAGATTGGATTAATAATCCAAAAGATACTCATTATATTATTGGTTCGGTTGTTGGTCCACATCCTTATCCAGATATGGTTTCACGTTTACAATCTGTAATTAGTGAAGAGGTTAAGACACAACTTTTAGAAAAAGAAGGTAGAAATTACCCAGATTACCTTATCGCATGTGTTGGTGGCGGAAGTAATGCGGCAGGTCTTTATTATCATTATTTGAATAATAAAAAAGTAAAAATAATAGCAGTTGAAGCAGCTGGTAAAGGAATTAATTCTGGTAAAAGTGCAGCAACAATTAAATTGGGTAAGATTGGAATTATGCACGGTAGTAAAACATTACTTATGCAAAACGAAGACGGACAAATAATTGAACCTTATTCTATTTCAGCAGGTTTAGATTATCCTGGTATTGGTCCTCTTCATTCTCATATGTATGAGACAAAAAGAGCAAAATTTGTTTCAGTTAATGATAATGAGGCGATGGATTGGGGGCTAACTTTATCTCAGATAGAAGGAATTATACCTGCAATTGAAACTGCCCATGCATTTTCAATTTTGGATACAATGGTTTTCAAAAAAAATGATGTGCTCGTTTTTAATTGTTCTGGAAGAGGTGACAAGGATTTAGAAACTTACATAAAATACTTTAAACTTTAATGAATCGAATAGAGAAGAAATTAAAGGAAGAAGAAAAAATACTATCAGTTTATTTTACTGCTGGTTTTCCTAGATTGGATGATACTTTAGAAATTATATCGAAACTAGAAAAGTCTAATGTAGATTTAATTGAAGTTGGGATTCCTTTTTCTGACCCTCTGGCTGACGGAGAAACTATCCAAAGAAGTTCAAAAAAAGCAATTGGAAACGGTATGACAATACATAAACTCTTTACTCAACTAAAACATTTAAGAAAAACGGTGAAAATTCCAGTCATACTTATGGGATATTTAAACCCTATTATGCAATTTGGAATTGAAAAATTCTGTCTGAAATCTAAAGAAATTGGTGTCGATGGATTAATTATCCCCGATCTTCCTATTGAGATATTTCTTGAAGAATACTTTGACCTATTTAATAAGATAAATCTATTTAATATTTTTTTAATAACACCTCAAACCTCTGAAGAAAGGATTAAATTAATAGATAGAAATTCAAAAGGGTTTATCTATATGGTGAGCAGTTCTTCAATAACAGGGTCTAAGAAGAACTTGGAGGATACAAGCTTTAAATATTTTGATAAAATTTCAAAAATGAATTTAAATAATCCCACGATTGTTGGATTTGGTATAAGCAATCGTAAGACTTATGAAAAAGTTATTAGGAAGAGTAAGGGTGCAATAATAGGTTCATCCTTCATTAATTTTATTGAACAAAATAGTTTAGATAATATAGGAGAATTTATAAAAAAGTTTAGATGATTACCTTATAAAAACAGGTTCATTTGAATTGTTTGTTTCATTATCACTAAAAGCATATCCAGCTAAATTAAATCCGAGTATTTGTTTTAAATTTTTTGAATTATTGTCTATTATATATCTAGCCATAAGTCCCCTTGCCTTTTTTGCATAAAATGAAATTATTTTTAATTTACCATTACTATAATCCTTAAAAATTGGACTTATTATTTGTGCATCTATTTTGCTTGAATCCACAGCGTTAAAATACTCTTTACTCGCTAAATTCAGCAAAATATCACCACTTGATAATTCAGAATTAAGGTAATTGGTAACCAAATCGATCCAAAATTCATGAAGATGATTTGATTTTCCTAATTTGATTTTTGTCTTCATTTCGAGCCGATATGGTTGGATCAAATCAAGGGGTTTTAAAATACCGTATAGTCCAGAAAGTATTCTTAAATTTTTTTGCATTGTTTTTATCTTAGAATCCGAAATTGAATAAGCATCTAACCCTGAGTATACATCACCATTAAATGTATAAATACATGGTCTAAAGCTAGAATCGAAGTTTAAATTAGATGAAAGTTTGAAATTTTGATTTCTGTTCCAATTTAACTGAGCTATTTTTTCTGAAACACCAAGCAAACTTCCTAAAGAACCAACAGACATTTCTTTAAGTTTTGAAATAATATCCTTTGATTCTTTGTAGAAAATTGGATTTGTGAATTTATCAAATGGTATTTTTGATGTTAAGTTCAATGACTTAGCTGGAGAAATTATAATTTTCATCGTTTACTTTTGATTTCAAATTTAATAGCTTTTTTTAGAAATCAAAGTTCAAAATTTGATTCTTTAAAGAAAATCTTTATGCCTGGAATATATCCTCCATTTCTTTAAAACTTCTAAAATATCCTGAGGTAAATCAGATGTAAATGTCATTTTTTTTTCATTTTCTGGGTGTTTAAATCCAATTGTTTTAGCGTGAAGTGCCTGCCTTGGGAGAATTTTAAAACAATTGTCGACAAACTGTTTGTATTTAGAAAACCTTGTGCCTTTTAAAATAATATTTCCACCGTATCTTTCATCGTTAAACAATGTATGTCCTATATGTTTCATATGAACCCTAATTTGGTGAGTTCTTCCCGTTTCCAAATTACATTCTACCAAAGTTACATATCCAAACCTTTCAATTACTTTATAATGAGTGATAGCAGTTTTACCTATTTCATTTTCAGGATAAACAGACATTCTTAATCTATTTTTTAAATCTCTTGCTATGTTAGCGTTTATGGTGCCATTGTCTTGTTTAAGATTACCCCATACCAAGGCTTGGTAGGTTCTATCAATAGTTTTATTATAAAATTGGTCAGCAAGACTTTTCATTGCTAGATTACTTTTGGCAACTAGGATTAGACCACTTGTATCCTTGTCAAGGCGATGAACAAGACCAGGTCTATCATTCGAATTTACAGGTAGGTTTTTGAAATGATATAGTAATGCGTTAACTAATGTGCCTGTATAATTTCCATGTCCGGGATGAACAACCAATCCTGCTTCTTTATTTATTACTATAAGATGATCATCTTCAAATACAACATTTAATTTTATTTTTTCAGATTTTAATAAACTTTCAAAAGGAGGATGAGGCAAGGTTACTTTGACTATATCTTTGGGTTTAATTTTAAAATTAGGTTTTACAGAAATTTCATTAACAAATATAAAACCAGATTTGGCTGCCATTTGAATTTTATTTCTTGATAAATTTTCGATCCTATTTATTAGAAATTTGTCTACCCTCAGAGGTTTTTGTCCAGAATCTGCTTCAAAGGTGAAGTGCTCATATAAATTTTCTTCTTCGATAATCCTATTTTTTTCCATTACCTAAAACCAAATCTATTTTTTTTCTTTGCCGAAGGGTGTGACCTGGTTTAATTTTTTTGCCTTCGTAACGGATCTCAAGGACCATATCTTTACCAATATTGTTTTTATAAATTAATTCACCAACTTCAAATCCAACAGCATTTAACAAAGTTTCGGCGTTTCTGAGTGTAACTTGGATAACATTTGGAACTTTTATTTTTTTATATCCAACTGGATTTAATGTTAAATAAATTTTCCTTCCTCTTTTTACTTCTCTGTCTTGATTTGGGAACTGATCTAAAACAGTCAGAGGGGGGTAATTTGGGTTATATTTTGCAGAATCCAGAATTACAATTTTTAAGGATTCACTTTTGGCAGATTCAATTGCCTTGGATATACTAAGACCGAAGAATTTTGGAACTTTAACATAATTTTTGTGTTGAGTTACAAAGCCAAGTCCGAAAAAAATAATAAATGCAACAAGCAGAGTGAAAAAAACTATGTATAGTATATTTTTAAAAAAAACTCGGCTAATTATAAACTTAAATAATTTCATTTCTCAAAACTATAATATTTTAATTAAAGCAAACAAATTCATCAATTCAATTATTACCTTTATAATTATTTACAGATGAAAGTAATTGGCATAGCCTGTGGTGGATATACTTCTGAAAGAGAAATTTCTCTTAAAAGTGGGAATTTTATGTTTAATTTAATTAGGGATTCAAATTTTGAATGCTATAAAATTGACATAAATAGAAGTAATTATTTTGCTATTGATAAATCAGGCAACAAATTTTCTTTAAATAAAAAAAACTTCCGATTTTTAATCAATAACGTCAGCATTTCATTCGATTATATTATAAATTTAGTTCATGGAAGTCCCGGTGAGAATGGAAAACTTACAAAAAAATTTGAAGATTTGGGAATTTCTCACTCTACATGTGATTCTTCAATAGCCGAATTAACATTTAACAAAAAAAAATGTTTAGAATTAGCAAAAGAAATTGGTTTAAAAATTGCAAAAAATCAATTATTCGAAAAAGGTCAAGAAATTAATGAGAAAAAAATTAGAGATAAAATAGGTTTCCCTTGTTTTGTTAAACCTAATCAATCAGGTAGTAGTTTTGGAATCAGTAAAGTATATTCAGAAAAAGAATTAAAGCCTGCAATTGAAAAAGCATTAAAAGAGGATAATGAAATTGTTATAGAATCATTTTTAAGGGGAAGGGAGGTTAATGTAGGAGTATTTAGATTAAATGGAAAGGTAGAAGTTCTCCCATTAACGGAGGTTATTAGTGACAATGATTTTTTTGATTACAAAGCAAAATATGAGGGCGAGTCCGAAGAAATAACTCCAGCTATACTACCAATTGAACTTGAAAGTAAAGTTAAAAAAGATGCTTTGAATTTGTATAAAAAATTAAATTTAAGAGGAATTACAAGAAGTGAATTCATATTTAAAGAAAATATTCCTTACTTTTTAGAAACAAATACAATTCCAGGGATGACAAAACAAAGTATCATCCCTCAACAATTTAAAGCTGCAAAAAAAGACTTGAAAAAAATTATTTTAGCTATGATAAATGAAGCATTAAAATGAAGAAAGCTATTTTTCCTGGATCGTTTGATCCTTTTACAATTGGACATAAAGATATTGTTGAACAAGCATCAAATATTTTTGATGAAATAATTATTGCTGTCGGAAAAAATCCTTCTAAGTCGTGTATGTTTAGTTTAAATGATAGGATAAGTTTTATTAAAAAATCATTAGGTGCTAATTCAAAAATTAAAATTGAATCTTATTCTGAGTTAACAATAAGCTTTTGTAAATCAAATGACATAGAATTTTTAATTCGTGGGTTAAGGAATGTCAAGGACTTTTTGTTTGAAAAAGATATCAAGAATATGCAAGAAACCTTTTCAAATGTTAAATCAATATATTTTATATCCGGACCAAATTTTTCTTTTGTTAGTAGTAGTTTAATAAGGGATATTTTAAAACATGGAGGGAAATGTGACCATCTGTTGCCATTTAAATTAAATCACTGATTTTTATTTATTAAAATCAAAATAACTTGAAATTACAAGGTTTATATTCCTATACATTTTATTTTTTAAGGATGGGATAGAGTCTTTGTTAATCCAAATTGCCTTCTCAATACCTTCTCTTGTTTCTGGGGTAAGTTCCTTATCATAATCTGTTGTCATTAAATACCAAAAGGTCTTCTTTAAACGATACTTTCTATTCTTTTTAAAAATATGAAAAGTAGTATTTAAAGGTTTTATTATTGATAAATTTTCAACTCCTGTTTCCTCCTCTACTTCTCTAATTGCTGCATTCTTAACATCCTCATTTTTATTTATTCTTCCTTTGGGTAAATCCCATTTTTTATTTCTAAATATAAATAAGTATTGATTTGTATTTAAATTTCTAACTAATCCTCCAGCAGCTTCAATCAGCTTAAACATGTTAAAAAAATAATACCATAATTTTTCTTCTTTAGAATGATATAAAAAAAGCATTTTTACTTTTTTTGATTTTAATACATGAACAATAAATTTTTTATTTGTGAATTTTACGTAAAAAAAAGGTGAATCTTCTTTAGGTGTAGTTATTTCTGTTGTTAGTACTATTGGCTTTTGATTAAAAAATACTTTATACATTTGTGTATGATTATTGGCGAAAAATTAGCAATTGAAACTGCTGAATTACTTCTACAAGTTAATGCAATAAAATTAAATATTGAAAAGCCTTTCACTTGGTCGAGTGGTATAAAATCCCCAATATATTGTGATAACAGGTTAATTCTTTCATATCCAAAAATCAGAAAATTTATATCAAATGAAATCTCTAAATTCATAAAGTCTAAATTCCAAAAAGATTTCTATGTAGCGGGTGTTGCTACAGGGTCAATTGCTATAGGAATACTTATTGCAGAAATTTTGAAAAAACCTTTTATATACGTGCGTCCGAAACCAAAATCTCATGGTGTCGGTAAACAAATTGAAGGGACGATTTTAGAAAAAACCCCTGTAGTAGTTATTGAGGATCTCATTAGTACAGGAAAAAGTTCTTTAAATGCTGTAGAAGCTCTAGAAAAAAATGGTATTGATGTATTAGGTGTGTTCGCTATTTTCTCCTATGAATTAGAAATTGCTAAAATTAACTTTGAAAAAGCGAATCAAAAGTTCTACTACCTAAGTGATTTCTCTAGACTAATAGAATGTTCAAGAAGGTATATGAATCTTTCACAGAAAGATCTTGATAAAGTGAATAAATGGAAGAAAAATCCATCCAACTGGCTTATTTAAAAATAATTTTAATATCTGCAACCCGTGGTGTCTCTTTTACACCACTTGAATTTAAAATTTGAAACCTCTCATAATCATTAAGTCCCAATATTTTTCCTTTTTTGATGATTCCTTTGATTTCATATTCTATTATTTTATTTCTTTGAAAAAAGCATTCATTAAAGTCCTTTTTGAGTAAATCAAAGTCCTTGTAAATGAGTATATTATCATTAAAAATATTTAAAAAATCATAAAGTATTTTTTTTAAACTAAATGAATCATTAGTGATGATTTTCATCGAAGTTGCATTGAGATTTTTTGGAAAGACAATTTGATTTACATTAATTCCAATACCTACAATTGACCCCATCAATTTTTTTCCTTTGTATAAATTTTCTATTAATATCCCTGATATTTTTTTGTTTACTGACAAAATGTCGTTCGGCCATTTAATAGACAGATTATTAATTCCATGATAACTTAAAACTTTTTTCACAGATAGTGAGGTGATTAAATTTAAACATAAATATGATGAGAAGAGAATTTTGTTACCACCTAAAAATAACGAAAATGTTAAGTTTTTATTAGGGTTAGAATGCCATTTCTTGCTTCCTTGGCCCCTTCCATCAGTTTGATTCTTGACCCAAACCACTAATCCGTTTTTATGTAGTTGTCTATCATATAATCTTTTTATTTCGTTATTTGAAGAGTCAATGGCATTAATTTTGATTACTTTAAAGGGAATCACAAATTTGTACTTAATTTTAACCAATATAATACTTTTGTAAAAAATTAATGGTAATAGAGGCTGAAGGTAAAAATAAATTAATTGAAAAAATTGTGATAGGAATATTAGACGTTAAAGGACACGATATTAAAATGATCGATTTAAGAAAAATTGAAAACAGAATTTGTGATTATTATGTTATTTGTTCAGGAAATTCAAACACACATGTTTCAGCAATCCTAGAATCTGTTAAAAAAAAGGTCAGTAAAACCATGAAGGAAAAACCATCACATACAGAAGGTGAAGAAAATGCAGAATGGATTCTTTTAGATTATATTAATGTAGTTGTTCATATTTTTCAAAAACATGTAAGAGATTTTTACAGAATAGAAGAATTGTGGGGTGACTGTAAAACAAACCTAATTCCAATAAAAAATAACTAATATGTCAAAAAAATTAAGCAAATCTCCAAATTTTAACCCATATTGGATATACGGTACAATCATACTTATCCTTTTAAGTTTAAGCTTCTTCGGTGAAGGTACCATTCAAGCTTCTAATAAAACCAATACTTCAGATTTTGAAAAGTTTCTTCTTAATGGTGACATAGACAAGGTTCTTATACAAAATGAAAAAATTGCTAAAATTTTTCTTAAAAGAGAAGCACTAGAAAGAAATGAACATAGAATAGCATCAAAAAAGAATCTCTTAGGACAAATCAATGAAAGTGGTCCTCATTATTCCTTCGAGTTTGGGGATTTAAAACTTTTTCAAGAAAAACTCGAAAAAGCCAGGTCGAGAAATTTGGATTTTCAATATGAATTCGTTACTGTAGAAAATAAATTTTTTGACATAATATTGAGTTTCCTTCCAATTATTGTAATAATTGGTGTCTGGATTTTTATTATGAGAAGAATGTCTGGAAATGCTGGAGGTGGCGCTGGTGGTCAGATTTTTAATATTGGAAAATCAAAAGCTAAATTATTTGATGAAAAAAAGGATATAAAAATTACTTTCAAAGATGTTGCTGGTCTGGAAGGTGCAAAAGAAGAGGTCCAAGAGATTGTGGATTTTCTAAAAAATCCAAAAAAATATACAATTCTTGGAGGTAAAATTCCTAAAGGTGCACTTTTAGTTGGACAACCCGGTACTGGAAAAACTTTATTGGCAAAAGCTGTGGCAGGTGAAGCAAAGGTTCCCTTTTTTTCTTTATCAGGTTCAGATTTTGTTGAGATGTTTGTTGGTGTTGGTGCCTCAAGAGTAAGAGATTTATTTAAACAAGCTAAAGATAAATCACCCTCTATAATATTTATAGACGAAATAGACGCAATTGGAAGAGCAAGAGGGAAAAACAATTTTACAGGGTCAAATGACGAGAGAGAAAATACCCTTAATCAACTTTTAACCGAGATGGATGGTTTTGGAACAAATACTAATGTTATCGTTTTAGCAGCCACTAATAGAGCTGATGTATTAGATAAAGCATTGATGAGAGCAGGTAGGTTTGACAGGCAAATTTACGTCGATTTACCTGATCTTAGAGAAAGAAAAGAAATCTTTCAAGTTCATCTAAAACCACTAAAGAAAACTAAAACACTAGATATTGACTTTCTTGCTAAACAAACACCTGGTTTTTCTGGCGCTGATATTGCAAATGTTTGCAATGAAGCAGCCCTTATTGCTGCTAGGAAGAACAGAAAAAATGTTGGTAAACAGGATTTTTTAGATGCTGTAGATAGAATTGTTGGTGGACTTGAAAAGAAAAATAAAATTATTTCTCAAGAGGAGAAGAAAACAATTGCATTTCATGAGGCAGGCCATGCTTTAGTAAGCTGGCTACTCGAATTTGCTGCTCCATTGGTAAAGGTCACAATAGTACCAAGAGGTAGATCTCTAGGTGCTGCTTGGTATTTGCCAGAAGAAAGAATGATAGTCAGAACTGAACAAATGTTAGATGAAATGTGTGCAACCCTTGGAGGAAGAGCTGCAGAGAAAATAATTTTTAATAAAATTTCTACAGGTGCCTTAAGTGATCTTGAAAAGGTAACCCAACAGGCAAAAGCAATGGTAACAGTTTACGGTTTAAATGATGAAATTGGAAATATAACATACTACGATTCTAGTGGTCAAAGTGATTATAATTTTTCAAAACCTTACTCAGAAGAAACAGCCCAAACAATTGATAAGGAAATTTCTAAAATTGTAGAAAAACAATTTACTAGAGCATGTAAGATAATTAAAACCCATAAGGAAAAATTGGACAAGTTGGCTACTAAATTATTAGAAAAGGAAGTTATCTTTAAAGATGATCTTGTCAAAATCTTAGGCAAAAGACCCTTCATAGAAAAAAATAACACAGAAATTCCTCCCAAAAAAAATAATTAAAAGGGTGGGGTTGTTAGGTAAATTTTTTCGTAAAAATAAACCTAAAAAAAGCAAGTATCTTCCCGAAAAAAAAGAACCAGTAGACATCTCATTCGTTAAAAAATTTACTTCAAATGGAGGAAAATTCCTCTATTGTGAAAATGAAGAAGAATTAAAAACTAATTTTCAAAATATTTTAATTGAGAATCAAATATCTACCTCAGAAGTTTTTTCTTGCGAAGACTCTCTCGTTAACTATTTCCAAATCAATAATGAAATCATAAATTCTAAGGCCTTTCTAATAAACTGTGATTTTTTAATATCTGATCAAGGTTCCATCATGGTGTCCAATCGTCAGATTTTGGATAAAAAACTAGATGAGTTACCAAAAATTTTAATAATAATAGCAAACACTTCAGACATTAAAAATGATGTTAGTGATGCTATGAGTGCAATTAAAAATAAATATGGTAAATCAATTCCTCTAAATATTACAAATATCCATCCCACAGATACTAAAAAAAACTCAAATTTCATCTCCTATAAAAGAACATCAAAAGAGTTATATTTGCTTTTAAGGGATGTTAATAAATGAAAAATTTTTGGACACGCTTTTTATCAGGTTTGTTGTACGCTTTACTAATAACAATATCTATTTTCTATTCTAATATTTCTTTTAAAATATTAATCACAATTTTGTCAACTATTGTGCTTAAAGAATATTTTAATCTTGTCAACCTAGAAAATTACTCTTTCCTATTACTTACTTTGTTTTTTATTTGGGCTCCTAAAAATTTAATTATTAATAATTATATAATCATAACTATCTGTGTTGTTTCTTTAATATCTAATATTTATTGTACAATTTTACTTTTTTTCAATAGGGGTTTTAAATATTCAAAAATTAATTTTTATTTGTCATCATTATATATAACTACTTCTTTCTTTTTTATGGTTCTAATTCATGAACATGGAACCGTTTTTAGTCCTTTATATCTGTTTGTATTTTTTTCTTCAACCTGGGTAAATAATACTTTTGCTTATTTGGTAGGCTCTAAATTTGGTAAAAATAAAATTCTGGAGGAAATTTCTCCTAACAAAACTTGGGAGGGATTTTTCGGTGGGTTTTTTGCATCATTCACTTTTATATCACTTATGGAATATTATTTTAATCTATTTAATATTTATTGGATAGTTTTAGTAATAATAATACCAGTTGTTTCATTAATTGGTGATCTTCTACAATCATTATATAAAAGAAAAGCAAAAACAAAGGATAGTGGAAATTTAATACCTGGTCATGGTGGAGCTTACGATAGAATGGATAGTGTTATTTATTCCGCTCTTTATTACTATCTTTTCCTAAAATTAATTTAGATATGTTTCATAAAGAGGGATTTAGAATAATAATTATTTCGCTACTAATAACATCTTGTTTAATTATTTACTTTGAATATTCATTAAATAGCAATAAACTGAAATTTTTTTTAAGTTTATTTTGTCTCATATTTTTTATCCTAATCCTACAATTTTTTCGAAATCCGAAAAGAAAAATTAAGCTCAATGATAAGTCAATTTTAGCTCCTGCAGATGGAAAGATAGTAATAATCCAAGAAGTTTATGAAAACGAATTTTACAAAGAAAATCGATTACAGGTTTCTATTTTTATGTCGCCATTTAATGTACACGTTACAAGGTACCCTGTTGGTGGTGAAATTATTTTTAATAAATATCATCCTGGAAAATATTTATTTGCATGGCATCCAAAATCTTCGGAATTGAACGAGAGAACCTCTGTGGTGATTAAAAACAAATTTTTTGGAAATATTCTTTATAGACAAATAGCTGGTGCTTTAGCTAGAAGGATAGTAAATTATGCAACTGTTGGAAGGAAAATTAAACAAGGGGATGATTCAGGATTTATCAAATTTGGTTCAAGACTAGATATCTTTTTACCTCTAAAAACCAAAGTGAGTGTTAGGATCAATCAAAAGGTAAAAGGTGGCATTAGCAAGATAGCATAGATTATATTGATGAAATATTCTTCTTTAATATTTCAATCTTTTTGATCACATCAGATTCCTTTTTTAATTCATTTTCAATTACCTTTTTGGGTGCGTTATCTGTAAATTTTTTATTGTTTAATTTTTTTCTTACAGATTTTAAAAATCCTTCAGCATAAGACAATTCATTTTCAAGTTTTTCTTGTTCAAGTTTTGAATCTAAATTAAAATTAACTGGAATAGCAAATTCTATGTCTTCTACAATAAAAGTATAATCTGAAATATCTTTTTCTGATTTTATTGCTTTTACACTTTCTAAATTCCCTAATTTTTTTAAAACTTCAGTAAAAGGCAACTTTTTTTCATTGCTAATAAATTTTAAATCAAGTGACCTAGTTCCTTTAATAAGTTTTTCTTTTCTAAATTTTCGAATTTCCGAAATGATTTTTTTTGTTCGGTCAAAATCATTTAAAATTTTTGAATCATACTTTTGTTTAATAGGCCAACTTGTTATCATTATAGATTCTTTTTTTTGGTTTTTTATTTTTTGCCACAATTCTTCAGTAATAAATGGCATGAATGGGTGGAGTAGTTCAAGATTGATTGAAAACAATTTTTTAATCTTATCTAAAAACTGCTTATTTATAGGCTTTCCTGAATCAGGTTTGATCGCTTCTAAAAACCATGAACAAAAATCATCCCATATCAATTTATATATAAGCATTAATGAGTCCGAAATTCTGAAATTATCAAAGTTTTTATTTACCAGATTTATAGTAGAGTATAGTTTATTTTCATACCATTTTATAATATTTAAATTTTTCTCACTATTTTGATTATTTTCTTCTACTGCCCATGAAGAAATCAACCTATATGAATTCCAAATTTTATTTGCAAAATTTTTACCTTGCCTGCAAAGTGATTCGTCAAATAATAAATCATTACCTGCCGTAGAACTTAGCATGAGCCCCACTCTTACAGCATCAGCACCATAACTTTTGATTAATTTTAAGGGGTCAGGTGAATTACCTAGCTGCTTTGACATTTTTTGTCTTTTTTTATCCCTTACCAATCCAGTAAAATAAATATTTTTAAATGGTTCCACCCCCGTAAATTCATAACCTGAAATTATCATTCTAATAACCCAGAAGAATATAATATCTGGACCAGTCACAAGATCTTGTGTGGGATAATAATATTTAAACTCCGAATTATTAGGTTCACAAATTCCATTAAAAACAGATATTGGCCATAACCAAGATGAAAACCATGTGTCTAACACATCGGGATCTTGTGTGACTTGACTAGAATCGATATTTTCAAAGCCACTGATTTTTTTGATTTTACTCATAGCTATATCCTTACTTTCAGCAACAACGAAATCTTCTTCCCCTTTCCCAAAATAGAAAACAGGTATTCTATGACCCCACCACAACTGTCTGGAAATATTCCAATCTCTAATGTTTTCAAGCCAATGCTTATATAAATTTTCAAATTTTTTGGGATGAAGATTTACTTTTTTAGTTTTAAAAACTGCATCTAATGCGGGTACTGAAATATCATTCATCTTTAAAAACCATTGCTTTGAAATTCTTGGTTCAATTACAACTTTTGTTCTTTCTGAAACTCCGATGTTGTGTTTATAATTTTCAATTTTTATTAAAAAGCCTTTTTCTTCTAGTTCCTTATGAATTTTTTTTCTAACATCAAATCTGTCCATCCCTTGATAATGCAAACTATTTTCATTTAGAGTTCCATTTGAGTTAAAAATATTAATGCTTTTTAGTTTATGTTTTTTTCCTATAAGATTATCATTTAAGTCATGGGCAGGTGTTATTTTTAAGGCTCCTGTTCCAAATGTTGAGTCAACGTATTCATCTTCAATAATTGGTATTAACCTGTTTGAAATTGGTACAAAAACTCTTTTACCGATAAGATTTCTATACCTTTCGTCACGGGGATTAACACACACTGCTGTATCTCCAAAAATTGTTTCTGGCCTAGTTGTGGCAATTGATATTTTATTATTGCTGTTTTCAATTTGATATGAAATGTAAAACAATAAACCTTGCTTTTCTACATATATTACCTCTTCATCTGACAAAGTTGTCTCAGCTTTAGGATCCCAATTGACCATTTTATTTTCTCTATAAATTAATTTTTTTTCATAAAGTTGAATAAAAACTTTTGTTACAGCTTTGTATAAGTCATCATCTAAAGTGAATTTAGTTCTATCCCAATCGCATGAACACCCTATTTTTTTTAGTTGCTCTAAGATTATGCCTCCATATTTTTTAGTCCAATCCCAAGCATGCTTTAAAAACTCATCTCTTGAAAGAGATTTTTTTTCAATACCCTTTTCTTTCAAGTAAGAAACCACCTTGGCCTCGGTTGCTATTGATGCATGGTCTGTTCCAGGAACCCAGCAAGAGTTCATACCGCTCATCCTAGCACGCCTTACTAATATATCTTGAATAGTATTGTTTAGCATATGTCCCATATGTAAAACTCCCGTTACATTTGGAGGTGGAATAACAATTGTGTATGGTTTTTTCGAGTTCGGTTTTGACTGAAAAATTTTTTTTTCTAGCCAATAACTATACCATTTTTCTTCAATTTCAGACGGATCAAACTTTGCGGATAGGGGCATGAAATTATAGTTCTCTAAATAATTTTTTATAAAAGTACTTTTAGTTTAATTAAAAAAAAAATAACACTTGGGTCTACTTGTATAAAAAATATCGAAATTTGTATATTATTTATGTAAATTAATGTTATGAAAAATTTATTATTCCTTTTTATTGCTTTAAACACGGGTTTTATTTTTTCTCAAGAAGTTGGACCAAAAATAGAATTTAAATCTCTTGAAATTAATTATGGTCAAATATCTAAGGGTGATAATGGCGTTAGGATTTTTAAATTTACCAATATAGGATCAATGCCATTGATTATAAATAAAGTGTATTCATCTTGTGGTTGTACAATACCAAAAAAACCGTCTTCACCAATTAACCCTGGTCAAGAAGACGAAATCCAAGTAAAATATGACACTAACAGAGTTGGACCAATAAGGAAAACAATAACTGTTCTATCAAATGCTATCAACTCTCCAACAATATCCCTAAAGATAACGGGAAATGTTGAATAGAGGTTCTGGTTTGGAAATTAAAAATAATTACTCTCTCGAAAAATTAAATACTTTTGGTTTAGACGTAGCATCAGAATTTTTTTACATCGTTAAAAGTTTAAGAGAATTAAAAATTGTTTTAAGAGAAAATAAAACAAAAAAAATAACTATAATAGGCGGGGGTAGCAACATTTTATTTACAAAATTTTTAGACGGTCTGTGTTTAAAAATTGATTTAAAAGGAATAGATGTCGTTGAAGAAAATAAAAACAACGTTGTTGTGAAGGTAATGGCAGGAGAAAATTGGCATGATTTTGTTAAATGGTCTGTAAATAAAGGCTTTGGTGGTGTTGAAAATTTATCTTTAATTCCAGGGCTTGTTGGTGCTGCCCCGATACAAAACATTGGAGCCTACGGAGTTGAGTTGAAGGATGTTTTTGTAAGCTGTGAAACTGTAAATATTAAGGACCAAACTGAAAAAGAATTTGATGAAAAACGTTGTTTATTCGGTTATAGGACTTCACGTTTTAAAACTATCGATAAAAATATTTATGTAATTATATCAATTAAATTAAGATTAACCAAAAAAAAACATAAATACAATATTTCATACGGGTCTGTGAAAGAGGAAATCGGTAATAGGAAAATAAACCTAAAGTCGATTTCTAAAGCGGTAATTAAAATTAGAAAGAGTAAATTACCAGATACAAATTTTATAGGAAATTGTGGTAGTTTTTTTAAAAATCCAGTGATTAACGAAAAAAAATATTTTGAACTAAAAAATATGTATCCATCAATCTCTGCATTTAAAGTTGAAAAAAATCAATATAAAGTATCAGCAGCTTGGCTGATTGAGTATCTAAAATACAAGGGGAAATCAATTGGTAATGTTGGTGTTTACAAAAATCAAGCATTAGTTTTGGTAAATTTGGGGGGAGCCACTGGAAAAGAAGTATTATACCTAGCTGATAAAATAACTTCTGAGGTTTATTCTACTTTTCAAATAAGTTTACAACCTGAAGTTGAAATATTATAATTAGTCTTTACTTTTAGAATCTATATAAATTGTAACTGGACCGTCGTTTTCAATATTTAAAACCATGTCTGCACCAAAAATACCCCTTTTAACCTTTTTACATAATAAAGATTCTATCTCATCGCAAAAAAAATTGTAATAATTATTAGCTTTTGGTGGCTTCGCTGCGTTCGTGTAGGACGGTCTGCTTCCTTTTTTGGTTTTAGCAAATAATGTAAATTGGCTGATTATCATTAAATCTCCTTTTACATTAATTAAAGAATTATTCATTAATTTTTTTTCATCACCAAAAATTCTCAATTTAATTATTTTGTTAGCCAGCCATGAAATATCTTCTTCATTATCATCAATATCAATACCCAAAAGGACAACCATACCATGATTTATTTCTGAAATTATTTTCCCTTCTACTTTTACAGATCCATATGAAACTCGCTGAATTACTGCCCTCATTTGTTATCTAATTATTTTCTTATCATGAATTAAATTAATATAGCTTTCATACCTATAATTTGAAATTTCACTCGTTACCAATCTTCTTTTTACCTCACATTCAGGTTCATCTACATGAATGCAATTCTTAAATCTGCAATTTTTACTAGCCTCAAGTAATTCTGGAAAATATCGATAAATTTCATTTTTTTTCATATCAACTAATCCAAATCCTTTAATACCCGGAGAATCAATTACACGCGTATTTTGGTCTATATCATACATTTGAGCAAATGTTGTTGTGTGTTGACCTTTATTGGTTGATTTAGAAACAGATTGTGTTTTGAGGTTTAGTTTTGGATTTAAAAAATTAATCAAAGTTGATTTTCCAACACCACTATTACCAGAAAAAAGAGTGGTCTTATTTTTTATTAACCCCAGGATTTTTGAAATATCCTTTTTTTTGTGACAAGAAATCAAAAGACAATTAATATTCAAATTAGTATAAATTTTTCTTATCATTTCAATTTCTTCAAGTTCATCCTTTAGATAGGTATCAGATTTACTAAAGACTATTAGAGTTGGTATTTGATAAGCATTTGCGGTAATTAAAAAACGATCAATAAACTCAAAGTAGGTTTTAGGTCTTTTCAATGTAATTACTAAGATTGCTTGATCTAAATTACTAGCCAGAACATGTGTTTCCTTCGAAAGATTTACTGATCTTCTTATTATATAATTTTTTCGGTGAAAGATTTTAGTGATTTCTCCTTTAAATTTCTCCTGAGACTTAATAAATTTTACGTAATCGCCAACAGAAATTGGATTGGTATGTTTTATATTAAGTAAACGTAATTTACCCCTTGCTGTGCATTCGTACATTTTGTTCTCTAATACACTTTTTACGAGGTAGCTATTGCCGGTTGACTTGTATACAATTCCTTTAATTTCCTGTCTTTTGATCTAAATATAGTCTAGTTATTTAAAACAAACAATTAAACCTTGAATTGCTATATTTGTTTAAAAGTAAAATATTGCTTAAAAAAAAAGTAATTCTAATGATTTTGGATGGTTGGGGTAAATCCTCAAACCAAAATGAATCGGCAATAGCAAATGCAAAAACACCTTTCATAGATAAACTTCTGGATAAATATTCTAGTGCAGAATTAATCACTCATGGAAATCATGTTGGCCTTCCAAGCAGTCAAATGGGAAATAGTGAGGTCGGACACTTAAATATATCCGCAGGAAGAATAGTGTATCAAGATCTGTTAAAAATAGATAATTCTATTTCTGATAAATCATTTAGAGAAAATAAGGTCATTCTTAATGCTATTGATTATTCCAAGAAAAAAAATAAATCAATTCATTTAATGGGTTTATTGTCAGACGGGGGTGTGCATTCACATATTAGTCACTTAGAAGAATTATTATTAATTCTTAGAGAAAATTCTTGCACTAAAGTTTATTTACACCTCTTTACAGATGGAAGAGATGTTGATCCAAAGTCAGGAATCAAATATGTAAAAAAACTAGAATTATTTTTAAAAAAGACAACAGGTAAAATTGTATCATTAATTGGTCGTTATTATTCAATGGACAGAGATTTGAATTTTGATAGGACAAGAAAAGCATATGAATTGATTGTTAATGGTGTTGGAAGAAAAACAAACAACTTCAAAAAAGAAATTGAATTATCATATAACAATAACCTAACAGATGAGTTTTTAGAGCCCTTGTTTATAGGAGAAAAAAGTTGTTTAATTGGAGAAGGAGATGTTGTTATTTCATTTAATTTTAGATCTGATAGAATGAGGCAAATTACAAGAATGTTGTCGCAGAAGGACTTTTCTTACGATGGATCAAAGCCACTTAATCTTTATTATTTATCTATGACAAACTATGATGACAAATTGAAAGGTATTAGAATACTTTATGAAAAAGAAAATATTATAAATACTCTTGGAGAAGTAATTTCAAAAAATGGTAAAAAACAACTCAGAGTAGCTGAAACAGAAAAATATCCTCATGTAACATATTTTTTTAATGGTGGAAGAGAAACTCCTTTTAAAAATGAAAAACGAATATTATGCCAATCACCTCCAGTAGCAACATATGACTTAAAACCTGAAATGAGCTCTTTAGAAGTAAGGGATGCAGTTGTCAACTCTATTTTAAAAAATAAATTTGATTTCGTATGTGTAAACTTTGCAAATCCGGATATGGTTGGACATACGGGCGACTTCAATGCAGCAATTAAAGCTTGTGAATCTGTTGACCATTGCACTAATAAAATAGTTTCAGAAGGAATGAAAAAAGAGTATTCAATAGTTATTATTGCCGATCACGGAAATTGTGAAAAAATGAAAAATTCAGATGGGTCACCTAATACAGCTCACACGACTAATCCTGTTCCAATAATTTTAGTAGAAAAGGAAAAAAGAAAAATAATTAATGGTATCCTAGCAAATGTCGCACCTACTATATTGCAAATCATGGGGATTGAAAAACCAAATGAAATGGATCAAAAATCATTATTATCAAATTGAGTTTTATTAATTTTAAAATCATGAAAATTAAATTGTTTTTTATTTTTTTTCTAACACTCACCCAAATAAGTTGTGATTCAAATCTAACTCAAAAAAAGAGCGTTTACTTGAAAAAAATTCAAATCCCCGACAGTTTGAAAGGAAAAGATCTAGAAGGAAATGAAATTCTTTTAGGTGAGATAAATATTGATCAGCTCAAAGAATTTACAAAACATTGGCCAAGCGACTACAATCCCAATTCTGATATACTTGCAAAAATAAAACCCTTAATTAAAAAAATAGGTATAGTTTTAATTATGGGCACATGGTGCGAAGACAGCGAGAGAGAAATACCGGGTTTTATTAAGATTTTGGAATCTATAAATTATGATATTAAAAAAATGAGAATCATTGCAGTAGACGAGAATAAAATAACACCAAAATTCATTGAAAAAAATTTTGGATTAATTAATATTCCAACGATAATTTTTTATGATAATGAAAATGAAATTAATAGAATTGTTGAGTTTCCAATTAAAAGTATTGAAGAAGATATTTTAGATATTCTCTCCGGAAAAACATATACACACGCATATTATAAATGAGTGAAATAATACTAAAATCTAGGGATGAAATTGAATTGATTAGGGAAAGCTCACTTCTTGTCTCGAAAACTCTTGGTATGTTAGCTAAAGAAATCAAACCTGGGATTACCTCACTGGAGCTAGACAAAAAAGCTGAAGAATATATTAGAGATAACAAAGCAGAACCTGGATTTTTAGGTTTATATGATTTTCCAAACACTTTGTGTGTGAGTCCTAACGAGCAAGTTGTACACGGAATACCCAACAAAAATATTCTTAAAGAAGGAGACGTGATATCTATTGATTGCGGTGTTTACAAAAACGGTTTTTACGGTGACCATGCATATACCTTTCCTGTCGGAGAAATTAGTATTGAAATAGAAACTCTTTTAAAAACGACTAAGGAATCTTTATACATTGGCATTGAAAGTTTTAAAGAAGGGAACAGAGTCGGTGATCTCGGACATTCAATTCAAGACTATTGTGAAAAAAAAGGATATAGTGTAGTTAGAGAACTGGTAGGTCACGGCATTGGGAAAAAAATGCATGAAGGCCCTGAAATTCCTAACTATGGGTCAAGAGGAACAGGAAAAAAATTCGTTAATGGAATGGTTATAGCTATTGAACCTATGATTAATCTTGGAAGCAAAAAACTAAAACAGTTAAATGATGGTTGGACAGTAGTCACATATGACAATAAAGTCTCTGCACACTTTGAGCATAACGTAGCCTTAATTGATGGAAGACCTGAATTACTTTCAACTTACAGTTTTATATATGAGGCTATGGGCATTCTAAGTGATGAAGAAAAACCCTTTAAAAAGAGTCATGAAATTAATTCTTAACTTTTTTTCGAGACAATTTCTACTAAGGATAAGTTTGTATTTAAGGCCTATTTTAAGAATCCTATACAAAGGCTCAAAATTTGTTGATCCAATTGATGGAAGTTCTTATAGAACTTTTTTACCTTATGGTTATAATAGACCCAGAAAAAACGCTTTGTGTCCAGGAACGCTATCTCTTGAACGGCACAGATTGCTGTGGTTGTATCTTAAAAAAAAAACCAAACTTTTAGAAAAAAATATTTCTGTATTACATGTTGCCCCTGAGATAATTTTTATAAAAAAATTTAAAAAAATTACTAATTGGAATTACGTTACAATTGATCTTAAGTCTCCACTAGCTGACATAAAAGCTAATGTGTATAATTTACCATTTAAAGAAAATTACTTTGATCTTATTTTATGCAATCATGTTTTAGAACACATTGAAGATGATTACAAAGCTTTAAATGAACTTTACAGAGTAATCAAAAATAAAGGAACCTTGATTGCACAGGTACCTCTTGATAAGAATCTTAAAACAACCTTTGAAAATAAGGAAATAAAAAATCGAAGAGACAGAAACAAATATTTTGGTCAGTATGACCATTTAAGAGTATACGGTTTGGACTTTTACAATAGACTCTCAAACTCAGGTTTTAAACCAAAAAAAGTTGATATTTTAAAAAAAATATCAATAGAGGAAAAAATAAAATATTGTTTACCTAATGATGAAGAAATACCAGTCGGGATCGCAATAAAATAAATCACCAATTTTTTGAAGGGTGAGAAACAAACTTTTGACTTTCAGAAATTATCCACAACGCATCCACGTCGGGTGTCTTATTAATCAATTTCTTACCCATGTTCAAAGGCATTACCATTAGTGCAGTTGCATAGGCGTCAGCAGTCATGCAATCTAAAGCCTTGACTGAAACACTTAAAATATTTGATCTGGCAGGCCTCCCATTCAACGGGTTAATTGAGTGAACATACTTTTGTTTTGTTTCTTTATCAATCCTATACTTTCTGTAATTCCCAGATGTTGCTAGAGCTTGATTATTTAATTCAATAATATCAAATATTTTTCTAGGTAAAGTTGACTCACTTGGCTTTTCAATACCGACGCTCCATACCTTTTTTGTTTCTAAATTCTTGCCTCGAGATATTAACTCCCCTCCTATATCAATTAAATGGTTTTTACTTCCTGCTTTTTCAAAATATAAGTTTATTTGATCAACTGCATATCCCTTAGCCAATGCATTGAAATCAATAAAAATACTTTTATCATCTTTTATTATTTTTTTATCTTTTGTTAACCTAATTCTAGGCCAACCAGTTATTTTCATGAGACTGTCTCTTTCCTTTAATCCAATTTTTTTAATTTTTTTATTTGGTCCAAATCCATATGCATTCACCCATGCACCCACTGTGGGATCAAAGTAACCTTGCGATTTGTACCACATTAAGTTTGCTTTATTAAAGACTTTTTCGAAATGCTCGTCAACAACTATAGTACTATCACCTCTGTTTATTTTGGAGAGGTCTGAACTAGGCAGGTACGTAGACATAGAATTATTCATAATATTCAAAATTGAATCAATACCTTTTTGAAAATATTCTTTAGTGTACCCTATGTCAAGATATTTAACTCTATAATATGAGCCTAACGCTTGTCCATCAATTGAAACAACTTCATGCCTTGAACAAGCTGAAAAAAGAAAAAAAAGGATTAAAACTTTTCTCAAAGGTGATATGAACTGATTTTAACCTCCAAAATCATCAAATCGAATATTTTCTGGTGGTATACCAAAATCGTCGGCCATCTTTTCAACTGCTTGATTCATCATAGGTGGGCCACAGAAATAAACTTCAATATCTTCTGGTGAGTCATGCGTGGAGAGATAAAAATCAATTACACACTGGTGGATAAAACCCAAAAATCCGTCGCCTTCGGAGTCCAAATCTTTTTTAACTTTCCAATTGTCTTCCTCTAGGGGTTCAGATAAAGCTACGTAAAATTTAAAGTTTGGGAAATCTTTTTCAAGGGCACGAAAGTGATCTAGATAAAACAGCTCTCTTTTTGATCTTCCTCCATACCAAAAAGTAACTTTTCGACCTGTTTTTAAAGTTCTAAAAAGTTGATATAAATGAGAACGCATTGGTGCCATACCAGCACCTCCTCCAACATAAAGCATTTCAGATTCCGAATGGTTAATGAAAAACTCTCCGAAGGGGCCTGATATAGTAACTTTGTCACCTGGTTTTCTACTAAAAATGTAAGATGATGCTATCCCTGGGTTTAGATCCATCCAATCATTTTTATTTTTATCCCAAGGTGGGGTTGCAATCCTAACATTTAACATTACCTCTTTTCCCTCAGCTGGGTATGAAGCCATTGAATAGGCCCTTTCGACTACTTCTTCATTTTTCATTTTTAAGGACCAAAGATTAAATTTATCCCACTCAAGTTTAAATTTATTTTCGTCCTCAGGGTGTTCATCGGGATGAGCTGAAATATCCATATCCTTGTAATTTATTTCACATTCGGGAATTTCAATTTGAATGTATCCACCTGCCTTATAATTCATTTCCTCTGGTAACTTAATTACAAATTCCTTAATGAAGGATGCTACATTCCAGTTTCTAACTACAGTTGCTTCCCATTTTTTTATACCAAAAACTTCCTCTGGAACTTTAATTGTCATGCTTTCTTTAACCTTAACTTGACAACCTAGTCTCCAACCATCAGCAATTTCCTTCCTAGAAAAATGGGGTTTTTCCGTAGGTAGTATTTCGCCTCCACCTTCTAATACTTGGCACCTACACTGTATACACGTCCCTCCCCCACCGCATGCAGATGGTAGAAAAATTTTATTATTCCCAAGGGTGCTCAGTAAGGTATCACCTGAAGAAACTTTAACTTCATTTTCACCATTTATTTTCAAAGATACCGGACCAGAAGGTAGTAATTTAGATTTAGCAACTAGTAATAATGTTACTAATAAAAAAATAACACTTGTTAGGACCAAAACACTCGAAATGATTATTGTAATATCCATTTTAAAATTATAATTTAATTCCCATAAAACTCATAAATCCTATTGCCATTAACCCAGTAATTATGAAGGTTATCCCTAACCCTTTCAAAGGTGCAGGAACATTAGAATAACTAATTTTTTCTCTAATTGCAGCGATAGCTATAATAGCCAAATACCAACCAACACCTGAACCAAAACCATAAACAGCTGATTCAGAAATTCCTGAAAAACTTTTTTGTTGCATAAACAAAGATCCACCAAGAATTGCACAATTTACAGCAATTAATGGGAGAAAAATTCCAAGCTCCCCGTACAGTGCGGGAGATAATTTTTCAACTATCATTTCAACTAACTGAACCATTGAAGCTATAACTGCTATAAACATGATTAATCTTAAAAAACTCAAATCAATAGATAAATATTCATTGCCAATCCAAGAAAGAGCACCAGGTTTTAATAAATAATTGTCTAATAAAAAATTAATTGGAACAGTAATGGATAAAACAAAAATTACAGCCAAACCTAAACCATTAGCAGTCTTAACAGTTTTTGACACGGCGAGATAAGAACACATTCCTAGGAAATACGCAAAAATCATATTTTCAATAAAAATACTTTTGACGATAAGATTTAAATAATATTCCATTTTTTAGTTTTCTTCAATTAGTTTTCTATTCATTGAACGTTGAATCCATATCATTAAACCTACAGTAATTAAGGCCATTGGTGATAAAAGCATAAGACCATTGTTTTCATAACCCATTGCATACATAAAATCTGGTATTACTTGAAAACCTAAAAGCTTACCTGATCCAAGTAATTCTCTAAAAAACGCTACAATTATTAGAATTATACCATATCCAGCAGCATTTCCAATACCATCAAGAAAAGATTTCCATACTCCATTACCAAGAGCAAATGCCTCCAGTCTCCCCATAACAATACAATTTGTGATTATTAGTCCAATAAATATTGATAACTCTTTGTAAACGTCATACGAATAGGCTTTCAAAACTTGTTCTACCAGTGCAACTAAAGAGGCTATAACAACAAGTTGAACAATAATTCTAATTCTATTTGGAATTAAGTTTCTTAAAATAGAAATTATGACATTTGATGCACCCATTACAAATACAACTGACAAGGTCATTACCAGTGCTGGTTTTAATTGTACTGTAATAGCCAAAGCTGAACATATACCTAAAACTTGAACTGTTATCGGGTTGTTATCATCAAGTGGGTCACTTAATAGGGCTCTATTTTTCTTTGAAAATAGAGCTTCACTCTTTTTATTGATGAAAAACAAATTTGGTTTACTTATACTATCCATTTATTGTATTATCGATTAAATTATTCTTCATTACTACAACATTACCTTCAGATTTATATTTACTAAAATATAAGATATAATGATTTAGTCTTTCAATTATCATGTCAGAAACTCCGTCTCCAGTGATAGTTGCACCTGATATTGCGTCAACTTCATGATCATCTTTATCTAGATTTTTTGGATCATTATTTGATTTTGAAACGCTTATTCCAACAAGTTTTGAATTAGAATTAAAAATTTTTTCGCCTACAAACCTATCTTGAAACCATTGCTGGGTTATTTCAGCACCTAGTCCAGCGGTCTCCCCTTTATGATCGAAAACAATTCCTTTTATTGTTGACATATCCTCTTCTAATGCTACATATCCCCATATTGCATCCCAAAGACCAGAACCTCTAAGAGGAATTATAAAAAATTTTTTTTCGTCCATTTCTGCAACAAAAAGTGGGTATCTCTGCTGATCAATATCCTTTTTAATTTCTGTTGAAAGATCAATCAAGAAAGCATTTTTGTTCTCATCAACGGAACCATCTCGTAAAAGTGAAAGCTCGCTTTTAATATATTTTTTATAAAGATTTTGGGCTTCATCTCTGGTAGCTTTAATACCTATTGTTGAAATAATATTCTGCATTTTCTCTTTGACAACATTTTCATTTTGTCTTTCCTTCAAGGATTCGGAAGTTAAAGCCAAAGAAGAGGCAACAATTAGAACCATTAGAAGTGAAAACAAAAAAGTATAAAAATTACTATCCTTATTCATTATTAAATTAATTTAATTTTTGACGACTCCCACCTTCGTTGTCTTTTCTTAATATTTCTCTCGATCACATAATGATCTATTGTTGGAGCAAAAACGTTCATTAGTAAAATTGCGAGCATTACCCCCTCAGGATATGCTGGATTAAATACTCTTATTAAAATACAAAAGACACCAACTAAGAATCCATATATCCACTTTCCAGTTTGCGTTTGAGAAGCAGAAACAGGGTCCGTGGCCATAAAAACTATTCCAAAAGCAAATCCTCCTACAACCAAATGATTTATCCAATTGAATTGCATTAGAGTATTAATCCCCCAAAGATTAAATAAAATGCCTACTAAAGAAGCTCCTAAGATACCTCCAACAATAATTCTCCAACTAGCGACACCCGTAAAAATTAAAATTATGGCACCTACGATAATCCATAAAGTTGAGGTTTCTGCAATCGAACCGGGGATAGAGCCATTAAACATTTCAGTAAATGTGTAATTAATATTGTTTCCTGCAGCCAAGTATCCTAAAATTGTTTCTCCTGAAATACCATCTAAACTTGATGCTTCCGAAACCCAAACTTTATTTCCAGACATGTAGGTAGGATAAGCAAAAAAAGCAAAGGCTCTTGCAGTTAAAGCTGGGTTTAAAATATTCATTCCGGTTCCGCCAAAGGCTTCTTTAGCTATTAAAACTGCAAAAGCTACAGATACCGCAACCATCCATAATGGGATGTCAACAGGCATAATCATTGGAATTAGAAGACCTGTTACCAGATAACCTTCATTGACCTCATGTCCACGATATATAGCAAATATAAACTCAATAAACAGTCCCACGGCGTAGGATACGGCTATCATAGGAAATATTTTTTTTGAACCATGAAGCATTGCGTCAAAAAAAGTAAATTCAAGGTTAGTTTGAATGAAATATTGATAACCAGTATTATAAATACCGTAAAATAAAGCAGGTAACAAAGCTATGATAACAGTAACCATTGTCCTTTTTAGATCTACAGCGTCACGAATATGTGAACCTGACTTAGTTGTATGATTCGGGACAAAAAGAAAAGTGTCAAAAGCATTAATCGCAGGTGCAAATCTTTCATACTTCTCACCCTTGTTAAAAGGTTTTCTAATTTTATCTAAGTTTTTTCTAATAAATTCCATAAAACATTAACTTTCTTCATTAATTATTAATTCGATTCCTTTTTTAATTATTTCTTGAGCTTCAATTTTTGAAGAACTACTAAAGTCTATTAATCCAAAATCTTCGGGAACAACTTCATATATACCTAGTGCTTCCATCCTTTCAATGTCTTCGTTTAAACAAGCCTTAACCAACTGCATTGGATAAATATCCATTGGAAAAACTTTCTCCATTTCTCCAGTAACAACTATTGCTCTCTCCTCTCCGTTTAGGTTTGTACTTACCTCCATTTTTTTTTTACTTAAAAATTTTGAAAATGATGTTTTGGACATACTTGGGATAAAATTATCTTTAAATGGTAACCAACCAAACATTCTGTAGTCTTTCCCCTCAGGAATGATGGTTAGCAAATTATTACTGTAAGACAAGTGGCCATTAATATCCGTGGTTTTACCTGAATAAACATCACCATTTATTAGCCTACATTTTTTTGATTTGTCAATATTTATTTTTTTTAATATACTAGAAATCGATGAACCAATTGTAGATGTAAAGTATTGTGGATTTTTAACGGTCGGACCAACAACAGCAACTGTTCGATCGGAACAAAACTCTCCAGTTTTAAATAAAGATCCAATGTTTGAAACATCTTCAGGTTTTACAGTCCAAACTTTTTCACCAGGTGAGATTGGCTTATGGTTGTGAATTTGAACCCCAACATTCCCGGCTGGATGAGGTCCTTTGACCTTTAATAATGTAGCATCTTTTATATTTTTAAAAAAACTGTTGAAATTTGAGTCTACAGTCAAATAAAGGTTTTCTGTTAGCCTAGACAACATACTTAAACCCAATTGAAAATTATCTTTTTTATTTTTTAAAATAAAATCGAAATCAACATCTAACGGTAAGGTTGAATAAGCTGAAATGTAGATAGCTTTAGGCTTATCTTCAGGATGAGCAATAATACCATATGGTCTCTGTAAAATAAAAGGCCAGGTACCAGATTTAAGAAGAATCTCTTTAATTTCATCTGCAGAAAAGTTTTTAAAATTTGTTGTTTTAAATTTTACAGAATCATTATTATTGTCACTGGATATAACAACCTCAAGAACTTTTCTCTTTTCTCCTCTGGATATTGCTAGGATTTCTCCAGATACAGGTGATACAAAATGTATTCTGGGATTATCTTTGGAAAAAAATAAAGGAGTTCCTTTTTTAACTTTATCACCTTCTCTAACCAAAAGCTTAGGTTTCAGAAAGAAAAAATCGGTTGGTTTTAAAGCATAGGTATTGGAAAGCTCGGATTCCGATAGAATTTTGTTTGCCTCTCCATTAAGGTTTAAATTAAACCCTTTCCTAATTTTTATGTCTACTGACATATTCTACTATTTGATTCAAATCGTGCATAAATTTAATAATTAAATATGTCTATTAAAAGATATTTTTAAACTAAATTATATAATTTTCTTATTGTCAATAGTGCAATTAACTTAGATTAAAAATTAATACATTTTGAAGTTGATTTTATATATTAGATAAATGAATTTTAGAGTAATTTTTATATCATTTTTTTTTTCGCTCAATTTCTTATTTTCTAAAACAAATAATGAACTAGAAAAAAATCCTTTTATCAAAACAGTAGTTTTTTCTGGTGGATCTTTCAACTCTCAATTCCCAATAATAAAAATGAATCAAGTGCTATCCCTTTCTTTTGATGACGTAAGTGGAGAGGAAAATTTTTATTATTATAAAATAATTCATTGTGATTTTGATTGGAACAAAAGTAAACTTTTAAAATCCGAATACTTAGATGGAAATGACAATAACTTAATCCAAGATATAGAAAGCTCTTATGGAACACTCCAAAGATATACAAATTATAAATTGTCACTCCCAAATAATGATGTGAGTTTTAAAATTTCAGGAAACTTTAAATTAGAAATTTTAGATGCAGATGATAATATAATTCTTAAAAGAAAATTTTTAATATTAAATGAAAAGGTAGATGTGGATTTAAATATTTTCCCATCTCAAAATGAAAATAGATTTTACACCCACCAAAACGTTCAATTTACAATCGGCACTAGCAAATACGAAATTAGAAATCCAAATGAAGATATAAAAGTAACTATTCTTCAAAATGACCAGTGGGATAATTCGAAAACCATTTTAAAACCCCAATTCATTGAAAAAGACAGACTTTTATATAGATATGACCAGGAATCAGAATTTGAGGGAGGTAACGAGTATCTGTTTTTTGATACTAAAGATTTAAGATCAACTAATCAAAATATCAGTTTCGTTAGAAAAGAAAATATTTACCAACATTTTTTATTTACTGATAACCCAAGATCAAACTTAAATTATTCAAATTACTCTGATATTAATGGGAATTATATTCCCAACACAATTTTAGGTGAAAATTCTAATAATGAATCTGATTACAGTATAGTATACTTTAGCCTAGCAAGACAATTTGAAATTGATGACTCAAGAATTTATATCTATGGAAAATTTAACAACTACCAGTTAAATGAAGAAAATGAAATGGTTTATAACCCAAGTTTGGAGACTTTTGAAGGTGTTTTATTATTGAAGCAAGGTTTTTACAATTATAAATATGTAATAAAAAAAAATAACATGGTTTTTAAAAATCAAATCTCAGGTTCATTTTATCAAACTGAAAATAGTTACACTGTTCTAGTTTACAAAAAAGGGTTTGAGGATTTATATGATATGTTAATTGGAGTTGGTCGAACAAATTCATTTGAGCTCAAATATTAATTATCGAACTACTTCTTTTTTTTTTGAAACGTTTTTTAATTAACTTGTTGTAATATTTCTAAGATGTTTCAACAAATAACAAAAGGTATAAGAATTTCAGTAGTTACCCAATATAATGGGGACTTCTTAAATGATGGCTTAATTAATTACGCTTTCACCTATACTGTAAAAATTGAAAATCAAAGTAATGATGTTGTTCAGTTAATTAATAGAAACTGGAAAATATTACAAACAAATAGAAGACCCTATTATGTTGAAGGAGACGGTATAATTGGTCAAAAACCTATTTTGAAATCTGGCATTTCTCACACTTACAGTTCAAACTGTTTGTTAACCTCACCAATCGGATCTATGAGTGGATTCTATACTATGATTAATTTTTCAACTGCTAAAGAATTTGAAGTTGAAATTCCAGTTTTTGATTTGGCAGCAACTTTCACACTCAATTAAATTTTAAATAATGAAAAATAGTTTTATTAAAAGCCCTAGGGTCGAAAATGAAGAGGTACTTTTGTATGCACCAGGAAGTAAGGAGAAAAAGGAGGTACTAGAAGCATATCATAATCTTTACAACACAAAAATAGATATAAAACTTAAAATTGATGGTAGAGATGTGGATACTAAAAAGAAAAATAAAATGTATCCCCCGCATGAACACAATCACATCCTAGGAACTTATTCAATAGCAGATAAAAATCATGTTGACTTGGCTATTAAAAGTGCACTTAGTGCTAAAGAAAAATGGAATGATCTAGGATTTTCAGAAAGGGCAAGTATTTTTTTGAAAGCAGCTGAACTTATTTGTGGTCCTTACAGAATGATTATAAATGCGTCTACTATGATCGCCCAATCAAAAACAATTCATCAGGCTGAAATAGATGCAGCTTGTGAATTTGCTGATTTTCTTAGATTTAACGTGAAATTTGCTGAGGAAATATATAACGAACAACCTGTTTCTTCTGATGGAACTTGGAATAAATTGTCTTATCGTCCATTGGAAGGTTTTGTGTATGCAATTAGTCCATTTAATTTTACTGCGATAGGCGGAAATTTATGTGCTGCTCCAGCCCTAATGGGGAACACTATTGTTTGGAAGCCAAGTGACTATCAAATCTTTTCAGCAAAAATAACAATGGACATATTTGAGGAAGCTGGTCTTCCAAGAGGAGTCATAAATATGATTTTTGGTGATCCAGAAATCATTACTGACAAGGTTTTATCTTCAAATGAATTTGCAGGTATTCATTTTACTGGTTCTACTTCAGTGTTTAAAAATATTTGGAAAAAAGTTGGGAACAATATTGATCTTTATAAAAATTACCCCAGGATTGTTGGAGAAACAGGGGGAAAAGATTTTATAATGGTTCATCCATCTGCAAACGTTAAAGAAGTTTCAACAGCTATAATCCGAGGTGCATTTGAATTTCAAGGCCAAAAGTGTTCTGCAGCGTCCAGAGTTTATCTTCCAAAATCAATTGGAAGCGAGGTTTTGGATATGATCGGAAATAAATTAAGTGAAATCAAAATGGGTCCTCCAGATGATTTTCAAAATTTTATAACGGCGGTGATTCACAAGGATGCTTTTAAAAGACTCAAAAATGCGATTCAAGATGCAAAATCCTCAAAAGAGGTTAAAGTTTTGTATGGTGGAAAATGCGACGATTCGGTTGGTTATTTTGTAGAACCGACGGTTTTGGTTACTACAGATCCAAAATATGTAACAATGGAAAAAGAATTATTTGGACCTATCGTAACAGTTTATATTTATGACGACAAAGATTACAGTAAGATTTTAAACCTTGTTGATACAACCTCGAAGTATGCATTGACAGGTGCTATTTTCGCTAAAGACAGATATGCTATCAATGAAGCTTTACTTAAATTGGAAAACTCTGCTGGAAATTTTTATATAAATGACAAACCCAGCGGAGCTGTCGTGGGTCAGCAACCATTTGGAGGAGCAAGAGCTTCGGGGACAAATGATAAAGCTGGTTCTAAATTAAATTTACTTAGATGGGTTTCCCCGAGACTTATAAAGGAACCTCTACTAACTCCTAAAGACTATAAATATCCTTTCTTAACATAAAAAGTTAGAAATCATTTTTTGGTATGTATATGACTTTTTTGGTTTCAAAAAATTCTGACTTGAAACTATTTTTTAATTTGTAAATCTTAATGTTAGGGAATTTTTCCTTTTCGTAAACAAGTTCACCCCCTTTCAAATAAATTATTCCAGATTCATCATTATGCGTCAAAATGTTTTTTTTGACAAGCGGAACAAATTTTTCCATTTTTGTGACAGCACGACCTAAAACAAAATTAAATTTAGATTTTAAATTTTTTACGTCACCAACTCTAGTCTTGACATTTTTGATTTTTAATTCTTTTTTAATCGAGTCAATAATTTTTATTTTCTTTTCAGTTCTGTCAATTAATGTAAATTCAACTTCTGGAAAAAAAATGGCTAGAGGTATACCTGGGAAACCTCCACCAGTTCCAACATCCAATATTCTTGTTTTAGATTTAAATTTGAAAAAAAATGTAATTGCTAAAGAATAACAAATATGTCTTTCGAACAAAAAATTTATGTCCTTTCTCGAAATTAAATTGACTTTATAATTCCAATTTTTAAATGATTTTTCAAAAAGCAGAAACTTATCAATTTGTGAATTTGATAGTACAGGAAATTTTTTTTTAAGTTCCACAAATTTTGAAACAATTAATTTATTTTTACATCTAAGATTATACAAACATAACCATAATGAATAAACTTTCGGAAAGAATTGAAAATTTGCCAGCTTCAGCTACCCTAGCTATGGCAGCAAAAGCTAGAGAATTAAAAAGTAATGGAGTAGATGTAATAAGTTTAAGTCTAGGCGAACCTGACTTTAATACACCAGATTTTATAAAAGAAGCAGCAATAAAAGCTATTGAAGAAAATTACCACTCATACCCTCCTGTAGATGGATATTTAGAATTAAAAAATGCAATTTGTGAAAAGTTTAAAAGAGACAATGGTTTAAATTATAAACCTTCTCAAGTTGTAGTATCGACGGGAGCTAAGCAGTCTATAGCAAATGTTTGTATGGCTCTTTTAAACAAAGGTGATGAAGTTTTAATTCCCGCTCCTTATTGGGTCAGCTATTCTGCAATTGTTACTTTGTCCGAGGCTAAATTCAAAATTATTCCAACTTTAATGGAAAATGGTTTTAAAATAACTCCTGAACAGTTAGAATCAGAATTGACATCAAGAACTAAACTAATAATGTTCAATTCACCAAATAACCCTAGTGGTATAGTTTACTCTGAAAAAGAATTAAATGAATTTGCTGTTATACTTAAAGACTATCCCTCCACTTATGTTTTGTCAGATGAAATATATGAACATATTATTTATGGAGTAAAACATTTTAGTTTTGCCAATCTACCAAATATGTTCGATAGAACTATAACTGTGAATGGACTCGCTAAAGCATTTTCTATGACTGGGTGGAGGATTGGATATATAGGGGCACCAGAATTTATTGCTAAAGCTTGTAACAAGTTTCAAGGCCAAATTACCAGCGCTGCTAATTGTATAGCTCAAAGATCGGCAATTACAGCTCTTACAGCTCCGGTCTCTAAAATAAAGTATATGATTGATGAATTTAATTCTAGAAGAGAATTAATTTTTGATTTAATTTCAAAAATTCCCGGATTTAAACTTTTAAAACCATCAGGAGCTTTTTATCTGTTCCCAGATATTTCATTTTATTTTGGGAAAGAAATAAAAGGTAAAATAATTAAGGACTCAAATGATTTTGCAATGACTATACTAGAACAAGCAAAAGTAGCAACAGTTTCTGGGGACTCATTTGGAAATAAAAATTGCTTACGAATTTCATATGCAGCTTCTAAAGATGAAATAATAGAGGCTGTATCTAGGATTAAAAATTTTTTATCAAATAATTAAATCATTTAACAATTACTTTTTCTTGATGATTAATTGATTCTTGGTGTATTGCTTTAAATAATTTTAACACAAATTCTTCAGATAATCCGTGATTTTCGCCATCAAGCACCATTTTACCAAGGATTTCATTCCATCTCTTATTCTGAAGAACAGCAACATTATTTTTCTTTTTCAACTTTCCTATAGAATCAGAAATTTTCATTCTTTCTCCAAGAATTTGAAGCAGATTTTGGTCAGCTATATCAATTTGTGTTCTTAAATTATATAATTCATCAACATAGTCTTTTTGTTCGATAGTTGTATTTCGAATCTTTAAATCTTTCATTATTTGAATCAATCTATTTGGAGTTACCTGCTGTGCAGCATCACTCCACGCATTATCTGGATCTGTATGGCTTTCAATCATCAACCCATCAAAATTCAGATCCAATGCCATTTGACTAAGATCGAAAATTAGGTCTCTTCGTCCTGAAATATGAGACGGATCACAAATAATTGGAACATCAGGAAACTTATTTTTTGCTTCAATAGCAATTTGCCATTCTGGATTATTTCTATACTTCGATTTTCCTTGAGATGAAAAACCTCTATGAATAAGCCCTAATCTACTAATGTCTGCAGACTGAAGTCTTTCAACAGCACCCAGCCATAATGATAGATCAGGATTAACAGGATTTTTTACAAGAACTATTTTTTCTGTACCATTTAACGAATCGGCTATTTCTTGAACAATAAAAGGGCTAACTGTTGATCTAGCACCAATCCATAATACATCTATATCGTGTTCTAGTGCCAATTTTACGTGATCTTTGTTCGCTACCTCAGTAGCTGTTAAAAGCCCCGTTTCTTTTTTAACTCTTTGAAGCCATTTTAAACCTATGGAACCAACACCTTCAAAATTACCAGGTCTTGTTCTCGGTTTCCAAATTCCAGCCCTAAAGACTGTAACGTCTGTTTCCTTTAATTGATGAGCTATCTTTAAAACCTGTTGCTCGGTCTCAGCGCTGCAAGGGCCCGCAATAACAAGCGGATGAGATAAATTAAATTTTTCTAACCAGTCGTTTGTTTTTCTTTCCATTTTGATTTAATTTTTAGGTTTAATTGTATCAAGTATTTTCTTTAATTTATTTGTTTTAATCATTTGATCTTTTAAATCAATATAATTTTCATTTTTAATTTTCAACTCAAATTGTTTAAGATTATCAATATATGCTTTCAAAATTTTAAGTATATTTTTTCTATTATCTTTAAAAATAGAAGACCACATTTCCGGTGAACTTTTTGCCAATCTTACAGTGGACTCAAATCCACTTCCGGCAAAATCCAGTATATTTTGATTATTATTTTCGTACTCCATAACTGTCTTTCCAAGCATGAAAGAACTTATATGAGACAAATGTGAAACTATTGCCATTTTTATATCGTGCTCTTCTGGGTCAATATATCTAATTTTCATCCCCATCAAATTAAAAATTGATTCAGCCCATTGGAGTAAATCAGGTCTTGTCTTATTTTTCTCACAAAGAATCTGAATTTTTCCATTGAAGAGATTTTCTATACTTGCCTCAGGGCCAGAAAGTTCGTTGCCTGCTATTGGATGAGTGGCTAGAAATTGATCTCTTTTAGAATGTTTTTCCACAGACTTGCACAAACTAAATTTTGTTGAACCAACATCCCATACTAGAGCATCTTTATTCAAATTATCAAGAATTAAAGGTAAAATTTTCAAACTTTCACTTACAGGAACAGATAAAATAACCCTATCAGCGATACTTAAATTTTCTAAATTATCGATAATATCAATCACCCCAATATCCTTTGCATGTTTAACTCTTGATTCATTTTTATCAATTCCGTGTATTTGAATATTATCTAAAAGATTCCTTAAATCTTTCGACATAGAACCTCCTATTAAACCGGTTCCAATTAAAAACAATTTCATGATTTCAATCTTTTTAGAACTTGATTCATTTTTCTTGTATCTGTACATAAAGAAATCCTAACATATCCTTCACCTTGAGATCCAAATATTGATCCAGGAGATATAAAAAAATTATATTTATCCAATAAATGGTCAATAAATTCCTCAGATTTGAGAGAATCATCTAACATTTTACACCATATAAACATACCAACACCATTTTTAGAATAAGAAAGATTTAGTTCGCTTGCAATTTCTTCTGCTAATTTTCTTCTTTTATAATACTCTTTATTAAGAGTTTCAAACCATTTTTGACTACTAGCTAGGGCTTTTATTGCCCCATGCTGAACACAATAAAACATACCTGAATCAAAATTTGATTTTACTTTTAACACAGCATCTATGAACTTTGACTGACCTACCATCATACCAACTCTCCATCCAGCCATATTAAACGATTTACTCAGTGAATTCAATTCTATAGCAACTCTTTTTGAGTTTTTTAATGATAAAATACTCCTAGGTTTTTTATTTAAAATAAAACTATATGGATTATCATTTATTAAAATGATATCATTTTTCTTTGCCCAAGAAATTAGCTCATTTAATTTTTTTTCACAAAAATCTGCGCCAGTTGGCATATGGGGATAATTTATCCACATAAGTTTGATGTTTTTTGTGTTTAAAGAATTTAAATCAACCATTTTTGGATACCAATTATTTTCCTCTGACAAACTATAATAAAATGTCTCTGCACCCAATAATTTTGTGACCGCGGCGTATGTGGGATATCCTGGATTTGGAATTAACACACCATCACCCTTATTAAGAAAAGCCATAGAAATGTGCATTACTCCCTCCTTTGATCCCATTAGGGGTAAAATTTCATTGTGGGGATTTATTTCAACACCATATTGTTTATAATAAAAACTTGAAATAGCCTCCCTAAGTTCCGGTAGGCCGACATAGCTTTGGTACATACTCGATCTCTGATGATCAATGCTTTCAGACAAAGCTTGTTTTACTTCTAAACTAGGCGATAAATCAGGACTTCCAATGGCCATATTGATTATAGGCCTTCCAGAAGAAATATAACTATTTATTTCTCTCATTTTTTTTGAGAAATAATATTCATCCACGTATTTTAATCTTTCGGCTGTAAACATTAATTTTTATGTTCTAAGTATTGTCCAATTATTTTAAATTCTAAGGCCATGATTTTAAGGATTGAGACCGCTTTTTGAAAAAAATCTATTTTTTCAAATTTCACATCTACAAAAAAAGCATACTTACCTGGTGTTTTTATAACCGGTAGGGATTGAATCTTAGTAAGGTTTAAAAGACAATCACTTAAAACATTTAATACAGCAGCTAAACTTCCTCTTTGGTGGTCCAAAGTAAACTTAAGGGATGCTTTGTCATAAGATATTTTTCCAAATGGCTCGAGATTATTCTTTAAAATAGCAAACCTGGTTACATTATTATTAATTGTCTGAATTGACTCAGATAAAACGTTTAGATTGTAGGTTTTAGCCGCTTCTTTTGATCCTATAGCTGCAACTCCTTTTAATTTCTCTTTTAAAATTAGTTGAGCAACCTTCGCTGTGTCAGTAGCCTCTACTAATCTGATATGATCATAATCATTAAAAAATTCCTTACATTGTAAAAGAGCCATGGGATGAGAGTGTACCTCTTTAATATCTTCCAATGTCTGATTTTTGTAACACATCAAATTATGATCAATAGAAAAATTATATTCTCCTATTACATGCATATTATAGTCGTCAATTAAAGCATAATTTGGTAAAATTGATCCTGCAATAGAATTTTCAAGAGCCATAACTCCTCTTTCAACTTCCTTTTGTTTTAATTTATCAATAATTTCTTGAAAAGTAATACATTCAATCACATCTACTGTTGGTCCAAAGTAATTTAGAGCAACTATGTGGTGAAAAGAACCTTTGATACCTTGAATAGCTATTTTCATTTCATTTATTAAAAAAAAAAGTCCTGAAAATTCAGGACTATTATTTGCTTAACAACTGTATACTATAGCCCTACAAATTATTAAAATAAAAGTAGAGATAGTAAGAAGTAGTCGTAGTAATTGTTCTCATTTAAGCTGCAAATCTAATATCCTGAGAGATAAAAACAAAATATTTAATATGTTAATTGAATAACAATTATTAAATTATATTTTAAAATTATAATATAGTCATGTCCAATCTAAAACTAAAAATAACTTTAATATTATCTTTTTTTGTATTTAATAGCTGTCAAAAAAAAACCGAAACAGAAGATTTAAATGACTTTATCTATTTAGAATCCACTATCGAAAGTCTAATTAATGATTATAAAAATGGGGATATAAAAGCTGTAGAGGTTATAAAAGAATATATAGACAGAATTAAAAAAATTGATATAGCTGGTCCTAATCTTAGGTCTATTATACAAATCAATCCCGATGCCGTTAAAATTGCAACCGAACTTGATAATATAGTAGCTAAAGGTGAGTTGAAGGGTCCTTTACATGGGATACCTGTAATTTTGAAAGATAATATCGACACTGGCGATAAAATGAATACAACAGCAGGTTCAAGAGCTTTGATTAATTCAAAAGCAAATAAGGACGCATTTATAGTAAAAAAACTGAGAGAGTCAGGCGCGATCATATTAGGAAAAGCAAATTTAAGCGAATGGGCAAATTTTCGAGGTCAAAATTCAACAAGTGGATGGAGTGGTGTTAACGGTCAAACCAAAAACCCTTATGTATTAACAAGAAATCCCTGTGGCTCAAGCTCTGGGTCCGGAGTTTCAGTCTCAGCTAATTTAACCGTTTTAGCTGTTGGAACTGAAACTAATGGTTCAATCGTGTGTCCATCAAATGCCAATGGAATAGTAGGAATAAAACCTACGGTTGGGCTTATTAGTAGAACAGGAATTATTCCTATCTCATTTACTCAAGATACTTCTGGTCCAATGGCAAGAACTCTAACTGATGCAGTTATAGCACTCAATGCAATGAAAGGTGAAGACCCCTTGGATTCCAAAACATTGTACATCCCTAATAAAAATTTAGACTACACAAAATTTTTGAGACAAGGAGGGATAAAAAATAAAAGGATTGGAGTATACAATTTACCACTAGGAAATAAATCCAGAAGGAAAGGATATAATGCCGATGTTGACAGTTTATTTAAAAAATCAATTAAATTAATTCGTTCACTGGGTGCAGAAATTATCGAGATAGATACAATAAATCATAGAGATAATGGAATCCATTCCTTTAACGTAATGCTTCATGAGTATAAAGATGGATTAAACAAATATTTTAAAAATTTAAGAAATGATTCTCAAATAAAGAATTTAGAAGACTTAATTGAATTCAATGAAAAAGATACAATTGAACTTAAATATTTTAATCAGGCATATTTAAAACTAGCAAATGAGACAGGTGGGATGAAAAGTGATAAATATAAAAATTCTCTTTTGTTACTTAATAAATACAGTAAAGAAGATGGTATTGACAGGGTAATGAACGAACATAATCTAGACGCAATTATATCTCCAACAGGTAGCCCTGCTTGGAGTTCAGATCTTTTAAATGGTGACAATTATCATATTGGAAGCTCTTCCCCTGCAGCTCGAGCTGGCTATCCAAATATCACAATTCCTATGGGGAATATTCATGGACTTCCAGTTGGAATTTCATTTTTTGGTAGGGCTTGGAGTGAAAGTAAACTAATTGAAATCGCATTTGATTTCGAACAAGTTTCAAAAGCAAGGATTATTCCGAATTTCAAATTAAATGATGAAGATCTTTAGTTTATATGATCAAATTTTACCTTAAGAATCAATAATATTTTTTAAAAATTTAAAAAACAGATTCTGCAATACATTTAATATTATCTGAACGTCCCATAGTATAATAATGAAGAAAAGGAACTCCAGCTTTTTTTAGTTCCTTACTTTGTTCAATACACCATTCAATACCAACTTGTCTAATCTGATCGTTACTTTTACATTTTATAACTGATTTTATTAAGTCATCTGGTAGGTCAACATAAAATCTTTGTGGAAGAACGTTTAGTTGTTTTTTTGTTGAAATTGGTTTTAACCCAGGAATTATTGGAACGTTGATTTCATTTTCTAAACATTTTTTTTGAAAGTCAAAAAACTTTTGGTTATCAAAAAACATCTGAGTGACGATGTAATGGGCGCCTGCATCAATCTTTTTCTTCAAAAAATGTATATCACTGTCAAAACTTGGAGCCTCAATGTGTTTTTCTGGATAACCTGAAACTCCAATACAAAAGTTTGTTTTTGCGTTATTTTGAATTTCTTCGTCTAAATATTTTCCTTTATTAAGATCATCAATTTGTTTAACAAGATCACTTGCGAAAGAGTTTCCATCAACACTTGGCTTGAAATATACTTCAGATTTTAATGAATCCCCTCTAAGAGCTACAATATTTTCAATTCCTAAGAAATCTAAATCTATAAGTAGATTTTCTGTTTCTTCTTTTGAGAAACCTCCACAAAGAACATGTGGAACTGCATCTACATTATATTTATTTTGGAGCGCAGCACATATTCCTACCGTTCCTGGTCTTTTTCTTATGACATGTTTTTGCAATAAACCGTTATCTAATTCTTTATAGACATACTCTTCTCTATGATACGTAACATCAATAAAAGGTGGTTTAAACTCCATAAGTGGATCAATTGCATCAAAAATCGATTCAAGATTTTGTCCTTTTAAAGGCGGCAAAATCTCGAAAGTAAATTGAGATGTATTTTTCTTATCTTTAAAATGATCTATAATTTTCATAGTTTAAAAGTTTAAATTTGGTTTTAACCACTTAATAGCACTTTCAAGAGTTATTTTTTTTCTATTTGCATAATCCTGTACTTGGTCTTTAGAAATTTTCCCAACTCCGAAATATTTTGCACTGGGATTTGCAAAATAATATCCTGAAACAGAGGCTGCAGGCCACATCGCCAGACTTTCTGTCAATGAAACACCAATATTTTTTTCAACATTAAGAATATTCCAAATTGTTTGTTTCTCTAAATGATCTGGACATGCAGGATATCCTGGAGCAGGTCTAATGCCAGTGTATTTTTCTTTAATTAGATCGTCATTGTTGAATTTCTCGTCCGGTGAATACCCCCAATATTTAGTTCTCACAATTTTGTGTAGATATTCTGCATAGGCTTCTGCCAATCTATCGGCTAAAGCTTTCACCATTATAGAATTATAATCATCATTTTTATTTTCATAGTGTTTGGATAGTTTGTCTGCTCCGATACCTGTAGTAACGCAAAAAATACCTATGTAATCGGAATATCCAGTATTTTTAGGAGCAATATAATCAGATAGTGCCAAGTTTGGTTTATCATTTCTTTTCATTAGCTGTTGCCTTAGTGTATAAAAAGTTCCCAAAAGTGTTTTTTTATCATTTGAAGAATATACCTCAATATCGTCATCTACAGTGTTAGCGGGAAATAACCCAAAAATTGATTTTGCTTTAAGAGATTTATTTTTTAAAATTTTTTGAAGCAACTGATTAGCATCAGAAAATAATTCTTTGGCTTGTTGACCAACAATTTTATCTTCTAATATTTCTGGATATCGACCATGTAAATCCCAAGATCTAAAAAAGGGACTCCAATCAATATATTCAATTAATTCTTCCAAATTTTGATTTTTTGTAATTGTGATTCCCCTGTTCTTAGGTATACTAGGTTTAAACTCTTCCCAATTTAATTTTATTTTATTTTTCCTGGCCGATTTTATGTTTATAAGTTCTTTTTTAACTTGCCTTTGTAAAAATTTATTTCGGAAATCTTCGTATTCTTTCCTTATTGTTTGTTTATAAACAATTGATGTTTTTTTATTTAATAAACTCCCCGCCACTGTAACTGCTCTAGATGCATCATTTACGTGTACAACTGGAGTGTTAAGTTCTGGGGCTATTTTGACTGCCGTATGTGCTTTGGAAGTTGTAGCTCCTCCTATTAATAGAGGAATATTTATTTTCTGTCTTTTTAGCTCCTGAGCTATAAAAATCATTTCATCCAAAGATGGTGTGATTAATCCAGATAATCCGATGAGATCAACATTTTCATCTTTTGCTGTTTTTAAAATTTTTTCTGGTGGTACCATGACTCCCAAATCTATTATTTCAAAATTATTACAGCCTAAAACAACACTAACAATATTTTTTCCAATATCATGTACATCTCCTTTAACCGTTGCCATTAGAATTTTGCCTGCAACTTTTTGTTTTCCACTTTCTTTTCCTGACTCAATGTAAGGTAACAGGTATGAAACTGCGTTTTTCATAACTCTTGCGGATTTAACAACTTGTGGTAAAAACATTTTACCAGACCCAAACAAATCTCCAACCACATTCATTCCATTCATTAAAAAGACTTCAATGACCTCTATCGGCTTATTAACAATTTTTCTTGCCTCTTCAACATCATTATGTATAAATTCTTCTATACCTTTTACTAAAGAATGAGTAATTCTACCTTGTAAATCTAATTTTCTCCAGGACTTTTCTTTGAGTTTGGTTGTCTTATTTTCATCAGAAAGGTCTTCAGCAAATTTGAGCAACCTTTGAGTTGCATCATCTCTTCGATTTAATAAAACATCCTCAATATGAAGAAGTAAATTCTTAGGTATTTCGTCATAGACTTCAAGCATTTCTGGATTTACAATACCCATGTTCATCCCATTTTTAATTCCATGATATAAAAATGCAGAGTGCATTGCTTCCCTGACTAAGTTATTACCTCGAAAAGAAAAAGAAACATTGCTAACGCCTCCACTGACACTTGCATAAGGTAAATTTTTTCTTATCCATTTGGCTGACTTAAAAAAATCTACAGCATTTGTCTTATGCTCATCCATCCCTGTTGCAACAGGAAAAATATTTGGGTCAAAAATGATGTCTTGAGGAGGAAAATGAACTTTTTTTGTTAAAATTTTGTATGCTCTTTCACATATTTCAATTCTCCTCAAATAATTATCTGCTTGTCCATTTTCATCAAATGCCATAATAACTACTGCAGCACCAAATCTTCTGATCTTTACAGCATTTTCAATAAATTTCTTTTCACCCTCTTTTAGACTTATAGAGTTCACTACGCACTTACCTTGAACCAGTTTTAATCCAGCCTCTACAACCTCCCACTTTGAGGAATCGATCATAATTGGAATTCTAGAAATATCAGGTTCTGAAACAATTAAATTTAAAAATTTTGTCATTGCCTCAACTCCATCAATCATACCTTCATCCATGTTGACATCCAAAATTTGTGCTCCCCCTTCAACTTGATCCCTTGCAACTTCAACTGCAGATTTAAAATCATCCTCTTTGATATATTTTAAAAATTTTCTAGATCCAGTGACATTTGTCCTTTCCCCAATATTTACAAAATTTGATTCTGGAGTTATAATCAGAGGTTCTAGACCAGATAACTTTAGATACTTATCCATTGTCGAATTCAAATTTTTCTTGGTTTATAATTTCTAGCAATTTCAGCTATTAATCTTATGTGTTCAGGTTTTGTTCCACAACAACCTCCAACTATATTAATTATATTTTCTTTTAAATAATTTTCAATAAGCTCTGACATTTCAGTTGCTGTTTGGTCATAAGCGCCAAAGGCATTTGGAAGACCTGCATTTGGATGTACAGAAGTGTAGGTGTTCGTAATATTTGATAATCTCTTTACATAAGGTAAGAGTTGGTCAGCTCCTAATGCACAATTAAATCCTATACTTAAAAGTGGGATATGTGAAATTGAAATCACAAATGCTTCCACAGTTTGACCCGACAAGGTTCTTCCACTTGCATCCGTAATTGTACCGCTAACCATTACTGGAATATCTAATTTTTTTTCGCTTTTTATTTTATCAATTGCAAATAGAGCCGCTTTAGCATTTAAAGTGTCAAAAATAGTTTCTACAAACAAAATATCAACACCACCGTCGATTAAACCTAAAACCTGATCTGAATAGCAGTTTACTAAATTATCAAATGATATAGCCCTGTATCCAGGATCATTAACATCTGGAGATAAACTAGCTGTTCTATTGGTTGGTCCAATTGAACCGGCAACAAATACCTCAGATTTTTTTGTGCTATTACAAAACTCATCTTTTACCTCTTTAGCAATTTTTGCACCGGCATGATTAAAATCATACGCGTATTTTTCCATTCCGTAGTCTGCGAGACTTATAGATGTAGAATTAAAAGTATTTGTCTCTATTATATCAGCTCCCGCCTCTAAATAATCTCTATGTATAGATTTAATTAAATCTGGCATGGTTATGTTGAGCAGGTCATTATTTCCTTTCAATGGCTCTTTATGATTAACAAATCTTTTTCCTCTAAAGTCATTTTCATCAAGAGAGTGTTCTTGAATCATAGTACCCATTGGTCCGTCTAAAATCATTATTCTTTCATTAAGGATTTTTTCTATCATCTTTGTTATATTTGATTACAAATAATTGAAAAAACAGACTTTTGTTTTTATTAAATTCTATATTCTTTTACCGTTTAGAATAATGTTAAAATTTATAGTTGCAACACTATCTATCATTTTAGAAACTGAGCAGTACTTTTGGTAAGATAATTCTGCGGCTCTTTTGGCCTTTTCACTAGAGATATTTTCTCCATCTATGAAAATTTCAATATCAATTGAATCAAAAGTTGAAGGAACTTTATCTTTATCTCTGTTACCTAAAACTTTCATTTTTAATGATGTTGGATTGATTTTTTGTTTATTCAAAATGTCAATTATATCAATACTACTGCACCCAGCGAGACCCATAAGTAAAACTTCCATTGGACTAACCCCTCCTATGACTCCAGATTTTTTTGATTTATTGTCTAAAAAAACTCTGTGCCCATCTGTGTTTTTTGCTTCAAATAGATAATCGCTGTTTACTCTTTCTAGTGTTATTTCCATTTTTAGATTCAATTAATATTTTACTTAAAATTTTCGACATTTTTTCATTTTCTATTAAAAATCCATCGTGCCCGTGAACAGATTGTATAATATGATGATAAATATTTTGTTTAACTGACTTGATTAAGTTATAGGTATAAATATCTCTCTCAACAGTAAAATAATAATCACTATCAATACTTACAATATGTATGTTAGATTTAATTTTAGATAATACTTCCTGCGGTTCTTTATCGTCTTCTGTAATGTCTACAGTTGACAATAAGTGATTCATAGCAATATAAGCCTCAAGATTAAATCTTTTTGAGAGACTTTCACCATGAAATGAAAGCCATTCTTCAACCAAATAGCTGCCCTTTTCATTTTTTTTATTGGAAAATCTATTGTTTAAGGAAATGGGAGTTCTATAACTTAACATGGCGTGTATTCTTGCATCTTCGAGTGGATTTTTGGAATTTTTTAAAATTCTTTTTTGTAGATAGGTATTAGCTAAAATCCAGTCCGATGTTTGCCAATCACAAGCTACAGGAATAATGTTTTCAGCAAATTTATTTTTTAAAGAAGCCATTTCCCATGTTATACCTCCTCCAATAGATCCACCAACAATTGCAAATAAACTAGAAACACCCATTTTTTCAAGTCCTAAATAAAATATCTTGGCTATATCCTTACAGCTCAATTCCATATAATTTTCAATTGTTGGATGATAATATCCGTTGCCAGGTATGTCAAAGGCAATGACAGTGAAATAATTCAGATCAATAGCTTTATCGATCCCAACAATTTCTGACCACCAACCTTTGTCTCCGATTAAACTTGAATTACCTGTCAAAGAATGATTTACAAGTATAATTGGTGAATCACCAATTTCTTGACCATATAGTTGATAGGATAAATAAATATTATCAAATACAAAGCCAGTATTTGATTTAAAATTTTTTATATCGATGCTATCCAATTTTGGCATATTAAAAATTATATTTTTGCAAATGATTGTTTTAAATCTTCTTTTAAATCATCCAAGTTTTCAATTCCAACAGATATTCTTACCAGATCAGGTGTAACACCAGTACTTTTTTGTTCGTCGACATTTAATTGTGAATGTGTAGTACTTGAAGGATGAATTATTAAAGATTTGGTATCCCCAATATTAGCTAGTAGAGCAAATATTTTTGTGCTTTCAGCAACTTTTTTTGCACCTTCAAAACCTTTTTTTAGACCAAATGTAACAATACCACTTGAACCCTTTTTAAGATATTTATTAGCTAATTGATTATATTTTGATGACTTAAGTCCGGGGTAATTTACCCAACTTACCTCACTCTGCTCTTCCAACCATTTAGCAATATTTAATGCATTTTCAGAATGCTTTTGCATTCTAACTTCTAAAGTTTCTAAACCTTGAATTACTTGAAAACTGTTTAACGGACTTGGTGCACTACCTAAGTCTCTTAAACCTTCAACCCGTGTTTTAGCAATAAACGCTAATGGTCCAAGAGCTTCGTGGTATTTTAGACCGTGATAAGAAGGTGATGGTTCAGTAAATTCAGGGAACTTCCCACTGGAATAATCAAAGGTTCCAGCATCAATTATAATTCCTCCCAGAGTAGTTCCATTTCCAGTAATATATTTTGTAAGAGAGTGGATGACTATGTTGGCTCCATATTCTATTGGATTTAAAAGTGAAGGCGAAGCTATAGTATTGTCAACTATAAAAGGGACTTTTGCATCTTTTGCATGCTTACTAATTCCTTCCAAATCAATAACATCTAGCTTTGGATTTCCTAAAGACTCAGCAAAAAACACTTTAGTGTTTGGCTTAAGAGCATTTTTGAAATTTTCAACATTATCTGGATCAACAAAAGTGGTAGTTATGCCAAATCTAGGTAAAGTATTATTAAGCATATTATATGTCCCACCATATAGACTATTTGATGCAATAATATGGTCACCTGATTTTAATAATGTCATGAATGTGGTTGCAATCGCTGAAGTTCCAGAAGCAGTAGCTACTGCAGCAACACCTCCTTCTACAGCTGCCAATCTTTGTTCTAAAACATCATTAGTTGGGTTATTAAGTCTAGTATAAATGTAACCTGACTCAGAGAGCGAAAATAAATTTGCCGCATGCTCAGAGTTATTAAAAACATATGATGTTGATTGATAAATTGGTACGGCTCTGGTGCCTTGTGTTTGTTTCACATCATGCCCTGCATGAAGTGCCTTAGTTGCTAATTTTAAACTCATTTTTGAAATATTTATTTATTTAAGTAATCATTTATTTTTTTTACATAATTTAAATTTTCCCAAGTAAATAAATCCACTTTGTGATTTACTTCTTGATTATTTTTATTTAGAAAAATTTTATTAATTTTTTTATGTTCTCTTCCCATATGACCGTAAGATGAGGTTTCTAAGTAGATAGGATTTCTTAGATCTAGATTTCTTTCAATTGAGTAAGGCCTCAAATCAAAAATTTTATAGATCATTTCAGTTATTTCTGAATTAGTAAGTTTAATCTTTGAAGTTCCAAAAGTATTTACATTAATTGAAGTAGGTTCTGCAATTCCAATGGCATAACTCAATTGGACAAGTATTTTACTGGCAATTCCTGCAGCAACTAAATTCTTTGCTATATGCCTGGCAGCATAAGCTGCACTTCTATCAACTTTGCTGGGATCTTTACCGCTAAACGCACCTCCTCCATGTGCTCCCCATCCTCCGTATGTATCGACGATTATTTTCCTTCCCGTAAGACCAGTATCTCCGTGAGGCCCGCCTATAACAAATTTACCTGTGGGATTCACAATTATTTTTGTATTGCCGTTATAGAGAGATCTTATATTTTGTTGCTCATTCTCAAACACACGAGGTAATAGAATTTCGACAACATCCTTTTTGATTTTGTTAACCATTTTCTTATCGTTTTTTTCAAAAGGATCATGTTGTGTTGAAATTAATATTGTATCGATCGAGAGAGGATTTCCGTTTTTATCATATTCTACCGTTACTTGAGATTTAGAATCTGGACGTAAGTATTCAATTAGACTTCCCTGCCTTCTTAAAACAGACAATTCTCTTAGAATTTTGTGTGATAAATCTAGAGTTAAAGGAATCAAGTTTTCCGTTTCATCAGTTGCATAGCCAAACATAATCCCTTGGTCTCCAGCCCCTTGATTTTCTTTCACCCTTTTTTCAACACCCCTATTAATGTCTTCTGACTGAGAATGAATTAAAGAAGTTACTTCACATTCATTTGCGCTAAATTTAATCTTAGAATCAGTATATCCAATTTTCTCAATTGTTTCTCTTACAATTTTCTCAATATTTATTTGAGCAGAAGATTTTACCTCACCTGCAACAATTACATTATTTGTTGTTACAAGCGTCTCACAGGCCACTTTACTCTCTGGGTCAAAAGCTAAATAATTATCCAGAATCGCGTCACTAATTTGATCAGATACTTTATCGGGATGTCCTTCACTAACAGACTCAGAGGTAAAATAGGTATTCATTTTATTTGCTTTCAGGAAGGATTTGAAGATTACTTTTGAAAGCAATTCTGCTTTAGCATTTTTTTTTCGAGGTTTGCAATCAGACAAATCCTTCCTCGTAATTTTTTTGTAAATATAATAAATTTTGTTAAAAGGTAGTCAAAAAAAACCTGCTTAATTTTTTATGTATTAAAATTGGTGTTATTTTAGTGACATACTAAAACATATTTACTTCATTCATGCACATTGCAATTGCTGGTAACATAGGAGCCGGAAAAACTACACTTACTAAACTACTTTCCAAACACTACAGGTGGCAAGCTCACTATGAGGAAGTTTTAGAGAACCCGTATTTAGATGATTTTTATCATGAGATGGAAAGATGGTCGTTTAATCTACAAATCTATTTTTTATACAATAGATTTAGTCAAATTCTTGACATACAGAAGAGCGGAAAAAAAATTATTCAAGACAGATCAATATATGAAGATGCATATATTTTTGCTCCAAATTTACATTCAATGGGTCTACTTACAAAAAGAGATTTTGAGAATTATAAAAACATGTTTTCACTTATGGAAAAATTAGTTAAGGGTCCGGATATTATGATTTATTTAAGAAGCAGTATTTCAAAACTAGTTGAAAATATTCATCGTAGAGGAAGAGAATTCGAAAACTCAATAAGCATAGATTACCTAAGTAGATTAAATGAACGTTACGAGGCATGGGTTCAAAATTATGATAAAGGAAAAATTATTTCAATTGATGTAGATAAAGTTAATTTTGTGGATGAACCAAAAGATTTTGGTAATGTAATTAACATTATTGACAAGGAAATTAATGGTTTGTTTTAATTCAATTAATTAGTCTAAATAAAGTAATCTTCTAATAATATTAAATATTATATTTGCCAAAAAAATACAGTATGAATCCAATTTACTTTATTCCTATTTCTGGCATTATAGCCCTGGTTTTTGTTTACATCAAAAATAAATGGGTAACATCAAATGATGTTGGATCTGAAAAGATGGAAAGAATTGCAAAAAATATTTCTGATGGTGCAATGGCTTTTCTGAAGGCAGAATATAAAATTTTAGCTGTTTTCGTTTTCTTTACCTCTATTTTATTAGCTATTAAAGGAGAAAATGAGGGTACAAGTTGGTTAGTTTCAGTGTCCTTTTTACTTGGGGCAGTTTGTTCGGCTTTAGCAGGTTTAATTGGGATGAAGGTGGCTACTAAAGCAAATGTTAGAACTACTGAAGCAGCTAGGCATTCTCTTGGAAAAGCACTTGAAATTGCTTTCTCAGGTGGAACAGTTATGGGACTCGGAGTTGTTGGATTAGGGGTTCTTGGAATTGGTTCGCTCTTTATAATTTTTTCCGAATTTTTCGATAGTACAGACACTGTTATTAAATTAATTTCAGGATTTTCTCTTGGAGCATCTTCCATAGCCTTATTTGCTCGAGTTGGTGGGGGTATTTATACAAAAGCTGCTGATGTTGGAGCAGATTTAGTTGGTAAGGTTGAAGCTGGTATTCCTGAAGATCATCCTTTAAACCCAGCAACAATTGCTGATAACGTTGGTGACAATGTTGGTGATGTCGCAGGTATGGGAGCAGACTTGTTTGAATCGTTTGTAGGCTCTATTATAGGGACAATGGTTCTAGGTGCTGCATTTATGAATCTTGATGAGTTTGAGGGAAAAGTGACCAATGCGGTAATTTTACCACTTTTTATTGCTGCGACAGGAATAATCATGTCAATAATTGGAACTTTTTTTGTTCGTGTTAAAGAAGGTGGAAGTCCACACAAAGCTTTAAATACAGGAGAGTTTTTGTCTGCTTTTTTTGTTTTGATAGCAACATACTTTTTGATTGACTTTTTCCTCCCAAACATTTGGGTTTATGAGGGTAAAGAATACACTTCAAACGGAGTTTTTATGGCGACTATTTCAGGATTAATTGTTGGTCTTAGTGTCGGAAAAATAACTGAATATTATACTGCAACCGGAAAGTCACCTGTTCTTTCAATCGTTAGACAATCTGAAACTGGTCCAGCAACAACTATCATTGCAGGTTTAGGAGTTGGGATGATATCAACTGCTGTTCCAATTTTATTAATTTCAATAGCAATTCTATCTTCCTACTTTTTCGCAGGTTTATATGGTATCGCAATTTCTGCTGTGGGTATGCTTGCCAATACTGGGATACAATTAGCTGTTGACGCATATGGTCCTATATCTGACAATGCTGGCGGGATAGCTGAAATGGCTGAACTACCATCGGAGGTTAGAGAAAGGACAGATAAATTAGATGCAGTTGGAAATACAACAGCGGCTATTGGTAAGGGTTTTGCTATTGCCTCAGCTGCCCTAACAGCTCTAGCACTTTTTGCTGCTTTCATGCAAACTGCAAAGATTAAAAGTATTGATATTTCAAACCCTGTAGTTATGGTTGGTCTTCTAATAGGTGCTATGCTGCCATTCGTTTTTTCTGCACTTTCTATGAATGCCGTTGGTAAAGCAGCAATGAGCATGATAGAGGAGGTAAGACGTCAATTTAAAGAACTTCCAAAGCTTAAAGCAGCATTAGAAATAATGAAAAAATATGATTCTGATTTATCAAAAGCCAACAAATCTGATTTGAAAATTTTTGAAGAGGCTGACGGAGTTGCGGAATATAGTAAATGCGTAGAAATTTCTACTAATGCTGCATTAAGAGAAATGATTCTCCCAGGGTTGATGGCAATTCTGGTTCCTGTAGTTATTGGTTTTAGCGGAGGTGCTGAAATGCTGGGAGGTTTACTAGCAGGGGTTACTTCATCAGGGGTTTTAATGGCAATTTTTCAGTCTAATTCCGGAGGTGCTTGGGATAACGCTAAAAAAATGATAGAAGAGGACGGAAGAAAAGGGAGTGAAGCACACAAAGCTGCTGTTGTTGGTGACACAGTTGGTGATCCATTCAAAGACACATCTGGGCCTTCTCTAAATATATTGCTTAAATTAATTTCTGTAGTTGCGTTGGTGATTGCACCACTTTTAGTTTAATATTTTACAAATACACCACTTTTTTTACTGCCTTTATTACACTTTCGAAATTTGGTAACCACTCGTCTAATAATTGAGGAGAAAAAGGCGCAGGGGTATCTGCTGTGTTTATTTTTTCAATCGGAGCATCTAAATAGTCAAATATCCGATTTTGAACTTGATAACAAATTTCAGTTGATACATTTCCAAATGGCCATGCTTCTTCTAAAATTACTAATCTATTAGTCTTTTTAACCGATTCCAAAATAGTCTTGTGGTCCATTGGACGAACAGTTCTTAAATCAATAATTTCACAGCTTATACCCTCACCTTCTAATATCTTAGATGCTTTTAATGCCTCTTTAATTATTTTTCCAAAAGATACGATCGTTACTTGATTTCCAGATTTTACAATTTCAGCCTTACCAATAGGTAGAGTATATTCATTTTCCGGTATTTGCCCTTTATCACCATACATTTGTTCGGATTCCATAAAAATAGTAGGATCATTATCTCTTATAGCCGACTTAAGTAATCCTTTAGCATCATAAGGATTTGAAGGTACTATTACTTTTAATCCTGGACAATTAGCATACCAGCTTTCAAAAGCCTGCGAATGAGTTGCTGCCAGTTGACCTGCTGAACCAGTAGGTCCTCTAAATACAATAGGACAGGGAAACTGCCCTCCCGACATTTGCCTAATTTTGGCTGCATTATTAATTATTTGGTCAATTCCAACCAAAGCAAAGTTAAAGGTCATAAATTCTATAATTGGCCTATTTCCGGTCATTGTTGAACCAACCCCTATTCCAGCAAAACCTAATTCTGAAATCGGTGTATCAATAACGCGTTTAGGACCAAATTCATCCAGCATTCCCTTAGAGGCTTTATAAGCACCGTTATATTCAGCGACTTCTTCACCCATCAAATAAATACTATTATCTCTTCGCATCTCTTCAGACATGGCTTCTGCAATAGCTTCTCTAAATTGTACCGTTTTCATTATATTTAAAATTGAACTCAAATTTACAATATTTAAAAATTTAAAAACTCAAATTAATTAGATTTTGAATTCACTTTAACTTTGTTGAAAATTATTTAATTTATACATTAGTCATTATATGGTACTAGTTGAAATGATAATTAAAGGAATTTCTTACAGCCAAGGACAAACTGGAGCATATGCTTTAATTTTATCCGAAGTAAATGGTGATAGAAACCTTCCAATCATTATAGGTGCTTTTGAAGCTCAATCAATAGCAATTGGTCTTGAAAAAGAAATAAATCCCCCAAGACCAATCACCCACGACTTAATGTATAATTGCTTTGTTAGGTATGGAATTATTGTAAAGCAAATTATAATACATAAGTTAGTTGACGGCGTATTTTACTCTAGTTTAATATGTGTTAGAGATAAAATAGAGGAAATTATTGATGCAAGGACATCTGATGCAGTTGCTCTGTCCATTAGATTTAATAGTCCAATTTTTACATACGAAAATATTTTAAAAAAAGCAGGTTTTACAAATGAAAAAAGTAATCAAGGTGACGGAAATAAAGATAGCCAGTGGATTAAAAACTTTATAAAAGAACAAACTTCAAGTGAATTAGGAAAAGATTTTAGTAAAATTGCTCTGAAAGATTTAAAAGCTCTGTTAAAAAAGTTTGTAAAAGAAGAAGATTATGAATCAGCTGCTAAAGTTAGAGATGAATTGTCCAATAGAGAAAAAGGTTAAATAACTTATCAACTTTTTATTTTAATAAAAAAAAATTGGGGATGTAATAAAAATCATATTACAAACATATATTTGTGCCATGCAACAGTATTTAAATTTACTTAGAAAAATAAAAAATTCAGGTGATTATAAAATAGATAGAACAGGAACCGGAACTTACAGTATGTTTGGATACCAAATGCGTTTTGACTTGTCAAAGGGATTCCCAATGGTAACAACTAAAAAACTTCATTTAAAATCTATAATTTATGAGTTACTTTGGTTTTTAAAAGGAGATACTAATATTTCATATTTAAAAGAAAATGGAGTTAGAATTTGGAACGAATGGGCCAATGATAAGGGTGATTTAGGCCCAATTTATGGATTTCAGTGGAGAAATTGGAATAATGAAGGGATTGATCAAATTAAAGGTATTATTGATTCTTTAAAAACAAACCCCAATAGTAGAAGACTTCTTGTAACAGCATGGAATCCTAGCGTACTTCCTGACAATAGTCAGAGTTTTTCAACAAATATTCAAAATGGTAAAGCTGCTTTACCTCCCTGCCATGCGTTTTTTCAATTTTATGTTTCAAATTCAAAACTTTCTTGCCAACTGTACCAAAGAAGCGCAGATGTCTTTCTAGGAGTTCCATTTAATATTGCTTCATATTCCCTTTTGACGATGATGGTTGCCCAAGTTAGCGGTTTGGAAATTGGTGAATTCATACATACATTTGGAGATGTTCACATATACTCTAATCACATCGAACAAGTAGATCTTCAACTCAAAAGAAAACCAAAAAAACTACCAAAAATTAAAATTAATAACTCTATAGATGATATTTTTAAGTTCACTTTTGATGATTTTGAACTTATAGATTATAACCCTTATCCAGCTATAAAAGCCTCAGTTTCAGTTTAAAAGTTTGTTGTGATTAGTCAAGATTAAATAGATTAAGATTTTTAAATATGAAAATATTAAATCAAGAGATTACAATGATTGCAGCAGTCGCAGAGGACAATGGTTTAGGTTTAGACAATAAACTTGTTTGGCATATACCTCGCGATTTGAAGCATTTTAAAGACTTAACACATGGACATTGCATAATTATGGGAAGAAAAACTTTTGAATCTCTACCTAAGGCATTACCATATAGGAAAAATATAGTTTTATCTAGAAGAAAGAATATTAATTACAAAGGCGCTGTTATTGTTAATAGTGTTGAAAAAGCAATTGATGAGACGAAAAATGATCCCAGACCATACATAGTTGGTGGAGGTGAGATATATAAATTATTTATGAATTATTCGTCTTATATTGAACTTACGAGAATTCATCATAAATTTAAAAGTGATACTTTCTTTCCAAAGATTAATTTAGATAAATGGGAAGTTATTAAAAGACATGACATAAAAAAATCTGAAGTAGAGAATTATAATTATTCATTTTTAACATACAAAAGAAAAAAATGAAGTATGCTCAAGTATTCCCTGGTCAAGGTTCGCAATTTGTAGGTATGGGAAAAGATTTATTTGATCAGTTTGATGAGGCTAAAAAATATTTTTTAAGAGCAAATAAAATTCTTGATTTTAAAATTACTGAAATCATGTTTGAGGGAAACCAAAAAGAACTGACAGAGACAAATATTGCTCAACCTGCTATATTCATTCACTCAATCATCAAATCTAGACTATTTGAAAAAAAAGGTGAACTCACAGGAGTGGCCGGTCATTCTCTCGGAGAATTTTCTGCTTTAGTAGCTTCAAATTCAATTTCATTTCATGATGGATTAAAACTTGTAAACATTAGAGCTAAAGAAATGAAAAAAGCATGTGAAATAAACCCTGGTACAATGGCAGCTGTAATTGGTCTCGAGGCTGAAAGTGTTGAAAATTGCTGCTTGAAAAACAAAGAAATAGTAGTTCCAGCAAATTATAATTGTCCTGGACAAATTGTAGTTTCAGGAGAAAAGAATGCAATTAAAAATATTTCACAAATTCTAAGTGAAAATGGTGCTAGAAAAGTTATAGAATTAAATGTGGGTGGGGCATTCCATTCTCCCCTAATGCTTCCTGCTAAAAAAGTATTAGAAAAATACATTCAAGAAATTGAATTTAAAAAACCTTCATGTCCAATTTATCAAAATTCAGTTGGACGAGGAGTCTCCTGTGTTGTAGAAATTAGAAAAAATTTAGTTGACCAATTGATTTCTCCTGTACTTTGGACACAATCCATAAACCAGATGATAAAAGATGGTATTAAAAATTTTGCTGAAATTGGACCAGGAAAGGTTTTAAAAGGGTTAATTAAAAAAATCAATCCAGATGTAAATCTGGAGTTTTGATTCTTTCTAATTCAAAAACTTAATTAATTTTTCTGTGATGTAATCAATCTGTTCATTTGTAAGTTCTGTATGCATTGGCAGAGATATAACTTCTTGAACAGCTCTATTTGTTACTCGGAAAAGTTTGTCATCAACCTCCGGACTATAATATGCTTTTTGCTTGTGAAGAGGTACTGGATAGTAAATGCCAAAAGGAATTGAATTTTTAGCTAAATATTCAGCTAGCAAATCTCTTTTAGAATCTAAAATTCTCAAAGTATATTGATGAAAAACATGACTTTGCAAATCAATAGGTATATTAGGTGTGATTAGGCTGTCAATACCTCTAAGATTATCTGAATATCTTAAGGCAGAATTTCTTCTGCTTTCATTATAACCATCTAGATATTTAAGTTTTACATCTAAAATTGCTGCTTGCAACGAATCCAGTCTAGAATTCAATCCAACCAAATCATGATAATATCTTTTATCCATACCATGGTTAGCGAGAATTTTAATTTTTTTTGCCAAAAAATCATTGTCGGTATAAATTGCACCTCCGTCACCGTATGCACCTAAGTTCTTTGAGGGAAAGAAAGAAGTAGTTCCAATATCCCCAATTGTTCCAGTTTTTTTTTTCATCCCATCATTAAAAGTATATGTTGCACCAAGAGCTTGGGCATTATCTTCAATGATTTTTAATTTATTTTGTTTTGCAATTTTTACTATTTTTTCCATATCGGCAGGTTGACCAAATAAATGAACAGGAATTATTGCCTTTGTCTTTGATGTAATGGCTCTCTCGACAGATATAGGGTCAATGTTAAATGTTTCCTCGTTGATGTCAACTAATTTAAGCCTCAAACCCATTAGTAAAACCACTTCTGCAGTAGAAGCAAATGTAAAATTGGAAGTAATAATTTCATCGCCTGGATTTAAATTTAAACTCATTAATGCTAACTGCAGAGCATCTGTTCCATTTGCACATGGAATTACATGTTTAACATTTAGATATTCTTGAAGATTATTTTGAAATTCTTTTACAGCAGGTCCATTTATAAAACTAGTCGTACTCATTACAGAATCAATAGCAATGTCTAGTTCTCCTTTAATCGCTTCATATTGACCGTTAAGGTCAACCATCTTTATAGACTTCATAAAAAAATTTTAGCAAAGTTAAAAAACCATTTAATTTGAAGTACTACAAATAAACTATTTTTGTGTTTATGGTTTACTCTTTTGTTTACGAATTTTGTTTAAAAATAATTAAGATTTTGGGTCTTTTTGTCCCAAAGATTAAGGGGTTTTTAAATAGTCGTGCTAGGATTTTAAATGACATTAGAAACTTTAGTAATTCTAAAAATAATTTTATTATTTGGGTTCACTGCTCTTCAATGGGAGAATTTGAGCAAATAAAACCACTTTTGAAAAAAATTAAAAAAACTAAACCGATTACTGAATTTGTAATTACTTTTTTTTCTAAGTCAGGATTTAGTTCTGCAAAAAAATTTTCACACGCAAAAATAATTACTTATTTACCCTTTGACAGAAAAAAAGATTTAAATCACTTCATAAATAAAATTAAACCTAAAGCATTACTACTAGTAAAAAATGAGTTTTGGCCAAACCTTATTAATTGTGTGCATAATGCAGATATAAAAATTTTCTCAATCTCATCTACTTTTAGAAAAAGTCAACTATTCTTTAATTTTTTCTCCTTTGGTATGGTAAGTGTATTAAAAAAAATAAATTGTTTTTTTGTAGTAAATGAAAATGATAAATTACTCCTTGAAACTTTAAATATATCAAGTGTACAAGTTACTGGAGATACAAGATTTGATAGGGTTTTAGAAAATTATACTAATGATTCTAAAGATAAAAAAATTACAAAATTTTTAAAAGATTCCAACAACTTTGTAATAGGAAGTAGCTGGATGGAAGACCACAAAGTCCTTTTAAGTTGTTGTGAAAATAATACACCCCTTAACTGGATAATTGCACCACACAAAATAGACTCAAAATCTATCTTAGAGTTAGAAAAGTCAATTCCTATTGACTTCGCTAAATGGTCAACTTTTGATTTTGAAAGTGATTTTCATAAAAAAGTCTTAATTGTGGATGAAATTGGAATTTTGAGTTCATTATATAAATATTCAAAAATTGCCTATGTAGGTGGAGGAATGGGAAATAAAGGTCTTCACAACACGTTAGAAGCTGCAGTTTATGGAATTCCAATAATCATAGGTAAAAATTTTCAAAGATATCCAGAAGCCCTTGAAATGGAAAAACTTGGGGGAGTGTTGTCTATTTCAACAAAAAATGAATTCAAAGATGCATGGATAAAACTAATAAATAATGAAAAAATACGTCTTAAGATGGGGAAAACAAATTTTGATTTCATAAGAAGGAGCATTGGTTCATCTGATAAGATAATTTCTTACCTAAATAAATATTTAATATAAATAAATGTTTTAGGTTCATTTTTAATTTTTTAGATTTATAGACTAAATTTTCAATTAAAAAAAATTACCTACTAGATAAAATCAAATCCATGAGATTACAAGTCAAATTAAATGCAAATCTGAATTTTAAAATAAGTTATTTAGTTTGCCTTCTTTCATTTTTAACTTTATCAGCCCAAGAAAATTTTACAGGTTTAAAGCATTGGGAAATCCCAAGTAAAAACCCTGATAGAATCATATTAACATTTCATGGTGATCCAACTTCGTCAAGAGCTGTTACATGGAGAACCAACACCGAAATACAAAATGGTGTGGCTCAGATTTCTGAGGCTACTGTAAATGCAAATATAGAGTACAACCCAAAAACCTATAAGGCATCTGTCGAAAAATTAAGATTAGGTCAATATCAAAGAAATAATTCTTTTTCTGTAAACTACCACAGCGTTATTTTTAAAGATCTCAAACCTAATACCCTTTATGCCTATAGAGTTGGAGATGGTGATAAATTCTGGTCAGAATGGATACATTTCAAAACCGCAAAAAAAGGGTATTCAAAAACAGAATTTGTTTTTTTTGGTGACTCCCAAAATAGGCTCTTATCACACTGGAGTCGGGTAATTCGCATGGCGTATCAAACTGCTCCTAATGCCTCTTTTGCAATTCATGGGGGAGATTTAGTTGACGATGCCCACCGAGATTATGAGTGGGCAGAATGGTTCAAAGCGGGTGGTTTTATTCATAGCCAATGGACAAATATACCTGTTCTCGGAAATCATGAATATTGGCCATTAATAGCAGAAAGTGAACAGCAATTCACCTCGATTCACTGGCGTCCTCAATTTACGCTTCAAGTTGAAGACGATCTCAACAAAAATTTACACGAAACTGTTTACACAGTGGATTACCAAGATGTCCGAATTATTGTTTTAAATTCAAACTTTAATCTCAATACTCAAACAAAATATATTGAAGAAAAACTAAAAACCTCCACCGCCAAATGGAATATAATTACTTGCCATCATTCTATTTTTTCACCTGCCTTAGGACGTGATTTTAGGTATGGTCGTAAAAATTGGAAACCATTATTTGATAAATATAATGTAGATCTTGTGCTTAATGGACATGATCACACGTATGCCAGAGGACACGTTCCCAAATTATTTGAACGTAATATTGAATCAAATGAAATTAAAACTGTATATATAACTTCAGTTAGTGGACCAAAATTTTATAGACTGGATCGTAAACAATTAATAGAGGGATATACTAAAGATGGATATAAGTCGGATAAAATATCTCATCTTGTTCAATTTTTCCAAGTTATAACAATAGAGGAAGACAAGCTTACTTATGTTGCCTATACAGCCACTGGACAGGTATACGATAGAGCTGTAATTGTTAAGGACTTTGAAAGTGGTGAAAAAAAGTTTTATCAGAAAAGCCAAAATCCTAACTAATTTAAATCAAAAATTCAAAAATGAGATTATTTTTCTTTTCAATCTATATTACTCTAAATTCATTAAATCTATCTTTCTCTCAGTCCATAAAACTTGAATTATCAAAAAAAAATAAGGTTCCTACAAACATTATTTTAATGATTGCTGATGGAGCTGGATTATCGCAAATAACAGCAGCAACGTATGAAAATGGAAATAAATCCAACTTAGAAAATTTTCGGGTTGTTGGATTGCAAAAAACCCATTCAGCAAATTCTCTTATAACAGACTCTGCGGCTTCAGGAACTGCGATGGCATGTGGAACAAAGACAACAAATGGAACTATAGGAATAGATACAAAAAATAAATTCTATGAATCTATTTTAAAAATATGTGAAAAGAAAGGATATAATTCTGGGATAATCGTAACATCAAGTATTGTTCACGCTACACCTGCATCTTTCTATGCAAATGTTAATTCAAGGGCTAAGTATCAAGAAATAGCTTATCAATTAAGTAAAAGTGAAGTGGATTTTTTTATTGGAGGTGGTGAGAAACATTTTACAAAAAGGAATGACAAGAAAAATTTGATGAATGAAATGAAAGAGTGGGAATTTGTAAAAAGTATTGATCAATTTGATTCATCAACTTCAAAAAAAGTCGGTTATTTCATAAGTTATGAGGAACCCCCTAGTTTAATCGAGGGAAGAAAACCACTTCTTGATATTGGATTAAAATCAATACTTCAAAAGTTGGATTCCAGGGATAAGCCCTTTTTTTTGTTAGTGGAGGGGTCACAAGTTGATTGGGGAGGACATGACAATGATCTTGAATACGTTACAAGTGAATATATTGAATTTGATAAAGCAATTGGAGTTGCGTTAAAATTTGTTGATGAGAACCCAAACACATTGCTTGTTGTAACAGCTGATCACGAAACTGGTGGTTTGGGAATAACCTCTGGTAATGTCAAGAAATTTAATCCAAAAGGAAGGTTTTCTACGAAAGGTCACACTGCATCAATGGTTCCAGTTTTTTCCATAGGTTTAGGATCAAAAAAATTTTCTGGAATTTATGACAATACTGAAATCTTTAATAAAATGAAATCGCAGATAGAATAACTATTTAGTTCTAGCAGCCAATACTACATTATCTTTAAACTTTTTATCATCTTCAATAATATCAAAGAAACTCTCAATATATGAATACGCTTCGTCATATTCAGATGAATTGTCAAAATCTGCCTCAAATGATTTTATTAAGGCAAGCATATCACTTTTTTTCTCTACGAAAATGTCTCTAACTTTATAAAATATATCATCGTCTCTTTTGAAACCTCGATATTTTCTTTGTCTAATATTAGCAATATTTAGGGTCTCGTTAACTACTGCATAGCTAGGATTTATAAATCCAGACATATCAAAATCGTAAGGGAGAGGAATAATCAATTTATCAATGTAAAGTAGTTTATTATTATGCTGGTAGGCAGTAGAAAAGTCAGTGTTACCAATCATATATTGAAACATGGCATTTCTTACAGAAGCATCTGCATCCATGGCTAATGGAGGAATAAATCTTTCAAAAACTTTTCCATTATGATATTGAGCAACCTTTTTATCATCTTCAATCAAAAAAGCATTTAGTTTTTCAACTACCGGTTTTTTCTTTTTAGTTAGATCAGTGAACTCAAGTGATAATCTTCTTGTTTTAAAATGGTAAGGATAAACCATTTCAAAAAGTTTATAAACTATAAATTCCTTTAATATATTATCATTTTTATCTTTTTGCTTTAAGCAAGGCAAAACCAATTTCATTTTTTTATGTCCCTCAAAAACAGTTCCTTTAGTTTTTTTCTTTTTAAAATCAACTTTTACCGGAGGGTAGTAACAAGTAGATCTTCTAAAATTACCCCTAGCTCGAATACCAATTTCCATTTCCTGAAATGAATCGCCAATTTTATAAGCGAAATTTGTGTCAAAGTAAACTGTATCGACGATACTTTTTTTAAGTGTTTTCGGAGTAAAGGATATCTTTGCCTCTAATGTCTCATTAGATGTAAAGAATTTATCTTCGGTTTTCTGAGCGATTATTAAGGATGAAGTTAATAAAAGAATAAAAAATTGTTTCATATATTGCGTTTAAATATATAAATATAAAAAAAATAAGTGAGTCAGTATTTTTCAATAATCAACGTTAGAACTCTGTATACTATGATTATTTCAGTTTTGGTTCCCATTATCTGTTATGAATATGATGTAATTTATGATATTGATTTAACTCTTATAAGTATTGCGATTATATTTCCTCTTGTATTTGCTATAAGAGGTGCTTTTAGAAGACGAGAAAAAGCACTTGAACATTTAAGTAAAATCAGAAGTTCATTAATGTCAATCAAGTTTGGTTTTATGACTAATGAAAAACTAACTAAAGAAGAGATTGAAACTGGAAATACACTTATTATCAATATTTTAAATGAGCTAACATCTCATCTTCAAGGTGAAAGTGAGACTAGATCTAAACTTGACATTTCCATACAAGATTTAATAAATTTCACTAATAGCAATCCTGAAACCATTTCAAGAAATGTAAAAGGGAAAGTTGTAGGATATCTTCAAAAGGTCCAAGAAGGTATTGAAAATTGTCTTGCAATTCACATACATAGAACACCTATCAGTTTGAAAGCATACTGTAAAATATTTATTTATATTTTCCCGGTAATTTATACACCATCAATAATAAACAAAATTGGAGTTGAAAATCCTCAGTGGTTAACTTATTTTGTAATCATTCTTAGTGAATTTATATTAATCTCTTTATATAATATTCAAGATGACATGGAATATCCTTTTGACAAACAAGGTCTTGACGATATAAAACTTGAAGAATTTTTAATTAAAAATCAAAAAGGTAAATAGCAGTATTTTGGTTTTTTGTGCGGGTGAAGGGACTCGAACCCCCACGCCGTGAAGCACTAGATCCTAAATCTAGCGTGTCTACCAATTTCACCACACCCGCTAAAGATTGTAAATATAGATAAGTTTTATCAAATATTTTTTACTTTCACATTTCTAAATTTTATTCAAAAAATAGTGAACTAATGATAAATTTTTCAGATAAAGAAAAAAATAAATTTTTAAATGAATTATATGAATTTTTGAAAATTCCCTCTGTGAGCGCCGACCCGAATCATAAAAACGAAATGGTAAAATGTTCAAATTGGTTGGAAAGCTGCTTAAAAAATTCAGGTTGTGAAAAAGTCAAAATAATCAAGACAAAAGGCCATCCAATAGTTTATGCTGAAAAATTTATTGACAAAACCCTTCCTACTATTTTGGTTTATGGACATTATGATGTCCAGCCGCCTGACCCAATTTCATTGTGGGAATCTCATCCATTTATCCCGGTAGTCAAAAAAACAAAAATTCATCCTAAGGGTGCAATTTTTGCTAGAGGAGCTTGTGACGACAAAGGTCAAATGTTCATGCATATTAAAGCATTTGAATGGATAATAAAAAATAATAAAATAAATTTTAATATAAAATTCTTAATTGAAGGTGAAGAAGAAGTTGGTAGTAATAACCTAGAAGTTTTTATTTCTGAAAATAAAGATTTACTAAAGTCTGACATTATATTAATTTCTGACACTAGTATGAAAAGTAATTCGATTCCCTCGATAACAACAGGGCTCAGAGGAATCTCATATATGGAAATTAAATTAAAAGGACCTAATAGAGACCTTCATTCTGGAACATACGGTGGAGGGGTAGCAAATCCTATTAATATTATGTCTAAATTGATTGCCAGCATGCATGACGAAAATATGAAGATTACGATTCCTGGATTTTATGATAAAGTACTAGAAATAAATGATAAAGACAAAAATGAAATTTTAAAGGCTAATATAAATATCACCGATTTTAAAAATTCTATAGGAATAAATGAATTATTTGGAGATACAAACTTTACTCTTACTGAGAGAATTGCTACACGTCCTACATTAGACGTTAATGGGATTTATGGAGGATACACTGGTGAGGGTTCAAAAACGGTACTTCCAAGTGAGGCTCATGCAAAAATTTCAATGAGACTAGTTCCAAAACAGGACTGGAAAGAAATTAGTGAATTATTTAAGAAGTATGTTCTAAATTTTATTCCAAAGAGTGTAACAGCAACTATAAAAACCCACCACGGAGCAGAACCTTATGTGACTCCAACGAATACTGCAGCTTATGAAGCTGCTACTTTGGCTTATAAAAAAAGTTTTGGTGTAAAGCCATTTCAACAACGAGGTGGCGGAAGCATCCCAATCGTTCCGATTTTTGAAAAAGAGTTAGGTATTAAAAGCATTTTAATGGGATTCGGATTGGATTCTGATGCAATTCACTCACCTAATGAACATTTTGGTCTGTTTAATTTCTTTAAAGGTATCGAAACAATCATATACTTTTATCAATTTTACACAAAGAAATTGAGTAGCTAAATTTTAAAAAAATCTGAGACAATTTGATTTGTAAAGTACTTTTTGTTCTTATTTACTTTAATTATTTTTTTTTCCAAACTCAAATTTCCAAGCTTTAAATGTTTTTTTACTTTATCCTGAAAATAGGAATCAAAAGACTTGAATTTTTTCCTAATTTCTAATAAGGGTAAACCTTTAGAAATTGAAAGCCCTATCATAATAGTTTCGTTGTAGATATCTTTCTCAGATAAATACTCTGTCTTCAGAGGTTTTTTAGATTTATTTACTTCTAATAAGTAATCGCTTAGATTACTAAAATTCACACTTCTTGATTCTTTAAAATAACTACATGCCGAAGGACCTATTCCCAAGTAAGATTTTCTACTCCAGTAGTTTAAATTTTGTTTTGAGTAATTTTGATTCTTTGAAAAATTCAGATATTCATATTGTTCAAAACCGAAATGAATAAGTTTCTCGCAATAAAAATTATATTGATTCATAACTAAAATTTCATTAGTAGATGTATTTTGATTAGTCATTTTTGTAAACCCATTATTAAATTGTTCTAATGTTAGATGTGATGGATTATTTTGATTTAATTTATTGAAAAAAACTTCTAAGGCTTTATTTGATAAGTTTGGGATTCCAAATATTAAATCAATTGAATAATTTCTATAAAAATCGGAAATCAAATGAATTTTTTCAATAAAACTGTCATGTGATTTTTCACTTAAAAAATTATCGTAGAACAATGAGTAAGTCCTGCAACTTAGTCTATTAACTTTTGTTTCTCTAATTTCATTCAAATAATTGAGTTTAATATTTTGAATATCTAGTTCTAAAGTGATTTCTAATTCATTATCAAAGAGAAAATATATTTTTAATCTAGAGATTAAATCCTCTAAAAAGTTTGAAGATAAAAAATAGTTTTTTGGTGATTTTATATATATTGAATGAACTAACTTTTCTCTTAGTTCTTTGTGTCTAATGTCAATCTCCTTTAAAATTGAAAATTCAATTTTCTTTTTAAGATTTGAATCAAACTCATCAGGTATGCGGATATAAATAGAAGACACTTCAAATTAAAAGTTGGTTTTTTTTGGGTTTTGTTCGACATAGGACTTCCAACTTGAAAATTTTGTTTCATTAAATAAATTACTTTTATTAAAATGATGACAAACTGCAGTTGCTAATCCATCTGTAGAGTCAAGATTTTTAGGTAATTCTTGAAACGATAGTATATTTTTTAGCATTTTTGCCACTTGCTCTTTGCTTGCATTACCATTACCGGTAATAGACATTTTTATTTTTTTTGGAGAATATTCAGTTATTGGGATTTGCCTTGATAAGCCCGCAGCCATTGCTACTCCTTGTGCCCTTCCCAGCTTTAACATAGATTGAACATTTTTTCCAAAAAAGGGGGCTTCAATTGCAATTTCGTCAGGATTGTAATTATCAATTATTTCAACGGTACGATTAAAAATATGGTTTAATTTTAAATAATGATCATTTATTTTTTTTAGGTTGAGTTCATTTAACAACATAAATGACATTTCATTATTTAAAACCTTGATTAATCCATATCCCATTATTGTTGTTCCTGGATCAATTCCCAAAATAATTTTTTCTCTCATAATTTTATGGAGATGCCGTAATTCTTATTGGAAGTTTAATTTTAGATTTAACGTATATTCCGACATTAGTTTTTGTTGCGGGTAATGCCTTTGGAAGAGATGAAATTGTTGAATTGATTATTTCAGAAAGAGAGGGAATAGCATCGTAAACGATTGAACCGTTTTCAACATTATCTAAAGCTATTTTCCCTTCCTCATCAATAATCATATTTAAAATAATTTCTTCATCAATTTCTTGATTTGAAATAAGATCCTCGTATGATAATGAATTATATATTGAATTAGCAATTTCATCTTTAAAACAATCAAATTGCTCACTTATTTCTAAACTACTACAAATTTCAAAAGTAGGCATTTGGTCTTTATCACTCCACTGGGAAGCTTTTTTAATTTGCTGAGATGTGTAAGTTTTTGTTGAAAAATTTTCACAACTAGAAATTAAAAAGGAAAGGAGGTAAAAATTTAAAAGTAAATTTAGTTTATTCATTTGATGAAGGTATTTAATTGTATTATTAAATGTACAATTTTTTTTACTTTGATATTATTTAAAAATTGAACTAATATTTTGAATCAACTTTTAGAATTTGTGGGATTAATTTTAATGTTTTTAGGTTTGATTGGCTGTTTTATACCAATTATTCCCTCCCCAATAACAAGTTGGTTAGGTTTTTTAGTTCTTTATTTCAGTTCTAACGTTGAAATTAGCTTTAGATTTTTGATTTTTACCTTTTTGATTTCAATTTTAATTTTTTTAGTAGACTTTATTTTGCCATTATTTATAAATAAAAAATTTGGAGGTTCGAAAAAAGGAATTTTAGGGAGTGGGATTGGATTATTTTTGGGGCTATTTATTCTTGGCCCAATAGGATTAATATTGGGAGCTTGCATAGGAGGGCTCATAGGTGAATTAATTAATAACAAAAGGGGTGATAAAATTTTAATTGGTGTAATTGGTTCGCTTGTAGGAATCTTATCTGGAATTATCTTAAAATTTATAGTTACGCTAGTTTTTTTATTTATTTATTTACAAAAAGTAGTGTCAATTTATTTTTAATGAAAAATTAACATGAATTGATGTTTTTTGACAAAATCTTTTAATTTTGTCCTGTGAAATTATTTTTAATATCTTTCATCCTTGTTTCATTTTCGTTTGTAGGCATAGCCATTAAAATCATTTTAAAAAAAGATGGGAAATTTAATGGGACTTGTGCTAGTCAAAGTCCTTTTTTGAATAATCAAAACAAACCATGCTCTTTGTGTGGTAAAGTCCCCACTGAGGAAAATTGTGACTCGAAACAGATTGTCTAAAATTATAGTAGAATAAAATTCATAAATATGGTTTATAAATCCATAGAGGACGCTGTTAAAGCAGCAAAAAAAAATGATCAACGGGCCTACGGTTTTTTATATGACGAATGCTGGGACTATATATACGGTTATATTTTAAAAATTTCTAAAGATCAAAGAATTGCTGAAGAACTTTCACTAAAAACCTTATCCAAAGCTTTTGACAAGATTGACAAATTTAAGCCTGAATTTAAGTTCAAGAGTTGGGTTATTACGATTTGTAAAAATTTGCATATTGACTACCTTAGAAAACAAAATGCTAGCAATAATATTGAGTTATATATTACGGAAAGAAAAAGTTTAAATTATGATTTTGCTGACGAAATTCTATCACCTGAAGATGAGTTAATAAAAAGTCAAAACATTGACAACCTTTTGGAAAAGGTTAAAAAATTAAAACCAACTTATGAAAAGGTGATTAGAATGAAATATTTTGAAGAAATGACTTACAAGGATATTTCTCATAGAACTCAAATCCCTCTAAATACAATAAAAGTTATGATACTAAGAGCAAAAAAAATTTTAGCAGAATTAATATCAAATGAAAACTCTACATCTTAGAAAACTTGGTCCCGGACTATTATTTGCTGGGGCTGCTATTGGAGTTTCTCACTTAGTCCAATCTACAAGAGCTGGTGCTGACTTCGGTTTTGGTTTACTTTGGGCACTCATAATTTCCATAATTTTAAAATACCCTTTTTTTCAATTTGGATCTAGGTTTACACTAGCTACCAAGATGAGCTTATTGGATGGATATTATAAACTTGGAAAAATTTACCTTCTATTTTTTTTCATTATTAGTCTTGGTACAATTTTTACAATCCAAACTGCTGTCACTATTGTAACTGCTTCACTTGCAACTACAATATTAGGTTTTTCACAAAACCTCTTAATGTTGAGTACTTTGATTATTTTATTATGTTTTGCAATACTTTTGGTTGGAAACTATAAATTCCTTGACAGCTTGATTAAAATTATTATTTTGACTCTAACTATAAGTACACTTATCGCACTGGTATTCGCTTTAACAAAAAACAGTATTTCATTTAATTTTTCTCAAGTTTTTCCTTACAAATCATCTATAATTTTTCTTGCTGCGCTAATCGGTTGGATGCCAGCGCCTTTAGATGTATCGGTCTGGCAATCTCTTTGGATTCTTGAGAAAAAAAAAACAAATGCGATCTCCTTTAATGAAGGTATTTTTGATTTCAATATTGGATACTTTGGAACTTTTATACTTGGAATTTGCTTTTTAAGTCTGGGCGCGCTTGTTATGTTTGGTAGTGGAACTGGGTTTTCTGATATCGGAAGTGTTTTTGCAGGACAATTTATCGAACTATACACATCTACCTTAGGAGAGTCGGTATATCCTATAATTGTAATTGCTGCATTTACAACAATGTTCAGTACTACTCTAACTACTTTAGATGCATCTCCAAGATGTATGCACAAATCCAGCCAGTTGTTATTTCCTAAGATTAGTTTATTGAACTATAAATTTTGGTTGATAACTTTAAGTATGGGAACAATTTGTATTTTTTCTCTACTATTAGATGAAATGAGTACATTAGTTGAAATAGCTACAGTACTTTCATTTGTTACAGCACCTTTTTATGCGTATCTAAATTTAAAACTAGTAATTAGTGATTATATGCCTTTAAAATATAAACCATCCAAAGGTTTAATAAATTTGAGTTATGTTGGATTGGTTTTTCTTACCCTTTTTGCTTTAGTTTTTATGAAAATGATAATTTAAAGTTATCTATATTTGTAAATATTTATGAAGATGGACATCAAAACAGCTAAACCAGCGAAAAAGCCAAGGTGGATTAAAGTAAAACTTCCAATTGGAAAAAAATATACTGAATTGAGAAATTTAGTAGAAAATAATAATCTAAATACAATTTGCACGTCTGGAAGTTGCCCGAATATGGGAGAGTGTTGGGGTGAAGGTACAGCTACTTTTATGATATTAGGAAATATTTGTACACGTTCATGCCAGTTTTGTGGCGTTAAGACAGGTAGACCAGGAATAGTCGATTGGAGCGAACCGATGAAAGTTGCTAAATCCATTCAAATTATGAAGGTTAAGCATGCTGTTATTACCTCGGTTGACAGAGATGACCTAAAAGATGGTGGCGCGTCACTCTGGGTAGAGACTGTAAAATGTATAAGAAAATTAAATCCATCAACAACATTGGAGACTTTAATTCCAGATTTTAAAGGAGAAAAAAAGGATCTTGACTACATTATTAAAGTCATGCCTGAGGTTATTTCTCACAATCTAGAGACTGTTAGAAGGCTCAGCCGAGAAGTAAGGGTCCAAGCTAAGTATGATAGAAGTTTGTTCGTTTTAAAATATCTTAAAGAACAAGGGGTTAACAGAACAAAATCTGGAATTATGCTCGGGCTAGGTGAAATGGAAAGCGAAGTCCTCGAAACACTTCACGACCTAAGAGATGCTAATGTAGATGTAGTTACAATCGGACAATATCTACAACCATCAAAAAAGTTACTCCAGGTGAAAGAATTTATTACACCAGAACAATTTGACAAATACGCTCAAATTGCAAAGGATATAGGATTTATTCATGTTGAAAGTGGACCACTGGTAAGGTCATCATACAAGGCTCACAAACACATCAGTTAAACTGATTCTCCTTTTTTAAAATATAAGAATTAAATAATTTGGAGTCTTCTTCGCTGAAATGAATATTTATTTTAACGAAATAAAGTAAGTCTGAGTTCATAAACTCCTGGAGTTTATAATAATCTTTCTCCGTCGTAAGGATTAAATTTCCATCACTGAGAGAAACTATTTTATTTACATCATTTTTCGTGTATTTAAAATGATCTTTATAATTAAATGTTTTAAAAATTAACCCTTTCATCCTAAGTTCATTAATCAATAAACTGTTATCGGCTATACCAGTTACTAATATAAAAGGAATTTTTTTTAAAATATTTATAGGTAGTTTTTTACTCTTTCCAAAAATGTAATCATTATACTTGATTTTAGTGAAGAAAACTTTCTGTTTTAACTCTATATTTAGTTCGGATACGAATTCTTTCTTCTCCTCGATAGATAAATTTTTAGGGCATTTTGTAATAATTATTATATCTGCTCTACTAGCGGACTTTCTTGATTCTCTCAAGTTTCCCGAAGGAAACAAATAATCTCTAAAATATGGTTTTGAATACTCTGTCAAAAGTATCATTATGCTTGGTCTAACCCATCTATGTTGATACACATCATCTAGTATAAAGATATTTTTTAAATTTTTGTTAATTGATTCTATCATCTTTATCATACCCTCTCTTCTGCTATTACATACTCCTACTCTAATTTTTTGATTTTGTTTATAAAACATATAGGGTTCATCCCCTAGATGACTAGCAGTGGAGGTTTTATTTGCTAGTTGAAAACCACTTGATTTCCTTCGATATCCCCTGCTCAGAATATTTATTACATATCTGTCACACAAAATTTCGGACAAATAACCAACCAACACAGATTTACCAGTACCCCCCACAGAAATATTTCCAATTCCTATCGAAAAATAGTTAAATGTGTACTCTTTAAATATTCCAACATCGAAAAAAAAATTTCTAATAGAAGTAATAAAATATAAAAGTGCGGCAAATGGATAAAAAAGGAGTTTTCTTATTAAAGACATATAAATTTAAACACCGTAAATATACACTTAAAAAAAATTGGATACTTTTAATGATAATTATTATAATGAGACTAGAAAAAATTATTAGTGAAATTGAAAAAATATTCCCTTTAAATACGGCTGAAGAATACGATAATGTTGGTTTGTTGTTAGGAAAAACGAATGTTGAGTGTAAAAAAGCTCTTGTATGTCATGATGTTACGGATGAAACAATTGACGAAGCATTAAGTAACAAATGTGAATTAGTAATTTCTTATCATCCTTTGATATTTAGTAGTCTAAAAAAAGTGAACTATGAAGATAGAGTGGGGAGACTAATTACAAAAATGATTGAGAATAAACTTTCTCTATATACAATTCATACTTCCTTTGATAATATAAAAAATGGTTTGAATTTGATGCTTGGTGAAATTTTAAATTTAAGTAATCAAAGAAAGTTAATTCCAAAAAAAAATAGCTTAATGAAAATAACAAGCTATGTTCCTAGTGATTATCTAGATAAAGTTTTAAATTCATTATACGATGCTGGAGCTGGAGAGATAGGAAATTATTCAAAATGTAGTTTTTCAACAAAAGGTCAAGGAACATATATGGGGAGTAAGCAAAGTAATCCTAAATTTGGCAAAAAAGAAGAACTAACTAAAACTTCTGAGATTTTAATTAGTCTTGTTTTTCCAAGTCATAAAAAGAAAAAAATAGTAGAAAATTTAATTGAATCCCATCCATATGAAAGCGTCGCATATGAAGTTACAAACATTGAAAATAGTAATCCTGATTTAGGTCTAGGAAGTATCGGAATTTTACCCCGAAGTATGACACAAAACGAATTTCTTGAATATCTCAAAAGTAAATTACCGATTTCTTTTTTGAGACACACAAAATTTAATACAAATAAAATTAGAACTGTTTCGGTTTTGGCTGGTTCGGGTGCCTTTGCGATAGACAACGCAATCGAAAATAATGCTGATGCATTTGTTACGGGCGATTTAAAGTATCATGATTTTTATAAAAGTGACAACAAAATTCTTTTAGTGGATGCTGGGCATTTCGAAACAGAGTTTTTTATAAAAAATAAATTACAAGAGATACTTAATGAAAAAATTCCTAATTTTGCGTTCGTTCAATCTAACATAAATACAAATCCTGTAAAATATTTTTAAGTTATGGCCAAAAAAGTAGAAATTACAATAGAGGAAAAATTGAGAGCTCTTTTTGACTTACAATTAATTGACTCTCGAATAGATGAAATTAGAAACATAAGGGGAGAACTACCTTTGGAGGTTGAAGATTTAGAAAATGAAATTCAGGGTTCTAATGTCAAAGTAGAAAAAATCACAAACGAAATTATCGAATTTGAAAGTAGCATTAAAATTCACAAAAATAATATTGAGGAAGCAAAAGCTTTGATTGATAAATATTCTGAAAAATTGAATAATGTTAGAAATAATCGAGAATATAATTCTATTGTAAAAGAAGAAGAATTTCAAAAGTTGGAAATTGAACTATGTGAAAAAAAAATTAAGGATTTACAGGGAAAATCTGAGCTTAAAAATGAAACTATCAAAACTCTAAAGGAGCATATTCAGGAAAAGCAAAATCATTTAGACGCCAAAAAAGGAGAATTAAAAGAAATAATGAAAGAAACAGAAAAGGAAGAAAATCTTTTAATTAAACAGTCAAAAAAATTTGAAGAAAAAATTGAAGAACGTCTCGTAAAAGCCTACCAAAGAATTCGAAAAAATGTAAAAAATGGTATGGCTATTGTTGCACTCGAACGAGGTGCGTCCGCTGGATCATATTTTACTATTCCACCTCAAATACAAATGGAAATTGCATCAAGACAGAGGATTATAACTGATGAATATAGCGGTAGAATTCTTGTTGATGCTGAGCTTGCTAATGAAGAAAGGGACAAAATAAATAAAATTATAAATTCCCTCTAGTCTTTTAAGGATCATTTTTTAAACTTATCAAACCAGTATAATACAGAATTTACCTTAGCAATAAGATTACTGGATTTAGATGCTATACTGTGACTTGAGTTTGGAATTCTAACCAACATTGTTTCTACTTTATTTAACTTCAAGGCTGTATAAAATTGCTCACTTTCAGAAATTGGGGTCCTATAATCTTTTTCTCCAGTAAGTAACATTGTTGGAGTTTTAACATTTCCTACATAGGAAATAGGTGATCTTTTCATATAATTCTCTTGATCTTCCCAAGGGAAATTTTTAAACCAATATTTGTAATATATCGAAGTATTGTCTGCATACAATACAAAGCTATACCAGTTAATTACAGGTTTTGCAACCACTGCAGCTCTAAAAATATCAGTTTTGCCAACAATCCAAGAAGACAAAACCCCTCCTCCACTGCCCCCAGTAACAAAAAGATTTTTCTCATCAATAAAACCTTTCTTTAAAACATAATTGACTCCTGAAATTAAATCGTCATAGTCATGGCTTGGATAGTTATGATGGATTTCATTAGCAAATCTTTTACCATAACTTGTGCTACCTCTAGGGTTTATATAAAGAACTACATAACCTTTGCTAGCATATAGCTGAACCTCTGTTGAAAAACGAAAACCATAATTTGAAAATGGACCACCATGTATTTCCAAAATTAATGGATATTTATTATTTGGATCGAAATTTGGCGGTGTTGCTATCCAACCTTGGATTTCAAGATTATCAAAAGAGGAGTTATACTTTATTTCTTTTATATTAGCTAGATTCTTAAATTCAAATAAATTTTTGTTGAGATTTGTCAATCTAGACTTAGAACCACCAAATCCAGTTGCTAGATCTGATGGATTATAAAAATTACCAAAAGTAAAAGCATACCTTTCATTTTTTGATACTGAAAAACTTCCTCCACTATATGGTCTCCCTTGAGATAATCCTCCAACTTCATTAACCAAAAACTGAAATTCTCCTGACAAATTAAAGTAACCCAACTTTGTCATACCATGGTCATCGTATTTAAAAAAAATCTTTTTAGAATTACCAGACCAAAAAATACTTGTTATATTTCTGTCAAAATCTTTTGAAATATTTTTTATGTTCTTGCCATTTCTATCCATTATATAAAGTTCATTTTGCTGATAGCCTAAAAATTTATCATCAAAGCCTAAAAAAGCTATTTTTTTTCCGTCGTACGAAACCTTGGGGGAAAAATCAGGTCCAAATCTAGATGTTAATTTTATTAAACTTTTAGAACTAAAATTATATATATGAATATCCGAGTCTCTTGGCTCAAAATCCATATTTTTTTTGAAATTTGCGGAAATTATTAATTCATTTTTATTAAACCACTCACAGGAATAAATTCTGCCCTTGAAATTACTAATCTTAGTTGGTGAACCTCCATCAACTGAAATTAAAAAAATTTGCTTATTCCCTTTTTTTAAGTATCCTCCCCCATCGGACCTAAATTCTAAATCTGTAATTTCTATTGGAGGATCATTCCATTTCGCACCATCTGGCTTTTCTGGCATTTCAATTAATTTTTTTTTCTTTTCCTCAACGAATGATAAAAAAATAATTTTTTTATCATCTGCAGACCATCTCAGATTTGAAATATTAGCTTTTACAGTTGTCAACATTTGAAGTGATTTTTTTTCTAGTTCATATAAATACAACTTTGTTACCTTATCATTATTTGACTTAAAAAGAAACTTTTTCCCATCGTTTGACCATGTTGGTTGGTTGAATTTGTTATTTCCTGTTGTAATTGGTCTGCTGTTGCTACCATCATAATTTACTATCCAAATATTTGAATAATTTGAATCGGACATAATATCCTTGAAATTCCTTTCATATAAAATTCTTCTTCCATCAGGGGAAATCTGAGGATTTGAAATGTGTCGTAATTTAAAAATGTCTAAGGGTTCTAAGTTAGATTTTTGCGAATTTACATTTGTAGAAACAATAAATGCTAAAATTAGATTTAAAAAAATTTTTTTTGTCATCATAATAATAAAAAAGTTTAGATTTGAATCTTTGAACTAATTGAATTTATGAAAAAAATATTATTCATCTTTTTTTTGACAATACTTTTTAAATGTTCTAAAACATCGGAAAATAAAGAATGGATTTTTCTTTTTAGTGATAAGAATTCTTCATTCTGGAAGGCTTATAATGGTGATACCTTACCTAAAAAATGGAAAATAACCAATAATTTGTTAACGTTTGATACTGATTTTAAACTTGAAAGTGAATATACTAAAGGGTCAGATATTGTTTTTTCTAAAGAAGAATTTGGGAATTTTGAACTGTACTTAGAATGGAAACTTCCTAAAGGAGGAAACAGCGGGATTTTTTATCATCTTAAAGAAGGTTACGAAGAAATATCCGAAGTTGCTCCAGAATACCAACTTTTAGATGACGAAGGATGGGAGGATTTAAACAACGCTAAATTAAGTTCTTGGCAAAAAGCTGGCGCAGATTATGCAATGCATTCCCCAAATGCAGAAAATAAGATTCTTAATCCTAGTGGAGAGTGGAACTCCACCAAAATAATTTTCACTAAAGAAAAGGTAGAGCATTGGCTAAATGGCCAAAAAATTTTATCATTTGTTCCATGGTCAGAAGATTGGTATGAAAGAAAAAAGAAAGGCAAATGGAAAAATTCAAATTTTTATGGAAAATTTAAAACGGGTTACATAGGTTTACAGGATCACAATAGTTCAATTTCATTTAGAAATATGAAAATAAGAAAATTATAGATTATCATGAATCAAACTAGAAGAGATTTTATAAAAAAGTCTACGGCACTTGGAGTATCAAGTTTATTACCATTTAACAAAAAATTTTTTAAAATGAATGCCAAGATTAGGACCGCGCATATTGGAGTTGGTGGAATGGGCTTAAATGATTTAAAAGCTATTTCTTCGCACAAAAATGTTCTAGTTACTGCTCTTTGCGACGTAGATTCAGACCTTTTAAACCAAGCTCATAAGTTATTCCCAAAAGCAAAAATGTTTAAGGACTACAGGATTCTTTTAAATAATTTAGAGAATGAAATAGATGCAGTTGTTATATCAACACCAGACCACACACATGGTCCAGCGTCGATAATGGCTATGAAAAAAGGTAAGGCTATTTATTGTCAAAAACCGCTAACAAATAATATTATTGATGCAAGAGAGATGAGTAAAATCTCATTTGAAAAGAGGTTAGTTACTCAAATGGGAATTCAAGTTCATTCTTTTTATGACTATAAACTTGCAAAACTTTTAATACAAGAGGACTTAGTTGGAAAGATACATACAGTTAGAGCGTGGAGTCCAAAAAATTGGGGATTTGATGGAAAACTATCAAAAAAAGAAGATAAGATACCTGATAATCTAGATTGGAATTTATGGTGTGGAACCTCACCTTACAAAAATTATTTAGAAAATAAATATCACCAATACAATTGGAGAAAAATGGTTGGCTATGGTTGTGGAACTTTGGGAGATATGGGTGTTCATATTTTTGACACCCCTTATAATGCATTAGAACTTGATGTTCCAGAAAGTGTTATAAATGAATGTAGAAAACCTAATGGAATTGGTTTTCCTGAAAAAAACAAAGTCTCATATGTATTCCCTGGAACAAAATTTACAACTAAAAAATTAAAGTGGGTATGGGAAGATGGAAAAGGTGCGCCATATTCTAATAATGATTTAAAACTCCCAAATGGAGATAAATTGCCTCAGCAGGGAGCTATGTTTATAGGAAAAAAAGGAAGACTTCTTTTACCACATTTTATGGAAATTCCTAAAATTATAATTGATAACAAATATCAATTTCTTGATACTTCTAAATTTGAAGAAAAGGAACTTTTAGAAAAAAATCCTGCTAGGGATTACGAAAAAGAGTCATTATTACATTATCATGAGTTTATCGATGCCTGTTTAAACAAAAAAGAATGTTCTGCTCCATTTACATATTCCTCAAAGCTAACTGAAACGATTCTCTTGGGTGTTGTTGCGGGTAGATTTCCAGGTGAAAAACTAAATTGGGATAAGACAAAAGGCCAATTTATAGAGGAAAAGGCCAATCAATTTCTAAAACAAAATAATAGATCGTTTTAGATATGAAGCTTTTTTCAGTTTTTTTAGGTGGAAGAGCAGATAAATGCAATACTGAATTACATGATGTTGTATTCAGTATAGGAGAAAAAATTGAGGACACTTACATTGATTTGTTGGACAAATGGTTTGGTTTACCTGATAGATTACATATAGATTCCTGGGTAGATTTAAGGATAGTAGAAGGGTATAAAGTTTCCCTTTCAAAAAAGAAAAATAAATCAAACAAAAAATTGTATTTCGTTAATCTGGGTGCTTATGAAAAAAATAAATTTGAAGAATTACATGAAAGTAAGTTTATGGTTGATATTAATAAAATAAATGTTAAAAAAAGAGCTAAAGAATTATTACTTATTGGAAAAGAACAAGTCCATCTAGATGACCTTTATGATGTAGATGACTGCATAGAAATAAAAAAGGTTTCCGGGTATTACATAAACTTAGAAAGGACATTAGAAAAAGATAATCTTAAGTTTAATAATGGTTATAAACCAATTCCAAAAAATATTATTAGTAGTTTTAAGAAAACAAATTCATAAAACGGATGATATAAAAAGTAAAGGATTAATGCATGAAATTTATAACATGGAATTTATATTCAGAAAGGCAATGGAGGTTGATATACCGTATATAGTAAAAATGTTAGCCGATGATGAACTTGGTTCCAAAAGAGAAGATTATAAAAGTCCATTACCAGAGAGAGTTACCATGATGCATTCCGAAATATCGTTCTAGACAAAAACCAAGAATTAATTATTCTTGAGAATTTCAATAAAGAAATAATTGGCACATTACAACTTACCTTTATACCATATTTGACATACCGAGATGATTTAAGAGCTCAAATCGAAACAGTGAGTGTTCACAAGAAATTTAGAGTAAAGGGGTTGGGAAAAAGATATTCAAATTGGCAATTAAAAGAAGTATAGACAAAGGAGCTCATTTGGTTAAATTAACAACTAATAAACAGAGACTTGATGCTATAGAGTTTTACAAAGAATTAGGATTCAGAGATAGTCATATGGGAATGAAATTAAACCTCCTATAAGAAATATAGAGGAAAAATTAGAGTTAGTGTAGGAAATTAAGTATATGGAAAAGAGTTTGAAAATATAAAATTTTAGAGAATAATGGGTATAAAAAAAGATAAAGGTTATAAATCTAATTTTAGGTGTGTGGGCGCGAAGGGATTCGAACCCCTGACCCCTTGGGTGTAAACCAAGTGCTCTGAACCAACTGAGCTACGCGCCCTAAATCAACACTTCGCAGAGTGTTTAATATACAGCTAATTAAAAATGTACGAAACTAATACACTATCAACTCTATTCCAATACTTTTGGAATGGTCAAATATACTGCTTTTTGTATAAATATATTTATGCTTCTCCTCGGATTGGAATTAGTACAAATTCGCTTTTCGAATCGGTGAAAAGTTGTTTTTAGAGATAGGTAGAGGTGTGAAAAAAAATATATGAAGAAAACACCCACCAAACCAATTACTTAGAAATGCGAAGCAAATATGCATTTAAAACTCGATTTGTTCAATTATTTGAAAATTTAAAATTATAATTTTTATTATTTTTTTACCATTGATGTTTTTTAGTTTAATTATATTAATTTTTAGTTTTATAAATAAATAATTAATAAGTATGAAAGAAAAAGGGAAAACAAGAAAGTTGGGAAAAACAAAGTTCATGACTGCATCAAATGATGGAGAACTAGAAAATAAAAAAAGATTGCTTGAAATCTTAAAATCAAATATAATTCCTGATGACCTAATTTTGGACAGCATTGGACTATTCATAAGAAGGCAGCAACTTTCTAAGATTTTACTTATCAATAGATTATATGAAAAAATTGTAAATATTCATGGTGTAATTATGGAATTTGGTGTTTTTTTTGGAAAAAACCTTTCATTATTCACCTCATTACGTGGTATCCACGAACCTTATAATCACAACAGAAAAATAATCGGATTTGATACTTTCAAGGGTTTTCTCAATATTAATAAAAAAGATGGAAAACATAACATAATTGAAAAAGGGAGTTATTCTGTTTCTGAAAATTATGAAGTCACCTTGGATGAGATTTTATCAATTCATGAAAAAAATTGTCCATTAAGCCATATTAGTAAATATCAAATAGTCAAGGGTGACGCAAGTAAAACAATATCACAATATTTAAGCGATGAGCCTCAAACAATTATTGCGCTTGCATATTTTGACTTTGATATTTATCAACCAACTAAAGAATGTTTAGAAAAAATAAGACCTAGACTAGTAAAAGGGAGCATCCTTGTTTTTGATGAATTAAATTGTAAATCATTCCCAGGTGAAACAATTGCATACGATGAAGTTCTTGGATTGAATAACTATAAATTGAATAGAGATAGGAGCAATCCATTTGTAAGTTGGATAGAATTTTAGATTTATATTGTAAAAATTCAATTTGAAGTTAAAACTTCAGCTACTGTAAAATTACTTCCACCAACAAAAATAAAGTCTTCTTTTGAGGCAATATTTAAAGCTTTATTAAAAGCTTCCTCAATAGTCACAAAAATCTCATAATTAATATCGGTTTTTTTTAAAATTGAATTCAAATGTTCCAAACCATAAGCTCTAGATATTTTGGGTGATGAAAAGAAGTAAATCCCTTCTTTGGGTAAAAGTTTTATAATTTTATTTATCGGTTTGTCCTTTACAAATCCTAAAACAAACACCTTTTTCTGAGATTTAATTTTTTGAACTTCACAAATAACTTCTTTAAAGGCTTCCTCGTTGTGTGCTACATCTGCAATAATGAGAGGTTTACTTGAAACTTTTTCCCACCTTCCTCTCAATGAAGTATTTTTCCTGACATTTAAAATCCCTTTTCTAAAAATTTCTGAAATCATATTATTTTCAAATAAAATTTGCATTGCTGCATAAACAGTTCTTTTATTTTTTTTTTGATAATTGGTCTCGAGACCTAACTCCGCATCGTTAGATAAAAAATCTTCAGCAAAAAATATGTTTGAGGATTCTCTTTTTGCCTTTTCAATAAAAACTTTATCAGTTTTTAGATTCTTCTCACCTATTAAAACAGGTACATTTTTTTTAATTATTCCAGCTTTTTCATTGGCAATAGAGGTTATTTTATTTCCAAGAAATTTTGTGTGATCGTAGCCTATATTAGTTATCACAGAGAGCAGAGGGTGTATAACATTTGTCGCATCTAGTCTACCACCTAAACCTACCTCTATAACCGCAATATCAATTTTCTTGACCTTAAAATATAAAATTGCCATTGCGAAGGAAATTTCAAAAAACGAATTTCTTTTCATAAGAAAATACTCCTTATTCTTTTCTACAAAATCAATTACAAATTGTTTTTCTATTTTACTCGAATTTACTTTTATTCTTTCTCTAAAGTCAAACATATGGGGAGAAGTAAATAGTCCTACTTTTTTCTTAGACTCTTGAAGAACCGAGGATATCATATGAGATGTTGAACCCTTTCCATTAGTCCCTCCAACATGTATAAATTTTAAATTTGATTCTGGATTTCCAATAAAATTTAAGAAATTTTTTATTCTTGACAACCCAGGTTTATATGAATCTCCACCTTTAAATTGGTAAGGCGGGATCTGATTGTAAAGCCATTGAATTGTAGAATTATATTTTATCACTAATCTACTAACTTAAAATTGACTACAACAAATCCTGTCTGAGAATCAGGAGCACTGTCGTCAGGAAACCACTTGTGTAATAAAGCTGTTTTTTTTGCTGGATCCAACAAACAAGGATGTACATTTGTACTTCCTTTGACACCAGCCTCCGCGTTTATAACATTTCCGATTTTATTTACTGTTATTCTCACAACTACTTTACCTATCTCATCACATTCGGGTTTCACTGATCCATTAGATTGAAGATTCCTTCCATTCAAACCAAACCCAATATTATTACCTATTAATTCTGCTTGATTATAATAAGTGCTCGAATATGGATTCCCAGAATTTATTTTACCTTGATTTTCATCTAAGATCTTCTTATTATTTGATTCAACATTTTCTTCAGCAGATATAATATTTTTAAGAATTTTTTTTGTTAGTTCAGAGATTTGAGGCTTCTTTTTTTCAACTTCATTATTTACCAATGAATCCTTTTTATCAAAACTCTTTTTTCTTGTTTTAGGATAATTTGACTTATCATCAATCGAAAGAAGAGATTTCTTTTGAACTACTGTTTTGGATTTTAATTCTGAATCATCATAATTATTTTTAGGAATTGTTTTTTCTAATGGGGTTTTAAAGGTTTGAAAATCTGCATTTTTATCCGATTTTTCATCAGATAATGTACCAAAATTTACCTCCACAGCGTAAGAAATAGGGGGATCAAGAAAAGTTAATCCAAAAACAAAAAATATAACAATTAACAAAACTCCTATCAATGAAGTTATTAAAGCTGATTTTTTTTCATTAGGAGTAGAAAAAAACTTCATTTTTAATTATTTGTCTTTAACTGCTAAAACAACTTTAACTGAATTTTTATTAGCTATATCCATAACATAAACAATTTCTTTTATTGGAACTTTATTGTCAGATCTTAAAATTATAACTCTTTTGTTTGATTTGGATAATATTTTTATCAATTTGTTACTAACGTTACTTCTCATAACAGACTCTCCATTAATATAAAATCTGTTTTTGCCGTCAATTGAAACACTAACGTTTTCTCTGTTCTCACTTTTCCCTTTTGCCTGTGGTAATTTTACATCAATTGTATTTAAATTTTTAGCTAGAGTAGATGCTATCATGAAAAAGATCAATAGCAAAAAAACAACATCTGTCATTGAAGACACATTAAAATTTGGTGTTATTTTATTACTAGTCTTAAAATCCATTAACCCACTGGTTCGTTAAGTAAATCTAAAAACTCTAGAGATGATGCTTGCATTTGATATACTACCTTGCTAATTTTTACTACCAGATGATTATAACATATATAGCCAACAATTCCTACAACAAGTCCTGCAACTGTCGTTGTCATTGCTGTGTAAAGACCGTCAGATAAGAGTTTCATATCAATACTTCCTCCAGCATTTGAAATCTCAAATATGGAAATAATCATTCCAATTACTGTGCCTAAAAAACCTATCATTGGTGAAGCTCCGGAAATAGTTGCCAAGACACTAATATTTCTTTCTAGTTTATATATTTCTAATCGTCCTGCATTTTCTATAGCAGTATTAATATCTTCTAAAGGTCTACCAATTCTAGAAATACCTTTAGAAATTAATCTGGCAACGGGGATTTCTTCTTTTAAACATCTTGATTGGGCCATTTCTATTTTCCCACTAGTCACAAATGTTTTTATTTCATTCATAAAAGTTTTGTCTATTTTAACAGCAGATTTAATTGTAAACAACCTTTCAAAATAAATATATAATCCAATCAATAACAAAATGAACAATAACCCTATAATAACTTGGCCTGCCAAACCGCTACTTTGAATTAGCTGAATTAAAGAAATTGTTTTTTCAGTTTGTAAAACATTGCTTTGTACTAACAAATTTTGACTAAGAGTTAATATCATATTTAAAGCTTTTTATATGAACGGAAAAAAAAGGTTTAAAGTATTTAATTAAAAAATAAATTCTCTAATCATAATAAATGTAAAAGATCCTGACAAAAATCCAATTAAAGCTAACCAAGATATTTTCTTTAAATACCAAAAAAAGTCAATTTTCTCCATTCCCATAGCCACAACTCCGGCTGCTGATCCTATAATTAGCATACTACCACCAGTACCCGCAGAAAAAGCTATAAAATGCCATAAAGGATTGTTAATTTCTTGAGAAAACATACCCATAGACGCAGCTACTAGAGGTACGTTATCTATAATAGCTGAAGCTGTACCTAAGAGTACAACAACAATATCAGTATTTGGGAAAATTAAATTTAATGTATCAGCAAATGAAAACAATACACCTATAGATTCTAAGGCCCCTACAGATAGGAGAATTCCTAAAAAAAACAAAATACTCGGTAATTCAATTTTAGATAAAGATTTGTGCACAGGACTATGATTAGCAGCGTCATCACTTTCATCATCAAATGAAGTAATATTTATTTTTGTTGAGCTTAAAATCTCAGCAAAAGTGGATACTAAAGCAAGTGAAAACATCATACCTACATAAGGAGGGAGATGAGTAAGGGTCTTGAAAACAGGCACAAAAATTATAGATGCTAAACCTAAGTAAAGAATAATTGATCCGTTTTTATTCACTTCTTCATTAATTTCGTAAGAGTTGTAAGTTATATTCCCCTTAAAAGCTGGTAAAAAAGTTGCAACAGTTACAGGAACCAACAAACAAACAATTGAAGGAATTAGTAGATATGAAATTAACTTAATTGTTGTTACTTTTTTTCCAATCCACAACATAGTGGTCGTTACATCACCAATGGGTGACCAAGCACCTCCAGCGTTTGCTGCGATTATGATTAGTCCAGCAAACCAAATTCTGATATTTCTATCAGGAACTACTTTTTGCAAAATTGTAATTAAGACTATAGTTGCTGTCAAATTATCAATAATCGCTGAGAGAAAGAATGCAAGTATTGCAAAAATCCACAATAATTTTTTTTTAGACTTGGTTTTAATGAAGTTTTTGATTGTTAAAAATCCGTTGAAATAATCAATTATTTCAACAATTGTCATTGCTCCCAAAAGAAAAACAACAATTTCAGCAGTTTTACCTAAATGGTGAAGTAAAATTTCCTCTAAATGTGTTGGGACAAGTTTTTTTAAGTTAGTATCAACCTCAAAAACAGGTATGTGTGATAAAGCAATAATTGACCATAAAAAAGCCATCATCGCGAGTGCCGGAATTAATTTATCTACTTTGAGGGTGTGTTCTAAGGTTATTGCAAAATAGCCAATTATAAATACCGCTACAACAAGTGTTTCCATTCAAAAATATTAACCCTAATCAAATGGGTATAAGACTAAAGTATTAATTTAAAATCTAAATAAAGGCCAATCATGGTAAAAATATATTCCCTGTGGAATGATTTTTTTTTGCTCCAGTCACACTAGAATAGCAATTAACTTTATTTTGATCTCTTAGGAGGCCTAAGAAGGCAAATATTATGGCTTCTTTAAAATTTATAACTTTTTTCTCTGGTATGCGGATAAGACATGATGTTCTATTTTTAATTTGCTTTATTAAAAATGAGTTAAAAGCACCTCCTCCAGTGACTAGGGCTTCTTTTCTACCACTTAACTCGTGAGAAATTTTTTTAGCAATAAAAATCGTGTAAGTATATAAGATATCATTTATTGAGCATTTTTGAAAGATTTCAAATATTGGAAGAATATTTTCTTTTACCCATTCAATGCCTAATGATTTAGGTGGTTTTAGCTTAAAAAACTTTAAATTATTTAATTTTCTTTCAAGTTCTGGGATCAATTTACCCTTACTAGCCAGTTCTCCATCTTTGTCATAGGGTTTGTTAAATTTATTTGCAAGTGAGTTTAAAATTAAATTAGCTGGACAGATATCATATGCAATAGTTTTTTTGTCATTTTTAAGAGTAATATTTGCAAAACCTCCTAAGTTTATAAAGGTATCTGATTGATGAAATAGTTTTATTTCTCCAACTGGTACAAGGGGGGCCCCTTGTCCGCCCATTTTTACATCTTTAGGTCTAAAATCACAAATAACTTTTTTGTTAATTAGTTTTGCAAGTATAGGTAAATTTCCAATTTGGTAGGTTATTCCCGAGCTTGGTTGATGCAAAACAGTATGCCCATGTGAACTTATTAAATCAATTTTATGTTCATTGTTTTTTTTTAAAAATTTACTTATCTGTTTGGATAGATATGTTGTATAAAATTGATCTAGAATTTTAATGTCATCGATATGAAGAGAACTTGAATGTTTGAGTTTTTCATAAATTTTTTTTGGATATGGATGTGTTGATGAAGAAATTAATTTAAAATACCATTTTGTTTCCTTAAAAAACTCAACTAAAACAAAATCCAAGCCATCTAACGAAGTACCCGACATGATTCCCACAACCTTATATTTATCTTTCATTAAAAACAAACTTTACTCAATATTATTAAATTTTCAATGATTGGATAAATTATTGAAATAATATTTAAAGAATTTCCATTTTATTTGCTTTATTTAAAAAGATTAATATATAATCTCCCCCAATTTTTGTAGAACCCTTTATATCCTTATTTTTAGTGTCCTAAAAAAAACCACTAATAATGTTTCCAAAAAAACAAGGCTTGTATTCCCCTGAATTTGAACACGAAAATTGTGGAGCAGGTTTCATTTGCAATTTAAAGGGTGAAAAAACAAACTCTATAATTGGAAAAGCATTAAATATATTAGTTAAACTTGAACACAGAGGCGCTGTAAGCGCTGATGGCAAAACTGGAGATGGTGCAGGAATTTTAATTGAAATCCCACATGAGTTTTTCTTAAATTCCACATCCTTTAAGTTGCCCGCATCAAATGATTACGCAGTTGGAATGGTTTTCCTTCCCCAGAAAAAAAATCAAAGAGAAATTTGTATAAATACTTTTGAAAAACAAATAGAAGAAAATGGTTTAAAAATTTTAGGGTGGAGAAAAGTACCAGTTAATAAAAAAGTTGTTGGAAAAATTGCTTCAAAAACAGAGCCTTACATAAGCCAAGTTTTCGTAGGTAAAGGTGAACAAAAAATCGATGATCTTGAGTTTAATATAAAACTATATTGTGCAAGAAAAAAATGTGAACACATAATATACAATTCTAAGTTTTCAGAGTCCAACTTTTTTTACTTTTCTTCTCTATCTAACAAGACAATAATATACAAAGGACTTTTAGTTCCTGAAGATATTGAGCTATATTATAATGACTTAAGAGACCCCAAACTTGTTACAAGATTAGCATTAGTTCATCAAAGGTTTTCTACTAATACTTTTCCCACTTGGGACCTTGCACAACCATTTAGATATATGTGCCATAATGGTGAAATAAATACCATTAAAGGTAACATAAGTAGAATGGCCTCTAGAGAGGAACTATTGAAATCAAATTTGTTTGGCGATAATATAAGTAAGATTTTACCGGTTGTTTTAAAAGGAAAATCTGACTCAGCATCTATGGATATGGTTGTAGAACTTCTTTTGCTTACAGGAAGGTCGCTTCCTGAAGTTATGATGATGCTAGTACCTGAAGCATGGGAAAAACACACTGAAATGGATATAAGCAAAAAGTCTTTTTATAAATTTAATTCTTGTGTAATGGAACCCTGGGATGGTCCAGCTTCAATTCCATTTACAGATGGAAAATATATAGGTGCACTTTTGGACAGGAATGGTCTACGACCCTCAAGGTATACTGTAACAAAAGACGGTAATGTTGTTATGTCTTCAGAAGTAGGAGTACTAGATATAGAACCAGCAAATGTTGAAAAACATGGTAGATTAGAGCCAGGCCGAATGTTCTTGGTTAACATGAATGAAGGACGTATAGTGGAGGATGAAGAAATTAAATCATTAATTGTAAACCAAAAACCTTACAAAAAGTGGCTTGATAAAAATCTATTACCTCTTTCCAAAATTCCATATACAGGAAACCATCTAGCAGTTGAGTCGGAAAGTTTTGAAAAGAGACTCAAAATATTTGGATATACCCAAGAGGACTTAAGTACCATAATAAACCCAATGAGCTTAAATGCTAAAGAATCAATAGGTTCAATGGGGACTGATACTCCTTTAGCAGTATTTTCAGAAAAACCACAACTACTATATAACTATTTTAAACAATTGTTTGCTCAGGTTACAAACCCTCCTTTGGATGGAATTAGAGAAGAAATTGTTACAGACATATCTTTAAGACTAGGTAATGATTTTAATATTTTTGAATTATCTGAAATACATGCGAAAAAACTTTTGATTCAAAATCCAGTAATTTCTAATGAGGATCTTGATAAGATAAAACATCTAGAACACCGAGATTTTAAAGCTGTATCTGTTCCTGCTTTATATGAGATTCAAAAGGGTGTGAATGGTTTGGAAAAGTCTTTATTAAAAATAATTGAGGATATCGAAAGACAAATTGATTCCGGAGCTAATATTATTATTTTATCTGATAGAGGTGTATCAAATTATTTTGCACCTATACCAATGCTTTTAGCTTGTGCACACGTCCACAATACTTTTAAACGGAAGTCCAAAAGGTCAAAGTTTGATATTGTTATAGAATCCGCAGAACCCAGAGAACCACACCATTTTGCGTGTCTTTTTGGCTATGGAGCTAGTGCAATAAACCCTTATATGGTTAACGAAATTATTGAAGACCAAGCAAATCAAAAAATTGTAAAGGGTCTTAGCTTCGAAAATGCTGTAAAAAACTATAATAAAGCAATAGCTAAAGGAATAATTAAAGTAATGAATAAAATTGGGATATCTACTCTTCACTCTTATCGAGGTGCTCAAATATTTGAAGCTTTGGGATTGAGTAATGAGTTTATTGAAAGATTTTTTTGTAACACTCCATCAAGAATTGAAGGAATTGGACTAAATGAACTTGAAAATGAAATTGAAAAAAGATTTAAAAAAGCCTTTGTCGATGACCAAAGCTTTGGATTAAATCTTGAAATAGGAGGGGAATACAGATGGAGAAGGGATGGTGAAGCACACATGCTAAATCCTAGTTCTATAGCCAAATTACAACAATCGGTTCGTCAAAAAAGTTGGGAAAGCTATAGTATTTATTCTAAAATGATTAATAACCAATCTGAAAAACTCATGACAATAAGAGGTCTTTTTGAATTTTCCGATTTGGATCCTATCCCCATTGAAGAAGTTGAGCCCTGGACAGAAATAGTAAAAAGATTCAAAACTGGCGCCATGTCCTTAGGTTCAATATCAGCCGAAGCTCACGAAAATTTAGCTATCGCTATGAATAGGATTGGAGGCAAAAGCAATTCTGGCGAAGGGGGTGAAGACCCAAAAAGATATTTTCCGGACGAAAATGGTGACCTGAAAAAATCAGCTATCAAACAGGTGGCATCGGGAAGATTTGGTGTATCAAGCTACTATTTATCGTCCGCCGATGAAATTCAAATAAAAATGGCTCAAGGAGCTAAGCCAGGAGAAGGTGGACAATTACCAGGTCCAAAAGTTAACCCTTATATAGCATCTGTTAGAAATTCTACACCCTATGTAGGTCTAATTTCTCCTCCTCCACATCATGACATATACTCCATTGAAGATTTAGCACAACTTATTTACGACCTAAAAAATGCCAACAGAAAGGCTAGGATAAATGTCAAGCTTGTTTCTGAAGTAGGTGTTGGTACAATAGCTGCAGGAGTTGTAAAAGCAAAAGCAGATGTAATTCTTATATCAGGATATGACGGAGGTACAGGTGCTTCCCCATTGACATCTTTAAAACACGCTGGGTTACCCTGGGAATTAGGAATTGCCGAAGCTCAACAAACTCTGGTTTTAAATGACCTTAGAAATAGAGTAGTTCTAGAATGTGATGGACAAATGAAGACAGGTAGAGACGTAGCTGTTGCTTGTCTTTTAGGTGCTGAGGAGTTTGGATTCTCCACAGCGCCTTTGGTAGCATCTGGATGTATAATGATGAGAGCCTGTCATTTGAATACATGTCCTGTAGGCATTGCAACTCAAGATCCTATTTTGAGAAAAAACTTCAAAGGTAAACCTGAACATGTTATTAACTTCATGTATTTTGTTGCTGAAGAATTAAGGGAAATAATGTCTAAACTTGGATTCAGAACAGTCAATGAAATGGTTGGACAATCCCAAAAAATAAATATGACAGAAGCTTTAAACCATTTCAAAGCAAAAGGAATTGACTTATCAAAAATTTTATACAAACCAAAAATCAGTAAAAAAACTAAACTATTTAATACCGAAAAACAGGACCATGGCTTAAAAAAATCTTTGGATTTTGAAATTTTAAAATCTGCCAAACCAGCTATAAATGATAAACTTAAACAAGTCCTAAATTATCCTATCAAAAGTACTAATAGAACAGTAGGTGCTATAATCTCAAATGAAATATCGAAAATTCATGGTTCTAAAGGACTCCCAAAAGATACTCTAACGGTCAATTTTACCGGTACTGCGGGCCAGAGCTTTGGTGCCTTCACTACTAAAGGAGTTAATTTAATTGTTTCGGGAACCTGTAATGATTACTTTGGTAAAGGTCTTTCTGGAGGCAGATTAGTCGTTAAAGTTCCAGATAGAAATACATTAGTAGCACACCAAAATATTATTATTGGAAATGTTGCACTGTATGGAGCAATCAATGGCGAAGTTTACATCAACGGAATAGCAGGTGAAAGATTTTGTGTAAGAAATTCTGGGGCAACTGCTGTTGTAGAAGGAATAGGAGATCACGGATGTGAATATATGACAGGTGGAATTGCTGTCATTCTTGGTAAACACGGAAGAAATTTCGCTGCCGGAATGAGCGGTGGAATAGCTTATATTTATAATGAAGATGGAAATCTAAAAAATGAAAAATTTAATTTAGAAATGATAGAGTTAGAAAACCTTCAAGAAAAGGACTTTTTGTCCTTAAAGGAACTTCTAAAAAATCATGTTAAATACACATCCAGTGATAAGGGTTCATTTTTATTAAAAGATTTTTCAAATCAAAAACATAAATTTGTAAAAGTTATGCCAACTGACTACAAAAAAGCTCTTATTATGCTTGAGAAAGAAAAGGTTAAAGAGAAGGTTAAATAAAAATAAGAATGGGTAAGTTAAAAGGTTTTTTGGAGTTTGACAGAATTGATGAATCTCAGGTGAATCCATCTGAAAGGATTAAAAATTATAATGAATTTACAGTATCACCAAGTCCTGAAGAATTAAATAAACAAGGTGGTAGGTGCATGGATTGTGGTGTTCCTTTCTGTCATAGTGGTTGTCCCCTTGGCAATCTGATTCCAGACTTTAATGATGCTGTTTATAAGAATGATTGGAAGAAAGCTTTAAACATTCTTCATAGCACCAATAACTTTCCAGAGTTCACTGGAAGACTATGCCCTGCTCCTTGTGAGCAAGCCTGTGTTTTAGGATTAGTAAGTCCCCCCGTTTCAATCGAAATGATTGAAAAATATATTGTTGAAAAGGGGTTCAAAGAAGGTTGGATTAAACCGATAAAACCAACACACAATACGGGCAAGAATGTGGCTGTGATTGGGTCTGGACCTGCTGGCCTTGCGGCGGCTCAGCAATTAAATAGAGCGGGGCACAGAGTGACCGTTTTCGAAAAAGATAACAAAATTGGAGGCCTTTTAAGATATGGTATACCAGACTTTAAAATGGAAAAAAACATAATTGATAGGCGTTTAGAAATTTTAATTGCCGAGGGTATAGAATTCAATACTTCAATTGAGGTAGGTAAAGATATTTCAACAAAAGAATTAGAAAAAGAATTCGATGCTATAATCATGTGTATTGGATCATCGGTGAAAAGGAACCTTCCAATACCAGGTAGTGATTTAAAAGGGGTAATTCAGGCAATGGATTTCCTTCCTAACAGCAATAAATTTGTAGACAAACAATTATCATTAAAAAAAGATTTAAGTGCTAAAAATAAAGATGTAATTGTTATTGGTGGAGGTGATACTGGATCAGATTGCATTGGAACAAGTAATAGACAAGGGGCAAAAAGTGTTACTAATTTTGAGATTACATCAAAACCCTCTGAAGAAAGAACCAACAAAAACCCTTGGCCATTTTGGCCATTTAAGCTTAAGACTTCATCTTCTCACGAAGAAGGTAGCCACAGAGAATGGTCAATTATGACGAAAGAATTTATAGGGGATGGCAAGGGAAACCTATCTGGATTAAAAACTGTGGAAATAAAGTGGAACCATAAAAATAAAATTGAGGAAATCAAGGGAACTGAAAAAATCTGGCCCTGTCAGATGGTACTTTTAGCTCTAGGGTTTCTAGGTCCTGAAAAAAGTATTGCAGAAAAATTTGAATTAAAGCTTAATGAAAAAGGAAATATTCAAACAGATGAACATTATAAAAGTTCAAAAAATAAAATATTTGCTGCTGGTGATGCTAGAAGGGGACAATCTTTGATAGTCTGGGCAATTTCAGAGGGAAGGAATGTGGCTTTTGAAGTGGATAAGTTTTTGATGGGTAAATCATTTTTAACCAAGAAAAACAGCAAAGGAGATTTAATTTCTGCCTAATTATGTTCTCACTTATTTATAGCATTGTCAACTAAATCAGCAAGATTTAATTGAGAATTATTTTGTATCGAATCATTTATTTTAATCAATTCAATCATATCATTTCCAAATCTAAAAAAAATACTTTGGCCGATTTTTAAATTTAAAAACAATCTAGTATTGGAATTAATTGTTGGATTTTTAACACCCGGAATGTAAACTTTAATATTTTGGATTGTTGTATTCACTAAAAAAAAACTCTT
>CACJRP010000004.1 GCA_902595825.1 uncultured Bacteroidota bacterium
TAAATCATGAATACTTATTTAAAGAGGCTTTTTATAAGGCCAAAACTCAATTATAGACCCATAGATGGTATTAGAGCAATAGCTGTTCTTTGGGTAATTATTTTCCATGCTTGGTTATTTCAATATAATGGATTCCAAAATACTGCGGATCAAATTTTCCAAAATCCTTTTTTGATTTGGATATCAAAAGGAGACTTAGGAGTTGACTTATTTTTTGTTATAAGTGGATTTTTGATTGGTACTATCCTGTTTAAAGAGTACAAAAAAAATAAAAGCTTAAATTTTAAAAGGTTTTATGTGAGAAGATTTTTAAGATTAATGCCTGTTTATGTATTTAGTATGATAATAGGAGTTTATTTTTTAAATGGAACACCTGCAGGAAACTGGAAAATGGCATGGAGTAACCTTTTGTATATCAATAATTTTGTAAGGGACTCTTATATGGGATGGACATGGTCACTTGCAATAGAAGAACAATTTTATTTAGTAATTCCTTTTTTAATAGCTTTTATCTTTCCCCTTTTCAGAAATAAATTTTATCCTTTCATAATACTCTTGTTAACTACAGTTGGCCTGAGCTATCATTATCTATTTAATATTTTTAATTTTCAGGTCCCTTTTAAGAGTCAATTTGGAGATGAAGCGTGGATGGATTGGTTTTGGGGTTATTATATGCTAACTCACCTTAGATATAGTGGTTTACTTATAGGGGTAATGGGTGCATATTTAAATGTGTATAGAAAGGAAGAATTAATACGTTTTTTTAATAATAAAAAAATTGTCGCGAATTTTTTCTTTTTATCGAGTCTAATTATATTTTTCTTGATTTCAAGTGTTTCGCTAGGACAGTGGACAAATCTAGAATCGTCCATTTTTGATAATCTTAGCAACAATATTGCAAAATATTACGAAATCATACATAGAGAAATATTTGGATTTTCAATTGTTTTTATAACCTTATCATGTCTCTATTTTAAATCAATTTTTGTCAGACCAGTCAACAACTTTCTGTCGTCAAAAATTTTCTATCCAATAGCACAGGTATCATATTCAGCATATTTATTTCATGAAATGTTTATGTTTTGGTTTTTCCCAAAATTTATTTCAGCCTATGGAAACTCTCTTACAGAATTACAAATAATATTATTTAATTCTTTAATCTCAATTTTTGCTATTATACTTGGAGCCGTTTTGATGTATTTATTTATTGAGCAACCTTTTCAGGACCTAAAAAATAAATTAAGTCTAGAAAGAAATAGTAATAAGTTTAAAAAACCAACTTTCTCTTAATTATTTCAGCCCTCAATTCATTTTGAGGGCTCCTTTTAACGTGATTTATTTTTTGAAAAATAGTTATCTGAGATTTTTGTGTTAAATGCAATATCTAGAATAATGAAATCTTTTCCTTTACCATCTTTGAGCATATCTTTATAGTTCATTTTCATTGGAAACCATCTTGAATCGATCTTTTTAATATTTGTAAATGTTGTGGTAGTGGAATGTGGATAAAAAGAGGTGGACTGGAAAGTAAAAAATTATAGAACAAAATTTAAAAATCAACTTAGCACACACAACAGATTTAATTTATTGTCGCAAATCATATTCTGTCGATCTTATTCTTACATACAAATATATTGTAATGAATGTAGGTAAGAGTAAAAAGATGAAAAAATATAGTCGTAGAATAACTAAAGTGGAATGACTTAAAAAATTATATAACATTTGTTCCCTGTTTGATGGTAGTCCATAAAACATTTTGAGAAGTTGCTTATCATAATCTGCGTAACTAATTTTATGATAAATAAGTTACCCTAAAATTTAAACATTGATTCATAATACCTTATTTTGTTATAAATGAAAAAATTTAGTTTTATTGACTTATTTGCAGGTATTGGTGGGTTTAGAATCGCAATGGAAAGTCTTGGAGGTAAGTGTGTATTTTCCTCAGAATGGGATAAGTATGCAAAACTAACATATGAAGCAAATTACGGAGATAAACCATTAGGAGATATTACTAAAGAAGAAGTAAAAGAAAAAATACCATTAGATTTTGATTTACTGTGTGCTGGTTTTCCTTGTCAAGCATTTTCAATTGCAGGTAAGAGAGGTGGTTTTGAAGATACAAGGGGTACACTTTTCTTTGAAGTTGCTGATATAATTAAAAAATATAAACCCAAAGCAATTTTCTTAGAAAATGTAAAAGGTTTACATAATCATGATAGAGGAAGAACATTGTCAACAATCCTAAATACACTAAGAGAAGATTTAGGTTACTTTGTTCCAAAACCACAAATAATTAACTCTAAGTATTACGGTGTTCCGCAAAACAGAGAAAGAATATTTATTGTAGGATTTAGGGGAGATTTGAATCTCAATGACTTTGAGTACCCTAATAATAAAACAGTTAAGTGTGCAATAGAAGATATAATCGAGAAGCAAGAAGTTTCTGTAAAATATTATCTGTCAACTCAATATATTAAAACGCTTAAGAAACATAAGAAAAGACATAAATCAAAAGGTAATGGATTTGGTTATCAGATCATAAATAATGACTCAATTGCAAATGCTATTGTCTGTGGTGGTATGGGAAAGGAGAGGAACCTAATTATTGATGACAGACTATCGACATTCAAACCAATTACAAACATAAAAGGTGAGGTAAATAGGGAGGGTATTAGAAGACTTACACCGAGGGAGTGTGCCAGATTACAGGGTTTTCCAGAAACTTTTAAGATAGTTGTTTCTGATGCTCAAGCATATAAACAATTTGGAAATAGTGTAGCAATACCAGCAATTAGAGCAACTGGTTCAAGAATTTTGAGTAAACTTGTAAATGCTTTATGAGTTAAAAATTCTTAAAAAAGGGACAAAAACAAGTAATGTATTTGAGAGTATCTATACAAATATTTTAGATGAAGATTACAATAAACCGTCTTCATTTATAATTAAAAACTGGAGTAAGTTTATTGAATATAAAGAGTCTGAAGATATAGACAGAAGTGTAAACGGTTCAGTCTTTGAAGCACTAATCTGTGTATTGCTTTATTTGGAGAATATATATCCATTATTTTCTCAAGTTCAAGTTGCTTTTTTACCTAACGCAATATTTGATATTCTTATGTATAGTAATAGAAATAAAATAGTTTCTCTAAGTCTTAAAACAACCCTAAGAGAAAGATGGAAACAAGCAGATCTAGAAGCATTTGCTTTGAAAAATGTTCACAGAAATTCAAGTAGTTACCTAATAACTCTAAGTGAAAAAGAGGCAAGTTCAATTAAGAATAAGATTGAATCAGGAGGTGTTCTGGGATTAAATGATGTTGTACTAGCAAATTCAGAGGAGTTTGACATACTAATTAATAGACTTAAGGTAGATAATTATATTAAACCTGGAACTGTAGATATTCTTCAAAAATTTACAGAAATTAATATCTAAAAAGTTTAAGTTTATTTCGCTATAAAGTTGGGTTTGGTATAAGTTGTGAGATTGTGATGGGGTAATAATGGATATGAATTAAGGGTGGATAAAATATAGAGATTGTCGTCTATCCTAATCAATAAATTAAATCCGTTCTTAGCACAATAAAAAAATCAAAAGTTTCTTCATTTATAAAAAGATACTATTTGTCTTTTTATCTTTTTTATTCATCATATTTTCCAGGTAAAACTGTTCCACACAATTTATCTCTTCTTTCGTTGGAAGATTCTTTTTTTTAACATGATGGTATGGGGGTAGTGAGTCAAACCATTGAAAAAATTCTTTAGACATGGCGTTTTCATCACTTGCCTTTGCATCCCCAAATTTGTAACTATGGGTATCACCATTTAGTAACTCACTTTTCGCATACGTGTAATCATATTCTTGTTCAATTAACTTGTCATTTTCCCAGTATTCAACATTTTCCAAAACCATAATTTTGCCATTATTTAGTTCATAAAAAGACCAATAGAATTTATGCCTCCAGTTATCTGTATCTTCACCTGCATCAAAAGCACATCCATAATTTTTGTATTTATGAATTTTTAATGTCATTTTTTTATTACTGTTTTCTTAATTCAACGACTATTCAATAAATTAAATCCGTTCTTTGCAGAGAGGAAGGGATTCGAACCCTCGATACGCTATTAACGCATACACGCTTTCCAAGCGTGCGCCTTAAGCCACTCGGCCACCTCTCTTTTTAAACTTAAACTCCAAAAATACATTAATATTTAAATACACTCCTAGCATTTGTTGTTGTTTGGTCAGCAATTTTTTCTAAAGGAAGATCATATATTTTAGCAATTTTGTCAGCAATAATTTTTAAATAAGAACTTTTATTTCTTTTTCCTCTATATGGGTGCGGAGCAAGGTACGGAGCATCTGTTTCTAAAACTATTGATGTCAGTGGAATTTGATTTAAAAATTTGTCAATACCTCCATTTTTAAATGTCACAACACCTCCAATACCTAACTTAAAATTTAAATCTATTATTTTTTCGGCCTCTTCTTTTGTTCCCGTAAAACAATGGAATATTCCAAAGAGATTATCTTTTTTAAAATTCAATAAAACTTTATGTACTTCATCAAATGCATCTCTACAATGAATTACAATTGGTAATTTATTTAATAACGCTATTTCAATTTGTTGAATAAAAACATCAATTTGATTTTTAAGATTTTTTTTGTTCCAATGCAAATCTATACCAATTTCTCCAATAGCAGAAAATTCGTTTTCTTCAAGCATTTTTTTTACATGTTTTATTTCAATCTCATAGTTTGAACCAATGTGTGTTGGGTGAAGTCCTATCATCAATTTGATTTCGTTTGGATACTTATTTTTTAATTTTACCATCCTATTTGTGTAAGAACTATCAATAGATGGGAAATAAAATTCTTTTACACCAAGATCAATTGATTTTTTTATTTCTTCATCGATATCAAGATCGAAATCTTTTAAGTATAAATGTGTGTGGGTATCTATAAAAATCACAGTACAAATTTATGTATTTGAATATCAAGAATACTCTAAATTTTTATCTTTAATGTAATCAATCCAAATAATTGAGAATAAAAAAGAAAAAAATATTACTTGAGATTACTGCAAGTAAACACATAGTATGTAACCTCAAAATAAACGATAAAAGGGCCAGATTTTTAGTCGATACAGGTGCTTCAAATAGTTGTTTTGATATCTTGAAAAAAGAAAAATATAATATTCAGTCTAAAGGAAAGGAAATAGAACTTACATCTGCTGCTGAAAAAAAAATGGGAGCTATATCTAGTGATAATTGTAAATTAACATTCAACTTTCATAAGGGGTTAGATGTTACACTTATGCTAATAGATATGAGTACTATAAATGATGCACTTGAAGAACAAAAAGAAAAAAAAATCGATGGAATATTAGGTGGGGACATTTTAGAGGAAATAAAAGCAAAAATAAATTATGAAAACCTTTCAATTGATTTTCTTTAGCATTTTATAATTCCAATACTTTTTTGGGATTATCATCCATTAATTTTTCAACAGGATTCTCAATTGCCTCTTTTATTGCAACTAAAAAACCAACAGACTCTCTCCCATCAATTATTCTGTGATCGTAAGAAAAAGCTAAATACATCATAGGTTGTATTAATACCTTACCGTCAATAGCTACAGGACGTTCAATTATATTATGCATTCCTAATATTCCTGATTGTGGCGGATTTATTATAGGTGTTGAAAGCATGGAACCAAATACACCTCCATTTGAAATTGTAAATGTGCCCCCAGTCATTTCATCAACAGTGATTTCGCCTTCCCTAGCCCTTAAAGCTAGTCTCTTAATTTCTAATTCAATTTCTTTAAAAGTCAATTTCTCAGCACCTCTTAAAACAGGAACCATTAAACCCTTAGGACCAGATACAGCAACACTTATGTCGCAATAATCATATTTAATTTGAAAATCTCCATCTATCATTGAATTAACATCTGGGTATTGTTTTAAAGCATAGACTACAGCTTTCGTAAAAAAACTCATAAATCCGAGACTAACGTTGTGCTTCTCTTTAAATGAGTCTTTAAATTTTTTTCTTAAAGAAAAAATCTCGCTCATATTAGCTTCATTAAATGTGGTAAGCATTGCCGTTTCGTTTTTGGCACTTACCAACCTTTCAGCAACTTTTCTTCTAAGCAGAGACATTTTTGATTTATCAGAATTTCTTTTAATTCCATCCGGAGGAGTACCCATTGAGGCTTTGGCGTTAATGGCATCCTCTTTAGTAATTCTTCCACCCTTTCCAGAACCAAGAATATCTATTGGGTTTATTCCCTTTTCGTCAAGTATTTTTCTGGCAGCAGGGGATGAGTGATTAGAAGCGTAGGTTTTTTCTATGATCACAGGCTCCTTTTCAACACTTGGGTCTACTTTTTTTTGAACAACCTCATTTAAAGAATTGGGTTTGCTTTTGTCATCGATGCCTTCTGTGTCAATTAGACAGACAACCTGTCCTACTTCAACGGAATCACCTTCTTCTGCTTTTAAAGTAATAACTCCGCTGGCTTCCGCCGGTAAATCAAGGGTAGCTTTATCAGAGTCTACCTCAGCAATAGCCTGATCTTTTTCAACAAAATCTCCATCCGAAACTAACCACTGAGCAATTTCCACTTCAGTTATTGATTCCCCTGGAGAGGGAACTTTCATTTCCAATTTCATAACCGTCTAGTTTCTCTTTTTTTATGTTTTTTCTTTAGTTTAAAATTATCTTTTTTTTCATCAAAAACATAATCTATCACTTCATTATGTCTTTTGTTAAATCTTTTGGAACTTCCGGCTGCAGGTGCACCATAAAACCTACGTGAAACACAACGAAACTCTTTTGCTTCGGGAAGATGCAATAGTAAATGACTCCAAACACCCATGTTCTTTGGTTCTTCTTGAGCCCAAACAATATCATTTACTTGAAAATACTTATCTAAAATATTTCTTATTTCTTCAATTGGTAACGGAAATAATTGCTCTATTCTTACAAATGCGACATCTTTAATTTTTCTTTCTTCTCTTGCTCTATATAAGTCATAATAAAATTTACCTGAGCAAAAAACTAATTTTTTAGCTTGTTTAGAATTTACATAACAATCATCAATAATCATTTTGAAATTTCCATCAGTGAAATCCTTTACTTTTGAAACCACAAGTGGATGCCTCAGTAAACTTTTAGGGGTAAAAATTATAAGAGGTTTTCTGTAAGTTAACTTAATTTGCCTTCTTAAAAGATGAAATAAATTTGAAGGAGTAGAACAATTCGCAACAAACATGTTGTCCTTAGCACATAACTGCAAATACCTTTCAACTCTCGCAGAAGAATGTTCAGCACCCTGCCCTTCGTAACCATGGGGAAGCAAAAGAACTATACCATTTTGAAGCTTCCATTTATCTTCAGCTGCAGAAATATACTGATCTATCATTATTTGTGCTCCATTAGAAAAATCTCCGAATTGTGCTTCCCATATAGTGAGTGAATTTGGTGTTGCCATTGAATAACCATAATCAAACCCTAAAACTCCATATTCAGAAAGCAAAGAATTATAAATTCTAAATTTACCCTGATTATCTGATATCTTATTTAATAATATCACGTCTTCTTCTGAATCCTCAGCTTTAACTATTGCATGACGGTGGGAAAATGTTCCTCTTTCAACATCTTGTCCTGAAATCCTTATATCGTGACCCTCTAAAAGGAGACTTCCGTAAGCTAGCATCTCTCCCATCGCCCAATCTAAAGAATCTTTTTCAAAAAACATCTTTTTCCTTTCATCAATTAATTTTTGAATTTTTCTAAGAAATTTTTTTTCAGGAGGTAATTCTGTTATTGCTCTAGCAACTTTTAATAGTTTTTCACTAGAAACAGATGTGTTGATTGTAGTCAACATTTTAGACTCATCTTCCCTTTTGTAGTTACTCCATTCATCAGCCATGAAGGGTGTAATCTCAGTAGTCTCAATTTTCCTTGAATCCTCTAAATCTGATTCTAGAGATAAGCTATACTCAATTTCAATTTTTTTAAGATAATCCTCACTTATTACTCCTTCACTAATAAGTTTTTCAGCATATATCTGTTTTGGATTTTTATGATTGCCAATAGCTTTGTATAGTTGAGGCTGTGTAAATCTTGGTTCGTCTCCCTCATTATGACCATATTTTCTGTATCCTAACAAATCGATAAATACGTCTTCACCAAATTCCATACGATAGTCTAAAGCAAAAGATACTCCATGGACGACTGCTTCTACATCATCTGAATTGATATGCAAAACCGGACATAAAGTCACCTTAGCAACATCGGTGCAGTAAGTAGATGACCTTGCATCTAAGTAATTTGTTGTAAAACCTATTTGATTATTTACAACAATATGTATTGTCCCACCAGTCCCGTAGCCTTTCAGTTTAGCCATTTGTACTATTTCATATGGAAGTCCTTGACCTGCAATAGCTGCATCTCCATGTACAATAATTGGTAGTACTTTTTTTGTGTCAAAATCATATTTTTTCTCAAGTTTAGCTCTAGAAATTCCTTGAACTATTGCTCCAACTGTTTCCAAATGAGAAGGATTTGGGGCTAAGTTAATATTGATTTTTTTTCCATCACCATTAGGGTCAATTTTAGAGGTCCAACCCAAATGGTACTTGACATCGCCATCAAAAACAATTTCATCGTAATCTTTACCTTCGAATTCGGAGAATATGTCGCGACTTGATTTACCAAAAATATTTGTCAAAGTATTCAATCTACCTCTATGAGCCATCCCCATTACAAACTCTTCTACTCCTTTGTTGTCAGCTTGCATTATTATTGCATCTATTGCAGGGATTAATGATTCCCCTCCTTCTAGAGAAAATCTTTTTTGACCAACGTATTTTTTATGTAAAAAATTTTCGAACGAGACAGCCTCAGTTAGTTTTTTTAAAATATGCTTTTTCTGTTCACTTGTGAATTTTGGGTGATTATTATTTTTATGTAATTTATCTTTAATCCATCTAACTCTCTTTGGGTTTCTAATGTACATATATTCAATTCCAATTGAATCGCAGTAAATATCCTGGAGATGTTTTATTATTTGAGAAAGAGTGGAAGGTCCTATTCCCATTGTTTCACCAGCCCCAACGACCTCATTCAAATCATCAACAGATAAACCAAAGTTTTTTATATCAAGATTCGGACTGTATGTTCTTCTTTCACGAACAGGATTTGTTTTTGTAAAAAGATGACCACTTTTTCGGTAAGCATCTATCAACTGAACTACTTTAAACTCACGTTCTAAATGCTTTGGGATTTCGTTTTCACTAGTTTTGGAATATCCATTTTGGTTGTTTTCAATTCCAAAATCAAATCCTTGAAAAAAAGCTCTTAGGCTTGCTTCCACACTATCTGGCTCTTGTAAATATTTTTCATACATCTCAGAAAAATAACCAGTATGTGCAGCATTCAAAAAAGAATATTTATCCATTCTAATAGGACTTCAAATCTTAGATAAAATTACTATTTTTAATTATATGTTTGCATTAGTCGACTGCAATAATTTCTACGTTTCATGTGAGAGAGTTTTTCAACCTAGATTAGAAAATTCTCCAGTTGTTATTTTATCAAATAACGACGGATGTGTCATCTCTAGAAGCGATGAAGCAAAAACTCTTGATATACCGATGGGGGCGCCCGCCTTCAAATACCTAAATATATTTAAAAAAGAAAAGGTGAATGTCTTTTCATCAAACTATCCACTTTACGGAGACATGAGTCAACGTATAATGAAAATTCTTGGTATGCACACGCCAAATATTGAAATTTATAGTATAGATGAGGCGTTTCTAGATTTTAAAGGATTCAAATATTGTGATTTAGAAAAGGAGGCATTTCTTTTAAAACAAAAAATAAGACGTTGGACGGGGATTCCTGTATCGATAGGTATTGCTCCAACAAAGGCACTCGCAAAAATTGCAAACAAAATTGCAAAAAAGTATGTCCACAAAACAAAGGGAGTACATTTAATAAGGTCAGAAAAACAAATTTCAAATGCACTCAAATCGACAAAAGTTGAGGACATTTGGGGTGTAGGAAGACAATATAAAAAGTTACTCATAAAAAATGGTATTACAACGGCAGATGATTTTTGTAAACTTCCTGACCAGTGGGTCAAAAAAAATATGAGTATTCTAGGTCTTAGATTAAAGAAAGATTTAAAAGGGTGCTCTTGTATAGGTCTAGATGAAGAGAATCCAGATAAAAAATCAATTGCAACCACTAGAAGTTTCAAAGAGGTAATAAAAGAATATTGGGAACTAGAAGAACGTATAGTAACGTATGCATCGATATGTTCTCGAAAACTGCGATATCAAAACAGTAATTGCAAGTCCATTATAATTTTTATACAAACCAGTTCGCATGTACCAATCGATCAACAATATTATAATAGCAGTCTAGTAAATTTACCTAATCCAACTAATTCAGCAATAACAATAGCAAAATATGCCAATATGGGTCTCAAACGAATATTTAAAAAAAATATTAATTACAAAAAAGCTGGGGTAATACTGACAGATTTGACACCTTCAGATTCAAAACAGTTAAATCTTTTTCAAAATACGGGTAATACACATGGGAATTTAATGAAGACCATAGATAAAATTCATCTGAGATTTGGAGAAAATCTTTTAAAGTTAGGCAACCAAGATCTAAATCAAACTTGGAAGATGCGACAAGAATACCTTTCATCTCGGTACACTACCGATGTTAGAGATATAATAAAAGTTAAATAACTGGAATGATGAAAAAAGCGAAGGAAGGTATATTTTTTTTTAAACCAAATTTAGATGAATCCCATTTAATCCCACTAACTAATAATAATATATCTGCTGGCTTTCCTTCCCCAGCTGACGATTTTAAAGAAATTAGAATAAGTTTGGACAGAGAGATCATAAAAAATGAAGAAGCTACATTCTATGCCAGAGTAGATGGAGAATCAATGCAAGGTGCTGGACTTAATGATGGAGATTTAATTGTAATTGATAGAAGTGAAGAGCCTAAAAATGGTTCTATCGCGGTATGCTTTTTAGATGGAGAATTTACCGTAAAGCGACTGAAACTAAAAAATAAAGAAATTTATTTAATGCCAGAAAATTCAAAATATTCTCCAATAAAAATTGGTGAGGGTAATGAACTTTCAATTTGGGGCATTGTGACCTATGTTGTAAAAAAAATGATATGAGAATTAAAATTCTAATATTTTTATTGCTAGTTAGTTTTTTCAAAATAAGTGCACAGTACAATGATTATGATGAAGACGAATATGAAGAGGTCTATCTAGAACCCATAAATGATAAATCCGATGAAGGACAAAAAATTTTTGTGGAGGAATTACTTGACCTTGCTGGTTATATATTAGATGAAATAGAAATATATCAGAGATTACCCAATCATGCTAAAGTTTTTAGGGTAAAATATGATGAAAAATCTAGAGGGGGTTTTATATTTATTAGATGGGACAAGAAAAAAGAAGAAAACTACGTGGCAAATAAAATGATTGATCCTGGTCTATATTATAACCTAAAGGCAGCGAAAGAGATAATGAGGAAACAAACTGATAAAGTTTTTTTCGGGGTAGAAGATGGAGCTCTACAGGCACCCGATCAAGAAAAAATAAGTACCGAAGATCTTAAAGGATTAAGGGGTCTCTATGAGGAAAGACAGGAGGAAAGAAAATTAAAAAAACAAGAACAAGAAAATAAACAAAAAATGAAAATAAATAGAAAGAAGAAAAAAGAAAAAAATAAATCAATTTGAAAAATACTAAGTTAAATTTCTTAACAATTCTAATCTGTTTATTATTTAAATTTTCGTTTTCTCAAGACCTTGGAATTTTAACTGGGAGGGTGGTTGATAGTAAAACTCTTTTTCCGCTTCAGGGGGCAACCATATTAATTGAAGGTGAGTCGGTAGGAACTATTTCGGATGAAAGTGGATATTTCAAACTTGAAAAAATTCAGTTTGGCAGCTATAACATTCTTGCTAGTTACTTGGGTTACCAGACTGAGGTAATATTTAATGTTATTGTAAAATCTGCTGGTTCACCAGATTTGCTATTTAAACTAGAAGAGGTATCTGACCAGTTAGATGAGGTGGTTTTATTTAAAAGTCCATTTAAAAAGAAAAACGAAACACCTTTATCTATACAATCTTTGTCTGCTGTTGAAATAGAGACCTATCCTGGAGGAAACAATGACATAACAAAAGTTGCACAAAGTTTACCGGGAATTTCTCCATCGATTGGTGGTTTTAGAAATGATTTTATTATCAGGGGTGGTGCTCCAAACGAAACTGTATACTATTTAGACGGGATGGAGATTCCTAATATAAACCATTTTAGTACACAGGGAAGTGCCGGTGGTCCAGTTGGAATGTTAAATGTTGACTTTATAAGAGAAGTAACTCTATCTACATCATCTTTTGGAGCAGAATTTGATAACCCGTTATCAGGTGTTTTGTTATTTGAACAAAGAGAAGGCAATAGAGAAAAATTTAATGGTAAATTTAGGATTGGGGCTAGTGAGGCTGGAATAACAATAAACACACCTATTCTTAAAGGCAAAGAAAAGATTTCAAAAACGTCTTTGATGTTTTCATTAAGAAGAAGTTATCTGCAGTATGTTTTTGAACTTGTAGGACTACCTATTAGGCCCGACTATATTGACTACCAATTTAAAATTGATCATAGAATTGATAATCTAAACACCATTAGTATTATGGGTATAGGGTCAATTGACGACTTTTCAGTAGTTGCTCCCGAAGATTTTGATGCTGAGCAAACTGCTGTTATAGAACAGGTTCCAATAATTAAGCAAAGAACAAATACTTTTGGAATTTCGTGGACTAAAAAATTTGCGAATGGAAATGGGAGAATTCTGACCACTCTAAGTTCGAATGAGCTAAAAAACAATTTTAGCAGATTTCAGAATAATGAAAAAGAATCGGGATTAATATATCAAAATGATGCTGTTGAGAAAGAAACAAAAATAAGATCTCATATCACTAAATTTATGGGTGGTTGGAAATTAGGTTATGGACTAAATTTTCAACTATCAAAATATAAAAATAGTACTCTGGGTATTCTTGAGCAATTTGATTATGAGTCCAAAATTGATTTTGTCAAATATGGATTTTTTGGAAAAATTAGCAGATCCTTTTTGAATGATAACCTAAATTTATTTTTTGGAATTAGAACAGATAAAGACAGTTTTCTATCCAAAAGTAATTTGATAAATAACCTTTCTCCTAGAATGGGGTTTAGCTATTCAATTACAAAAAGTGATGCCTGGAAATTAAATGGGTCAATTGGATGGTATAATAAATTACCTCCATATACGATGATTGGATTTAAAGATATCAATAATATTTTTATTAATAGAGACGTTAATTACATCAGAAGTAAACATACTGTTGTGGGAATTGAATTTAATCGAACTCAAAAATCAAGGATCACTCTAGAGGGCTTTTTGAAGGAATATAGCAATTATCCTATTTCGATAATTGATCAAATTTCACTTGCCAACAAGGGAGGAGGTTTTGAAGTATATGGTAACGAACCAGTTATCTCAAGTGGAGTCGGTAGTTCTTATGGAATTGAATTTCTTTTTCAACAAAAACTCAATAAAAACTTTTACGGAATATTTGCATATACATATTTTTTTAGCGAATTCAGTGATTTAAATAATAATATGATTCCCTCTGTTTGGGATAGCCGGAATCTATCATCTTTTACGGGGGGGTATAAATTAAATAGAAATTGGGAGATTTCTATGAGATACAGATATTCTGGGAGAACACCATATGCACCGGTTAATCAAATTAGTAGTAGAATTTCTTATCCTAGAATTATATTGGATTATTCTCAAATTGGGCAATTATATTTGGATGTTTTCAGCCAAGCTGATATAAGAATTGATAAAAAATGGAATTTTAAACAAATATCTCTGAATATTTATTTTGAGATTCAAAATGTTCTTGCACAAAAAATACCTAGACCTCCAGAGTATGGACTCGAGAGACAACCAGATGGAACTTTAATCGAGCCAATAAATCTGAAAAAAATTGATACAGACAGGTCAGAAACTCCATTTCCGACAATTGGATTGGTTTTAGATTTTTAAAAAAGATCCAAAAAATTGTTTGGTAGTTCCACTCTTATTTCTTTTTTTTTATGATTCACACTTAGAACTATGTCTCTATGTATTGGTATAAGTATTTCCTTTGAATTTGTATTTACAACCATAAGTGATTGAATGGGTCTCTCCACAATTTCATCTATAATTCCAATTTTTTTATTGCTTTTGTCAATTACTACAAAATCTTTGACCTGAAAACTATAAAAATCGATCCCTTTTCTTTCCGGTAAGTGATTTTTTGGTAGAAAACATTTTTTAGAAACTAACTGCTTAGCTTTTGACTCACAATTTATTTGATCAATTATTAATGTTAAGTTGTTTTTATTTTGATATTTAATTTTGTTTAATTTATAAGGAATTAAAACATTATCCTCTTCAATGAAAATTGTTTGAATTGATTTTAAATCAATTTTGTAATTGTTTATTAATTTAATCTTTAACTCCCCTTTAAAATTTGACTTAGAGTGAGTAAATGCAAATAAAAAATAATCTTTTTTATCTGTCGAAATATCCATAGCCTGTAACCAGATTCAAAATTTTTATTTCGAAAAGTACAAACTAAAATTTAAAATTTAATTCAAATATTTATTTATTGTTATTTTGGATCATCTTCTTTAGAAGTGTCTTTATCTACTGGTGCCTCTGCTTTTGGAGCCTCTTCAGCTGGTGCTTCCTCTTTTGGAGGTTCTTGAGCTGTTACCTCCGCTTTTGGAGCCTCTTCAGCTGATGTTTCCTCTTTTGTAGATTCTTCACCTGATGCTTCCTCTTTTGGGGGCTCTATAGCTGGCGCTTCCTCTTTTGGAGGCTCTTCAGCTGGTGCTTGCTCTTTTGGAAGTTCTTGAGCTGTTACCTCCGCTTTTGGAGCCTCTTCAACTGATGCTTCCTCTTTTGGAGATTCTTCTTTTGCAGCAGCTTCATTTGCAGCTTCTTCTTTTGCAGCAGCTTCATTAGCAGCGTTCTCTCTGTCTAAAACTCTTTTTTGATTTAATTCTTTTTCGAGTTTTAACTTATCAGCTTTAGATTTATCGATTTCTTTTGAAATTTTTTCTTGCTTAGCACTAATCTTAGATTCTTTTTCTTTAATCCATGCTTGAAATTCTTCGTCTGCTTTTTCTTGTTTGAATGCGCCTTTTAAAACACCTTTATTAAGATGATGTTTAAGCATAACCCCTCTATAAGATAAAAGCGTCCGGGCTGTGTTTGTTGGAATTGCACCATCTTGTAGCCATTTCAATGCTTGGTCAATATTTACTTCTACCCTTGCAGGATTTTGATTAGGATCGTAAACACCTAATTTTTGTAAATATTTACCGTCTCTTTTAGCTCGGGAATCAGCTGCGACAATCCAGTAAAATGGTTTTCCTTTTTTACCATGTCTTTGAAGTCTTATTTTTACCGCCATATCACATTAATTTTAATTGTTCTCGACAATCTATTATTAATTCAGAGGGCAAATGTAATATTAATTTGGAAAAAAATCTATTGGAATTTATTTTATTATAATATTTGAATCTTATTTCTCGTTTGTAAACAAAATTTTTTAATACTAATTTTGCATGCTAAATTTTAAGTATGGAAATCAAACTTAAACAAACAGATAAATTAAATTCTACAATCTGTATTTCAATTGAAAAAAAAGATTATCAAGGTAAGGTTGATAACATTATCAAGGATTATAAGTCAAAAATTAATCTTCCTGGATTTAGAAGAGGTCATGTTCCATTATCATTGATTAGAAAAAAATATGAAAAAGCAATCATTATTGAGGAAACCAATAAACTTTTAAGCGTGTCTCTTAATAAGTATATAGTAGATAATAATTTAAAAATTTTGGGGAATCCATTACCAGTAACAGATGAAAAATTTGATTGGAACACAGATGATTTTAACTTCAAATTTGATATTGGGTTAAGTCCTAAAATAAAAGTCGATTTAAATTTTAAAAAATCTATGATCTATCACAAAATAAATATTGAAAACAAGATTATTGAAGAAAGAATCCATTATCTACAGGAACAATATGGGGAATTTAAAGACGAAAAAAAGGTGTCAGATATTTCCGAATTAACGTTTAAATTTTCCTCCATAGAAGAAAATATCGATAAAACAATGACCTTAAAATTAAATCAATTGAAATCTAAAAATATAATTAATTTGGTTCGAAAAATGACTCTGAATGATACTTTTACGTTTGAATTAAAGGATTTTTTTAAAGATCAAACCCAGTTAGTAAGTTTATCGAATAAAACAATCGAAGAAATTAATAATTCGAAGATTAATGTTGAAGCAAAACTATTATCTATACAAAAAAGAATTAATGCTATTTTAGAAGAATCTTTTTTCAAAAAAATATATCCTAATAAATCAATTAAAACTTTAACTCAATTTAAAGAGGAAATTAAAAAGTCCATCCAGTCTCAGTATGATAATCAATCTGACCAAAAATTTTTAAATGATATTACCAAGAAATTAATTGAAGAAGTGAAATTTAATCTTCCAAGAAAATTTCTTATTAGATGGTTGCAAAAAAGGAATGAAAAGGAAATTACCCTTGAAAATGCTACAACAGAATTTGAAAAATCTGAAAATGGTTTAAGATATCAGCTGATTGAAGAAGAAATTATTAATCAAAATAATTTGAAAGTTGAAGAAAAGGAGATCAAAGATTTTGCTAAAAAGATTTTTTTAAATCAATTTGGGCAAATAGGAAAAAAAAATAACGAACAAGATATTAAACAAATGGTTGACAGAATATTAAGAAACGAGGATGAAAGAAAAAGAATTATCGAGCAAATCAAAACAGAAAAGTTACTTACATTCTTCAAAGAAAATTTAAAATTTAAAATAAAAAAATTAAGCTATGATTCTTTTATTAAAATCACTTACCCAACTACACAATAAAAATGTTTACTTTTAGTTAATAATATCAATTATGGATTATAAAAAGGAATTTAAAAAATTTGCTACAAAAAAACATGGTATCAACTCTATGTATTACGATCAGATAGTTAGTAGTATGACCCCATATATAATTGAAGAAAGACAACTTAATGTTGCACAAATGGATGTTTTTTCTAGATTAATGATGGACAGAGTAATGTTTTTGGGAACCGCAATTAATGACCAAGTAGCAAACATAATTCAAGCACAACTTTTGTTTTTGCAAAGTGTCGATTCAAAGAGAGATATACAGCTTTACATTAATTCACCAGGTGGAGGTGTTTATGCAGGTTTAGGAATTTATGATACAATGCAATATATTTCTCCAGATGTAGCAACCATTTGTACAGGTATGGCAGCATCTATGGGAGCAGTACTTTTATGCGCGGGTGCATCGGGGAAGAGATCTGCCCTTCCACACGCACGTGTAATGATACATCAACCTCTTGGGGGAGCCCAAGGACAAGCTTCTGATATCGAAATAACAGCCCGCGAAATTCTAAAACTAAAGGATGAACTTTATCAAATTATTGCTAAACACAGTGGTCAAAAAATTGAAAAAGTAAACAAAGATAGTGACAGGGATTACTGGATGAAAGCACAAGAAGCCAAATCCTATGGTATGGTTGATGAAGTATTAAAAAAGTAATTTTATGGGTGAAGAACTTTCGTGCTCTTTTTGTGGAAGAATGAAAACCCAAACAGAGGTTTTAATCGCCGGACTGGACGCACATATATGTGATCAATGTGTTGAGCAGGCGAACGGAATTATTCTAAATGAAAGTAAAAATACTGAAGCTTCAAAGTCGTCATTCAATTTAGAATCCCCTGTTAAAATCAAATCTTATTTAGATCAATATGTGATCGGGCAAAACTATGCAAAAAAAGTTTTGTCAGTAGCGGTCTATAACCACTATAAAAGGATTATCAATAAAGATGTAGATGATTCAATTGAAATACAGAAAAGTAACGTTTTAATAGTTGGGCAAACAGGAACTGGGAAAACACTACTTGCACAAACAATTTCAAAGATGTTGAAGTTACCTCTTGCAATTGTAGATGCAACAATATTAACTGAGGCTGGTTATGTGGGAGAAGACGTGGAAAGCATTTTAACTAGACTTCTACAAGCTGCAGATTACAATGTGGAGAGTGCTCAAAAGGGAATTGTCTTTATTGACGAAATTGATAAAATTGCAAGAAAAAGGGATAATCCATCTATCACTAGAGATGTTTCTGGAGAAGGAGTTCAACAAGCGCTTCTAAAATTACTAGAAGGAACTTTAGTTAATGTTCCTCCAAAGGGAGGTAGGAAGCATCCTGATCAAAAATTCATAGAAGTTGACACATCAAATATATTGTTTATTGCTGGTGGGGCTTTTGACGGAATTGAGAGAGAAATAAATAAAAGATTAAATCTAAAATCAATTGGATTTAAATCTAAAAAGACAACAGATCAAATTGATTTTTCTAATCTGCTTGAGCAAATTAATCCAAAAGATGTTCGTTCATTCGGTTTAATTCCTGAAATAATTGGTCGCCTTCCAGTCATTACTCATATGAACCCTTTAGATAAAAATACTCTCAGGTCTATATTAACAGAACCTAAAAACGCAATTACAAAACAATACATAAAGTTATTTGAAATTGATGGTATAAAATTGGAATTTACTCCAGGAGCTTTAGATTATATAGTTGATAATGCTCTTTCGTTTAGTCTAGGTGCTAGGGGTTTGAGATCCCTTTGCGAGTTAATTTTAAACGATGCGATGTTTGAACTCCCAGGGTCTGAAACTAAATATTTGAAGGTTACGAAATCTTACGCTCACTCTCAACTTAAAAAAACGACCTTCCCAGATTTAAAAGCTGTTTCTTAAAGTTCAATTTTTAAAAGATTTTCAATAAATTTTCTGTCATTTGATAACCTTTGAATTTTGTGCTGACCTCCAATCTTGTTGAAATTTCTAAGCCATTTATCAAATAGACCTTTCTGAGCAACGCAGATTTTTGGGCTGCTCATTGTTATGTTCTTGTACCTTTTTGCATCATAATCAGAGTTGAGTTCTCTTAATTTTTGGTCAAGCATTTTACCAAATGTTTCTAAATTAGTTGGGGTATCCTTGAATTCAATCAACCACTGATGAGATCCTCTAGAATTGTTTTCACTCATATAAATAGGGGCTACAGTGTAATCAACAATTTTAACTCCTGTTTGAATTGAAGCTTCTTCTATTGCTTTGTCAGTATTTTCAATCACTACTTCTTCCCCAAATGCATTAATAAAATGTTTGGTTCTACCAGTAATCTGAATTCTGAAAGGAGAAAGAGAAGTAAATCTGACCACATCTCCAATCCTATACCTCCATAATCCACCATTGGTAGTAATTACCATTTCATATTCAACGAATAATTTTACATTTTGAATATCAACTATTGAGTCTAGATTTTCACCAATGGGTATAAATTCATAAAAAATACCATAGTCCAACATAAGTAAAAGTTGATCTGAATGATTCTGATCTTGGATTGCGAAAAATCCTTCCGATGCATTATAAATCTCATAGTAATGAATTGGGCGAGATGAAAATATCTGATCGTATTGGTTTTTATAAGGTCTAAAACTAACTCCTCCATGAAAATATACTTCAACATTTGGCCATATTTCGAATATATCAGATTTATTCATCTTCACTAATCCTTGATTGAGAAGGACTAACATCCATGAAGGGACACCAACCAAACTAGTAACATTTTCCGAAAGACATTCATTCAAAATTGCTTTTATTTTACTATCCCAATCAGACATTAAGGACACCCTCATACTTGGTGTGCTGTTAATTTCAGCCCATAACGGCATGTTATCAATTATTATAGAGGATAAATCTCCAAAATAGTTTTGTTGGTTTTGATGTAATTCTTGGCTTCCACCAAGCCTAAGACTTTTTCCTGTAAAGAGTTGTGTATTAGTGTTGTTATTAATATATAGAGAAAGCATGTCTTTCCCTGCCTTATAATGACAATCTTCAAGCGCTTCCGTACTTACAGGAATAAATTTACTTCTAGAATCTGTTGTTCCACTTGACTTTGCATACCATTTAATCTTGGTCGGCCAAAATAAATTATCTTCTCCTTCTCTACTTTTATTAATGTCCTCCGCTATTTCTTCATAGGACCTAATTGGAACTCTTTCTTTAAACTCTGTATAGCTCTTAATAGAATTAAAATCGTATTGGTATCCAATTTTAGTGTTTTTCGAGAAACTTATCAAATCCATTAGAACCTCTTGTTGAACTTCAACGGGATACTTTAAAAACAATTCAATTTGATGAATTCTTTTTTTTAAAAACCAACTGGCAATTGAATTAAATAAAGGAAAAGGCATATTTATTATATATTTAGACAAAAATAAAATAAGTTATTTATGTTTTCTGGAGTTTTAAAGAAAATGTATACTGAAATTGACGAGGAGGTAAAATATTATTTGGACTTTGAACACCATATAATAAACTTCAATCAATGCCTTGATAAAAAAATAAGTTTAAAATTTGATGGATATGAATGTCTTTCATGTCATAAAGAAATTGAAGTTTTTAGACAAGGTTTTTGTAAAAACTGTTTTTTTAAATCACCCCTTGCAGGCGAATGGATAATGAGACCCGAATTGAGCAAAGCGCACTTGAATATTGAAGATAGAAATTTGGATTATGAGAGAAAAATTCAAATGCAACCACACATTGTTTATTTTGCAATTTCTAGTCATATAAAAGTAGGTGTTACAAGAAAGTCTCAGTTAATAACTAGATGGATTGATCAGGGAGCGGATAGAGGATTAGCTTTATTTGAATTCCCAAACAGATATCTTGCAGGTACATGTGAGGTCTTACTTAAAAAGAATTTTTCAGATAAAACCAATTGGAGAAAAATGCTTTCATCTGTATCTGACCAAAGTCTCAATTTTAAAGAAGCTGAACAATTTGTCGATAACAATATTGACGACAAACTTAAAGTTTATCAACTTCAACCAAGGGTTTATAAAGAAATTAATTTTCCCGTTATCAAATATCCAGACAAAGTTAACAGCTTGAATTTAAAAAAAGACAAACTTTATTCGGGACAATTAAAAGGTATAAAAGGTCAATACTTAATTTTTGAAGATTCAACAGTATTTAATATAAGAAGTAATGAAGGTTTGAGAGTTGAAATTAATATAGAATAATTTAATTCTTTATTGAATTTAATTCATGACATGATAAATGTCTCCATTTACCAATTTCAACATCTAGTCTAATATTCATAATTCTAATCCTTTTAAGACTAATGACTTTATATCCTAAAAATTCACACATTCTCCTAATCTGTCTGTTGAGGCCCTGAGTTAATATTATCTTAAAAGTGGTAGAAGAAACTTTAACTAGCTTACAATTCTTAGTTACAGTGTTCAAGACTGGGATTCCATTGCTCATCTGTCTAATAAAATCTGGGGTAATTTTTTTATTAACCTCAACTAAATATTCTTTTTCGTTATTATTTCTAGAGCGTAAAATTTTATTAACTAGTGAACCATCATTTGTCAATAGAATTAACCCTTCAGAAAGTTTATCAAGTCTTCCAATCGGAAAAATTCTTTCAGGGAAGTTGATATAGTCTATAATATTATTTTTTTCTATCAGCCTATTTGTAGTACACACTATACCTATTGGCTTATAAAATGCAATTAGAATTGTCTTTTTTTTTTGGGGTTTAATTAATTTATTATCAATAGTTATTTTGTCTCCTTCTTTAATTTTAGTTCCTAGCATAGCTATTTCATCGTTGACTTTTATTCTCTTAGAATCAACAAGTTTGTCTGCTTCTCTTCTAGAACAAATCCCGATTTGACTTAAATATTTATTAATTCTCATAAAATTTATAGGTTATTAATCTATATTAACTTCATCATTTATCCCTAGATTAAATTTTTTTCGAATTAATCCCACTAATAAATATAATAGGGGTGTATCAATTACTGCTACCAGAATTTTAAAAGTTATACTGGAAAGAACTAAACCCAAAAACAAATCCCAAGCTAAAATATCAAAAATACATAGAAGGGCTATCACTGTAGTTGAATCAATTATTTGTGAGGAAAAAGTAGAAAAATTATTTCTCAGCCATAAGTATTTACCTTTGGTTAGTTGTTTCCAAAAATGATAAATTCTTATGTCCAAAAACTGAGCTATCAAATACGCAGACATAGAAGCTAAAACAGCTAGAGGTGATGCAGAAAAAACTAAATTAAAAGTTTTATCATCAATAGGTGATGTACTACTTGCTGGCAACACATCGCCTAAAATGAGAAGACCTATTGAAAAAATTGATGCCAAAATACCCATAACAACTACTTGGTTAGCTTTTCTTTTTCCAAATATTTCAGAAACTATATCAGTAATTAGAAAGGTAACGGGATAAGGAAGAACTCCCACGGATAACTCAAAAAGTTTTATTCCAAATACTTCAAAATTAAACGGATACCACGAAAAAAATTTTTGAAAAATAAGATTGGACACTACTAAAGCGGTGATGAAGATCGAACTTAGAAAAAAATATAATTTCTGAGCTAGTAATTTTTTTTTAGAATTCAAAACTATCTTATATCTAAGTTAAAAGGTTGACTTGTAAAAATTATTGGTTTTTTTTCTTTATTGGTTATTAATTTTAGAACAGGATCTAAATCTGATAATTTTAAAAATTCAGAAACTGATGAATTAAAAGGAATCATTACTGATAAGATATCATTGATTTCGGGTTCAATTTTTGGATAAGAAGTAACATTGAAGTCGTTTCCCAAATCTGCTAATTCTGCCGCGGCGTTGATAGCATCTTTTATATCTCCTTCTTCATCAGCAAGACCATTTTTCAAAGCTTGCCCTCCTGACCAAACTCTACCTTGGGCTAGAGCTTCAACTTCATACATAGAAATATTTCTCCCATCAGAAACTCGTTTTTTAAACATTTCATAAATATTTTCAATGTTCTTTTTTACATCTAACCTAAATTTTTGTGATGGCTTTTCAAATGGTGTATAAAAAATGGAATTCTTATTAGTCTCCACTTGTTCTGCATTAACACCAATTCTTTTTGATAATTCACTAATATTTGGAACCATAGCAAATACTCCAATTGAACCTGTAATTGTAAAATCATTAGCAAAAACTTTGTCAGCTGCGGTAGATAAATAGTAACCTCCAGAAGCAGCAACATTTCCCATAGAGACTACAATGGGTTTTTCCTTTTTTAATTCAATTAATTCATCCCAAATTATTTCAGAAGTAAGTGCTACGCCACCAGGAGAATCGATTCTGAGAACGACGGCTTTAATTCTTTTACTATTTTTAATTTTCCTTATTGTTTTTGCAAATAGTTCTTGCCCGATGTTGCTTTCATTCCCTTCTCCATATATGATTGGACCCTGGGCATAAATAATTGCAATTTGATTTCGAGTTCCTTTCTTAAAATTGGAGTTATTTTTTATATTCAGGTAGGAAACACTATTTAATTTTTCGTTTGACTTGATTCCTAAAACTCTTTTTAACTTATGTTTGTATTGAGTTTTTGAAACAATACCATCTACTATATTGTTTCTATAAGCGTTTTCTGGAAAGGTAGCATCTAAATTATCCACAACTTCATTAAAATTTTCTGGTGAGATTTTTCTGGATGATTTAATTTGATTAGCTATACCGTCCCAGATAGAATTCAAAAGAGACTTTATTTGATTTCTGTTTGCTTCACTCATTTTATCGTCTAGATATGGTTCCACCGCACTTTTGTATTTGCCGTGTCTGACAACTTCCATTTTAAATCCATATTTTTCCTGTAGCTGTTTGTAGTAAAGGACCTCTGCACCAAGGCCTTTTAATTCAATATTTCCCATGGGATTTAAAAAAATTGAATCTGAAACAGATGCTAGGTAGTATCCTTTTTGAGAAAAAAAATCACCATAACTATAAATAAATTTTCCTTTATCCCTAAAATTTTGAAGTGATTTCCTTATTGTTAAAGCTTGGGACCACCCCATTTTTGGAGATTGACTTTTTAAATTAATTCCTTTAATATCATTATTGTTACTGGCAAATTCTATCGCATTAATTAAATCTAGGAATTTTATAATCTCTGGAGAAACTCCTAAAATTTCCTCAAATTCTTGAGTGATAGGTATATTGTCATATATATCCTTATCCAAATCTAGATTTAAAACACTGTTTGAAGAAATTTTATCTTGGAGTATGTTTTTGTCAAAGGTGGCAACTGATGCAATACCCGCCAATAAAAAAAATCCCAAAGATATTATCAGAATTAAAGCGGTTATTGATCCAAGAAAGGAAGCTAAAAAATTTCTAAAAAAATTCATTAATTAACTGAAATTAATATTGCTTATGGTAATAAATTTATGCAAAGATTAAGTTTTTTATTTAATATCAAATAAAACTCAGTTTAAAATATTTGTTTTTTAAAATTAATTTCAAGAAATGATTTATTTATCTATAGGAAGTAATCTTGGGGATAGATTGAAATTCTTACAACTAGCTGTAGGGTTGATATCTTACAGAATATCGAAAGTTACTAATGTTTCAAGAATTTATGAGACTCCTGCTATGGGTTTCAAAGGAAATCCATTTTATAATATATGTGTTAAAATGAATACCGATTTACAACCAAAATCTCTGCTTGAAAAACTTTTAGATATTGAAAAATATCTTGGCAGAGTAAGATCATCTGACAGTAAACCAAAATCAAGAAAAGTTGATATTGATATAATTTATTTTAAAGAATTGATAATAAATGATAAAGCACTGTTTGTTCCTCATAAAAATATGCACGAGAGAAACTTTGTGCTGTATCCTTTGCTTGATGTGTGTTCCAACTTTAAAGATCCCAGAAATGGAAAGTCCATCCAAGCATTGTTAGATATTTCTAATGATTCTTTCATTCCAAAAAAAGTAGAAGAAAAAGTATATATCCCAGAAATCAAAAAAGTAATTGCAGTAGAAGGATTAATAGGCATAGGAAAAACAGAGTTTTCGAGAAAATTATCGGATGCATTATTTGGAGAATTAGTGTTGGAAGAATTTGATGAAGTACTTCTAGAAAAATTTTATACAAACCCTACTGAAAGAGCCTTTGAAACAGAAATATCTTTTTTAGAACTTAGATTGGAGCAGCATAAAGAATATAAAAACAGAAAAAGATATCCGCAAATTTTTGATTATTTGGCCCATAAATCTATAATTTTTGCTAAAAAAACTATGACAAAATCAGAGTTTAATAAATTTCAAAGGGATTTTAATCATTGTTCAGATTTATTTATCAAGCCTGAAGTTGTAATTATTTTAACTCAAGAAATAAATCATATTTTAGATAAGATTAAGAGAAGAGGAAGAAAGTTTGAAAAGCAAATTGACAGGGAATATTTAGATTTGATTCAATCAGAATATAATGATTGGAAAACCAAAACTAAATTTACGATATGTAATTTAGACTTGCATGATGGAGATTTTAAAAATAATCATTCAGTATTTTTAAATATTTTAAATTTATTTTTTAGGCATTAATTTTCAAATAAAAATCCCAACACAAAATCCCTGAAACTACAGAAACATTTATTGAATGCTTAGTACCCTGTTGTGGTATTTCTATAACTTGGCCTGCTATATCGATAATTTCTTGTTTAACCCCAAAAACCTCGTTGCCAAGAACAAATCCAGTCAATTTATTTTTATCCGGGCTGTAACTTTTTAAATCTATGGATTTTTCGGTTTGCTCAATTGACCAAATATCACAATCATTTTTTTTAAGTTCAGTGATTAAATCATAAATATTCTCCTTGTATTCCCAATCTACAGACTCATTAGAACCTAAAGCAGTTTTCATTACCTCTTTGTGAGGGGGAGCAGGAGATATACCACATATATAAACTTTAGATAACAAAAATGCATCCGCTGTTCTTAAAATGGAACCCACATTGTGACCACTTCTAATATCATCGAGTATTAATATCAATGGTGTTTTCTTTGATTTTAAATATTCTTTTCTAGATTTTCTGTTCAATTCCTGATTTTTTAATTTCCTATTTTTCATTTTGAATAAGAATAAGTTTTTTAAACTTAAATATGAATTATATTAGTGTCTATTTGATTTTTTAATGAGTTTGGATAAAAAGGTAAAATTAACACCACTGATGAAACAATACAACCAAATCAAGGTTAAATACCCTGATGCATTGCTTTTATTTAGAGTTGGAGATTTTTATGAGACTTTTGGAAAAGATGCAATAAAGGCATCGAAAATTCTTGGTATCATTTTAACTAAAAAAGGTGCAGGAAGCATGAGTGAAATTGAACTTGCTGGATTCCCATATCATTCCATTAATAATTACTTACCAAAACTAGTCAAAGCTGGTTGCAGAGTAGCGATTTGTGACCAATTGGAAAATCCAAAACTCACAAAAAAACTTGTCAAAAGAGGTGTTACGGAATTAGTAACTCCAGGAGTAGCGATAAATGATGATATATTAGAGCATAATAAAAATAATTACTTATCAGCAATAACTTTTGGTAAAAATAAATCTGGGATTTCATTTATGGACATTTCAACCGGAGATTTTTCTTTTTTTTCTGGATCAATTAATCAAATTAAATTAATTATTGAAAAGTATGAACCTGCAGAAATTATTATTTCAAAACTTTCCAAAACAGAATTCCTTTCAAATTTTGGGGAAGATTTCACGACATTTTTTCAAGAAGATTGGGTGTTTGATTATGAAAATAGTTATGATTCATTAATAGAACTTTTTGAAACAAAGTCTCTAAAAGGCTTTGGAGTTGAAGATGATAATAAAGAGGGAATCATAGCCGCCGGAGTTGTTTTACATTATCTCTCAGAGACACAACACAACAGATTGGCACACATCAAGTCACTGAAAAGAATTAATACTGAAAACTATCTTTCCTTAGATAAATTTACAACTAGAAATTTAGAGTTAAATTATTCGACTAATGGAGGAGTATCACTTATTCAAGTTATTGACTTCACATCAACCTCAATTGGAAGCAGAGTACTTAAAAAATGGTTAAACTTTCCGTTAAAATCTATACAAAAATTAAAGCTAAGGCACAATCTTGTTGAAATTTTATTAAACGAAAAATATTTAACTGAAAATCTAATTAAACATTTAAAAGAAATTGTTGACATCGAGAGAATTGCCTCTAAAATTGCTACAGGAAAAGTCAATCCAAGAGAATTGGTTTCATTAAAGAGAAGTATAGCTGAAATTCAAAAAATAAAAACAACGTTCGAAAAAAACAGCAATGATTTAATTGTTAAAACTGGAAAAAAATTAGTTACATGTAAAACAATTTTCTCTAAGATTGATAAAACAATTAAGGAAGATGTTCCTGTTTCAATTTCAAAAGGAAATTTTATTGCAGAAGGCTTTTCTAAAGAACTCGATGAACTAAGAGGAATCCTAAAAGACGGGAAGTCAATGCTTGATAAAATCCTCAAAAAGGAGCTACTCAAAAATGATATCCCATCATTAAAAATCGGTTTCAACAACATATTTGGATATTATTTTGAGGTGAGAAATACTCATAAAGAAAAAGTTCCAAATGAATGGATCAGGAAGCAAACACTTGTGAATGCAGAAAGATACATAAATGAAGATTTAAAAAATTACGAAACAAAAATATTAGGTGCCGAAGAGAAAATACAGGAATTGGAATTGAGTTATTACTCTCAATTATTAAATTCTCTCCAAGAAAATCTTGATGGTATTATGGTAAATTCAACCTTAATTGGGGAAATTGATTGTTTTTTAAGCTTTGCCATCGCTGCTTCAAAATTTAATTTCTGTAAACCTGTTTTCAATGAGTCAAATAATATTCAAATAATTCAAGGAAGGCACCCAGTTATAGAACAAAATCTAAAAGATGGTGAAATATTTATCCCTAATGACATCGAACTTGACCAAGAAAATCAGCAGATAATGATGATAAGTGGCCCTAATATGTCTGGTAAGTCTGCAATTTTAAGACAAACTGCTTTAATAGTTATTATGGCTCAAATTGGCAGCTATGTGCCTGCAAAAGAAGTAAATATTGGAATTACTGATAAAATTTTTACGCGTGTAGGCGCTAGCGATAATATCTCTCAGGGGGAGTCTACATTTATGGTTGAGATGAATGAAGCTGCTGCAATACTGAATAATTTAACTTCTAAAAGTTTAATTTTATTAGACGAAATTGGAAGAGGTACAAGCACCTATGATGGTATATCAATAGCATGGGCTATCACAGAATATCTTCACGAACATTCATTTAAACCAAAAACATTATTTGCCACCCACTATCATGAATTAAATGTGATGAAGGATAAGTTTAAACGAATTAAAAATTTTAATGTTTCTGTAATGGAAGGTGACAATAAAATTCTTTTTTTAAGAAAACTTGAACCTGAGGGAAGTGAACATAGTTTTGGAATCCATGTAGCTAAAATGGCTGGACTTCCAAAGCAAGTGATTGATATAGCAAATCAAAAATTAAAGTTTTTAGAAAAAAGCCGTGATATTTCAAACAGAAAAAAATCTTTGTCAAATAAAAACAAAGAAATGCAGCTAAGTTTCATTTCATTGGATGACCCTTTAGTTGAAGAATTAAAACAAGAAATTTTAGAAATTGATATTGACAATTTAAAACCCTTAGAGGCTCTTCTCGTTCTAAATAAGTTGAAAAAAAAGATGGACAAAGGATAAAAACATATTGTCTTATAATTAAAAATTAATTTTAACTTTGTTTGCTTTTGCGAAAGTAGCTCAGTGGTAGAGCGTCACCTTGCCAAGGTGAGGGTCGCGGGTTCAAATCCCGTCTTTCGCTCTCAGTCCAGCTCGGATGGTGGAATTGGTAGACACGTTGGACTTAAAATCCAATGGCCATTGTGGCCGTGCGGGTTCAAGTCCCGCTCCGAGTACTTTTATTAACTAGTTAATAGGCTTCGACAAATTTTTTCTACTCCGTAACGAACTGGATCTGTAACTGGTAATCCTGTAATTTTTGTTGTTTCATTAATTACCATCTGTGCTTCTTTTTCATTTAATTTTGATGTATTAAGTGAAACACCTATACATTTTGAAATTGGGAATGCACCAAAAACGTGAGCGAGATTTTGATTTAATTCAATGAACTTTTTGAGGTTAGGAATCCGGATATTTTCAGGATATCTTAAGTTTTGTTTTTCAGCCCTGTGACACAATACTAAATGAGTTGGACAAGACCCTCTTATTAAGGGTAATGTTGCAGTACTGCCAGGATGAAGTAATGAGCCTTGGCCTTCTATAATTATTAAATCTTTTTTACCATATTCTAGCACTTTCCTTTCTACCGCTCCACAAGCATGATCAACTTTAAAGGCATCGAGGGGAATTCCGTCTCCAGTTATTGTTATACCAATTTGACCGGTTGCAATAAATCCACTTTTTAATTTATTTTGTTTTGACCACGTTAAAACTTCTAAGGCAGTAGTCATTTTACCACATGCCATGTCGGTTCCAACCATCAGAAGCCTTTTGTTATTTAATTGTGCTGCTTTTCCAGTCGCAATTTCAGGAACAAAATTCGGGACCCTAACATCCCAAATCCACTGATTTTTTTTAGAAATAAGATTACTAAAGCGATCTTGTAAAAGATCATGTAAACCATTAATTATTGATAATCCTTTTGATAATGCCATTTTAATCACAGGATACCAATCAGAAGGAACTTTCCCTCCACTTGGGGCTATACCAAGAATCAAAACTTCAGCTTTTAATTGAATAGCAGAATCTAAATTATTAACAATAGGGACTGGTTTTAAATTGGAATAATGGTCGCTTATATCTGTTTTCGAGTATTTTGAATCAATGACACAAACTATTTTGTTTTCTAAATACCTCAGGACTCCCATTCCCATTTTTCCATACTCACTGTAAATATGACCTTCCATGTAAATAGCTACATTTTGTTTTTTTTTAAGCATAGTACATTTTTTTTAGTTCTCCACCATGACCAGGATTTTCTGATACGGAAGTTATTCCGTTTATTAAATTGGTTCCGGTTGAAGGGTCCGGATTTAGATTATAATGAGAATCTAAATCTATGTGGTCGATGATACCACTTATCGAAGCAGAGGCAGCAATCGAAAGGGAAGATTCGGACATACACCCTATCATGGTTTTTAGTCCGTGAGCCCGAGCGGTATTAATAATTTTTAATCCTTCTGTGATGCCACCACACTTCATTAATTTTAGATTTATTCCATCTACATAATTAGCCCATAAAGGTATTTGCTTTGCATATCTACAGGACTCGTCAAGATAAATAGGCATTTTTCTATTTTCAAAAATATATTTTAAATCAGATTCACATCCTTCTTTTAGTGGCTGTTCTATGTAGTCTACTTCACGCTTGCTTAGCCAATTCATCATTTCAAGTGTTTGATTTACATCCCATCCTCCATTTGCATCGACTCGAACTTTTACATTGTAGTTTTTGGAAATTTGATATACCTCATTAAACATTTCCTTATCTGCGTCTAAGCCCAAAGGGTTCCCTAACTTTACTTTTAGAGATTTAAATTTATTACCTTTTAAAATTGTTGGAATTCTTTCTCTAATTACTTCTACTGGATTTATACCAATCGTAACAGATGTTGGTTTACCAGGTTTTGGTAAATCTAAATACTTGTATAAGGGTTTGCCCGCTTTTTTTGCCTTCAAGTCCCAAAAAGCCATATCTAAAGATGCATACGCACATGGTGCAATTTTCATTTCCATAGCCCGATTGTAAAGTTTGTCAATGGATTCGTTTTTGATATTTGTTGAGATAAAATACTCAAGTTGCTCTTTAACAATTTCAGCTGTTTCAGCATTTTCACTTTTACCCGGTGCTGATTCACCCCAAGCAGTGTAGTTTTCATCTTTAATTTTTAAAAATACATTCACAGATTGATCTTTTATTCCTCTACTTATCTGTAAAGGATATTTTTTTTTCAAAGGAACCGTATAAATCGAAAACTCCATGATAGCAATATAATTGTTTATTATATATTTATTGTTTTTAAATATTCATATTATTACATTTAGTAATCATACTTTTCAATTATGAAAATAAATCTTTTTAATTTATTTATAGCTTCATTTATTGTAATAATTTCTTGTTCCGATTCCGATGCAGAATTGAGTGAAAAGGAAAAGGAAGCGGACAATTTAGTTAATACCTTTATTGAAGAAAATAAAATTCCAGGGTTGTCAATTACAATATTAGATGGAGACGGCCATATAGAATACTCTAAAGGTTTTGGATATGCTGATCTAGAGAAAAAAATTAATATAAACCCTAAAAATTCAATATTCAGAATAGGGAGTTTTTCTAAAACTTTAGCTGGTACTGCGTTGATGAAAATGTATGAAGAAAATAAAATTGAGATTGATAGTTCAGTAAGTTTTTATATTAAAGGACTACCGGCTGATAAAAAAAAAATTATCCTAAGACAAATTGCTGGACACCTATCAGGTATAAGACATTACGGAGATGGAGATGATATGAAGCTCAATTTAAATTATGAGAATACCTCTGAGGCATTGAACATATTTATTAATGACAGCCTGCTATTTGATCCAGGAACTAAATATAGTTATTCTACTCATGCTTGGACTTTGCTAAGTCTAGCAATGGAAAAAGCATACGGTGAAAATTTCATTGAACTGATGAAAAACGAAATATTAAGTCCGCTTCAACTTAACAAAACCTTTGCTGAAGAAATTGATTTAGTTTTGAATGACAAGGTTACATTTTATGAAAAAAATGAATCCGGAGATATTGTTCTTTGTCCAGATGTAAACAATAGTTGGAAGTGGGCTGGAGGTGGTTACGTATCAACTACACAGGATATGGCCGACTTTACTTGGAAAGTTCTTTACACTGATTTCCTTTTGCCTGAAACTGTTAAGGAAATGACAGAATCTCAAAAAATTCCAAATGATAAAAAAACCAATTATGGCATTGGTTGGAGAATTAGATACGATGATGAAAATAACTCTTATTTAGGACATACGGGGGGGTCAGTTGGAGGTACTACTTTTGTGTTTTCTTCCAACGATAAATCGGTAGTTTCAATAATGGCTAATATTTCGAATGCCTCTTTTGGCACTCTGCCTTATGAATTATTTAAAATTTTTAAAAATTAATCTCATGAAAAAAATTCAAATTTTAAAAGCAATTTTATTAATATTTATATCTAACCAAATAATTTTCTCTCAAAAGAAAGATATGTCTATAATAGACTTTTTAAATATTCCAGGTATATCTAGTGTTTCTTTATCTCCAAATGGTAACAAAATTGTTTATATTTTATCTGAAAGCGATTGGAAGGAAAATAAACAAATTCCAAATTTATGGTTGACTGACTTAAATAGTGGCATATCCCAAAAAATTACATTTGAGAAAAAAGGGCTTAGCAATCCCGAGTGGTCACCTGATTCCAAGTGGATAAGCTTTACCTCTTCAAAAGAGGGTTACATTGATGATGAGGACGATGAATTTGATTCAGGAAATAGTCAAATTTATTTACTACCAACCAAAATTGGTTCACCAAAAAAACTTTCAAATCATAGGACTGGAGTTAGTAATATTAAGTGGTCCAGTGACTCAAAGTATCTTTATTTCATTGCAAGTGACCCAAAAACTAAAGAACAAATTTTAGCTGAAAGAGATGGCTATGACGTTTACAGTTTTGATAATAACCGTGAGCAGAAACATTTATGGAGGTTGGATCTAAACGGAAATGAAGAAAAAATTACAGATGGAGATTTTTCAGTTTTAAACTATGATTTATCTAATGATAATAAAAAAATTCTTCTTCAAAAGGGACCTAATCCATTTCTTGAATTTAGATCTCTAAGTGAGTTATGGATTATGGATTTGGATTTATCAAGAGAAATTCAACTAACAAACAATTCAATTAGTGAATCGTCAGCAAAAATTTCTCCCAATGGAGACAAAGTGTATTTTATTTCTGCAAGTAACGGGAATTTAGAAGAGTATTACAATAGAAATCTTTTTGAAGTTTCAACGGATGGAATAAATCAACCCAAAATAATTTCAAATGACTTTGACCACGAAATTTATTCTTTTGATTTTTCTAGAAAAAGGGGAGAGTTTTTTATTCTAGTAAACATGGGTGCAAGTACTCAGCTTTGGAAAATGGATATTTCAAAAAGAATTTTTTCACAAATAACAAATGGAAAGCATAGTCTGACTAATTGGGATTACAACTTAAAATCGAATTTACATGTATTTGGGATTAATACAATTGAAAATCCTGGGGATTTATATTTATATGGAAAAACACAAAAAAAAGTAACATCTCACTACGATTACTTAAAAAAAGAATTCAATTTACCAACTCAACAGGCTATTACTTGGACTGGAGAAGATGGTGTTCAAGTTGAAGGGATTTTATATTTACCACATGATTACAAGGAATCAAAAAGATATCCTTTAGTAGTTCAAACACATGGTGGCCCAAGGTCATCAGACAAATATGGTTTTTCTAGAGGATCAACGAGGTACAACGCAGTTCTAACAGGTAAAGATTACGTCGTCTTACAACCAAATTATCGAGGCAGCACTGGTTATGGTGACGCTTTTCTTAGGGATATGGTTGGTAGTTATTTTAATCAATCACACCTAGATGTAATGACTGGAGTAGATCATTTAATTGATGAAGGAATTGCCGATCCAGATAAATTAATCAAAATGGGGTGGAGTGCTGGAGGCCATATGACAAATAAAATTATTACCCATACAGACAGGTTCAAAGCCGCCTCATCAGGTGCTGGCGCAGTCAATTGGATTGGCATGTATGCTCAAAGTGATGTAAGACTAAATAGAACTGCCTGGTTTGGTGGGGATCCTTGGCAAAAAAACGCTCCTATAGACGTGTTCTGGAATAATTCACCCTTAAAAGATATCCACAAAGTAAAAACTCCAACATTAGTTCTAGTTGGTGGAAATGACAAAAGAGTCCCTCCACCACAATCAGTTGAATTATTCAGGGCTTTAAGAAGTTTAGGCGTTGAAACCAAACTATTAATTGCTCCTGGAGAACCACATGGATGGAGAAAACTAAGCCATAGACTAACCAAAATTAATTCTGAGTTAGAATGGTTCGCTAAATATGCACTAAACAAAAAATATGAGTATGAAAAATATGACCAATAAAATATTTATAACTAATTTTTTTATTTTTCTTTTAATTGCTGCAACGATTTATTCTTGTAATGATGGACAAAAATTCAAGTTTGCTATAATTCAATTTTCACATGAAACATGTACGTTTTGTCCTGGTGGCGACACAACCATAGAAGATTGGACTAAAAGAGTACCTTTCGTGACGGGTGAGCAACTTCTAAAATTCGGTGGTTATACTGGAGGATTTGTTCATCAGGCTGGTTTATTTAAGGATGTTGAGTTAATTGGAATTAATTCTCCTGACCGAGTGTTTGGAGGGTCTTCAAGGAGTTGGAATACCAAAAAAAGTTTTGAGCATTTTATGAAAATAATTCTTGATGATCTAAAATCAAAATTGCCTGTCGATGCAGTCCAACTTTCTTTGCACGGTGCTATGGCAACTAGAGATGTTCCAAGACCAGAGGCTGAAATTGCAAAAAGGGTTAGAAAATTAGTTGGCCCTGATGTTCCTATATCTGGCACTTTTGATTTACATGGTAATGAAGACGGCGAGTTTTTAAGATGGGCTAATGCTGCATTTGTAACAAAACGTTTTCCTCATTATGACGCACCATTGCAAGGAGAAAGATCGGCGAATTTTTTGTACAGATCTGTTAAAAATAAATTTAACTCAACAACTGCAACAAGAAAGCCTGGTATATTAACTGCAACCGTCCTTCAATGGACTGGAGCCGAACCTGCTTCTACAATCATGGAAAGGGCTAGAAGATGGGAAAATAGAAATAAAGATGTTTTTGTTAGCGTTTTTTTTGGTTTTCCATGGTCTGACGTGCCAGATATCGGTGCAACCATACATGTGGTTACCAATAATAATCAACAACTTGCTGACTCAATTGCAGATGATATGAATGATTATTTTCTAAGAGTGAAAAAGGAATTTGCGGGCGGTTCATTTTTAAAACCCAAACAAGCTGTAAAAAAAACTAAAATGGCGTTACAAAACGATAAAGGTCCCGTTGCGTTAGGAGATTATTCTGACCGTCAAGGAGACGCAACATGGATAACAAAAGAATTAATTGAGCAAGATGTTGAAAAATTTCTAATAGCAACTTTACGAGATGAAAATGTCCTAAAGGACTTGTCTAAAAAGGGTGCCGAAAAGGGTGATAAATTTGACTATAAAGTTGGGGGCTATACTGGAATTCAAGCTGGTGTTCCTGTAAGAATTTCTGGAGAGATACTTTTCTTTGGCTCACACTTTGGATATGATAAAATAGCTGTTGTAAAATTCGGTAAGGGAAATGCTGTAGTTATAGTTCCAACCTATGAGCAGGTTATAAGGCCATCTGAAATTAGATTTGGAGATTTAAATCCTGACGATTTTGATGTTGTTGTAGTAAAATCTAGAGTCCATTTCCGAAGAGGTTTTGATGAAACAGGTTACTCGAAGACGGTTATGGTTGTTGACGCATTAGGGGATTTTGTTGGTACCACTAGATTGGACGCGTTAGATTACAAATTTGGGCCAATCGATGAACTGTATCCTTTTAACAAAAATTAAACTAATGAGACTAACAAGTTATTTGATAATTATTTTTTTGCTATCCATTAAGTGCGAGACGGAAAATAAATTGAATTATGGTCAGCCATGGGAAGAATATTTATCATATGAAGAGTCAGGGTTTGATGCAAATAAGCTAGACAAACTAACTGAATTTATTGAGAAAAAATCAAATACCACTGGTCTAATTGCGATCTATAAGGGGAAAAAATTTTTTGAATACGGAGACTTGGAGCATATTAGTTACATTGCCTCAAACAGAAAAAGTATCCTCGCAATGCTAATGGGAAAGTATGTAGAAAATGGAATAATTGATTTAAACCAAACGCTCGAGGATCTTGAAATGGATGATCTTGAAGGTTTAATGGATATTGAAAAAAAAGCTACTATTGACCATTTGGCCACTGCAAGATCTGGAATTTTTCATGATCCTTCCTATGGAGGCGACGATAGGAAAAATGTACTAGAGAGAGGTAGTGTTGAACCAGGAACTTACTATTTGTATAATAACTGGGACTTTAATGCGGTCGGATATATTTTCGAAAAGCTTGTAGGAAAAACAATTTATGAAGAACTTGAAGAGCAAATAGCTATTCCTACTGGATTTGAGAATTGGGACTTATCAATTCAAAAAAAAGCGGGTGATAAAACAAAATCAAAGTATTTAGCTTATCCCATTAATCTTTCAACAAAGGATATGGCAAAAGTGGGGCAACTAATGTTGAATAAGGGAAAGTGGAATGGAAATCAATTGATTTCTGAAAATTGGTTGAAGAAAATTGTTACAATTATAACTCCTAAGGACACTGTTTCCAAAAGGAGAGGTTTGTCTAAATTTAAAAGTCCAGATTTTGGTTATTCTTACATGTGGTGGACTTTTGATGATTTTAATGAAAACAATATATACGAGGGGTCTTACTCTGCGCATGGAAGTGGTGGTCAATTTATTACCGTTATCCCAAAATTAGAATTAGTGATTGCGCATAAAACTGATTTTATCAAGAAGACAAATGGGAAAAAAACACCAAGACACATTTACTACCAAATTGTTGATTTTATAGTTAATGCAAAAATCTAGAAAAAAAACTACTTTTTTTTAAAATTATACACTGTAAATTATAAAATTGACAAAACTTTTTAATAAAAAAAAAATCTTTGAAATTCTACCTACTACGTATTGAGAAATTTGAAAATTTATTACTACATTCACTATATAATCAATTTAAAAATTATCGTTATTTATGAAAAATATTTACTTACTATTAATTTCTTTGATGACAACCTTTTACGGGTTTTCTCAAAAGACAATCAATGGTACTGTTTCAGACGATCAAGGACCCCTACCTGGTGCAACCATAATTATTCAAGGTTCATCAACTGGTGTAACTACTGATTTCGATGGAAACTATTCCATAGAAGCCTCTGAGGGTGACGTTCTTGAGTTCTCATATATTGGGATGGAAGGTCAAACAGTTACTGTTGGAAGTCAAGACACAATTGACGTCATTATGACGTCATCTACCGAGCTTCAGGAAGTTATCGTAACAGGTTATGGAACCAGTAGCCGTGAGAAGTTTACTGGTGCTGTTGCGGTTATTAGTGCTGAAACTCTTGAAATGCAACCATCTGCCACATTCCAAAGTGCACTACAAGGAGCCGCGCCTGGTCTTCAGGTTGTTTCTAATGACGGTGCTCCTGGTGCTGGAATTTCAATTCGAGTCCGTGGTATTGGATCTATTAGTTCGAGTAATGAGCCCCTGTATGTAATCGATGGGATGCCAATTACTTCAGGATCTCTTTCAACAACCGACTTCTCTAACGGAGGAAGAAGTTCTAATGTTTTGGGTTCAATAAATCCTAATGATATTGAAAGTTTGGTAGTTTTAAAAGATGCTGCCTCAACAGCCATTTATGGATCTAGAGGTGCAAATGGTGTAGTTCTAATTACTACAAAAAGTGGTAAAGCTGGCGACCCAAAATTTACTTTAAGAGCTAGATATGGAACTCAAGAATTTGCTTACGATGGCATTTTAAGGGGGCTTAACTCTACACAATACAAACAACTTCATTATGAAGGTTATATAGCGCGAGGAACTTCTCCTGATGCAGCAAGAGAACTTTTTGCTAATCAGTTCCCATTAAATGATGCGGGACAAAATTATAACACAATTTGGCTAGATGAGATGACACAAACAGGAATTGTACAAGAATATGATTTTAGTTTTAGTGGTGGCTCAGAAAAAGTAACCTACTTTGGTTCTGCTAACTATTTTGATAATGATGGAATGGTAAAAAATAACAAATTTGAAAGGTTTTCCTCTCGTTTAAATATTGATGCTCAACTAACTGATAGGTTTAAAGTTAGTAACAACGTTAATATTTCAACTTTTGATCAAAGAGGTATTACTGACGGTACCAGATGGCAGGCCCCATTTTACTTAGCTTATTTAATGGCACCAACTGTTCCAGTTTATGATGAGTTTGGAAGATTCTATGGTGATCATAAAAACTTCTTTATGGGGGGGAATAACCCAGTTGGTCACCTCTATGATGACAAAAGAGAGCTGTCTCAAATGAGATTAACGGATGTTTTTGAAGTTTCATATGAAATCATGGATGGTTTAACTATAAAGTCTGACTGGAGTTTTGATCTTTTAAAAGTGGATGAATATTTATTTCAAAATGGTAGATATGGAGATGGTCGAAGAATTGGTGGTTATGCCAATGAAGGAGGAATATCACAGACAAATTGGTTGGGTACTCAAAGTTTACAATTTACACCCCAAAATACAGGAAATCATAATATGAATTTCTTCGCTGCTTACGAAGCCCAAAAAGTTATGACTAGAACTATAGAATTAAGAGGTGAAGGGTTCTCGCATCCAGATTTAAAATTTGCTGCGAGTGCTGCTAATCCAACTCAGGCTTACAGTGCAAGGTCAGATTATGCTTTCCAATCCTATTTCGCAAGAGCAAATTATGATTACAACAGCGAATATTTTCTTTCAATGTCTTTCCGTAGAGATGGTTCATCAAGATTTGGTCCAGACCAAAGATGGGGAACATTCGGATCAATCGGTGTTGGTTGGAATATGACAAGATTAATTGAAAGTGTTGGTTTTGTTGACTTCTTAAAATTAAGAGGAAGTTTTGGAACTACAGGTAATGCTGGTATTGGAAACTTTGATTGGGCAGGTTTATGGGGCTTTACCAGAGATTATGACGGTAACCCTGGAGCTGCTCCTTCTCAAGTCTCTAATAATTTGCTTACTTGGGAATCGCAAGAGAATTTTAACATTGGTATTGATGCTACTTTCCTTGACAATAAAATCACATTAAATGCTGAATACTTTGAAAGAGTTTCTTCAGATCTTCTATTAGATCGACCATTATCATTGACAACTGGATTTACATCAGTAGCTCAAAATATTGGTGATATGAAAAACTCAGGTATAGAGATTGATTTAGGAATTGACATTATTCAAACTTCTGAAGCATTTCTTGGTGTTAATTTCAATACCACTACACTTAAAAATGAAATTACCTACCTTCCTGAGCCTATAGTCGTTTCAACTAAGAAGAGAGAACAGGGTAGAGATTTCCAAGAATATTTCCTTTTCCCTTGGGCTGGAGTAGATCCAGCCAACGGTGACCCTCTTTGGTATCTCGTTAACTCGGATGGGACAATTAATTATAATTCAACCACAAACCGTGTTGGTGAAACCGAAAGGGTTTATATGGAAGGAAAATCTGCGACACCAGATTTTTATGGTGGATTTAACTTGAATGCTTCATATAAAGAATTTTCTCTTGGTATGACCTTCAATTATTCTTTCGGTAACTATCTGTATTTTAATCCTGGATGGGTTATCCATGGTGATGGAAGGTTTACACCAAGAAGTACAACTACCTATGCTTTCAACAATAGGTGGACAACTCCAGGTCAAGCGGCAGAATTTCCAAAACACAGATGGGGAGGTAATCAGTCTTCAAATCAAAGACCTAACAGTAGATACCTTTATGAAGGGGATTATGTAAGATTAAAATCATTGAATTTGTCTTACAATGTTCCAACAGATTTATTTGGTAATATTGGTATAAATCAATTTAAAGTTTATTTAGATATGAATAATATTTGGACTTGGACCAAAGCTGATAATCTTCCGTTTGATCCAGATCAAGCGATTGATGGAATCTATAACACAATGACACCACTTTCCAGAACAACAAGTTTGGGAGTAACCATTGGATTTTAATTTTTAAAAATGAATAAAATGAAAAATATTTTACAACGTAGTTTTTTGTTAGTGCTGTCAATATCATTGATTTCATGTGCAGACGATTTTCTTGATCTTCAGCCACAACAGAATATATCAAATGAATCTTTCTTACAGACATTTGATGATTTTAACACTGCTGTTTTAGGTCTTCATGACCAATTACAAGGAGGTGGAAATGCTGCACTTTACGGCAGATATACTCTTTTAGTTCCTGATGTTATGGGTGATGATGTAAAACAGAATGCAAGTGCAAACAGAGCAAAAGAATGGGCAGAGTACAATGGAAGTGAAACAGATTTTATCCCAGAGGATATTTGGCGAGAGTTCTATGAAGCAATAAATATTGCAAATTCTGTCATAAATTCAGAATTTGAACCCTCTGCTTCATTAACGGCAGATTTTAATACTCTTAAAGGTCAAGCATTCGGGATTAGAGGACTTGCTTATTTTATGCTGTGTAATTTTTACGCTCAACCTTATTCTTTCTCCGCTGGAGCGGGACATCCCGGTGTTCCTATAGTTCTGGAATTTGATTTTCAAAACAAGCCTGCAAGGAGTACTGTAGCAGAGGTTTATACACAGGTTATTTCTGATTTAAATCAGGCAGTGACTTTGATTACGACTTCTCAGAAAAATGCTGGTTACTTTTCAAAAGCAGCTGCTGAAGCACTTTTATCAAGGGTTTATTTATATATGGAGGATTGGTCTAATGCTGAAGCAAAGGCAACAAGTGTAATCAACAATTATGGTTACTCACTTGTCAGCAGAGATTTATACCCTACTCAATTTATCGATGGTTTGTCCTCGGAAGCAATCTTTGAGATGATCTATAATACAACTGACAATACTGGCTCAAACCATATTGGAGGTATGTATAAAGTGACTGGATATGGTGACTACCTTCCCTCAAATGATTGGTACGCTCTAATGGAGGATGGTGACATCAGAAGAACTATGATTACTTATGATAGTAACTTAATTGGAGATTTTGCTAAAGCACCTCTCGGTCCGGCTAGGGTCGACAAATGGCCTAGTGAAGGTCCACTAAATGGTACAGATAATGTTTCTGTTATAAGACTTTCAGAGGTTTATTTAAATAGAGCTGAGGCTAGAGCAAACCTTGGAAACGAAGCTGGCGCTCAAGCTGATGTTGATATAATTAGACAGAGGGCAAATCCAGGAGTCGCAAATGTTACTGCTACTGGTGCTGCACTTAAAACAGAAGTTTATAATGAAAGGAGAGCGGAATTAGCTTTTGAAGGTCACAGAATATTTGACATTAATAGAAGAAAACAAGGCTTAGCTAGGATTTTAGATTGTACTTCAGTACCTGAAGCGTGTAATTTAAGCTACCCTAACAATCTTTTTATTCTTCCAATTCCTGACGGGGAGGTTAATTCCAATGAAGAAATTGCCCAAAACCCAGGATATTAATAATTAAATAGATATTTTTTAAAAAGGAGATCTTTATGATCTCCTTTTTTTTCCTTAAAAATTAAAATTTTAAAATGAAAAAAAAACTTATTACTTCGATACTAACTTTAACATCTTTGCTATTATCATCACAAGAAAAAACTTCTTATCAAATTCCGAAGAAAGAATTATTGGAATTAATTGAAGTTGAACTTGCTCCATCAGTTATTAAAGACAGTAAAAACGAAAATTTTATTCTTTTATACAGAGACGCCTACAAAAGTATTTCAGAACTATCCCAAGAAGAACTCCGAATAGCGGGGTTGAGAGTTAACCCGTCTAAACATATTGGGAGTAGAACAACTTACTATAAAAATATTAAAATTTTAAAATTATCAAAAAGTAAGGAACCGTCACAATTACAGGGCTTACCCTCAAATCCAAAGCTTTCAAACTTTAGTATTTCTCCAGATGAGTCTAAAATCGCATTAACAAATACCACAAATAAAGGAGTGGAATTATGGATAGCAGATCTAAAGACTCTTATGACTAAGAGGATATACGGTCCGAACATAAATGCAACACTTGGGAATCCTATTACATGGCTTAAAAACAATAGTGAACTTTTAATAAAAACTATTCCAAACAATAGAAAAGCTTTGATCGATAGAAATAGCATTGTCCCAACGGGACCTACAATAACTGAAAATGAAGGGCAAAAGGCTCAAAACAGAACATATCAGGATTTAATCAAAAATCCAGATGATGCATTTAATTTCACCCAGCTAAGTTTATCAGATATTATTAAAATCAATCTTGAGGGAAGAGAAAAAAGATTTTTGCAATCTAAAATGTATCGTTCAGTTTCAGTTTCTCCAAACGGTGACTTGGTTATGGTTAGTTTTATAAAAAAGCCTTTCTCATATTTAGTTCCCTACTATAGATTTCCAACTGAGTACAGAGTTTATAATGTAAATGGTGATGTAGTTAAAGTTATTCAAGACTCTCCACTGTCAGAGGAACTTCCAAAAGGAAGAATGTCCACCACAACAGAACCTAGAAATATTGGATGGAGAAATGACCTGGGGGCATCATTATACTTCTTTAAGGCCTTAGATAAAGGAGATCCAGAAAACAAAGTTGAATATAGAGATGCTCTTTACCAGTGGGATTATCCATTTAAAGGTTACCCCAAATTACTACTTAAGGTAAATAATCGTTTATCAAATGTTATTTGGGGGAACAAAAATATAGCTATAGTTAACGACATTTGGTGGAACAATAGAAATGTAAAAACTTATCTGTTTAATCCCTCCAATACATCTAAGAAGGCTTTGATTATTGAAGATCGAAATTATCAAGATATTTATTCTGATCCTGGTAACTTTTTAATGAAAAATGGTAAATATAATACCAAAGTACTGGATATAAAAAATAATAATGCTTTCCTTATAGGTTCTGGATTCACTGAGAAGGGCCAGTTCCCCTTTATTGACAAATTAAACTTAGAAAAAATTTCTAAGGAAAGACAATACCAATCCTCTTTCACAAAAAAATATGAAAATATAATCGATTATGATCCAGAAAAAAAAGTGGCTTTCGTAAGAATCGAGTCACCAAAAGAATATCCAAATTATTACTTTAGGGATGTTAGCTTAAACAAACTAAAACGAATCACATCTTTTAAAAATCCCTTCAAAGCACTTGAAAAAGTTGAAAAAGAGATCATAACTTATAAAAGAGACGACGGCCTTGATTTAAGCGGAGTTTTGTATTTGCCAGAGGATGTATCTGTAGGAGATAAAAAACCAATGATTTTGTGGGCATATCCAAGAGAATATAAAGATAAGTCTACTGCCTCTCAGAAGAGAAGTAATCCAAATACCTTTACTTACCCATCTATGAGAAATCCAGTTTATTGGGCGACACAAGGATATGTTGTTTTAGACAGAGCTGAGTTTCCAATTGTAGGAGAAGGAGATGAAGAGCCAAATGATTCATTTAGAAAGCAACTAGTTGCAAATGGAAAAGCTGCTATAGATGCCGTCGATAAATTGGGTTTTATTGATAGAGAAAGAGTTGGAGTTGGTGGACATAGTTATGGAGCATTCATGGTCGCTAACTTATTAAGTCATAGTAATCTATTTGCTGCGGGAATTGCTAGAAGTGGAGCATATAACAGAACCTTAACTCCTTTTGGATTCCAAAGCGAAGAAAGGAGCTATTGGGAAGCACCTAATGTATATTATTCAATGTCACCTTTCATGCACGCTAATAAAATGAAAACACCGCTCTTGTTAGTTCATGGCGAGGAAGATAACAACTCAGGAACCTATCCACTACAAAGCGTGAGATATTTTAATGCACTCAAAGGACTCGGTGCAACTACAAGACTCGTTATGTTTCCAAAAGAAAGTCACGGTTACAGAGCTAAAGAATCCATATTGCATCTTATTTGGGAACAAGATCGTTGGCTAGACATGCATGTAAAAAACAAAAAGAAAAAATTAGTTAAAGAAGAAAATAAACCAAAGGGATAAAAAAATTGTATATTTAAAGTAAACAAACAGTTATGAATGAGATAGTTGCCGTATTTATAGCAATTTTTGTTCTTATAGGAGGCATTGTCGCATATGGGGTCATAAGCACCTCTATGGGTTATGAAGAGGATGAAAACCAAAATTATATACCTGACCGTCTAGAACGTATGTTTGGTAAAGACCCACGCGCAAAAAAAGGAAAAGAACAAAATAAAAAACAAAAAAAAATATAAAAATAAATTTAAATAATTTTATAATTTATAAGCCGGTTTTTAAGCCAAATTCAATCTCATTATTGTAAATTGTTATAGATCATTAAATCACCTAATTTCTATGGAAGCATTTATTTATGACGCGATAAGAACAGTTAGAGGTAAGGGAAATAATAAGGGTGCCTTGTTAGGTATTACTCCTACTGAGCTTGTAAAACAAACCATGGTAAGTTTAAAAGAGAAACACAATATCGACACATCTTTGGTGGAAGATATTATACTTGGCTGTGTTACACAAGTTATGGACCAAGCCGCAAATATTGCAAAATCCGCAGCACAAGCTGCTGAGTATGGTGATCACATGTGCGGTGTGACATTGAATAGATTTTGCGGTTCTGGACTTGAATCAATCAATCAGGCGTCGGCCTACATAAAATCTGGTTACAAAGATTTAATTATTGCGGGGGGTGTTGAGTGCATGTCTCGTGTGAAAATGGGTTCAGATGGTGGAGGTATGTTTATAGATCCAAACCTTGCAATACCGGGAAACATAATTCCGCAAGGAATTTCTGCAGATTTGATTGCTTCTAAGTATGGTTATACTAGAGAAGATACCGATAAATATGCTGTTGAATCTCAAAAAAGAGCTGCCTTAGCCGATGAGAACAATTATTTCAAATCTAGAATATCTGTTAAGGACAATAATGGAATTGAAATACTAACCACGGACGAAAATATTCGTCCTGAAACAGATCTCAATGGGTTATCTAGTTTAATGCCCGCATTTGAAATGATCGGAGGAATGGGAGGGTTTAACGATGTTGCGTTAGATAAGTACCCAGAGGTTGAAAAAATTAACCATGTTCATCACGCAGGTAACTCTTCTGCAATAGTTGATGGAGCTGCCATTACTTTAATTGGTAATAAAGATGCTGGCGAGAAATTAAATCTTAAACCAAGATTTAAAATTTTAACTGCTGCCGTTCAAGGTGTTGATCCAACAATTATGCTAACAGGTCCAGCTCCCGCTTCAAAGAGAGCACTGAATAACTTAGGTATGGAATTAAGCGATATCGATCTTTTTGAAGTTAATGAGGCTTTTTCTGCAATTCCAATGCTGTTTATGGAGAAGACAGGGGTAGACCCTAGCATAGTTAACGTCAACGGTGGTTCAATCGCCATGGGGCATCCATTAGGAGCTACAGGGTGTATATTAACTGGAACAATAATGGACGAAATTGAACGCAGAGATTTGAATACTGGTTTGGTAACACTCTGTATAGGTGGGGGAATGGGTATTGCGACTATTATAGAACGTGTATAAGCTTAATGAAAAATATTAAAGACAAATTTTTAAGTTATTCTGTTGATAAAGAAGGGGTTGCTTTGATTGAAATTAATCAAAAAGAGGAACCAGCTAATCTTCTCACACTTGATTTTGTTACAAGATATTTTGAAGTAGCAAAAATTGCTATAGAAGATAAGGATGTAAAAGGAGTAATTATTACATCAGGTAGACCCATTTTTATGGCAGGTGGAGATTTGAGAATGCTCGCAAAACCAATAGCAGACAAAAAAGAGTTTTTTGGAGGTATTATGTTTTTTCATAAAGGACTTAGAGAAATTGAAACTTCTGGAAAACCATTTGTAGCTGCAATCAATGGAACTGCACTAGGTGGTGGCCTTGAGTTAAGTTTGTCTTGTCACTACAGAATTTCCTTAAGTTCAACAAAAATTAAAATAGGCTTTCCAGAAATAAAAGCTGGAATATTTCCAGGGGCTGGAGGCACTTCTAAGAGTCCCTATATCCTAGGATTACAAAACTCTCTAATGTATATTCTTCAAGGGATTGAGGCAAGACCCCAAAAAGCCTTAAATGATGGACTAATAGATTTAGTAGTTGATTCTCAAGAAGAGATGCTTACCAAAGCTAAAGAATACATTCTAAATACGAAAAATCCACTTCAGCCGTGGGATAATAAAAAACATAAAATTCCAGGAGGTGGCATTTGGACACCAAACGGTGTACAAACCTTAGCTGGAGCGTCTGGAAATGTTGGTAAACTCACACATGGAAATTATCCTTCTGCCCAAAAAGTTTTAAAAGTTATACACGATGGGATACAAATACCAATTGATAGAGCACTAGAAATTGAAGCCCGTTATTTTATAGAGGCCGTTACTAGTAAAGAGGCAAAAAATATGATTCGAACTGGGTTCTTCGGAATTCAGGGTGCTGCAAAAGGAAAAGCAAGACCTAAAAACGAGGACAAGTACGAGATTAATAAAGTTGGAGTTTTAGGAGCTGGAATGATGGGTTCTGGAATTGCGTATGTTTCAGCTAGAGCTGGAATGGAAGTGGTTTTAAAAGATGTTACGATCGATGGAGCAAAAAAAGGTAAATCATACTCTGAAGAACTGCTTAACAAAGCTATTTCAAAAGGTAGATCAACAGAAGAAAAAAAACAAGCTACCTTATCAAGGATTATCCCAACTGACAACCCAAAAGATGTCGAAGGAAGCGATTTAATTATTGAGGCTGTTTTTGAAAATGTAGATTTAAAAGATAAAGTTACCAAAGAAACTGAGGCTGTTTTAGGAGACGATAAAATTTATGGTTCAAATACTTCAACCATCCCGATTAGTTTGTTGGCTAAGTCTTCCAAAAGACCTCAAAATTTTATCGGAATTCACTTTTTTTCTCCAGTTGACAAAATGCCGCTAGTCGAAATCATTGTTGGAGACAAAACTTCAGATAGAGCAATTGCAGCAGCTATTGATTACACAGTTTCTATTAGAAAAGTACCTATAGTAGTTAATGATAGTAGAGGTTTTTTTACATCTAGATGCTTTGGAACCTATCTTAGCGAAGGAATGTTTCTTCTAGAAGAAGGAGTCGCTCCTCAAATAGTTGAAAGAATAGCAATTAAAAAAGGAATGCCTGTCGGACCGCTTGCTGTCCATGATGAGGTTTCATTAACACTTAGCGCTCACGTATTTGAAAGTGACCCATCTGAAAAGAAGGAATCAGAAAAAAGGACTTACGATTTAGTTAAAAAATTAATAAATAAACATAGTAGAACAGGTAAAAGAGATGGGGCTGGTTTCTATGATTATCCAAAGGGGAAACAAAAGAGGCTGTGGAAAGGACTGAAAGAAGTATTTAACCAAAAAAAAGATGCTTTTGCTGAAAATATGATATCAAAACGTTTATTACATAGACAATCACTCGAAAGCTTTAGATGTCTTAATGAGGGAGTACTTCGTTCTACAACTGATGGAGACATTGGTTCAGTTCTTGGCTGGGGTTTCCCAATTTATACAGGTGGAGCTTTATCCTATATAGATTATGTCGGAATGGGGAATTTTATAGAAGATTGTGATAAATTTAAATCTGAATTTGGTGACCATTGGGAAGTACCTTTAGAACTTAGAGAATTATTAAAAAAAGATAAATCTGTTCATGATTTTAAAATCTAATTATTATTCTCATTCAATTATTGCTTAAAATATTTAACTAAGATTTTTATTTATTATTTTTTTTTCTTCGGCGGAGTTTGAAATAATAGAAAAACTACCAAAATTTGTTTTCTAACATTGAAATAAAAGAAATTCCAGCAGCAGCACCTGAAATAAAAAGTTTCCATTCACGATCTTTCGCTTTAATTATATTTAAAAACAAAAATGAGATTGAAATAATAAAAAAAACAACCATTAGTTGTCCAAATTCAATTCCTAAATTAAACCCAAACAATGGTTTAATTATTGATGATTTATCTAAAATTAGAGCTTTAAAATAATTAGAGAAATCCATCCCATGAATAAGTCCAAAGAAAAGTGCCATAAAATAATTTTTACTCATATTAAGAGTCTTCTCTTTTGAGTTTGATCCTATTATATTATTTATTGCTGTGATAAATATAGTCGCAGGAATAAGAAATTTTATAATACTTGAGGGGATATTAAATAAATCAAATGAAACTAAAGCTAGAGTAACACTATGCCCAATGGTAAATGCGGTAACCAGAATAAGAATTTTCTTCCATTGTTGTATTCTGTAAACAGCACACAGAACTATTAAAAAAAGGATGTGATCATATCCATTAAGATTAGATATATGATCAAAACCCAACTTAAGGTAAAATTTAAATGGATTCACGTCAAAAATTTAATTTATAGGTTGATGTTTCTTTATTTAGCATTATACTTTTAGATTCTTCATTTATATGGATATAAACTATATTGTTTTGATCGTAAAATAAGTCTGTAAAGACAGCATTTTTTACTTCCATGGAATTAAATTTTCCCTCCACAGATTTTTCAAGATACACCCAAAGGGCCGTATTCTCTCCTTCCCCATTCAGTTTTTTTTTCTTAATTTCAAAATTGATTTTTTTTCTATTAAATTTTACATAAAAAAATCTGTTTAAATATTCCATCAACATCTTGTCTGCATCAGAATGTTCATTTGGTTGACAAAAAGCCAATTCATTGCTGTAAGGATTAAAAACTAGGGCTTCGTTAACATCGGTTAAGAAAAGTTTCAAATTAACTGATATTAGGTTCTCTTTTGAGTAAAATTCAATTTCACATAAGGACAATCTTAAAGGGTGAGCGAAAGTAACACCGGATGAAAGTAATAAAACAATAAACCATTTATACACGCTACCTTTCAATTAAATACTAGATTGAATTGTTTCCGGCTTTTTTCGCGTATGCTTGAACCTCTCTGAAGACACGTAATAAGTTTCCACCCCAAATTTTCTCAATTTGGGCTTCATTGTAACCTCTTCTAACCAGCTCCACTGTAATATTCTTTATTTCACTGACATCAAAAACCCCATCGATACCACCACCACCGTCAAAATCACATCCAATACCAACATGATCGATTCCAGCAATTTTAACTATATGATCGATATGATCAACCACATGACCTACATTTGCAGATGGGTCAGGGTATCGTTTGTTAATTAGATTTATTTTTTCTCTGTAATCATCTCGCTCATCTGTATTCATTTCTGAAACTTCCTTCATATTTGTCCTAAATATTGCTAATACTGAGTCACGCATAACATTAGGCTTAGCTTCACGTAAATAATTACTTAACATGGTTAATTGAACTACTCCCCTGTTTTTTGCAATTAATTTTAACATCTCGTCTGTAAAATTACGTTTGTGATTAGTTACCGCCCTTGCATTTGAATGACTTGCAATTATCGGTGCTTTGGACATTTTTATCGCATCATAAAAAACACTATCATTTCCATGTGAAACGTCGACCATTATTCCTAACCTATTCATTTCACCAATAACCTTTGCTCCCAAATCGCTGATACCATTATGTTCCGTTCCGTGAGGATCAGTCGCTGAATCAGCGAGATCATTATTTGAAGAATGAACCAAAGTGATATAACGGACACCCTTATTGTAATAAAGTTCTACATTTGAAATGTCGCTACCTATTGGATATCCATTCTCAATACCTATGTAAATAGCGTGTTTTCCTTCCTTTTCTAATGTGTAAGCATCTTCAGGATTTAGCGCCAATCCTACTTTGTCAGAATTTCTATCAATAGATGTCGTTATCGAATCTATCATTTGTAAGCACAGCGATTTAGCTCTCCCATTACCATCATCATCTCTTATGTCTTGGGCAACGAAAGCAGCAAAAAAGATAGCATCTAAACCACCTTCTTTCATTCTGGGATAATCTACTTTAGATCCTGTTTTTTTTGGATCATGTCTAACCGACATATCAAAACCTGGTTCGATCATTCTAAGTGGTGTGTCTGCGTGGGTATCTAGAGTAAGAACCTTATCGTGAATTGCGTATGCTCTTTTAATTAAATCCTCTTTCGACTGATTTTTATCATTCTTGCATCCAACTGCGAATAAAAATGATGCTGTTATAATTAGAAGTTTGTTTTTCAATTTTTTATTATTTCTAACTAATTTACAAATAAATCATTTGACCGTACCTTTACAATATATAATATGAATAAAATCAAAAGAAGACTAAGGTATTCATACACGGCTGCTTTCGCAGGATTTATATTTGGATTTGACACCATTGTTATTTCTGGAGTAGACCAAAAGCTCCAAAATTTATGGCATTCCACGGATTTATTTCATGGGCTAGTGGTTGTTGGTATGGCTTTGTGGGGAACTGTAATTGGTGCTATTTTTGGTGGTTTACCAACGAATTATTTCGGCAGAAAAAAAACTTTACTTTGGATAGGTTATCTTTACTCAATATCTGCGATAGGTTCTTCAATTTCGACAGACCCAATAACATTTGCATTTTTTAGATTTATAGGAGGAGTAGGAATTGGAATTTCTACTATTGCTGCACCAGCGTATATCTCAGAAATTTCCGCTCCGAACGAAAGAGGAAACCTTGTTGGGTACTATCAGCTTAACATTGTTGTAGGAATTCTCTTTGCTTTTGTGTCAAACTTTTTCTTAAAAGAATTCGGAGAAAGCAGTTGGAGAATTATGGTTGGAATTGAAGCAATTCCAGCGATACTTTACACAGTTATGATAATGTATATTTCTCAAAGTCCAAGATGGATTTACCTAAACGGTAATATTTCAAAATCTAAACATATTTATGAAAAATTATTTTCAAGTTCAGAAAAGGAGATTTTTTTAAACGAAATCTCTGAAACTAAAAATGAATTCCAAAAAGATGACAGTATTTTTAAAATTAAATATAGATTTATTTTATATCTAGCTTTTATGATTGCTTTTTTTAATCAATTTTCTGGTATAAACGCCTTTTTATATTACTCACCAAGAATTTTTCAGGAAGGCGGGCTGGGAGAAAATTCTGCCTTTCTTAGCAGTATTGGAATCGGAGTTATAAATTTAATATTTACTATCATAGGTATTTCACTAATTGATAAAATAGGGAGAAAAGTACTAATGATTATTGGATCCATAGGGTATATAATTTCACTTACTTTTATTTTTTTATCCTTTTTGTTATCATGGAAAGGTATTATTCTACCCTTAGCACTTTTTTTGTTCATTGCCGCTCACGCTGTTGGACAAGGGAGTGTTATCTGGGTTTATATTTCGGAAATATTCCCTAATCATATTAGAAGTAGTGGACAATCTTTTGGAACCTCTACACATTGGTTGCTAGCAGCTCTTATTCCTTCTATGATTCCATTTTTATTTAGTAATATAGGTGCATCTTATGTTTTTCTTATTTTCCTATTAATGATGATTTTTCAGTTAATCTTTGTTGTTTTTTCAATGCCAGAAACAAAAGGGAAGTCTTTAGAAACACTATCAAATGAACTTCTAAAATAAAATAGATGTCAAGAGTTGTTAGTTTCGGTGAGATTTTATGGGATAAATTACCATCAGGAAGAGTACCCGGGGGTGCTCCTTTAAATTTTGCATATAGATTAAATTCTTTTCAAAATTCATCAACAATTATAAGTATGGTTGGAGATGATTCATTAGGAAAGCAGCTTATAGAATTTTTGAAAGTAAGCAGTTTAAATACGGAACATATACAAATCTCAAAAATATATGAAACGGCCGAGGTGAATGTTTCAATTGATGAAAACGGGATCGCAGATTATGATATATTAAATCCTGTTGCTTGGGACAATATATTGTTAAATTCAAAAAATATAGCCTTGACTAAAAACTCTTCAATATTTGTTTTCGGCAGTTTAATATGCAGAAATACAACTTCTAGAAAAACCCTTAAGGAACTGCTAAAAATTGCACCATTTAAGTTATTCGATGTTAATTTAAGATCTCCGCATTACAACTTGAACTTAATAGAAGAATTGATGGTATCAGCAGATTTTATAAAATTCAACTATGAGGAAATTCAGGAAATATGTACAATATATACTCAGAAAAAGGCAACCTTGGAAAATATGATCGAGACAATTTCAAAGAGAACTAAGACCAATAACATTTGTGTTACTATGGGGGAAAAAGGTGCATGTTACTATACCAATAACTTATTTTACTACCAAGACGGATTTAAAATAAATGTATTAGATACTGTTGGCGCTGGAGATTCATTTCTAGCAACTCTAGTTGAAGGAATTTTGAATAAAACGAAACCCCAGGAAATTTTAAAAAAAGCATGCGGAGTCGCCGCACTTGTTGCCTCTAAAAAAGGTGCAACACCAATTGTTTCTACGGCAGAAATAAATGATTTAATAGGAAAGAAATAAATTTTTAATGGGTTAAGTAAATTTTATAATTTTAAGTGATTTTTATGAAAAGTAACGTTTTAGAATATATAATCTCCCTTTCAATACCAATTAAAACCGTGAGGACCTTATATTTTGCAATATTCTCAATTTTAATTTTAAGTTGCTCCAAGGATTCCGAAGAAAAAACTGTTGTAGTCCCTGAAATAACCTATAATTATTTTTTTGAAAGGGTTCAATCAAAATATCAATTCACTTTGAATGATAGAAAGTTAATCATAAATTTTAATCTAAATGACTTGTCATTAAGTATACAGGAAAATAAATATAGTAAGATAAATTGCTGGCAAACAGAAATAATAAACCTAAGAGAAGATTTTAGATTATTACAAAATAACGGAGAGGGATATTCCTTTAAAACAGATTGGATTGAAAATTACAAAAAAAAGGGAGTTATCGAATATTCGCTTTTTTTTGAAAAAAATAATTTATATCTAACCAAAAAAAATATTTACACTGATCCTGATTTAGATGAAATCGAATCTACTTCTCTTGGTTATATCTTTAACTCCTCAAAAATTGAATCTTGTCCTGAGGATGTAGACTACAGAATTGATCCTAACTATGAAGACCTTGATTTACTGGACCCAAATGATTATGCAACAGCATTTTTTAGAGATGCGTCTGATTTAGAAGTGGAAATTGATTATAAAGAAATGATAATTTCTGTTATTAATGATGAAGTTTGGGAAAGAGGCAGTTCAATTGGCGTTGCAAAAAGAGTCTGCAATGAAGACATAATTATAGAATTAAAAGAGAGTTACTGGAAACAAGAATCCGTTATGAGAAGGTTTGATTTAATGTATCATGAGTTAGGTCACGATGCATTAAATTTGAGACATGTTTGTAACAGATACGACATTATGTATACCTCCAATAGTGAGTTTAACGAAAGCTGTAGAGAAAATCTAAATTTAGTTGTTCCAGACTCATTAGATCCGCAAAAATATTATGGATTTAAAAAAGCATCCAGTAGGATGTTTTTAGGTGTTAACCAAGTGAATTTTGACTGTGGTGCGGATAAGACAAGATCCAGCGTAATAGTTGACTAGAAATATTTTATTTTTAATTAATCTAAATATAAATTATTGATTAACAGTTATTTATATTTATTCTAAACGTTATTAAACTTAGATTTGTTGAAAATTTATTTATGGAAGTTAAATCAATAACATCTTGTTTAAATTGTGAAAATATAACATCAACATTTGATTGTTCGAAACATAACATAGAAGTAGATGTTGATAAAGTATGTTCAGATCATGTTTTTAAACAAGCTTTAACAAAAAATTCAAATTGTTCTAATTGCAAAAACTTTAACACCCAAAGTTGCCCTAATCCTAATTTAGCTGCAGAGGGAATGTTGTGTTTTTCCTGGGCATAAATTTTCTTTTATCTAAATGTGGTTAGGTAAATAAACCTTTATAAGGGTATTCCTGTTTTTTCTATTTTTTATAATTGGTCAAATAAATTCAAAATAGTTTGGGGGAATACCCCCTTGATTATTGTTTCCTATATAGCATAGTTATTTATTATTTAGAATTATTCTAAATAAATTTTTTTCTTTTGCGTTTTATTTTATATTTGCTTTAAATTTATTTAGACCAATTATAAATAACATGAGAAAAAAAATTTTAATATTTTTTATTTTAAGTTGTTCATACTTAAAATGCCAAGACTCAATAGATCAAATAAAAAAGGATTCAATAACATCTCTTGATGAAGTAATCATAAAATCCAACACCATTTTGGGTAGTAAATTTGTAGCTAAAAATAGAACTGGCGCTGCTTATTATCTATCCATTGAAGAGCTTGCAAAATTTAATTACACCGATATCAATCGTGCTCTTAATAAAATATCTGGAATTAATGTTTACGAAGAAGATGGTTTTGGTTTACGACCTAATATAAGTATCAGAGGCACTTCGCCTGAGAGAAGTTCTAAAATAGCAATAATGGAAGACGGTGTATTAATTTCTCCCGCTCCATATAGTGCATCATCTGCTTATTATTTTCCTTCTGTGGCAAGAATGCATGCCGTAGAAGTACTTAAAGGGAGTAGTCAGATTCAGTATGGACCCTACACAACTGGCGGTGCTATTAATTTTGTTTCGACTGAAATCCCAGATTCATTCAAAGGTAAAGTTGTAAGTAGCTACGGAAGCTTTAACACGGGACAGTTACATTCAACTTTTGGAAATCAGACTAAAAATTTTGGATATATGTTAGAGTATCTAAATTATAATTCAAATGGATTTAAATCACTTGGAAATAACATGAACACAGGTTTTGACATCAACGAAATTACCTCTAAAATAAGATTTAAATCATCTGAAAAAGCCAAAAATAAACAGAGTTTAGAGTTCAAATTTCATACTTATGACGAAGTTTCAAACGAAACATATTTAGGATTAACCGAATCTGATTTTAATAATAATCCGTACCTAAGATATTCAGCCTCTGAAAAAGATAAAATGAATGCTGAACACAATCAATATATGTTAACTCACGAATTTGATTTTTCAGAAAAATTTAAAATTTCGTCAAACCTTTATTACAATGGATTTAAAAGAAATTGGTACAAACTTGATGATGTAGTTTTTGAAGGAAATTCACAGAAAATATCAAAAGTTATTGAAAATCCCTCTCAATATCCTGCTCACCTTTCAATTATAAAAGGAACATTAAATGGAAGTAATAATTCTTTAAAAGTTAAAGCTAATAATAGAGAATATATTTCAAGAGGAGTACAAACAAAAATTGATTATCATTGGTATGGAAAAAATAAATCCTTTAATGATTTAGAAATTGGATTCAGGTTACATTATGATGAAGAGGATAGATTTCAATGGGAAGATATTTACAATATCAATAATGGTTTTATGTCACTTGCAGATTACGGTAGCCCAGGAGCTCAAGGTAACAGGGTTAGTTATGCAAAATCTTTTGCAACCTATTTGATGTATAAATATAAATTTAAAGGTTTGACTATTACTCCTGGAATTAGATATGAGTCAATAGAGCTTTCGAGAAATGATTATGGAAAGTCTAATCCACTTAGAAAACTAAACGAGGTTTCATATAGAAACAACAGTGTGTCAGTGTTTATTCCAGGAATTGGATTTAATTATACTTTCAATAATAAGTTTTCAATTTTTAGTGGAATTCACAAGGGATATTCACCTCCTGGCAATTCAGAGGGTCAAAAAGCTGAAGAAAGTGTTAATCTTGAGCTTGGAGGTAGGTTTTCAATAAATAATATTAATGCAGAAATAATTGCCTATCAAAATAATTATAGTAATCTACTCGGAAATGATTTAGCAGCGACCGGTGGTTTTGGTGAACTTGATCCCTTTAACGCAGGAAAGGCGCTAGTAAACGGCATTGAATTTTTATTGAAATCTGAATTATTTAATAACAATAAAATTAATTTTCCGTTTTCTGTATCTTACACCCATACAAATGCTAGATTTTTAAGTGACTTTGGAAGTACTCAAGATATATGGGGTGAAGTTAGTGATGGAGATAGAATACCATATATTCCTCAACATCAATTTAATTCAACATTTAGCATACAAACAAGTAAGTACGAAATAAACTTTAGCAATAATTACAATGGAAAATTTTCAACAGTAGCAGACGGAACGAGAGAAATTCCATCATATTTTGTATTTGACATTTCTTTTAGAATGAACATTGCCTCTAATTTAATTTTCACCTCTAAAATGTTAAATCTGTTTAATGAAAAGTATGCTGTTTCGATGGCTCCTGCTGGTTTAAGACCTGGTCACCCATTTGGAATATATGCAGGTATGGAATATAAATTTTAACATATGAAAAGAAAGATTTTTTTGGTATTTGTATTCATATTAGTTCTAATCCAGTTTATAAGACCAAAGCTAAATAATAAAGAGGATTACGATTTAGCTTATTTTATTGAAGAAACAAACTTAAATAAACATTTATTAGTAATTATGAAAAACTCTTGTTTTGATTGTCACTCAAATAAAACAAATTACCCTTGGTACTCGCATATTTCGCCTGTTTCCATGTGGATACAAAATCATATTGATGAAGGAAAAAAACATTTAAACTTTTCTAAATGGGATAAATACTCTTTGAAAAAGAAAGAACATAAGCTTGAGGAGTTTATTGAAGAGATTGAAGAAGGTGAAATGCCTTTAAAATCCTATAAACTTATTCATACCTCATCCAGATTGGATAACAAACAAAAGGACTCACTTTTAAATTGGGCCATGAAAACAAAGATAATTTACCAAGAACTTTTATCCGAAAATAAAAACAAAGATTAAAATCGTTTGTACCTTGGGTGGGAATCGAACCCACACTCCCGAAAGAACTGGATTTTGAATCCAGCGCGTCTACCAATTCCGCCACCAAGGCAATTCTTAAATGTAAACAAATAATCGCAACATTTAAAAATGTTGCCTTCTAAGTTCCATTACGAAATAAATTTTTAAATTTGCAATCCACTCAATTTTAACCTAATAAGCATGACAGAGGCAAAAATTTTTAGCTGTTCCCAAAGCCATGAATTAGCTACGAGTATAGCTAAAAATTTTGGTGCTAAATTAGGTAAAATTAAGTTTTCCAGTTTTAGTGATGGGGAATTTCAACCTTCTTTTGAGGAATCTGTTCGTGGTTCTAGAGTATTCATTATTGGATCTACCCATCCAAATTCAGATCATCTTATGGAAATGCTCTTAATGCTTGATGCTGCAAAACGGTCGTCTGCAAGACATGTGACAGCTGTTCTCCCTTACTTTGGATGGGCGAGACAAGACCGAAAGGACAAACCAAGAGTCCCAATAGGAGCAAAATTAATTGCAAATCTTTTAGAGGCTGCAGGAGCTACAAGAATTATTACTATGGATCTACACGCTGACCAGATTCAAGGTTTTTTTGAAAAGCCTGTAGATCATCTATATGCCTCTACCATTTTTGTTCCTCATATAAAAAATTTAAAATTAAAGAATCTCACCATAGCCTCTCCTGACATGGGAGGATCAAAGAGAGCATATGCGTACTCTAAGTTTTTAGAGTCAGATGTTGTTGTTTGCTATAAACAACGAAAAAAAGCAAATGTTATTGATAGTATGGAGCTTATTGGTAACGTTGAAGGAAAAAATGTTGTTTTAGTTGACGACATGGTCGACACTGCAGGTACATTAACAAAAGCGTCTGATTTAATGATTCAAAGAGGAGCTTTATCAGTAAGAGCAGTCTGTACGCATGGTATATTGTCTGGTGACGCATACAAAAGAATTGAAAAATCTAGTTTAGCAGAGTTAATAATTACTGACACTATATCAGTTGAGTCCAAATCTAGAAAGGTTAAAATTTTAAGTTGCGCTCAACTTTTTTCATCTACAATGAAGAACGTTCATTTAAACAAATCAATAGATAAAAACTTTTTAAATTAAAAAAATGAAATCAATAACAATTAACGGGAGCACCAGAGAAGTTCTCGGGAAAAAGTCAACTAAGCAATTAAGAAAAAACGGCATGGTCCCTTGTGTCTTATATGGTGAAGGTCAAACTACTCATTTTAGTGCTAAAGAAATTGATTTTTCTAAACTCGTTTACACCCCTAATGCTCACACTGTGAAGATTATTCTAGAAAAAAAAGAATTAGATGCTATTTTGCAAGATATACAGTTCCATCCTCTTTCAGATAAAATTTTACATGTTGATTTCTATCAACTCAACGAAAATAAAGAAGTTTCAATGGAAATACCAGTTAAAACTGAGGGTTCCGCACCAGGTGTTTTAATAAGTGGAGGTGTTTTAATACTTAACCAAAGGAAGCTGAGAGTAAAGGCTCTTCCTGAAAATTTACCAGACTTTATTAGGGTTGACATCTCAAACTTAGAATTAGGAAACAAACTTTACTCTTCAGATTTAAAGACCGAAAAGTATGAATTTCTTCATCCAGATAACACAGTGGTTTGTCAGGTTAAAATTGCAAGGACTTCATTAAAAGAAATTGATGAAACAGAAGCAGAAGTGAGTGAAGAAACAGCTAACGATTCCACCGAAGAGAAAAAGGAATCCGCTGAATCGACAGAAGAAACTCAATCAAAGGAATAATTTATTCCTAAAATTTAAATGCCATTAAATGTCCTGGTGGAATCCTTTTAAAAATAAAAAGTCTCAACCAAAAGACATTTCTAAAAAATTTTTGATTGTTGGTCTTGGTAACATTGGAATAGATTATGCTTTTACAAGACACAATCTGGGTTTTGATGTATTGAATTACGTCGCTCAACGGAAAAAATTAAAATTTAGTGAATTAAGATATGGAGCAATTACAAAGTTCAAATATAAAGGTCGAGTTTTTATTTTTTTAAAACCTTCAACCTACGTAAATAAGAGTGGTGACGCTGTTAAATACTGGATGACTAAAGAAAAGGTAAATTTGATAAACCTACTAGTTATCTGTGATGATTTAAATATTCCTTTTGGGACTATTAGAATCAAAACAAAAGGAAGTGATGGAGGTCATAATGGGCTCAAGAATATTGAATCTAAACTCGGTACTATTAATTATACAAGACTAAGATTTGGAATTAAAAATGAAACTAAAAAAAACACAACTCAGTTTGTTTTGGATAAATGGAATCAAAAAGAACTAGATATCTTAGAAACTTATTTCAAAAAAATAGAAGATGCTGTTTTTTCTTATGCATTGCTTGGCCCTTCTATTGCGATGAATGATTTCAATAATTAAAACTCCTAATTAGCTAACTCAAAAGTCGAATTAAAAGATGATGAAAGATTATTTCCTTTATCTCTAGTAGTAATTTTCCATGAATAAATATTTCCTATTTGGAGTTCTACTTCAAAATTTTGACTTTCAATTTTTTCATATTTAATTTCCTCTCCATTTGAAGTATTCTCGATTATTAAATCGTAATTATCAATATCGCCGTCTAAATCATAACCTTCCCATTGAAATGCAACTATAACACCTGAATTTATAATTGACTCATTTAAAGGAGAAATTAGTTTTGCAGGAAATGGGATGTGAGTCAACTGAGAGGGACCTTCCAAATAAAAGTTTCTAGTTTCACTTAAAGCAATATTTTCAGTTGATTCAGATTTGCTTACCACATACCAGCTATATGGTGCACCTCTCTCTAATGTCACCCTGGCAAATGTCTGGTTAATTGTTCTTGAGTTTTTTAAATTAGATAATTGATTTTCAATAATTAAATCATAATTATCCGTGTGCTTTGCTTCTGTCCAACTAAATTCTACATCTCCAAAATTTGCATTTGAATTTGAAAATAAACAAGTATTATTATTTTCGGGATTAATTAATGTTACCTGCTCTGGTTCAGGGATGGACTCTTTGCAAGAAAAAATTAAAATAGAAGCAAAAAGGATTTTACATTTTTTTATCATCTCTTTATAAACTTTATTGTTTCAAATCCTGATTTGGCATGAATCTTCAAAATGTAATTTCCAACTGTTAACTTAGAAATGTCCAATTTAAAATATCTAGACATAGGATCTAATTTAATTTTGTTTGAATAAATAATGTTCCCAAAAATATCAATGATTTCAATTTCCGAATACAATGAATCTCCTCCTATTAAAATATTTAATACATCGGTTGATGGATTAGGATATATTTGTGACTTTTTACCAATATATATATACTCTTGGTGCATGCCTTGGCACTCTTCGGTCGTTACAACCTTTATTACATTAAGTCCATTTTTTAAATTATAATCTTTTTCATTTTCATAGGTTGTGAATATTTTGCCATTAATATTAACAATGTATTTTTTACCACCTTCAAATTTTAAACTTATAGTTTTGTCCGACTTGTTAATTTTACTTGTAACATTTAGAGGTAAAGGTTCTTTAATCTCAGCGGTGAAACAGGTTTGAAAACCACTGATTTTTTCGGTTACGCATATCTGATATGTCCCAGGTGATAGGTTTTGTATTAACAGTTCTTGATTAAACATTGTAAATGATTGGTAATAGGCATTACTTCCAGAAATTTCAACTTCATAATCAAAGATTGCTATTGCGGAGATTTGTATTTCTCCATTTTGTTTCTCGCTACATGTCGCATTCTTTTTAGAAATCGTGATATTTCTTTGATCATTTAAATCACATAAATCCCCTACTCCATTATTATTAAAGTCAGCCTGGTCAGGATTCGTTACAAATGGGCAATTGTCCTCATCATTTGGAATTAAATCTCCGTCTGTGTTGGATTTTATTTCACCACTTAAACAAAATTTTAATGCTAAAAATTTTAAAGTGCCAGTATCAACCGGGTACTGATCAATAATTCTTAAAATCCACACTCCTCCAGAATTTAAATTGTATAAATCTTTAAGATTTCCAATTGGTTTATATGTACCTGTAAATGGAGGTGTACCATTTTGTATTGGAATTTGCGACTCTGAATCAAAAGTGGTATTGGTATAATTAACCCCTGTTCCACCCAAATTTTGCGTTAAAATTACCTCATCTCCTTCAGGGGATACTAAAATTATTGTTAAATCTTGAACATAACTATGATCAATGCTTAATTCTAAATCTAAGTCTACAATTTTTAGATTATCTAAAACATTTATTTTTATCTCCGTTATTCCATCCAGTGCGGATGTTGCATCATTTAAATTGACTGGGATATTATCTGATGTATAATTATTGCAGCTAATTACAGTTGTAGAAAATTTTCTTGAATTTGATGGCGGGCTGTTGCCACAAGTATTTAAAGCTGAAGTTCTCCAATAGTAAGTCTCCTCCGGATCTAAATTTGTAATTGAAATTTTATTTTCAATCGTTTTTTCATCTTTTACAAGAGAAGAAAAATCCTCAACTGTGCTTAATTCAAATCTATAATAGTCAGCATAATTTACACTTGACCACTCAAAATTTTGATTCACATTAGCATCGGTTAGATTATCTTCTGGGGAAACTAAATTTGGTGAAGAGATGCTTTCGGGGTAGAAACTCGCAATAAAACTTTCTTCTTCGACTATATTGTCGTAGGTGCCGCTTAAAAGCATGTTATAGGTTCCATAGGGTAATTCATTTCGATTTATAGTAATACTTCCCAATGTTCCAGATGAGTTTAAACTAGTTGGAGATATATTATATGAAACTTGGTTAGGAAACTCTAAAAGTTCAAATTCAACATCGCCGTTGAAATTATTATATGCCTTTAAATTAAACTCAAAAGTTAATTCTTCGTCCCCACAACTAATTTTTTCTGGCTCAATAAAGGGAAATGCGAAGTCTCTTTCTTCAATTTTAAATGATGAATTGTTTACCGCAAAATAAATGTTATTATCAGCTGAAATTTTAATTCTAGCCCTTTCAGTTGAAATATTACCAGGTACAATTATGTATGCCTCTCCGATGTTTGGTATGTTTTCCGCTAGAGGTATAGAAAAGTTTTCGCCACCATCAATTGATAAAAATATAGAAATTCTTTCCGTGTTAATTGGTACCCTATCAGTGTTTGCTACATCCCAAATTATTTTTTGATTAGATCCAGATTTCCAAACAATATCATTTGAGTCATTTGATATAATTCTAAATGGCCCTGCAGATGCAGTAACAAAAATTTTTTTTGCATCTTGTGAAATCTGTCCCATTCCGTTGGGATTCGATTCGCTTCTGTCCCTTACTGTAACTCCCCACGTTAAGGTTCTCTCAACATTTGATACTGTTTCCCAGGATGAAAAAAGAGTTGGGTTTAATGACACTAAATTTCCATTTAAAACTTCAGAGATATTTGGTATGTGCCTGATTTTATTTTCAGATGGAGGGATTGATCTATTCACACTTCCCGTTAGAAGTTCAGGTCCAAAGTTTGATGCATCTACTTTTCCCGAATCGAGTTGTTCCCAACAATAAGTCAAATTATCATTGTCAGAGTCAAACCCATTTGCTTCAAGATAATATGCTGTCCCTTTAGGGATATAAAAGTCTTCACCTGCACTTACTGTAGGCTTTTGATTTGAAGAATTAACATTTGAATGACAAGAAACATTATCTACATATGATTCAACATCTTGTATGCTATGATAATGAAAATAGGGATCACTGTGGCGCTGCATATTTTCTCCAGAAACAAATCCCGCATATGACATAATAGTTGAACCACTTCCTGGCTCTGAAGAAACACCAAAAGGTTCTGGATCATATGCATAAGTATGAGTAGCTCCAAATTGATGCCCAACTTCATGCAAAACAAAATCAAGATCAAAATAATCATTTAAAAAAATTCCACTACTACCATTGGTGGCTGTGAATGGATGAGCTGAATATGCTCTGTCTTTACTGTCATTAATACATACATTCCCAACAGAACCAGCATCACCACTCGCTTGACCACGATGAAACAAATGTCCCAAGTCATAATTTTCTTCTCCTACTAATGATGATAGAGTTGAATGAATTTCACGTGCAAAATTTGAGTTGAATGGATCACTAGATTTATCTGCATACATAAGAGATGCATCAGATACAATGATTAGTCGTATTCCTAAATCGACTTCCATTATTTCATTTAGCCTATTAATTGTTGAAACTACTGCTGCAAAAGCATCTTCAGAATTAGTTCCGTTTAGATCATTGTTATCTCCCCAAAATTCGGTGTATTCCCCAGAAGCTGCAATTGCAATTTTAAATGATTTGGCCTCTCTATTTATGACTTTTTTTGATTTTCTTTGATTTATTTTTTTTATCGAAGAACTAATTTTTATAGAATTCGTCTTGCAAAATAATTTTTCTTCGATATAATTATACTTGTTAGATCTGTAAAAAATGTGCTCTGTATTACTATCCTTTAGTGGTTGTAAAAAAACAAAACCTCTTGGTGTTCTAAGCGTTCCTGAAATACCTTGTGGGGAGGAAGTAATTCTTAAAATGACTTTTTTTCTTGTGTCGCTGTAGCCTCTAAAAGTTCTTATGTTAGGGTATTTCATCTGAATCTTTTTGGACAAAGTTTTTGTTTCTTTCAAGGAAAAAAATTCAAGTTCCCCTTTTTCATTTGGAAAATCTATTTTTAAAATTTCATTATCCTTTATGCTTAGAATTTTTTTGGTAAAACTTTTATTTTTTAAAGATATATATTTAATATCCTTTGCTATATCAATTTTATTTTCATGTTTTGATGAACTTTTAATTTTCCAGTAATCTTGACAAAAGGAAAATTGAAATGTTAATGCAAAAAAAACTAAAATTAACTTTCTCAAAATCTAACCATTTAACACATAGGTTTCGTATCTTTCGAATAGAAAATACATTCAATACTTTTCAACTAAAGATAAACTTTTTTCGTGAAGGTAATTTATGGTATCGAAAATTATAAACCCTTAAAATCTTGTGCTTTAACTATTGGCACTTTCGATGGTGTACATGTGGGTCATCAAAAAATAATTAGGCGTTTGGTATCCGTGTCTAAAAGTAAAAATATTCATCCAGTTGTTTTAACTTTTTTCCCTCACCCAAGAATGATTTTACAAAGTGACACATCTATAAAACTAATCGATACCCTTGATGAAAAAATTGATTTACTTAAACAATTAAATATTGGTACTTTAATTATCCATCCTTTTTCTAAATCTTTCTCTAGGACTACCGCAAATGAATTTGTTAGAGATATAATTGTAAAATCTCTTTCGGTTAAATATTTAATTATTGGATATGACCATCGTTTTGGACGGAATAGGGAGGCAACGGTAGATAACTTGATTAATTGTGGTTTTACTTATGGCTTTGAAGTAGAGAAAATAGAAGCTAAGGAAATAGAATCGGTGAATGTAAGTTCAACTAAAATTAGAAATGCAATAACAACTGGAGATATTCGTAAAGCAAACAAATACCTCAATCGTCCCTTTAGAATAACAGGTAGAGTTGTGACTGGAAATGGGATTGGTAGGAAAATTGATTTCCCAACGGCAAACATATCTGTTACTGAAGATTTTAAATTACTTCCAAAAGACGGTGTTTACTTTGTGAAATCTTCAATTAAAGGTCATTATTTCTTCGGGATGATGAACATCGGATTTAGACCTACTGTAAACGGTAAAGTAAGAACAATTGAAGTTCATTATTTTAAGTTTAATGAAAATTTATACGACAAGAAAATAAAAATTGAAATTCTAGATTTGATTCGAAATGAAAAAAAATTTAATTCTTTAAAAGATCTAGAAAAGCAATTGTTAATTGATAAAAAACTTTGTGAAGATTTGATTAAATAATTGTAAAATCATTAGTTTATCTTTGAATTAGAAAATGGTACCGTTACAATTATTAAGAGAAAACAAAAAAACAATAATTGAAAGCTTAAAGAAAAGGGGCTTTGATTACAAACCAGCTATTGATAGAGTTCTTCAATTAGATATTCAAAGAAGACAGATACAAACTGATATGGATTCTAGTCTCTCTGAGGCAAATAAATTGTCAAAATTAATTGGAGAAAAAATTAAATTAGGAGACTTATCCGAAGTTGAATCTTTGAAACAAAAGAATTTTGATTTAAAAAACAAAAATAAAATCTACCAAAATGATTTAAATAAAATAAAAAAATCATTATTTGAGGAAAGATGTAATATACCCAACCCGCCTTTAAACAAGGTAGTAAAAGGTAAAAGCGCGGACGATAATGAAATTATCAAAGAAGTTCTAAAAAAAGATAAAAATAGACAGAAATTACTTTCCCACTGGGATTTGGGTAAAAAATACGATATAATAGATTTTGAATTAGGTGTCAAAATTACAGCTGCAGGATTTCCAGTTTATAAAGGAAAAGGTGCCAGGCTTCAAAGAGCGCTCATAAACTTTTTTTTGGATAAAAACACCCATGAAGGTTATCAAGAGGTACAAGTCCCCCATCTTGTTAATTACCAGTCAGCATTTTCTACAGGACAGCTGCCAGACAAAGAGGGTCAAATGTATTTCTTAGAAAAAGAAAATCTATATTTAATTCCAACTGCGGAGGTCCCTATAACTAATATTTACAGAGGCGTTACTTTGGATGAATCGCGTTTGCCAGTTACTCTCACAGGTTACACTCCTTGTTTTAGAAGGGAAGCTGGAAGCTATGGTAAAGAAGTTAGAGGACTTAACAGGCTTCATCAATTTGATAAAGTAGAAATAGTAAGAATAGAAAAGGAAGATAGGTCTTTAAAAGCCCTTACAGAAATGGTAGATCATGTTGAAAAAATTGTCAATGAACTTGGCCTTCCATACCGTATTCTAAGATTATGTGGGGGTGACTTGGGTTTTACATCCGCATGCACTTATGATTTTGAACTATTTTCAGCAGCACAAAACAAATGGTTAGAAATTAGTTCGGTTTCCACTTTTGAAAATTTTCAGTCAGAAAGGTTGAAAATTAAATACAAATCCAAAGATGGAGTGAAAAAAAATGTTCACACTTTAAATGGAAGTGCACTAGCTATACCCAGAGTTATGGCAACACTGCTAGAAAATTGTCAAACTGAAAATGGAATCGATATACCTAAGTGTCTTGTCCCGTATACTGGATTTAAAATCATAAATTAAATTTTTCTAGATGGATTATTTTAATCCCAAAAAAACTTTAGGTCAGCATTTTCTAAAAGACTTAAAAATTGCTGACAAAATAGTCAATTCTCTTAATAGAGATAAAAAAGACTTGATAATTGAAATAGGACCTGGAAAAGGAATTCTCACACAGTATTTAGTTAAAAAATATTCAAATTTATATTTAATTGAGATTGATAAAGATTTATTACCCCTTTTAAAACTGAAGTTTCCCAAACTTAAAAAGAAAATATTGAACATAGATTTTTTAAAATTCTCTTTCGATGACTTTATAAAGAAAAAGAATATCTCAATAATAGGTAATTTCCCATACAACGTATCTTCCCAAATAATTTTTAAAATTATTGATAACATAGATCATATAGATTGCTTGGTAGGAATGTTTCAAAAAGAAGTAGCAAAAAGAATTTGTGAAAAACCTGGTTCAAAGACGTACGGGATAATATCTGTTTTGACTCAGTTATATTTTGATGTAAAGTACTTATTTACTGTATCTCCAGAAGTTTTCACACCTAAACCAAAAGTGTTTTCAGGAGTTATATATTTAAAGAAAAAAAAGAAAATATTAATTAATTGTAATAAAAAATTATTACATAAAATTATAAAGACCAGCTTTCAACAACGAAGAAAGACCTTAAGAAATAGCCTTAAATCATTTAAGATTCCTAAAAGTATCACAGAAGATAGTATATTTGATTTAAGACCCGAGAAAATTTCAGGTGAAGATTTTATAGCATTAACAGAACTTATTGAAAATGGAAAAGCTACATGTGAATGATATCTTTTTAAACAGGATTAAATTCCTTATCTACGAGAATAAAAATGAAGTTCTAAAAAAAGAGTTATCTAACTTTCATTATGCTGATATAGCAGAAATTATAAAGCAAATTTCTTTAGAAGAAGCAATTCACATTGTAAAATTATTAGAAAGTGATATAACTGCTGAAGCTCTCGCTGAAGTTGACGAAAGCTTTAGAGAAAAAATTTTAAGTAAACTTTCAGCAAAAGAAATCGCAGAGGAAATAGAAGAATTAGATACTGATGATGCAGCTGATATTGTTGGTGAACTACCAGAAAATTTGCAAGAAAAGGTATTATCAAAAATTGAGGATGCAGAGCACTCACAAGATATAAGGGAACTTCTTAATTATGAGGAAGGTACAGCCGGTGCCATTATGGCTAAAGAACTAGTTAGTGTTAATGAAAACCTAAGTGTAATAAACTGTGTTAGAGAAATGCGAAAGCAAGCTAAAGAAGTTACTAGGGTTCATTCAATTTATGTTATCAATTCAAAAAAAAAATTACTTGGTAGATTATCTCTAAAAGACCTACTAACAGCAAACACAAAGGCTAAAGTTAAAGACATATATATTCCTAATGTAGATTTTGTAAATATAAATGAAGACGTTAATGAAGTCGCCAATATAATGTCTAAGTATGATTTGGAAGCTATTCCGGTAGTTAATGAAAAAAAACAACTACTTGGAAGGATTACCATAGATGATGCCCTAGATATTATAAAAGAGGAAGCTGACAAAGATTATCAACTGGCTGCAGGAATCTCAAAAGAGGTCGAAGCTAATGATAATATATTTCAACTCACTCGTGCCAGACTTCCTTGGCTTTTTCTTGGACTTGTAGGAGGGTTAGGAAGTGTATTTATTTTAAAAGATTTTGAAGAAATAATGATAAAGTCTGAACTTAGAAGTCTTTTTTTCTACACCCCATTGATTGCCGCAATGGCTGGTAATGTTGGTGTCCAATCTTCTGCAATTATTGTACAAGGTATTGCTAATCAAGTTATTAAAGGTTCTCTTATTAAAAGATTATTTAAAGAAATAGGTCTAGGGTTAATTAATGGCTTAATCCTTTCAGTTGTTTTGATAATTTTTGGTGAAATTATTAATCAAGAAATACTTTTAAGTATGACTGTGGCTGGTTCAATGATGAGTGTTATTGTTATTTCTGCTTTAATTGGAACGTTCGTGCCAATAATTTTACACAAACAAGGAATCGATCCAGCTATCGCAACAGGTCCTTTTATAACAACAGCTAATGATATTTTTGGAATATTCATTTTCTTTTACATTGCAAAGTTAATTCTAGGATTTTAACTATTGAAATGAAAATTTTACATTTAGACAAAAACCATAATTCACTCATTAATAATTTGACAAATAGTGGGTATGCTAATGTAGAAGCATACAAAATGACATTAACTGAAATAAAATCAATAATTAGTCAATTTGACGGAATAGTAATTAGAAGTCGTTTTAAAATCGATTCTGATTTTCTGAAAAATGCGAAAAAAATCAAATTTATTGCTAGGGTCGGTTCAGGTCTAGAAAATATTGACATCCATTTCCTTAGAAAAAGGGGAATAAAATTAATTTCATCTCCAGAAGGAAACAGTAATGCAGTAGGAGAGCATGCTCTTGGATTAATTTTGAGTTTATTTAACAAACTGAATCTAGCAAATGATTCTGTAAAAAAGAAACTTTGGAATAGAGAAAAATTCAGAGGATACGAAATTGAAAATAAAACAGTTGGAATTATTGGTTACGGAAATACAGGAAAAAGCCTAGCAAGAAAATTAATGGGATTTAATGTAAGGGAAATTATTTTTTATGATATTGTGAAAAAAACTAGAGATTCATTTGCAAGACAAGTGTCAATTGAAGAGTTGCAAAATAAATGCAATATTTTAAGTATACATACTTCCCAAAACGAGTCAAGCATTGGTTTAATTAACAAAACTTTTATTGAAAAAATGAAGAATCCATTTTGGCTTATTAATACTGCAAGAGGAAGTGCGGTCAAAACTAAAGATCTAATTGATGGGATTAAAAATAAAAAAGTTTTAGGAGCTGCTTTAGATGTGTTGGAATACGAAAATTATTCATTTGAAGATACATTTGACAACAAGCTTGATCGAGATTTTCTTGATCTAACTAGAAATGAAAAAATTATTTTAACACCTCACGTAGCCGGATGGACACATGAGAGCCATTTAAAATTGGCAAAAATTATTTTTGAAAAAATCCTAAAAAACTTTCCTGTTTAAAATTTTTTGATAAAACCAATTGAAGGGTTTTAAAAGTTCTCTGTTCTAAAAGTATATTTTGATTTAGTTTTTTAATATGCTTTAATGAATTTAGATTAAAGTGTCTGATAGTGAATAACGAAACTTCTTTATCAATTGAAACTTTAAAAGTTTTTCTTAATTCATATAGAAGTTCATCCAGTTTCTCGTATTTATTATTAAGTACGACTGAAAAACTTATTGCAGAGTTTTGAATTAGTTCTACCTTCATTTTATGCTTGGATAACATCGAAAAAATCAGTGAAATTTTTTTTTCTACTATAAATGAAAAATCTTTAGACGATATTTTCAATAAAACTCTATTAAATTTAACTATATGTGAAGGAATATTTATTATTCTACTGTCTTTTTTATAAATTATGGTTCCTTTACTAAAAGGACTTAAGAAGGACTTAACAAAAAGTGGTATTTCCTTTTTCTTTAATGGCTGCAGAGTCTTTGGGTGAATAATTGAGGCTCCATAGAAAGCCAATTCAATCGCCTCTTCGTATGAAATTTTACTTAATAATCTAGTTTTATTGAAAAATCTTGGATCCGCATTTAATACCCCTCTAACATCTTTCCAAATTGTTAGGCTTTTTGCATTTAAAGCATGTGCAAAAATTGCGGCTGAATAATCTGAACCTTCTCTACCTAAAGTGGTGGTAAGTGATTTTGTATTACTCCCAATAAAACCCTGTGATACGAATAGACCTTTATCTTTAAACTTTCTTTTAATTAATTTAGATGTTTTTTCAAAGTCAACATTAGCGTCTCGATAGTATTCATCAGTTATAATACATGATCTTGCATCAATCCATTTTGTATTCAATCCAATCGAATTTAAATATTTAGAAATAATAATTGAAGACAAAATTTCTCCGTATGAAACTATTTGGTCATATACAATATTGTAGTCATTTTCTTTGTTGTTTTTTAAAAATTGATTTATTTCATCAAAAACTGACTGAACAATTTTTATAATTGAGGAACTATTTTTTTTAAATAAATCTTTAATTAAATCATAATGAAAGTTTTTTACTGATTCTAACTTGTCTGCTAAGTTTTTATATGAATTCATGTAAGATAAAACAATTTTTTCCATTGAGTTTGTGGTTTTACCCATGGCTGAAACAATAAGAATCATTTTGTCATGATTTTGTTTTCTTATTATCTTAGATAATCTTATTATACTCTTGTAGTCTTTAATTGAGGCCCCGCCAAACTTATAAACTTTCATTTTTTTACAAGGTAGTTGTTGATAGCTTTTTTATCAATTTGGATAGTTTTCCAATCGCTTAAAACTTTGGCTCCCGAATTTTTATAAAATTTAATCGCATTAATATTCCAATCTAAAGCTACCCATTCTGCTCTTCTTACATTCTCCACTTTTGCAATTTGAATAAATTTCCTGTATAACTTTTTCCCTATTCCCTTACCTCTGAATGCTTTTTTAACAATTAAGTCTTCAAGATGTAATGTCCTACCCTTCCAAGTTGAGTATCTACCATAAAAGAGCGCCATCCCGACAACACTGTTGTTTATATCAGCAACTAAACATGTGAATTTTGGATTATCAGAAAATCCATCTTTAATTAAATCATTAACATTTATACTAACTGATTTAGCTTCTTTCTCAAATTCTGCTAATTCCTTGATTAAATCTAAAACTGTAGCCATATCACTAATTTTGGCTTTTCTAATCAATATTTCGTTCATAAGTGCAAAATTATAATTAAAATCAATTATTAGCACAATGGATAAATTATCTAACAATTAAATTCTATAATGTTAAAATTATATAATACTCTTGATTATTTTTTCAAAAATTTCAGGGCAATCATATTGAACCCAATGACCAGCATTATGGATCTCATGTAGAGTATATTTGGGAAAAATTTTTTTCATTAAATATTGGTCACTATTTAGTATGTACTCAGATTTAGACCCTTTGATAAAAAAAGTTGGTTTGTCAAAAATTAGGCCTTTATGATCAAAAGATCCTATTTCCAATATTTTTTTTTCTAAAACTTTTAGATTTATGCGTAGCCTAAATTTTCTGTCTTTATCTCGGTAAATATTCTTCATCAAGAATGATCTAAGAAAATTTTCTTTGACAAAGGTTTTATAAAGATTATCGATTTCTGATCTGTTTTTAAAAGAATCCAAATTAAGATGGTTGTATCCTTCCATTATATGGTCAAAATCAGGTAAATACACTTTTGGAGCTATGTCAACAACAATTAATTTTTCGACCCTCTCTGGAAATAATAATGAAAACTTCATTGCAGTTTTGCCTCCCATTGAATGTCCGATTAAGATAAGCTTATCAATATTTTGTGAGTTGCAAAATAAAAATAAATCTTCCGCCATTTCCTCATAACTCATGCTTTCATGCCAAAAACTTTTACCATGATTTCTTTGATCTACCAAATTAATTTTAAATTTGACTCCATCAAGTTTTTTAGCAAAACTTCTCCAATTGTCACCCATTCCTAAAAATCCATGTAAAATGATGATATTACTATTACCATTTCCTATTTTTTGAGAGTTTAAAATTTTCATTTAAGGATTGCTTTGTATTTAGAAATTATATTCTCAAACCCATTATATAATGACTCGGTAATTAGCGCATGACCTATTGACACCTCCAAAAGATTCGATATTTTTTCTTTGAAAAAACCAATATTTTCAAGATTTAGATCATGACCAGCGTTAATTCCAATTCCAAGTTTGTTTGCTTCTTTGGCAGATTGATAATATTCTGAAATTGCTTTTTCTTTATCTGTTCTAAAATAATGAGCATAACTATAAGTATATAATTCTATTCTGTCAGCTCCTATTTCAAATGCTCTTTTAATCATTTTCGGGTCAGGATTTACAAAGATTGAAGTTCTAATACCGCTAGACTTTAATTCTTGTATTTTTTTATACAAAAAATCAGAGTGTCTAATTGTGTCCCACCCAGAGTTTGAAGTTATATTGTTGACACCGTCTGGTACTAAGGTTACTTGAGTGGGGTTAATTTCTAATACCAATTTCATAAACCTTTCGATTGGATTACCCTCAATGTTAAACTCACTTTTAACTATTTTTGATAAATCTAAAGCATCTGAGTATTTTATATGCCTTTCATCTGGTCTTGGGTGTATCGTGATACCATCAGAACCAAACTTCTCAATGTCTTGAACAACCTTTGAAAGATTAGGCATATTTTGCCCTCTAGAATTTCTTAAAGTGGCAATTTTATTTACGTTGACACTGAGTTTTGTTTTCACTATAAATAATTTTGACAAATTTAATTAGTAAAAAAATAAATACCTTCAACTTTGGTTATTAAATTTGTTTATAAATATTTGTTATTACAATGGAAATTATTCTTATATGTCCATTCAAGAACGAGGTCTCAATTAAAACTAGTTTTGATATTTTAAAACTGTTATTAAAAGATAAGATATCTGTAAGCGTAGACGACAACTTGTATACTGAATTTAAAAAAATCCAACAAAATATTGAAATAAATCTTTATAAAGATTTGAAATCATCCGCTGACTTTCTTTTCTGCATTGGGGGAGATGGGTCAATGCTAAAAGCAGTTTCATTTTTAAAACAGGATCAAATTCCAATTCTTGGAATCAATATTGGAAGATTAGGATTTTTAACAGGTATTCAGAAAGATAAATTAAACAAAGGGATTCATTATCTTAAAACAAAAAATTATAGTTTAGTAAAAAGAGATCTTTTAAAACTTAAAATTAAAGGAAAAGTTGATTTAGAATTTCCGTACGCACTAAATGAAATTACAGTTTCTAGGAAAAATACTGCTTCTCTAATTAGTATAGAAACTTCTATCGACAAAATAAAATTATCAAAATATTGGGCTGACGGATTAATAATTGCTACTCCTACAGGGTCAACCGGATATAATCTTAGCAGTGGCGGGCCTATTATGCTACCTGAAACACCAAGTATTTTAATAACTCCAATAGCTGCTCATAATTTAAATGTTAGACCTCTCGTAATCCCAAATGAATCAATCATAGAATTAGAGGTTGATGGGCAGGGCACAGGTTCAGAACATTTTTTATCTCTTGATTCAAAACTAATAAGTATACCGTATAAAACTAAAATATTTGTTTCAAAGGCTTCTTTTAGTGTACATACTATTAAATTTAAAAAAAATGAATTTTACAATGATTTGAGCGAAAAGTTATTCTGGGGATTAGATAAAAGAAATTAAACAATAAATCTCTTCCAATTCAGTTTTAATACTATAATATTCTTTTCATGATTAGAACATAAATGAGAAAGTTTATTGCATTATTTTTTTTATTAATTACTCATTTAATAGGATTTTCTCAAATTCATGAAATGGGAATGTTTTTAGGTGGAAGTAACACAATATCAGATTTAGGTAGTACCCATTTTATTTACTCAAATTCACCGGCTTTTGGAATGATTTATAAATGGAACCTCACCACTAGATATGCTCTAAGAGCAAGTTTTATTACTTCAAAATTAAAGAGCTCAGATTATTATGCTAACGATTTAAGCAGATTTAATAGGTTTTTTGAAGTAAATAATAAAGTTTTTGAATTTTCAGCTGGCATGGAAGTGAACTTTTTTGATTTTAACCTACATGATCAAGATAGAGAATTTTCACCTTATTTCTTCACTGGAATAAATTACTTTCAATACCAATTATTTACTATACGTGAGGGGATTTCGTCAATTGATGTTAGTAAATATGATAGTGCTCTAGAATTTTCAATTCCTGCAATTGTTGGAATTAAATTTAGTATGAATAATAGTTTAGTGTTAAGTTTTGAGACTGGTATTAGGTATTCGCTAACTGACAATATAGACGGTTCTAACCCGATTGGCCAATTTGAAAATGACATTCAGGTCAAGCATGGAGAATTATATAATAATGATTGGTATGTATTTACTGGTTTAGCATTAAGTTATACCTTTGGCAGACAACCGTGTTATTGTAAGGAAAGATGAACAAAAGTTTAGATAATACTCCTAATCATGTTGCCATCATTATGGATGGTAACGGAAGATGGGCTAAACTAAAGGGCAAAAATCGACTTTTTGGTCACAAAAACGGAATTAAATCGGTACAAAAAATCGTAGAGTATGCAAAGAAAATTGAAATAAAAAATTTAACATTATATGCTTTTTCAACTGAAAATTGGAATCGTCCAAAGAAGGAGATAGAAACTCTAATGAACATTTTAATTGACACTTTAAAAAAAGAAATTAATAAAATGGTTGAAAATAATGTTCGATTTAAATGTATAGGGGATATTACTAAATTACCTGATAATGTGGTGAAAGTGTTAGAAGAAACAATTAAAAAAACAAGTAAAAATGATGGTTTAGTTTTAACTTTGGCTTTAAATTATGGGTTTAAAAAAGAATTAATCTATGCTATAAAAAATTTAGCAACAAAGGTTAAAAAAAACTTAATCAGCATTGAAAATATTGATGAAAAAATTATAAATAATCACCTTTACAGTGGAGATTTGCCTTCAGTTGATTTACTAATTAGAACAAGTGGGGAACAAAGAATTAGTAATTTTCTACTGTGGCAGATATCTTATGCAGAATTATTTTTTTCAGAAGTTTTTTGGCCAGACTTTGATGAAAATCATTTTGAAAAAGCTATTAAAAATTATAAAAAAAGAGAAAGAAGATTTGGAAAAACAAGCGATCAAATTAAAAATTAAGATTTAAAATGCGATTTTTAAAAATTACTTTTTTTTTATTTTTTATTTTTACTTCAAAAGTTGTTTCGCAAACTTTGCCCCTACAAAAAAGGCAAATATATTTAATTGACTCGATTGAAGTTATAGGACTTAAAAGTTTTAATCCACAAACAGTAATTTCTTATAGTGGCCTTAGAAAAGGACAAACAATACAATTCCCTGGAGACCAAGTTAGTTCAGTGATTAATAAACTTTGGAATTTAGATTTATTTAGTGATATTAATTTTTATGCTAAAAACATAAAGGAAAAAAGTATTACACTTCAAATTGAAATTGAAGAGCTTCCGACACTTAACCAGGTAAAAATAAGTGGACTAAAAAAAAATAAGATTCAAAATATTCTTAAAGAAACTGAACTCGATAAGGGCAAAAAGCTATCTGAAAGCTTTTTGACCAATACCAAAAATTACATTGTTAATAAATTTAAGAAGGAAGGATATTTGAACACAAAAGTAAATATCAGAAACATTGAAGATTCAACTCAAGTAAATACTCTTAATTTATTAATAAATGTTGATATAGGAGAGAGAGTAAAAATTAGTGAAATAAATTTTAAAGGTAACGAAAAGTTCAAAGAAAAAAGTCTCGTGTCCAAATTGAAAAATGTTAAAGAAAAAAAATTCTATAGATTTTGGAAAAAATCAAAATATATACCTGATGAATTTATTGAAGATAAAGATAACTTAATTGATTTTTTTAAAGAAAAAGGATACAGAGATGCTAGGATATTAAATGATACCATAATAATAAATAACGATAACACATTAACTATAAATTTTGAAGTTGAAGAAGGTAACAGATATTATTTTGGAAATATTGATTTCATTGGCAATGCTGCCTATACAGATAGACAACTTGCAACTGTTTTAGGGATAAAAAAGGGGGATACCTACAATGGAGTCCTTTTAAAAGAAAGGATAGCTGACGAAACAAAACCGGATGGAGAAGATCTCACAAATTTGTATCAAAATAGTGGATATCTTTTTTCAAATATAAATGCAGTAGAGGTAAGCGCCGAAAATGACACAATTAACTTTGAAATACGTGTAACTGAAGGAAAATTGGCTTCATTTAATAAAATTTCTGTTGTTGGAAATGATAAAACGAATGATCACGTAATTTTTAGAGAGCTTCGAACGAAACCAGGGGAGCTTTATAGTAAAGATAAAGTAGTTAGGACAGTAAGAGAACTTGGGCAACTTGGCTTTTTTGATGCAGAACAAATTACGCCTGATTTTAAAAATGTTGATCCAAATGCAGGAACAGTTGATATTGAATTTGGATTAGTTGAGGCTGGAGCTAGCCAAATAGAATTACAAGGAGGTTATGGAGGGGGTGGATTTATCGGTACACTGGGATTTTCTTTTAATAATTTTTCTATGAGGAACATTTTCAATAAGGAATCCTACAAGCCAGTCCCATCAGGGGACGGACAAAGACTAAGTCTTAGATTACAATCTAGTCAATTTTACAATACTTATAGTTTTACCTTTGTTGAACCATGGCTCGGGGGAAGACAACCGGTACAATTTTCAACATCATTGTCAAAAACCAACCAGTTTAGGTATGACTTTTTTACAGGTAGGGCGGATAAATCCCAATCTTTTGAAATAAGCAGTATATCAGTTGGACTTGCAAAAAGGTTAACTGTTCCCGATGATTATTTTTTGTTGTCACAAGCCATTACTTATCAGTATTTTAATTTAAATAATTATTTTACAGGTTTATTTACTTTTGGCAACGGCGTCTCAAATAATATTAATTACACAGTTACATTGTCGAGAAATAATACATATACAAACCCAATATTCCCTCTAGGCGGATCAAATTTTAGTGTTAGTGCCAAATTTTCTCCACCCTACTCATTATTTAATAAAGTTAATTATTCTTTACTTGGAAATGAATCTGAGTTCCAAACAATAAATAATCAAGGTCAAAGGGTTCCTGATCAGAGCAAAATAGATCAAGAAAAGTTTAAATTTTTGGAATTTTACAAAATTAAATTTAGTGGAAGCTGGTTCACGAGAATAGTTGACAAATTAGTTCTTAGGACTCAAGTTGATTTTGGTTTTTTGGGAACATATAACAATGAGAAGGGAGATATACCATTTGAAAGATTTTATGTAGGAGGTGATGGAATGAATAATACTTTCGCTCTTGATGGGAGAGAAGTAATATCACTTAGAGGTTATCCGAATTTCTCCTTATCAAGTAGGGAGGGGTCTACGGTTTACAATAAGTTTACAGTTGAACTGAGATATCCTATAACACTAAAGCCAAGCGCATCAATTTATGGAACAAGTTATATGGAATCAGGTAGGGGATATCAAGGTTTTAGAAACTTTAATCCATTCAATGCTCAAAGGTCTGCCGGATTTGGGGTTAGGATATTTATGCCTGCTTTTGGACTCTTAGGAATTGATTTCGCCTATGGATTTGACAATGCTGATCCCTCAAACAGAACTCCCAACGGGTGGGAAACTCATTTTACAATCGGTCAACAATTTTAAGAGTTAAACATGAATTTCAAATTAACATTTACTTTACTTTGTTTTATCATTTCAACACAATCGTTTGCACAAAAAGGGGTTAGAATTGCTTACATAGATTTTAATAAAATTATAGAGGAAATTGGAGATTATAAAGAGGCAATTAAAAACTTAGAAGCTAAGGCAGAAAATTGGAATAAGGAGATTGGAATTAAAAAAATGGAATTAAAAAGTATGGAAGATCAGTTAAATTCAGAAAAATTTCTTCTTACCTCCGAGTTAATTAAAGACAGACAGGAAGAATTGGATATATACAGGGAAGATGTATTTAATCTTCAAAATAAGTATTTTGGGATTAACGGAAACTACATAAATCAAAAAAATAAGTTGATTAAACCAATACAAGACAGAATACTATCAGTTGTTAGAGAAATTGCCATTGAAAAAAAATTTGACTTTGTATTTGATAGATCCTCAGACCTAATTATGTTATATTCCCAAAAAAATTACGATATTAGCGAACTGGTTTTAAGAAAAATTAATAATCAGGAAAAAATTAAAAATAGAAAAGAAGAAATTGAACGAAGAAAACAAATTAGAAATAAGAAATCTTAATTTAACCTCTAAATAAATTTATTATATGAAAAAGACTAAATACCTCGTAGTGATAATTTTCTTTTTAGTATCTCAAATTTCAATTTATGCTCAAAGTAAAGTTGCTCACATTGACACACAAAAATTAATTAGCGAGATGCCTGAGGTTATTGCTGCTCAAAAACAATTGGAACAACTAGAGAAGACCTATTCTACAGAGATAGAAAATACATATAAAGAGTTTCAGACAAAGGCACAGACTTATTCGGCCGATGCATCTAATCAAACAGACGTTACAAATCAAGCACGTCAAAAAGAATTGGAAACTATGCAGCAAAATATAAATCAATATAGAGAAACTGCCGCACAAGATTTACAGAAAAAACAAATGGAAATGATGAAACCTCTATATGACAAAGCGCGAGTGGCTATTGAAAAAGTGGCTGCAGCTCAAGGTTTTGATTACGTATTGGATTCTTCAACTGGTGGTAGTGTAATCATGGCCAAAGGAAGAGATTTGATGGTAGATGTTAAGTCCGAATTAGGGTTTTAACCTACTTATACCAACTGGAGTAAGTAAGATAATTTTTCGCGATTCTTTCTATTTCTTTTTTTGATTCAGATTGCTTTATGCTTTTGACCTTTTTGGCTGGAATCCCAGCATATACAGAATTAGATTCAACAATAGTGTTTTCTAGAACTACACTTCCAGCTGCTATTATCGTGTTTGAGTTTATTAAAGCGTTATCCATCACAATACTCCCCATTCCAATCAAAACTAAATCATCTATTGTGCATCCATGAATGATTGCATTATGACCAATTGAAACAAAATTTCCAATTGATGTAGAAGACTTTTTGTAGGTAGCATGGATTACTGAACCATCTTGGACATTTACATTATTTCCAATTCGTATTTTATTTACATCTCCTCGGATGATGGTATTAAACCAAATTGAACAATAATCTCCAATGACAATATCTCCAATTACAGTAGCATTTTCAGCAAAAAAGCAATCTTTACCCCATAATGGTTTTTTACCTAATACAGATTTTATAAGCATAATATTGATAAATGTAAATTAAACTTTTTAATTTCGCACTATGGATGAACTTGATATTAAATCTAAGATTGTTAGTAAAGACTTACTGTCATTACAATGGAATTTGGATTTAAAAACTGAAAATAGAAAATTTAATACAGTGGAAGAGGCAAATGACTTTCCTTTAGCTAAAGAAATGTTTTATTTGCCATTTATAAAATCTGTTTCCATCTCAAAAAATGAAATGGTACTTGAGAGATTTGATATAGTGTCTTGGGAGGATGTCATAGATGAAGTTGAAAAATATATTGAAAAAAAATTACAGTCATTTTTTTTAAACAAATTTCAAAAGGATGAAAAAATGCAAAATATCGTTACGCTATATGCTGAAAGCACACCAAATCCAAAAGTGATGAAGTTTGTTTGCAATAAACTTTTGACTAAAAAAATACATGAAGTCAAAAGAGGTCATTCAAGTAATGAGTCAAAATTTATAAATTCAATTTTTTTATTTGATTTTGTTGAACAAGTTTTTCTAAATAATAATTATATATCCGTCACTTTAAGTGAAAATTACAATTGGGATTCACACTTAAGTGATTTTAGAGATTTTTTAAAAGAGAAATTAGAAAAAGAATTTGATTTTGACATTGTTGAGAAGAATGAAGCTGCTAATATCAATTATAATAACCAATTATTAGACAAAGTTTCACAGCAGATTATAAAAATAATTGATGAGTATATTAAACCCTCAGTAGCTATGGATGGCGGAAATATCTTATTTAAAAAATATCATCCCAAAGAAAAGCTAGTAGAGGTAGTTTTACAAGGAGCTTGTAGCGGTTGCCCTTCTTCAACAGTTACTTTAAAAAATGGTATTGAAAATATGTTAAAAGAGATGATTCCGGGGAAAGTCGAGAACGTATCAGCAATTAACGGATAGAGAGCTCATTTTAAATTTTGAGGTAATTGTTTTTAAGATACAGAGGTTCACAATAAGCCAGGTTTGCAAAATCTTTTATTAAAAATTTAGTGTAAGAAATTTCACCCATTTCTTTTGAAGAAGGGTTCTTTATATCAACTATATATTTAAATTCTTTTGAATTGAATACACCTTTACATTTTTCAGCTGCATTCCCAAAAATAACTTTCTTTTTTTTTGGGAAATCTTGAAAAAAATCTCTTGAAATAATTCTTGAAGTTGGGGGTTTTAATATTTTGTGATTTTTATCAAAAATAGAAAAGTAGACTTCCATTCTTCTAGCATCAAACATTGGAACTAAAATTTCTTCATTTTTTGTTTTATACTTTTGTGCAAGAATTTCAAGACTATTAATTGTGATTAGTGGTATATCATTAGAATAGCATATGCCTTTCGCTGATGATAAACCAATCCTAAGCCCAGTAAACGAACCTGGTCCAATACCAACTGAAACAGCCATTAGTTCGTCATATTTAAGGTTTGAATTATTCATAGACTCTTCTATAAACGAATGTAAAAACTCACTGTGCTTGTACCCCTCACCGTCTGACTCTTTTGTGTATATTATTTTATTTTCTTTTGATATGGATACTGAGCAATTTGTTGACGAAGTTTCTAAACAAAGAATATAACTTTTCATGAAATAAAATTACATACTAATTGGTATTCCAAAATAAAACTCCAATACTTTTAATTTAAATATATAATCATATTTGGAACGGATTTCGTCGGAAACGGATGAGTCATATGACTGTTTAATTTGGAGGTAGTTAAAACTGTCAATTATTCCTTCATTAAATCTGTCCTTGGAATTGTTAAACGAGGCTAGTCTAGCATCTTTAGTTTTTTTTGCTGCTTCAAATAGAGTATAAGCTCCTTTTGTGTCATTAAAAGCTTGATTAATTGTAGTTTCCAGGTCTAATTTTTGTTGCTCCATTAAATTTTTTGATCTTTGAAGATTAATTTTTGATTGTCTAAAATTATTTCTATTTCTAAACCCATTAAATATTGGGATGTTCAACTGAATTCCAAAATTATGCCCATCGTTAATTCCAAGCTGATCAAAAACTGGCAGAGGCCCAATAATTTCTGGTATTTCAGTTTTGGTATTAACAATTTCTCCACTGCTTCGAACGAATCCTATCGGGATTTCTTGAAACTCCCCAGAACCTCTAATTCTATCTGCATATGATAATCTAGTACTAAAGCTATAAAAACCTAAAAGTGAGGGTAAAAGATTACCTTTTGCCAATTTAATATCCGCCTCTGCTATTTCAACATTTGCAATTGCGAGTTTTATATCATTTCTAAATGATAAAGCTTTTTCAAAAATTTTCTTTGGTCCTTCTTCCATTATTTGGGAAAAGGGTACATCCAAATCTTCGTTTAAAATATCAAAGTTTTCGTAGTCCGTAATAAGTAGCAATTGGGCTAAGTTTATTTTAGAGAGTCTTAAATTATTATTAGATAAAACTAGATTTTGTTCTTGGGATGCAACTTCCGCGATTAGATCTATTCGGTCATTTTCAATTAAAATTCCAGCTTCAACTAAATTGGTTGTTCTTTCCAATTGTGTTTTTACTAAATCTAGTTGTGTCTTCTGTACACTTACAATCTCTTTATTGAACATTATCTGCAGATATGCATTTGCGACAAGTAGCTTGGTATCATCCATTATGTCTTCAATCTGATATTGTCTGGCCAGCAAAGCTAAATTTGCTCTGTAAAGTTGAATAAAATTTTGTTTACCTCTGTATATGTCTACTCCCAAATTTAAATTGCCTGATGAAAATTGTGTTGTCATATTCTCAAATAAACCAGTAGTGATATTTTGATTCAAACCAATATTCCATGAATGGTTTGCATTAAAGTTTACTGATGGTAAAAAATTTGCTCTTGCGGTATTTTTTTCAATTAATGCATCCTCATAGTTTAACTGACCTTGTTTAATTGAAATATTTTTTTCAATCGCTAGTTCAATACATTCTTCAAGGGTCCATGCTTTTGGTTGGCCAATCAATTTTTGGTAGGTTAGAGCAACCACTAAAACAATAAATATTTTGTCAGTTCTCATCTTTATCGTCGATATCATTTTCAATTTGTGTTCTGTTCCAAACCTTTATTCTATCATTTAAATTAATTCCTGATATTATTTCTACATTTATTCCATCAGAAATTCCAATTTCAATATTTTTCCTTTTAAACTTTTGATCGGAATTTTCAATCTCAACGTAAGGCTTGTCCGAGTCTTTATCAAACTGGAGTAAAGCTTCAGAAATACTCAAAACACTATCTTTTCGTTCAAGAATGAAAGAAGCATTGGCACTATAACCTGCCCTAATGGTAAATTCCTTCTCTAACTTTAAATCCCCTTCTATCTTAAATTGAACAATACCCTCTTCTTCATTTCCTTTGGGAGCAATAAATTTTAATTTAGCATCAAAAAACTTGTCATCTATTGCTCCTAAACTTACCTTCAGCGGCATACCTAAAAACATTTTGTCTACATCTGTTTCATCTACTTTCCCTTCGAAAATCATTTTGTTTAAATCAGCAATAATAGCAATTGTAGTTCCATTGTTAAAAGAATTACTCTCAATTACCTGATCTCCTTCCTTAACAGGTATCTCTAGAACTGTTCCAGGTACTGTAGCTCGAACATCTGTGTTTGCAGTAGTCAGTCCTCCAGCAGAACCAGATTTTATAATTTTAAAATCATTTTCGGCATTAAGTAAATCTTGTTTTGACCTGTTGAAGTTCAATTTTGTATCCTGAAATTCCTTTATAGATATAATTCCCTTTTTCATCAAATTTTGATTTCTTTTAAAATCGATTTCAGAGTTTTTAAAAATCAGTTTTGCATTTGCTAAACGACCTTTAGCACTGTTAAGTTGTCCTTCGTCAGGAACAATTTTTATTTTAGCGATAATATCTCCCTGATTAACAAAGTCACCTTCTTCAACAAAAATTTGACTCAAAATCCCTTGCACTTGAGGTTTTATTTCAACTTCATCTTCAGGAATGACTTTGCCAGTTGCTACTGTTTTTCTTTCGATGTCTGTTATGAAAGGGGTATTTGTTTCATAGGTTATGTTCCCCTTACTATTAGATTTTATAAAATAGGCAATAGAAAATAAACCAGAAAAAATAACAGTAAATAATAATAAATAGCGGATAATTTTTTTCATAATTTAAATTTATTCTTCTCTTAACGCATCAATTGGTTTTATACTTACAGCTCTTTGTGCTGGGATTAAACCAATTAGAGTTCCAAGTGAAATAATGATTATTAATGCGGCCAAAATGAATGAGACCGGAACAGTTGGATTAGTGTATGGAAAACTATCTATATCCGTTGTGGCTAAGTTAATACCGTAAAGCACTAACCCACCTAAAATAATTCCAAAAATTCCTGACACCAGAGTTAAAAATACGGACTCTAATATTATTTGAGTTTTTACCTCAGATGGAGTAGCTCCTATTGCTCTTCTTACACCTAATTCTTTGGTTCTTTCTTTAACTGATATCAATAAGATATTTCCAATTCCAATAACGCCTGCAAGTATTGTAGCTATTCCAACAATAATTGAGAGAAGTGTCATTCCTTTAGAAAATCCTTTAATTTTATTGAATATTTCTCCTAAGTTGAAACCACTAATTGCTCTTTCATCTAAAGGGTTTACGTTATGAATTCTTTTTAGCGTACTTTTTATTTGTTTTTCAACATCTACTACATTTGAATCATCATAGGCTGCAATTGTAAACCAACCAACTTTTTCACCTGTATTATAAATATTTTTAAATGTTGTAAACGGTATGAATATATCACCATCTGTCTCAAAACCACCACCTTGAATATACTTGTGGACGCCTATTACCTGAAAAAAAACATCATCTAATTTTACATATTCTCCAATTACTTTTTCTCCTTCAACAAACAATTCTTTTTTCGTTCTTTCTCCAATCACGCAGACTTTTCTAGACAGATCAATATCTATTTGATTTATAAACCTACCCCCTTTAAAAATTTTTTTTGTTGCAATTTTTGTGTATTCAGGAAAGTCACCATAAATATTGTAATTACCAGATTTAGATTTTCTGACAATGGTGGCAGGCGGTGAACCACCAAAAACCCCCCTTGCATTTCTCGGGGCTATATATTGTATATCTGGCACACTATTTAACAATACTTTTGCGTCACTAATTTTGAGTCTAGGTCTCCTACCTGTTTTAAATCCTTTGTAAGGCATACTTGTCTGCTGAGTCCAAATAAACATGGAGTTCATCGCAATATTTTCAAACTCCTTATCAAATCCGTTATCCAAACCATTTGATGAACCAGATAATGTAATATATATAAAAATACCCCAAAGTACTCCTATAACAGTAATAATAGTCCGAATTTTGTTTTTCTTAATGGAACTAAATATTTCCTGCCAAGTATCGAAATCAAAAATAACTTTTAAACTATTCATCTCTTAATGCTACTATTGGTTTTATACTAGCCGCTCTTTTGGCTGGAACATATCCAGCAATAGCCCCAAAAAGAATAAGTACTATAGTGGCGAAAAATGCTGTACTTAGATTTATATATGGATTTTTAATAAAATAATCTTCTAATCTATTACCTGTATTTTTTAGGATTAATACCGCAAAAAACATTCCGACATAACCTGAAACAGTTGTGATAAAAATAGACTCTTGCAAAACCATATTTATAACTGACTTTGGTGATGCTCCCAGCGCTTTTCTAATTCCAAGTTCCTTAGTTCTCTCTTTGACAACAAAAACCATAATATTTGAAATTCCGATTATCCCCGCAATCAGAGTTCCTATCCCGACAAGGGTTACAATTACTTGCAATGCAGATGCAAATTGCTGATTGCGTTTAAGATCATCAGATACATTTCTAATGAAAACACCTTTTGAGTCTGAAGGGGCAATAAATTTTTTTTGCTTTATATATTCACGAAGTTGTTTCTCGAAAGCTAGTGCGCCAGAATTTCCAATTTCAGGTTTGAAAGCTACGATAATTGAACCAATTTTTTTTGTTGCCTTTTCCATTTTTTGTCTTGTAGTATAGGGAATGTAAACAAAACGTTCCTCATTATCACCTCCGGAATCTTTAAAAATTCCTACTACTTTAAAAACAGTTTTTCCAATATCAATAAATTTTCCGATTGGGTCTTCTTCACCAAATAAATCCCTTGAGACCAAACGACCAATCACAGCAACCTTTTTCTTTTGTTTGATATCAATATCATTTAAATATCTGCCATTGGTAACAATTGTTTTTTCGGCAAATTGGTGAGACGGAGCAACTCCTCTTGTTGTGTAATTTCCATATTCGTTTTTGAATTTTATTTTAGCTCCTCTCGTTATCCTCGGGGTAATATACTCTAAATAAAAACTGAAAAACTTTTGGATATCATATAAATCTTCATTTTCAAATTCTATTCTTCTGCTTGCTTTATATCCTTTAAATGGTTTAGATGTTTTACCCGATTCAACATAAAGTATGTTCGTAGCGTCATCCAAAAAAAATTCTTTAAATGAGTTTTTAAGTCCATTCCCAAGTCCAAATAATATTATGAAAATAAAAATACCCAGTGCAACTGTAAAACCAGATAAAAAAGTCCTCAACTTGTTCTTTTTAATTGTTTCAAATATTTCCTGCCAACGATCTTTATTAAACATTTAATTTTACTAAATTTTGTTTAATTTTTTTATCCTCTACTATGATTCCATCTTTAAGTCTAACAATCCTTTTACACATTTTTGCAATATCTTCCTCATGGGTAACTACAAGAATTGTTTTACCTGAATTATTTATTTCTTGGATCAAATTCATCACTTCGTGTGAAGTTTTACTATCAAGTGCTCCCGTGGGTTCGTCAGCGAGCAACACCTTGGGCTCTGTTACCATCGCTCTTGCAATCGCTACTCTTTGCTTTTGACCTCCAGAGAGTTCGCTAGGTAAATGTTTTGACCAATCACCTAATCCAAACTTTTGTAAATATTTCATTGCTTTCTGTTGTCTCTCTTGCCTTCCAATTCCTTGATAATATAGAGGTAACGAAACATTTTCAACTGCATTTTTATAATTTATTAAATTGAAAGACTGAAATACAAATCCTAAAAATTTATTTCTATACTTAGCTGCTTTAGTCTCATTTAAATTTTTAATTTCTACATTATCAAGTCTATAGATACCGTTATCTAACAAATCTAACATACCAATAATATTTAGTAAAGTGGATTTCCCAGAACCCGAGGAGCCCATAATAGCAATTAATTCCCCCTCTTCAATATTTAAATTTATTCCCTTTAATACATGAAGTAAGGAATTTCCAATTTTATATGATTTATGTAAATCTTCTAGTTGTATCATTTTTAAACTAGTTTGTAATGTAAACTTAATTTAAAAAAATTATTTTTTGTATATTTTATAAAACATGTATCCTACAATAAAAACCAGTATATAAGGAATACTCATAAGATATAAAATACCGTCATTAATACCTTTCGCTGTTGACATACCTTTTTCTGACTCAAGAACTGCACGGCACATAGAACATTGAGCATTTAAAATCTTTGGGCTGTAAATAACAAAAATGGATAATAAGTATTTTTTCATTATTTATAATAAGGAGAAATCATCAGGTATACAATTACACCAGTAGTAGTTATATATAGCCAAATTGGCAATGTGATACGAGCAATTTTTTTATGATTTGAAAAATGTTTGGATATTGCCCTCACATAAGATATTAAAACAAGAGGAATTATTCCAATGGAGAGAGTAATGTGAGTAATCAAAATGAAAAAATAAAGTGGTTTTAATAAACCTTCTCCCCCATAAGGTGTTGGGTCGGATGTCATGTGATAAAGAACATACATCACAAGAAATACTAAAGAAAGAAAAATTGAAGATTTCATCAGTTTCCTATGTAAATTTATTTTTTTTGATCTGATGGCAAAAAATGCAAGAATTAAAAAAATAGTGGTTACACCATTGATCGTAGCATAAATTTTGGGGAGAAAATCAAAACTATAAGTGACATCAATTTTAACTCTAAAAAGTATAGCAACCACAATTGGAATTAATAGAGAAACCGCAATAATTAATTTTTTGTATTTGAGTTTCTCACCTGTAATTTCTGCCTTATTATTTTTCATTTCTGTTCATTTAAGAGTTTTTCTATATCAATAATTAAATTTTCGGTTCCATCATAAGAATTACTTTTTTCTATTCCGTTATAATAGACAATCGGATTCCCAAAATTATCTCTTCTCGACCTTATAAAACCTTTTTTGTCAATCAAAGCAAAATAACCTTGATGTTCAAACCCTCCAGCAACTTTGGGATTTACTGATGCAAATATATTAAATCCTTCATTCGCAAGTTTATAAGTAGCTTCTTTATCTAGGGTTAAAAAATTCCATGAAGAGGAATTAACAACATACATTT
>CACJRP010000005.1 GCA_902595825.1 uncultured Bacteroidota bacterium
AAATTTGATGTTCTCTGGAAACTAATTCTTAGGGAAATTGATGATTTAATTATTGGCTCTTTGGGTATAGTTTCATTAATATCTTTTTTTGTTGGTGGTGTTGTAGCAATTCAAACGGCTATTAACATGGAGAATCCGCTTCTCCCTCGTTATTTAGTAGGTTTTGCAACCAGACAAACTATGATTTTAGAATTTGCCCCAACATTTATTTCTATAATTATGGCTGGCAAAGTTGGGTCTTTTATTACCTCATCTATTGGTACAATGAGAGTCACAGAACAAATTGATGCTTTAGAGGTTATGGGTGTAAATACATACAATTATCTAATCTTTCCCAAGATAGTAGCAATGACTATCTATCCGTTTATAATAGTAATTTCAATGTTTTTAGGAATATTTGGTGGTTATTTTGCTTGTGTTACTGGAGGGTTTACAACCCATACTGATTTCATTGATGGTCTACAGCTCGACTTTGTACCATTTCATCTTAATTATGCCTTTATAAAGACATTTTTATTTGCAATGATTTTAGCTACTATTCCCTCCTATCACGGATTTTTTATGAAGGGTGGCGCTTTAGAAGTTGGTAAGGCAAGTACGACCTCATTTGTATGGACAAGTGTTGCCATAATTATAATGAACTCTTTTGTTACAAACTTATTATTAACATAATGATAGAAGTTACAAAACTCAATAAAAAATTTGATGATACATACGTTTTAAAAGAAGTAAGCACCTATTTTGAAAAAGGAAAAACTAATTTAATAATAGGTCAAAGTGGATCTGGAAAAACTGTTTTTTTAAAATGCATTTTAGGACTTTTTAGCCCCGAAAGTGGAGAGATAGTTTATGATAAAACTCCCCTTTCTAAAATGACATCAAAGGAAAGAACGATGCTTCGTCAGGATATGGGTATGGTTTTTCAGGGTAGTGCTCTTTTTGACTCTATGACCGTCGAGGAGAATATCATTTTCCCAATGAAAATGTTTACAAACACCCATATTGACGAAATACGTGACAGGGCTAACATTGTAATTAAAAGAGTAAATCTAATTAACGCAAACAACAAATTCCCATCAGAGATTTCTGGTGGCATGAAGAAAAGAGTTGCAATTGCGAGAGCTATAATAATGTACCCTAACTACCTTTTTTGTGATGAACCTAATTCAGGTTTAGATCCAAATACTGCAATTTTAATTGATAATTTAATACAGGAAATTACTAAAGAATACCAAATAACAACCATAATTAATACACATGACATGAATTCGGTTATGGAAATAGGTGAAAAAATCATTTTTCTTGAAAGCGGAGAAAAAAAGTGGGAAGGAACAAATAAAGAGATATTTAATACCGATAATAAATCCATTTCTAATTTTGTTTACTCTTCGGAGCTCTTTAAGAAAGTAAGAAAGATTTATGTTAGAGAAAATAAATAATTTTATTTCAAACTATTTCCGAATTTTTTAATTAAAATTTTTTTTAACTTTTCAATTGACCCAATTTTACTTCTTGGGATTACTACCAACATTTCATTATTATTTACGATTATATGGTCTTCTAGGCTGTCAAGTATTATTAATTTTTTTTCGTCAGAAAACATAATATTACCAGACGAAGAATTTAGATATTTGTCTTCAAACCCAATACTGATATTTTTTTTAAGATTTTTTTTCGATAAGCTTTCAAATAATGATTCCCATGTCCCAAGGTCGCTCCACTCAAAATTGGATTTAATAACATAAGTGTTTTGGGCTTTCTCTAGAATAGAGTAGTCTATTGATAAGCCTTTAATTTTTGGAAAAATATTTTGAAAAAAATAAATTTCCTCAGAGGAGTCAAAATTTTCCAAATTTGACTTAAATGTCTTAATTAAGTCTGGCTCGAAAATATTAAATGCATTTAAAATTGTTTCGGTAGACCAAACAAAAATACCACAATTCCAAAAATACTTATTAGATTTAAAAAACCTTTCAGCCAACTTCTTGCTTGGTTTTTCAGTAAATCTTAAAGCTTTTTGAAATGATTCTCTTGTGTTTTTCACCTTAATATATCCATAATTGGTGGATGGAAACTTTGTATTTACCCCAAAAGTTACTAATTGATCACTTTTAGAAACAGAAAACGCATGTTCTACATTTTTGTAAAATTCATTTAACTTTTTAATATAATGGTCACTTGGTAGCACAATAACCTTAGACTTTTTGTTGATTCGATTAATTTTTAAAGAGGCATATAAAATTGAAGGAGCAGTATTTCGCTTTAATGGTTCACAAATCAAATTTTTCGATTTTATCCCAGGAATTTGGTTTAATACCAAGTTTTTATATTTATTATTCGTTGAAATAATAATATTTTCTGTTTTGATAATTTTATTAATTCTAATGAATGTCTCTTGGATGAGTGTTTTTCCTGAACCTGTCAAATCAATAAATTGTTTCGGTAAAGTTTCTTTGCTTGCAGGCCAAAAACGTGAACCTGAACCCCCAGCCAAAATAAGAGCATAAAAATTATTATTTTTTCTCATTATTATAATCTAATACCAAAGTGTTTGGTTGGAAAAGATAAAGTTTTCCGTTAGAAATTTTTTCACAAACATATCTCTTTCTTTTTTTACTGACTTTCCTAAAAATATCTTTTTTTCTATGCAAAAAAAATTGGCCAATTTCTAGTTTATCTATAATAAAATAATCATTTAAAGTATCAAATTTATTAAGGGATATTGAAAGTTCTATATCTAAATCAGTACATGATTTTGGATTTTTTAGGTATATTTTAAAAGCATCAAGTATCGACAACGGGAAAATTGACTCAAACAGGAAAGGTTTAGATATTTCTTTAAATTTTTTTTTCCACTCAATACCATGTGGTCTAATTTTACCTCCGAAAGTTTGAAAAACTAATTGATGTGCAATTTCGTGTAGTAGAGTTATTAAAAATCTAAATTTATTTGAATCCTGATTTAAAGTAATCTTTTTAAGTCCATTGCTATATACCCTAAAATCACCTCTTTTTGTTTTTCTCTCTGGTACAGTAATTATATTTAATTTGTGTTTATTTATTAAATATCTAACGTTTTCTATGGAATTGACTGGCACAAAAGAAATTAAGTTCATAATACAAAAAGATCAATTATACAGATAATCAAAATTCACAAAAGTATTTTTATTGGGTTTTCAACAAGGTCTTTTAGTGTCTGTAAGAATTTTGAACCAGATGCACCATCTATGGTCCTGTGGTCGCAGGCTAGAGTTAATTTCATTGTGTTTGAAATTACAATCTTATCTTTTTTTACAACTGGTTTTTGTATTATACTCCCAACCGATAAAATAGCAGAGTTGGGTTGGTTTATAATTGATGTGAAAGACTCAATACCGAACATACCTAGATTGGAAATGGTAAATGTACTCCCTTCAATTTCATTTTGTAGCAATTTTTTTTCTTGAGCCCTACTCGCAAAATCCTTAACTTTTAATCCAATTTCATTTAAATTTAAGTTATCGGCAAATTTTAAAACGGGAACAACTAATCCGTCTTCTACTGCTACAGCGACCCCGATATTAACATGTTTATGCTGAATTGTTTCATTTTCACTCCATTGGCTATTTACCGCAGGATGAACATTTAGAGAAAGAGCAGTAGCTTTAATTATTAAATCATTATATGAAATTTTTGTTTCTGTCTGCGAGTTGTATTGCTCTCGAAATGAAATAAGGTTGTCAACATTATATTCAACATTTAAATAGTAATGCGGAGCAGAAAATTTTGAATCTGATAGCCTTTTAGCGATTGTTTTGCGTATTTGAGAGTTCTGAATCTGAATACTGGATTCTTTTTTCAATTTATCATTAGGCTGTTGAGGAGGCGTATAATTCTCGATATCTCTTTTAATAATTCTTCCCCCATCGCCTGTACCAACTAGATCATTTAGCAAAATTCCCTTTTCAGATGCCATTTTTTTTGCCAAGGGAGAAACAAAAATTCTATCAGATTGAGAGTTTGCAGATTTAATTTTAGATTCATTTATATTAGAAACAACATTTAAATCATTACTGTTTTTTGAAGAAATATTTTCTTGTTGGGGTATTTCATTCTTAATTTCATTTTCTTCAATTTTATCTTTTTGACCAATAGAGTTTAAGGCTTTTTCAACATCAACATTTTCGTCACCAATTATTGCTAGAACTTCGTCAATTAGGGCAGATTTTCCTTCTTCAATACCGATATGAATTAAAGTTCCATTATAAAAAGACTCAAATTCCATTGTTGCTTTGTCGGTTTCAATTTCAGCTATAATGTCACCTTCTTTAACTTTGTCACCAACTTTTTTAAGCCATGATGACACTGTTCCCTCTTCCATTGTATCGCTTAGGCGGGGCATTTTAACAACTTCAAAGTTGTTTTGATTTTTTTCCTCTAAAGTTGTATCCTTTTCTTCAATTTTCTCTTCTTCAAATTTTTTATCGTGAGAATTTGTGTTATTTTTTTTTGGCTTTGAGTCATGTTTATCAACGTAGGCTGTAATGTCTTCATCTTTATGTCCAATAATAGCAAGCATAGAGTCTACAGGAACTGTTTTACCGGCTTCTACACCAATATAAAGCAACTCACCAGAATAAAAAGACTCAAACTCCATTGTAGCTTTATCAGTTTCAATTTCTGCTAAAATATCACCTTCATTAATTTGGTCTCCTACTTTCTTTAACCATGATGAAACTGTTCCTTCCTCCATGGTATCGCTGAGTCTGGGCATATTTATAATCTCGGCCATGATTTATTTTAATTTGTGATTTAAAAAAGGATAATTTGGTTCCTCATAAACAGCATCATACATTATGGAAACATCTGGGTAAGGTGATTCTTCAGCAAATTTTTCACACTCCAAAATTTGATTTCTAACTCTTTCCTCAATGGAAGAGATTTCTTTGTTATTTAGATATTTTTTATCGACAATTATTTTTTTTACCTGTGTGATTGGGTCTATTTTTTTATATTCTTCTACTTCAGATTTTGTCCTGTATTTTTGTGCATCTGACATAGAATGACCTCTATATCTATAAGTTTTCATTTCAATGAAAGAGGGACCTTCCCCTTTACGAGCATTTGAAATTGCTTTATCAAGGGCCTTAGCTACTATAACCGGGTTCATTCCATCAACAGGTTCACAGGGCATATTGTATCCTAACCCTAATTTCCAAATTTCTTCATGATTAGCTGTTCTAGCAACTGAAGTTCCCATCGCATACCCATTGTTTTCAACAATAAAAACAACGGGCAATTTCCATAAAGCTGCCAAATTCAATGTTTCATGTAGAGACCCCTGCCTCACGGCACCATCACCCATAAAACAAAGAGTTACGCAATCTCTTTCATGATATTTGTCTCCAAATGCCATTCCTGCTCCAAGGGGTATTTGACCTCCAACTATTCCGTGGCCACCATGAAATCGAAACTCTTTTGAAAAAATATGCATAGATCCTCCCAAACCTGATGAAGTTCCTGTTGCCTTTCCGTAAAGTTCAGCCATAACTCTCTTCGGATCTACCCCCATACCTATTGGTTGAACATGGTTTCGGTAGGCTGTAATAATTCTATCCTTCCCAATTTCCATAGCATGGAGTGCACCAGCTAAAATTGCTTCTTGACCATTATATAGATGAAGAAACCCTCTAACTTTTTGCTGAATATAGACGGCTGCCAACTTGTCTTCAAACTTTCTCCAGAAAAGCATATTTTCGAACCAGTTAATGTATGTATCCTTTGTTATTTTTTTCATTTTAAAAAAAAATATGTATTATTAAAATTGACCTCAAAAATACCATTTTTTAAACAAAAATTATCAAGTTATCGATTGTAAAAACCAATTACTTATTACTGATTTCTTCCTTGGTTTCCTCAATTTCAATATTTTGAGTGCTCAATGGTAATGTTATAGAAAAACGTAGAGTATTTTCTAGAGGATTTCGAATTTTTGAGGTTGAGAATAAGTATGAAATATCAATTTTAGCAAAATCGATACTAAAACCTGCACCTAGCGTTAAAAATCTCCTTGAACCCTTTTCCAAACTTTCATTAAAATACCCTGTCCTTAATGCAAATGATTTTTGAAATTCATACTCTATTCCAAAAGCCCATGTTACTTCTTTCAACTCTTCACTAAACCCCCCTGGGGCATCTGTAAATGATTCAAAAATCCCTTTTATAAAACTTATATCAGGCTGTTGATAACCTATAAAAGTCTCGTCTTTGTAAGTTGCTACTGGAGAAGGAACTAAAAGCTTGTTAAGTTCTAAGTTAAAACTTAAAATATTAACTTCATCCATAATTATGTCCAAACTAGAACCAACTTTTATATTTGTCGGAATAAAGTTTTTTTGACCACCTTCATCGTATTTTAATCTAGGACCAATGTTTGATACATTAAATCCATGTCTAAATCTGGCAACCCTTTTTTTGAATTTAAAAGTTTTTCCAATGTAAAAACCAGAAATATCGATCCCAATAGAACTTGCAGGGGTTGGATCGGCGTCACTTGATAATTTTAAATCCGATCTTATGTATCTAGCTGCAACTGCCATTGAAAAAGATTGGTTTAGTTTCAAACCATAAGATGCGTCAAGAGTTAGTTCATTTGGTCTTTCAATTCCCTGTTGAACGATGGTGTTACCTATCAAATCGTTGAATTGGATATCTCCCAAACTAAAATATTTTAAACTGAATCCCCACGCACTTCTATCATTCTTTTTAAGAGAATATGTGATATTAGCTAAAAAAATATCATTAACTAACTTACTTAAATAGGGAGTATAACTTAGTCCAATTTCTTTTCCTTTTTCAGAGAATACGTATTTGGATGGATTCCATTGCTGCGAAAAAACATCTGGAGATGTAGCTACACCTAGTTCCCCCATACCTGCTGATCTAGCGTCGGGTGAAATCAGTAAAAAGGGAACACCTGTAGTAATTACTCTACTATTATTTTGGGGATAAAGATTGATTTTTATTAAAGAAAAAATAAAAACTACACAAAATTTTTTGGTGAATGACAATTATTAATGTTTTTTTAATATAACGTATTAGAATAGAAAATCTTATAAAATCGTTTGTTCTTATCCATTATAACAATAATATTTGTCAAATTTTTTCGTTATAAGTTGCAAAAGGAAAAAAAACTTAAATAATTTTGCATGAATAAGTTGTATATTGCGAAAAATAAGAATTTCAGAATGAAAAAATTTTCTAATTCAAAAATATTAGAAATTCGATTTTTAGTTCTAACTATTTCTATACTCATTTTATCATGTGGCAAAAATAATGCTTCTAGAGCTACTGGTTGGGATATTAATTCCAAGAAAGGAGGTTTTCAATATAATATTGATTATGAAGACCAAGAAACAGGTCCAGGGCTTGTATTTATAGAAGGTGGAACATTTACGAAGGGCCAAGTTCAAGATGATGTTTTACATGATTGGAATAATACACCAACTAGACAGCATGTTATGTCGTTCTATATTGACGAAACCGAGGTAACTAATATTATGTATTTAGAATATCTTGATTGGCTAAAAATGGTTTTTCCTCAAGACAATCCTCAATATAAACAAATTTATGAAGGTGCCCTCCCAGACACATTAGTTTGGAGAAATCAACTTGGATATGTAGAAGAGTTAACAACAAATTATTTGAGACACCCTGCTTATGCTGAATATCCAGTGGTAGGAGTAAATTGGTTACAAGCAGTCCAATTCGCTGAGTGGAGAACGGATAGAGTAAATGAATTTATTTTAGAAAGAGAAGCGTATATAGAAAAAGATGTTCGTTATGGTGTTAATCAAGTTGAAGGAGGTCAAGTAGATGCAAACAGTACCTTTAACACGAGGGCATATCAAAAAAATCCTTCTGCGACTTATGGTGGGAAAATTGACAGTATTGCCGGTAAAAAAGGGAAAATTAAAGACACAATTAGTGTATATGCAGGCGTAGATAAAGGATTACTTTTACCATCATATAGACTTCCAACCGAGACAGAATGGGAATATGCTGCGTTGGCATTGGTTGGAGATAGAGCATATAATGCTTACCGAGGCAAAAAGAAGTATCCTTGGAGTGGTGAATACACTAGGTCTAGCGACAGAAGAACTGAAGGAGATCAACTTGCAAACTTTAAACTGGGTGAAGGTGATTATGGCGGAATTGCCGGTTGGTCTGATGATGGTGCTGACATCACAATACAAGTAAAAGCATATCCACCAAATGATTTTGGTGTATATGATATGGCAGGTAATGTTGCAGAATGGGTCTCTGATGTTTATAGACCTATTGTTGATGACGAAGCAAATGATTTTAATTATTACAGAGGTAATGTTTATTTAAAAGAAATTATAGGACCCGACGGAAAGGCTGAAATAATTCAACCTGACCAATTAGTTTACGATACTCTTCCTAATGGAAAAGTTCTTCTGAAAAGAATTCCTGGTCAACTGAAACAAGTTCCTATTGACGAAGAGGAAACATTTTTGAGACAAAATTTTACCGAAAGTGATAATAGAAATTTTAGGGACGGTGACATTGAATCAACTCGTCAATTTGCTGGTCAACTTGGTTCTGACGAAGGTCCAGGTGATGGAAGACCAGAATCGACTAAAATGTATGATGCACCAACTCACCCTAAAGTAACGAAAGATCAAGACGGTAATATTATAAGGTCAAAAGATAAATCAATTAAAAGAACTTCGCTGATAACTGATGAAGTAAGAGTATACAAAGGTGGATCATGGAAGGATCGTGCATACTGGCTTGACCCTGCGCAAAGAAGATATTTACCTCAATATATAGCTACTGACTATATTGGATTTAGATGTGCAATGACTAGGCTTGGGTCTAAAAGCAAAAAAAAGAAATCAGCTCGACATAAAAGAAGAGGATAATTTAAATATTAAACCGTTTTTATGTTATGAAAATAGATGACATATATTCTCTATTTTCGAGAAGCTCTGGGATATCGACCGACACTAGAACTATTAAAAGTAAAAACCTTTTCTTTTGTTTAAAGGGAAAAAACTTCAATGGAAACTTATTTATTGACCAAGCTATTAGTCTAGGAGCATCATTTGTAATATACGATGAAGAAAAACTTAACCATAAATCAAAAAGGGCTTTCAAAGTAAAAAATGCTTTAGAAACTTTACAAGCCTTGGCTAAACATCACAGATCAAAATTTAATATTCCGGTTATTGGTTTAACCGGTTCAAATGGAAAAACAACATCGAAAGAGCTAATCAATAGTGTCTTATCGCAAAAATTTAATGTAACATATACTGCAAATAATTTCAATAATCATATTGGTGTTCCTTTAACTATTTTAAAAATAAACACAAAAACAGATATAGCAATAATCGAAATGGGTGCAAATCAGTTAGGTGAAATTGATTTATTATGCAATATAGCAGATCCTACTATTGGTTATATAACAAATTTTGGAAAAGCCCACCTTGAAGGTTTTGGAGGCCTAAAGGGCGTTATAAAGGGCAAAAGTGAATTGTATGAGTATATAAGAAAAAGCAAAGGAGTTATTTTAGTCAACAACGATGACAGAATTCAAAGAGAAAAATCAAAAGGAATTAATACTTTTTCATTTGGTAAATCCAAAAAATCGAATTGTTTAATTTATAATACTACTTCCAATAAAGGTTTATGTGAGGCAAGGTTGAATGACAAAAAGATTCTAACAAATCTACATGGAGAATACAATTTTGAGAATATCAACGCATCTATAGCTGTGGGTATTCATTTTGGTCTAAGTTTTGAACAAATTGAGAACGGAATTAAATATTATGTCCCAAAAAATAACCGTTCAGAAATGTTAAAGACAAAAAGTAACCTACTTTTTATTGATTCATACAACGCTAATCCGACCAGCATGAAAGTTTCAATCCAATCCTTTATGAAATTTAAAGAAGTTGAAAAAATCTTAATCCTTGGAGATATGCATGAAATTGGCAAAACTTCCTTGAATGAACATGAAAGAATATTAAATTCTGTTAAAAATAATAAAGACTTGAAAATTTTTCTTGTAGGAAAAATATTTAATCAACTTAAATTTAACTCTGATAGAATCCATTTTTTTAAAGAAATTGATGAACTAATTGAATATTTTAAAAAAAATCTGGTTACAGGTCACACCATCTTTCTTAAAGGATCAAGAAAAATTAATTTAGAAAAGTTGATTCCCATACTTTAACTAAAGTATAAATTCATAAAGGATTACTGCAGTTAAAATTCCTTCTAAATAGGCAATAAGAGCTATGTCGTATGTGGTTAAATTAAATTTTTCCATAACTATTTTCATTATTTTCTTGTGCCAGTTTAACATTTTAAAATTAAAATTTTAGATTTTAATTTTAAAGTTAATTAATTAGGAGTAATAAGTTGGAGTGTTTTTTTAATCGATTTAATTTTATAAACACCACGATTTACATTCAAACTCTCACCATCTATTTGAATATTTTTAATGGGCTTCTGTAGAGTTATGTTTAAATTTTCAATTTTTTTATAATTACTTTCTCCAGGAGAAAAATTTAAACCAAAAATAATTTTGAATATGTTTATAATATTTTTAAAGTAAGAGATATTTTCAACAATTAACATATCTAACATACCATCATCGGTTTTTGCCTGTGGAGTAACTGTGAAATTATAGCCTTGTTGATTTGTATTTGACACAATTAAAATTAATGCAGAACTAGTGATTCTTTCACCGTTAGTATCAATAATAAATTGTTTTTCTTTTATACTGAAAATTGTTTTTATAAATGCTAAGAAATAACCGACTAATCCTTTATATTTAATTTTGTGGTAATTTTTAATAAAATCGGCACCTATCCCAAAAGCAACGTTTCCTAAAAAAACAGATTCATTTACTTTTCCTATATCTACATAGGTATAATTATGTCTTAAAATTAAGTCTAGTGATTTGGAAATATCTAGAGGAATATTAAAATGCCTTGCAATCCCGTTCCCAGACCCTATTGGGACTATTGCAATTTTAAATTCTTTCTCTTTAATCTCATTTAGAATTTCGTTTATAGTACCATCTCCTCCACATGCGACAATCAAATCTGTTTTGTTAAGAACGGCTTCTCTGGCTAATGTTTTCGTTTCTCCTTTAAAACTTGACTGACTAATTTTGACCTGATACTTGTTTTCATCAAATTTGATTCTAACTTGCTCTTTAATTCTCTTAGCAATTTTTGAGTTTGAAATTTTGATAATAAAGTGAATTTTTAATCTCATCTACTTCAGATTATAATACATCTTATTATCACTGATTCTATTAAAATAATCTTGTAGAAATAAACCTGTTTTTTTTTCTAATCTCAGCATGTTCTGATTTTTATTTTGAATTAGATTTTCCTCGAGATTCAAATCAGATAAATTGTAAAACCCAATTGCTTTATTACCATCATAAATACAAATGAAGTTTTCATCCATCGATAAATATGCACCTCCTCCAAAATAATTAATTGTAAATGCAGATTCATTTTTGGAAGACAATAGACTTCTTCCCCAACTCCTAAATGGCTTTTTATATCCTATAAGTTCGGCCACAGTTGGATATATATCTAGATGGCTGGCTAACCTGTCATCAACCCCTTTAAAGTCACCGTTTTTTTTATAAATAAGTAACGGCGTAGCAAATCTATTTACAGTACTTTGATAGTATTCAAAATAAGACTGGTTTGTGTGATCGGAGGTGAAAATAAAAATAGTATTTTCAAACCAACTAGATTTTTCAATACTTTTAAAGAACTGTCTTATTGAATAATCAGTGTATCCAACACATTTGTGAATAGGAAGATATCCGTTGTCAAATATACCCTTAAATTTATCCGGAATTACATAGGGCTCGTGAGAAGACAAGGTGAAAATAGTTGCCAAAAAAGGTTCGTTTTTATCATCTAAAATAGATTTTGAAAATTGTAGGAAAGGTTCATCCCAAATTCCCCAAAAACCGTCGTATTCTTCATCATTATTAAATTCATCTCGTCCATAATAACTATCATATCCTAAGGTATTTGCAAAACCCTGAAATCCCATCGAACCATTTTCTGCTCCATGCAAAAACGAGGTATTGTAACCTAAAGCATTGGAAATACTTACCAATGACTCTAATTTCTGTCTAGAATAATATGAAGAAGTATATGCTATTTCAAATGATGGAACACCTGCAAGAACTGAAGGCATAGCGTGAATTGACTTTCTACTTGTCGCAAATGCATTTGGGAATATTAAACTATGCTTGGATAACGAATCTAAAAATGGAGTAAAACTTTTAAAGTTTTTTATATTTCTATTTTTATTTAATTCTCCCCAATACTCTCTTCCCATACTTTCAATAATAAAAATGACTATATTAGGCTTTTTGACAACTTGTATTTCTTTATAATTTTTAATTGGTTTTAGTTGATTTGTTATTTCGGAATCATTAAATCGAGAAATCTTTTTAAAAGAGTTTTTACCCCATGTTCGAATTATTGTAAAAGTTGTATTCAATACTACATCCGAATGAACGGGTCTCGACAAATTGTCCATTGAATCTATAAGTGTAATTGGTCTTGTACTTTTTTTAAAATCTCCTCCTCTAGCCATCATTACAATTAAGGCAGATGAAATAAGAATCCCAAAAATTGAACTGAGGTAATAAATTTTATTGTTTTCAATTTTTTCTTCCTTTACTTTGACCAATTTATATAAACCAATCCAAATAAATAAAAAAAGAAAAAAAAGTAAGACTAGGTTTAAGTACTGAAATAAAAAATGAAAAATTAATTTCAGTTTGTTGTTTTCTTTAGAAATTGATTCTAAGAAATTTCCCATCATCCTATTTAAATTGAATCTATAATATGCAAAATCAATAAAGTTTAGAATTAAAAAAAAACTGTTGGATATGAAGTATAGCAAAGTAGAAAAAAATTGGCGCTTCTTGAACCTTAAAAATGATAAGGGAAGGACAGAAAAAAAAATGAAAAATAAATTCGAGTACGCTATTGCAGAGCAATCAAATCTTAAACCTAAAATACTTAGGGATAAAAAATTTTCTAAGTCTGAAACTTGAACTATATCGTTATTAAAAATAACAAATAAAACTCTTAAAAAAACATAAGCTATGTGGGCAAGAAGTATCCTATATATTAGTACGGAATATTCTTTTAACCTCAAATCATTATATATCATTAAATAAATTTAATAAGAGATGTATAAATTATAATCTCTAATTAAATATTATTTAAGAATGAACCCAGGGAATCTTTAAATTCAATGCCTTCTAATGATCTATTTTTTGATAATTTTTTACTGGCTGACAAACCCCACAGAATAATTTCTTTATAGAAAGGAAAATCGTCCAAATTAATGTCTGAGCAATACTTTTCAATTAATTTTGTTAAAGGTTCTATCGATTCGAGAGTATCTTTATATTCCTTATCTGTAAAATCATCTCCTAAAAAAATATCATTTTTACTAAACCATAATAAAATTTCGTCATATGGTGTTGATTCTTCTTCTTTTTGTAACTTTTTGATTTCTGGGAAAACATCATTAAAAGTCTTTAAAATAGCGTTATTTATCAAAGTAAAAGATATTTGATCTGCACCCTCTAATTCTCCCTCATAAACTAATTCTATCTTGCCATTAATTGACGAAATTGTTCCTAAAAAGTCAGTGAGTCTAACTGATGTTGATTTTTCTCCATTAATAATTAACCTTCTTCTCGCAGTACTTATTAAATTTTCATATGCTGAGATACTTAGCCTGGCGCTAACTCCACTTTTTAAATCTACAAACTCACTTTTTTTTGCTTCAAAACCAATTTGCTCTATCAAATCTTTGGCTATTTCAGGTATATATATTTTTTCTAAGGACTCTCCATTAATATTTGATTCCTGCTCCGTTATCCTCTTTGCTATTTTAATATTGAGGGGGTAATGGGTTAAAATCTGTGACCCAATTCTATCTTTTAAAGGTGTTACTATACTTCCCCTATTAGTATAATCCTCTGGATTAGCCGTAAATATAAATTGAATGTCAATGGGTAATCTGATTTTGAACCCCCTGATCTGTATTTCTTTTTCTTCTAAAATGGAAAAAAGTGAAACTTGAATTCTAGCTTGAAGATCTGGTAATTCGTTAAGTACAAAAATTGATCTATGAGCCCTCGGAATCATACCGAAATGAATAGACCTTTCATCAGAATAAGATAGCTTCAAATTTGCTGCCTTTATAGGGTCAATGTCTCCAATTAAGTCAGATACAGTGACATCAGGGGTTGCAAGTTTTTCAAAAAATCTTTCACTCCTGTGAATCCAATCAATTGGGGTATCACCCCCTTTTTCACTTATTATTTTTTTACCTACATAAGAAATTGGATTTAGAGGATCTTCATTAATTTCACTTCCATTTATTATCGGTACCCACTCATCAAGCAAAAAAATCAATTGACGAGCTAATTTGGTTTTTGCCTGGCCTCTAAGACCAAGAAGATTAATATTGTGTCCAGATAGTATCGCTCTTTCTAAATCTGGGATTACTGTGTTTTCATATCCATGTATAAACTCAAAAGTTGGAGTTCCAGACTTTAATTTATTTTCTAAATTCCTAGCAAGTTCTTTTTTAACGGTTTCAGGTTTATAATCTGTTTTTTTTAATTCCGATAACTTTTTTATTGGAGGCTTAATCATTTATATTCTTTTTTTTCTGTTAGTTTCATAATCTTCAAAAATCATTCCGCCAAGATTATCAAGGCCAGCATAAAGTGCTTTACCTCCGTTAATTTTAGTGAATTCTTTTACAAAGTGTTGTAAATATGGGTCTTGAGCAATCATAAACGTAGTTATTGGAACTTTTAACCTATGAGCAATTTTAGCCATTACATAACACTTATTGACAATTTTTGGGTCAAGTCCAACACTATTTTTATAATATGAACCATCTTTAAAGGAAAGACAGCTGGGCTTACCATCGGTTATCATTAAAATTTGTTTGTTATTGTTTTTTTTTCTTCTTAGAATTTCTAAGGCAAGTTCCAACCCAGCCACCGTATTTGTATGGTATGGACCTACTTTTAAATATGGGAGTTCTTTAATGGGTATTGGTCTAGCATCATTTCCAAAAACTATAATGTCCAGAGTGTCTTTTGGATACCTAGTTGTAATTAACTCTGAAAGGGCCATGGCAACATTTTTAGCAGGAGTAATTCTGTCCTCACCATATAATATCATACTATGACTGATGTCAATCATCAAAACTGTACTCATTTGTGAATTGTGTTGCCCATCATAAACGACCAAATCATTTTCTACTAAATTTAGTTCGGAACTTCCTGTTCTAGAGTACATGTTTTTCAAACTTTCAGTAACTGCAATGTCTTCAATTGAATCTCCAAAATTATAATCTCTAAGTTCCGTCATGTCATGGTTTTTTGTTCCACTTAGATTTGTTTTATGATTCCCAGATTTTGATTTTTTTATCTTACCAAAAATTTTATCCATAGCGTATTTCCTTAAAACTTTTTCCATCTTAGAGGAAATTTTTAGGAGGTCATTCGATCCGCTAGGATTTATTTCTTGAGTAACATATCCCTTTGACAGAAGATCATTTACAAAATCGTCAATGGTATAGTTTTCATCTGTGAGTTTGTACTCTTTGTCTAGCTCTCTAAGCCACTCAATAGCCTCATCAAAATCACCAGATGTATAGACTATTAACTCCTTAAAAATACTAAATAGTTTTTCAAAAGGACTTACTTCTTCCTCTATAAACTTCGAAAAGTTCCAACCTGATAATTGAAAATCCATACCAAAATTTTTCTAAACTTAATAAAAAACCATAACCACTTTACTGAATTTTTATAAGAAAAATTTATTATCCAAAAATAGATTTAGCAATTATTAATTATGACGCATTTGATATTCAATTATTAAAAATTAATTCTTTAAATATTGAAATAAGGTATTGATGTTCTAAATTTGTGTTTAATTAAATGGCAACGTGCTAATCGTATGAGTCTATATACTGACTATTTAAAAGAAATTGAAAATAGAAAAAATCAAGGTTTAAGTCCCAAGCCGATTGATGATGCTTCTCTGCTCAATGAAATCATAGCTAATATAAAAGACAAGGGAAACAAACATAGGACTGCTTCAGTAGATTTTTTTATTTACAATGTATTACCTGGGACAACAGGTGCTGCTAGTGTAAAAGCAGATTTTCTAAAGAAGATTATTCTGGGACAGGAAATTGTGGGGGAGATTTCGCCAAAATTTGCATTTGAACTATTAGGCCATATGAAAGGAGGGCCTTCCATTAGGGTTTTACTTGATATTGCTCTTGAATCAACTGATGCTAACGCTAGAATGGCATGCGAAGTATTAAAAACACAAGTTTTTCTCTATGAAGCTGATATGGAACGGTTAGTTAATGCTCATAAAAAAGGAAATAAAATTGCATTAGAATTACTTGAAAGTTATGCTAAAGCAGAATTTTTTACTAAAATGCCAGAACTTCCTGAAAAAATTGAGCTAGTAACATTTGTGGCTGGAATTGGTGATATCTCTACAGATTTACTTTCTCCTGGTAGTGATGCACATTCAAGATCTGATAGAGAATTGCATGGACAGTGTATGTTTGATCATAACAAAGAGCAACAAAAAGCACTTTTAGAACTAAAAGAAAAATATCCAAATCATAGGGTAATGCTTATTGCAGAGAAAGGGACAATGGGTGTTGGTTCTTCAAGAATGTCAGGAGTAAACAATGTAGCTCTGTGGATAGGGAAAAAAGCTAGTCCTTACATACCGTTTATTAATATCGCTCCAGTAATTGCAGGAACCAACGGGGTTTCTCCAATTTTTTTAACAACGGTTGGTGTCACAGGTGGAATAGGTTTAGACTTAAAAAATTGGGAAAAAACTTATGATAAAAATGGGCAACTTGTTTTAGACGATAATAATGAACCTGTATTAAAACAAACATTTTCTGTCGACACTGGAACTTTACTTACCATTAATACAAAAACTAAAAAATTATACAAAGAGGGTAAAGAAGTAATGGATATTTCTTCTGCATTTACTCCCCAAAAAATCGAGTTCATGAGAGCCGGCGGTTCCTACGCAGTAGTTTTTGGTAAAAAGCTTCAAACATTTGCTGCAAAGACTCTAAATTCAAATATTAATAATATTTATGCACCATCAAAAGAAATATTTAATGAGGGTGTAGGACTTACTGCTGTAGAAAAAATTTTTAATAAAAATTCTGTTGGAACTTCAAGAAACATTCTTCATGCTGGATCGTATGTTCGAGTAAAAGTAAACATTGTTGGATCTCAAGATACAACTGGTTTAATGACATCCCAGGAACTTGAAATGATGGCTGCAACACTAATTTCTCCTGTCCTTGATGCAGGTTATCAATCTGGATGCCATACTGCATCCGTTTGGGATTTAAAGTCTCAAGAAAACATACCCAGGTTGATGAAATTTATGAGTGACTTTGGTCTTATAACAGGGCGGGATCCACAAAACAAATATCATCCCTTAACTGATGTGATTCATAAAGTATTAAATGACATTACTATTGACGATTGGGCTATTATCATTGGTGGTGATTCACATACCAGAATGTCAAAAGGCGTTGCTTTTGGAGCTGATTCTGGAACTGTAGCACTTGCTCTCGCAACGGGTGAGGCATCAATGCCAATTCCTGAGTCAGTAAAAGTAACTTTCAAAGGTAAAATGCATGAACACATGGATTTTCGAGATGTAGTCCACGCTACACAATCACAAATGCTTAAAAAATTTGGTGGAGAAAATGTATTTCAAGGGAGAATAATAGAAGTTCACATAGGTACTTTACCGTCAGACCAAGCTTTCACATTTACTGACTGGACGGCCGAAATGAAAGCTAAAGCATCCATTTGTATATCCGAGGACGATACTTTAATTGAATCTTTGAAAATTGCTAAGGCTAGAATACAAACAATGATTGATAAAGGAATGGATAACAGCAAAAAAGTTCTTCACGGGCTAGTTGACAATGCAAATAAGAGAATAGAAGAAATTAAATCTGGTGAAAAACCTGCTCTAACTCCCGATGAAAATGCTAATTATTATGCAGAATTTGTTGTGGATTTAAACATCATTGATGAACCGATGATAGCCGATCCAGATGTCCACAACGAAGATGTCTCTAAGCGTTATACCCATGACACTATTCGTGAACTTTCTTTTTATCAAGGAAAAAAACCTGTTGATTTAGGATTTGTTGGTTCATGTATGGTACATAAAGGAGATATTAAAATTGTTTCTAAAATGTTGAAAAACCTAGAAGAATTTCAAGGGGAAGTAAAATTTAAAGCACCATTGGTAGTCACAGCCCCTACATATAATATTATTGACGAATTAAAAGAGGAAGGTGATTGGGAAATTCTTCAAAAGTATTCTGGTTTTGAATTTAACGATGATGCTCCCAAAAATACGGCCAGAACAGAGTACGAAAATATTTTATACCTTGAGCGCCCAGGTTGTAATCTTTGTATGGGTAATCAAGAAAAAGCTGAAAAAGGTGACACAGTTATGGCAACATCTACAAGATTGTTTCAAGGTAGAGTGGTTAAAGATTCAGACCGTAAAAAAGGAGAATCTTTGCTTAGCTCTACTCCTGTGGTTGTTCTTTCAGCTATACTTGGTAGGACACCAACCTTTGAAGAATACAAGACTGCTGTTAGAGGAATAAAACTAACCCAATTTGCGCCTCCTGTAAATAAATTGACCTCGAAACCTGGACATTTATTGTCTTACTAGCATTTGATTTAAATAGGGTTTACTTCTGACATTCGGCGCAATCTTCAATATTTTTAATCTCTTTTGGAATTAAATAAGTTTTATTTACTTGTCTAAAGTTATTATTAGAAAGATTATTTAAATGATGATGTTTTAGTAACATTCAATTCAAAATTATTAAACAATTTAATGATAAATAACTAACATATGGAAGGTTTTTAAAAAATAGATTTGATTATAATCTTAGAATTAAAAATTATTTTTTAATGGTATTTATCTATTCAAAAAGTTATTAAAAATTGAAAAAACATTTATACAATCCAATACGAGATTTAATTAAAATGATTAAAGAACATATATTTGGACTAAATACTTTTTTTAAATTTAAAAAACTTAAAGAAACAAGGCTAAAAGTTTATCAAAGTAATAAAAGTCTTTTACTTGTTGGTAGTGGGAAATCAGCTTTAGAATACAAAAATCACGATTTAAGAAATACTCATATCCTTACTGTGAATAATTCTATAAAGGCATTTGGTGACATAATTGTCGATTATTATATGTGTGCTACTGATTTTCCACAGAAGGAAATCCCCAGCAAATCAAAATTTAAAAAAAGGATTTCGAAGTACGAATATCGCTATCAAACATTGGCTTTTGCTAAGTATAAAAAATTCCCTTTTAGACCATTGATTGGTAAAACTATTTTTTTAGATTGTTTGAACTGGGCTTTTACTAAAGGCTATAAAAAAATTTATCTGTTAGGTTTTGACCATGATTATAATCCAAATAGAGTTAAAAAATGGGATGGGAAATACATTACAAATAAAGAGAAATTAGAAAAGGTTTTCAATGGAAAAAATGACGAACCTGATACTTTTTACGGCCACGGAACACCAGACCCCTTAAGATTAGGAGAAGAAAATCTTCAAAATTATTTTTATTTGATTGAATCACATGCAAAATTCTATGGATCTGAAATTCTAAATTTATCTATTGAAAAAAGAGGTCTTTCAACATTCAAAAAAGTTAAAAAAATAAATTAGTTACTAACTTATTTAAGTAGTTCATTATCAATTACTTATATTTCGATTAGGAATAAGAGATGATTTATCCAACTTTTTAGAATTTTCAATAAAAAAAAGAGACGTTAGGTGTGACCAACAATAAAAATCTGCTTTAAATAGTTTTAGTTATTAAATCTTGATCGAGTTTCATCTTAATAAAATCTATAGCAATTTGATCAATTAATTTTCCGGAATCATTTTCAAAATTAATCTTGATTCTTTTTGGATAATTTAACCAACTTTTAATTTCATCTAATTGTTTTAAAGAAAACCTTTTAAGAACCTTAACCCCCATACTATCTAAGGAAACTGCATTATAAATCTGTTCAATATGACCCTTCATTGGAATTACTAGTAGGGGTTTGTTCAAGAACAATGACTCAGCAGTCGTTGTAAATCCAGCACTCGCAATAACTCCATCTGCACCTGATAATAATTCTAAAAAAACATCTTCATGAATTGGATATAAATGAGAAGAACCAATTGACTTTTTATGTGATATGTTTCGTGAAAAAATATGCCATTGCCTGTGTGGAAGCTTATTTGTAATCTCAAGAATGGACTTCTCATTATAGGCTGGTAAATAAACTACAATACCCTTTCCTTCGGATGTGATTAATTTTTTGACTTTCGATCTAATGATAGGATGATAAATTTTTTTACTGAATTTTTGATAATGTAACCCATACCCTATTTTAACCGGTGCAAAAAATTTAAGAAAACGAATTGTAGATTTGAATTTTTTTTTGGGCTTTGGGATACCTTTTTTCAAAAGAGAAAGTTGGTTACTTATTCCGAAACAGGGAACTCTTTTTAATTTACAAGACCACGCAGAGATAGGTTCAAAATCATTGATTACTAAGTCGTAATCTTTAACTCTTAAATTGATAATATCCCTGAAAAATAAAAGTAAATTATTCTTAAAAAGCGTTTTTATCCAATCTATTCCTCCTTTTTTATTATAGAATAATGTTAATCCTTTAAGGTTTTTTTTAATTGGGTAACCCAAATCTAATTTAGGTTTTGGTCCACTGATAATCACGTCAAACTTAAAACGACGACTCATAAATGGAATAAGTTCCTTAGCTCTAGAAATATGTCCATTACCAGTAGATTGTATGGCGTAAAGCACCTTCATTATTTCTTTATCATATTAAATTCATTCATCATTTCATTATATAATTCTTTATATGACTTTTCTTGATCTGTTGATACGAATTTTTTAAATTTTGATGAATCATGATAATAAATTGACCATTTAGAATTGTTATACTCCAATGCTGTTAAGTTCTCTATCCAATCTCCTGAATTCAAATACGTGACTTTACTATTTCCTATTTTGTATTTTTCGATTTTGGGATGGTGGATGTGTCCACATACCACATATTTAAAATTATTTGATGAAGCAATTTCAACAACAATACTTTCAAATCGATTAATATATTTTATAGCACCTTTTACACTGTTTTTGATTTTTTTTGAAAAAGACATTTTATTGCGTCCTATTTTTTCAAAAATAAAATTGATAAAACTATTTATTAAGATGAGAAGGTCATAACCAACCCCGCCAAGTTTGGCAATCCATTTAGAATATTGCATAGTTACATCAAAAACATCTCCATGGAAAAACCAAGTTTTCTTACCGTCGAGGGTTAAAATTACCTTATTTACAATGACAAATTTTCCCATTTTGAAACCTTTAAATTTCCGGAGCATTTCGTCGTGATTTCCAGTAACATAATAGATTTCCTTTCCTTCAGAAATCCACTTGAGTACATGTTTGATTATTTTCATGTGAGATTTCGGCCAATATCTCTTACTGAACTGCCATATGTCAATAATATCTCCATTTAAAACAACGATTTTAGGATCTATAGATTTCAAATAGATAAGTAATTCTTTTGCATTACATCCGTAGGTTCCTAAATGAACATCTGAAACAACTACAAGCTCGACTTGTCTCAAATTTATAATTTTAAATTCAAAGTAATTAAATAATGATATAAAATAGATTTACCATAAGTTAAAATTGGATTAAGTTTATGTAAAGTGAGTAAAATTAATAATAGATATCAAAGATTGACAACTGACCAGAAGTTGAAATTTCTACAATTATCAATGCATTATGTTATACCAAAATTGCGAAGTAGTGTTGTGAAAAACGAAGAACAAGATGTGCCATTATGGTTGGAAGATGCAGAGATTGAAATTATCAGCAGAGATAAAGAAACTGATGATTGGAAAAGTGAACTTGTGCCAATTCCAACACGTGCAGAAGCATAAAAGTTCGCATATAGTTCGCATTGGCAAAAAAAAAAGAGGTCGAAACCTTTCTTAAGTGTTGTGGGTCATATTGGATTCGAACCAATGACTTCTACCCTGTCAAGGTAACACTCTGAACCAACTGAGTTAATGACCCAAATAAGGCATAATATACAAATCTTTAATCTATTGATTCAATAAAAATTAAATTTGATAATTAGATAGAATTAATTTTTACAAATTATAATGTTTATTTAATTAGATTTGTCAAAAAAGTTGTCATGATTATAGGAACTCCTAAGGAAATCAAAAACCACGAATCTCGAGTTGGTTTAAATACCGCGAGTGTTGGGTCTTTAGTTGATAACGGCCATAAAGTTTATATTGAAAAAAATGCTGGTATTAAGAGTGGTTTTTCTGACAACGATTATAAAAAAGCGGGAGCAGAAATTTTATCTACAGCAAAAGAAATTTATTCTAAATCCGAACTCATAGTAAAAGTTAAGGAACCTCAAAAAGAAGAATTTAGTTTAATCCAAAAGAATCAAACTTTATTTACATACTTTCATTTTTCATCCTCAAAAAGTCTAACTGAAGCTATGATGAAGTCTAAGGCAACTTGCATTGCGTATGAAACAGTTGAGACAAGTGACAAGAAATTACCTCTTTTAACACCAATGTCTGAAGTGGCAGGTAGAATGGCTGTTCAACAGGGGGCTAAATACTTAGAGAAACCACAGTTGGGAAAAGGAAAATTGATTGGCGGAGTTCCAGGTGTAGCTCCAGCCAAGGTAATAATTATTGGAGCTGGAATTGTCGGAACCGAGGCAGCAAAAATGGCGGCAGGCTTGGGAGCACAAGTAATTTTATTTGATATAAACCTAGAAAGACTAAGATATTTAAGTGAGGTTCTTCCCAAAAATGTAATTCCTTTATATTCTTCAAGAGAAGCAATCATTAATCACTTATCAACTTGCGACGTAATTATTGGTTCAGTTCTAGTACCTGGTGCAAAAGCCCCAAAAATTATCACTAAGAATATGCTTGATAAAATGGAATCAGGTACTGTGCTTGTAGATGTGGCAGTTGACCAAGGTGGATGTTTTGAAACTTGCAGAGAAACAACACATCAAGAACCCGTTTATTTAATAGACGGGAAAGTTCATTATTGTGTAACTAATATTCCAGGTGCAGTCCCTATGACCTCAACAAACGCTCTAAATAATGCTACTTTAAGCTACATTCAATTAATAGCTGATTTAGGTTGGGAAAAAGCTTGCAAAAAAAATCAAGCATTAAATAAGGGACTTAATATGCATGACGGTAAAATTGTATACAAAGCTGTAGCTGAGACCTTTGGTTACAAGTACTTTGAAAATAATTTTTAAACAAAGCTTGTGGTTGACAAACTAAAAAAAATAGTAGGAGAAGATCGTATTTTATCTGATGGTAACGAAAAATTAAGATTTGATCATATATGGAAAACAGATATCCCTACAAATGCTATAGCAGTAGTGTTCCCAAAAGACACTAATGAACTTTCCTCAATTATGAAGGTATGTTTTGAAAACAATCAAAAGGTTTTAGTACAAGGAGGATTAACAAATTTAGTAGGGTCAACTAAAACCTTTAAGGATGAAATAATTGTCTCCCTAGACCGAATGAATAAAATTATAGAAATTGATGAAAAAAGTAGAACAATAACTCTTCAGTCTGGGGTAATCGTTGAGGATGCTATAAATGCTGTTAATGAAAAGGACCTTCTTTTACCACTAAATTTTGGAGCAAAAGGGTCTGCTCAAATCGGAGGAGTTGTATCAACTAACGCTGGGGGACTGAGAGTATTGAAATATGGAATGACAAGAGGATTAGTTTTAGGCTTGGAAGCTGTATTATCTAATGGAGAAGTTATTTCATCAATGAAAAAAGTAATAAAAGATAATTCTGGATATGACCTAAAACAACTTTTCATAGGTTCAGAAGGGACCCTTGGTATTGTTACTAAGGTAATTCTTAAATTAGAAGAGAAACCTGAATCAAGATGTTCTGCACTAGTAGCCTTAAAAGGTTATGACAAAGTTATCTACCTTTTAAAATTTATCGAGAAAGGTTTATCTGGAACATTGACGGGTTTTGAATTGATGTGGAATGAGACATATGTAACAATGCAAGATTCCTCTGAAAACTACTCATCTCTTCTACCAGGCACATACCCATTTTATGTATTTATTGAATCATTGGGTTCTAACTTAAGTAGTGATTTTGATAAATTATCTGAACTTATCTCTGGAGCGGCTGAACAAAACTTGATTGAAGATGCATTACTTGCACAAAATGAAAGAGAACAAAAAATTATTTGGGATATGCGTGAAGACGTTTCTGTGTTAGCAAAAAAATCTAGGTTTGACCAACATTTTGACATTAGCTTACCGATCCCTATAATTGACAGGGAAGTTCAAATCGCTACAAAAAAACTTAAACAACTATCATTTGTTGAATATGTTTTTACTTTTGGTCATGTAGCTGACGGAAATATTCACTTTATTATTGGAAAAAATGATAACTCCATAGAAAACACAGAAAAAATTAATGATATAATCTATTCCAATCTTAAAGAGAATGGAGGTTCTGTTTCTGCAGAGCACGGTATTGGACTCGATAAGAAAAAATATTTGTACACATCAAGATCTGCTGAAGAAATCAAATTGATGAAAACTTTAAAAGAGATATTAGATCCGAAAAACATACTCAACCCCGGTAGAGTAATTCCAGATTAATTGTTAGAGTTTAATTTTATCGTCATATTCCTTAGACTCAAAATATACGGATATCTAGAGTGTCTTACATAATAATTTGGAATACTTAATTTATCTAGAGGATCAGAGCCTGCCGTAGTTTCGGTTACATCTAAATATTTGTCTCCGTCATCATCGTTATCAGCATTATTACCAATACCGTCACCATCTGTATCAATTTGTTCTGCTGGATCTAATGGAAAGGCATCTATGAGATTAGCAACTCCATCACCGTCTGTATCCTCTGTAGGTGAAGAAGTTATAGATGACACAGGCATTTGTGTATTTAACGCGGAAGGATCTATTGGATATGGAATTTCTTTAATTTCTTTCTCAAATTCATTTCTTTCAATATTTAAATTAAATGTTGACAATGAGGGCAAATCAATCTTGGCTCTTTTAAATATATTATCTGTCATGCTAGAAGCAACCCACATTGTAATTCCATTATATTTTATCAAAAATCTTCTTGTACCAGGATAAATACTTGAAATATTTATTTTTGTATCCGAAGAGGTTGCTGATTGAGGGTCAACATAGACAGCGTCCGAGGGTGAACTAATGGAAGTCCCTGTAATTGAAGACTCGGTTATATATAAAACAGGTACTTTCTCAATTTTGTATTCAAATTCTAGTGTTAAACCATTAGATGGAAAGTTTTCAAAATTTTTATCCGCAGAAACTGTATGTTCAGAAGTATAAGGAATTGTAATCCATGATTCATATGTGTTCCCAGATGAATCTACAGGATACTGAAAATCTGAACTAACAGAACTTGTCCCAGTAACGTTCCAGCTGGTGGCTTCTAGACCTCTAAAATCTAAATCATCTTTATAAAAAATATCTATAAAGTCCTTGAAGTATCTTTTATCAGTATCGTCAGAATTAAAGACTTCAAGTCCTACATCAAATTTTCCAAATTTGTCGTAAGTGACCGTTTCAGTAATTTCACTTACAGAATCATTAGTTTTTCCCCCAGGAAAACTCCAAGCCAAACTATCTATATTACTTGCAGATGCGATAAATGTAACATTAAAAGAAGGAGAACCGGTATTTGTATTAGCACCAAGTGTTCTAGTTGATGAGATAAATGAGGCACTAATTTTTCCAGTATTTTCCCAGTGATCATTGGTTGAAGTTTCATTCTGCTCTGGCTCATATGGTGGTGGTACACACCCATGAAAGAGAAAAGTACATATTAAAATAAATAATTTGTATTCTATATTGAACATATTAGGTTTAAAATTAGATCATCCAGGTAATGAATAACTTGTATAAAATATTTTTGCATATACCAACAATCAATAACTTAAATATATTTTTTATAAAAATACAAATTTTAAAATGTTATGTTTAAAACTAATATTCAAGAATTAATTGTTTAGTATCAAATATTTAAATAAATTTCAACCAATATAAATTAAGTTAGTAATTGAATCAATTCGTCAGAAAATATAAAGGCTTAATCCTTTTAGTTTTCCTAGGATCATTAATAAGTCTGATAGATAATATAGTCCTAAAAGGGTTTTTTAAGGGGGAAGATTTATTAAAACACCTTCTTTATATATTAGCACTCATAGCTGCTTTATTTTTTGTGATTTATATTCTAATCAAAGATTAAAAATTTATTGAATTAATTTAAAACTGGCATTTATGAGCTTTATATGCGAAAAATTACTCAATTATTGCATAACCAACAGCAGTAGAGAGTCTGAGATATTAAGAGAATTAAATAGACAAACTCATATTAGAACACTAAATCCACGCATGATTTGTGGAAAACACCAAGGTAGATTTCTAAGTATGATCTCCAAAATAATTAAACCCAAAAAAATCTTAGAAATTGGAACTTTTACTGGCTATTCTACTCTTTGCTTGGCAGAAGGATTAGAAAAAGAGGGGGAAATTGACACAATTGACAATAATTATGAACTGAAAAAAATTCAAAATTACTTTTTTAATCTTTCCAAACTTCAAGACAAAATTAATCAATTCACTTGTGACGCAATCGAAATTCTACCCAAATTAAAAGATAAGTATGACCTTATTTTTTTGGACGCTGACAAAAAAAATTACTTGAATTATTTAAAACTTATTGTTCCACTACTTAGTAAAAAAGGGGTACTTATTTCTGACAATGTTCTGTGGAGTGGGAAAGTTATTAGCGTGAACGAAAATAATGATTCAGAAACCGAAATTTTAAAAAAATTTAATCACAAATTATCTAATCATAAAAATTTGGAAACAGTTTTGTTACCAATTAGAGACGGGATAAGTTTAAGTATGAAAATTTAATTTTTCCTTTTTACTGATCCAGTTAAATCGTCAAAATCATTTTTGGCCTCATCAATTTCTGACTTAATCTGTTCTTTAATTTCACTAACTGGATTATCTTCAGTTGTTTTCTGAATTTCACTTTTTATTTCATTTGTTGCTTGTTTTACTTGCACTATTCCTTTTGCAAGTGTTCTAGCAAATGAAGGAATCTTGTCTGCTCCAAAAACAAGTAGAATTACAAAGAATATAAAAAATATTTCAGCTCCGCTTATGAATAATAACATTAGTGAAAAATTAGTTTAAAGTTAGCCTTTTATTTTTTCTTTAAATTTATCAAAATCTGAGATAGTATTTTTCTCTGGCCAAGAGTTGTTATTTAAATTAATATCCGCAGTTTCAGCATCTGGATCTAATTCAACACCTATTAATTTTTTATCGCTAGTTATGAGTCTTTTTACAATAGAATCATTTTTTCTCCATATTTGAACAGGATACTTGATTCTTTCTTTAGTACCATCTTCGTAAGTGTAATCAACAATGATTGGCATAACTAGGCCTCCTGGTTTTTCAAATTGAATTTCATAAAAGTATTTAGGCAATTTTTTATCATCACCTAAAGCCACATCCAAACCATCAAAACTAGATGTTAAATCTGATTCCATTTCAGAACTTTTTAAAAGGTCATTTGGATTTTTATCCATGAAAACAGTTGGGTTTAAATCATTGGCTGTCATACCATACTTAGATAAAATACTATCGATTTCCTTTGATGGTTTTTCGGAAACTATATAATTATCTACTGATTTAACACCAATGTCAACTACATCTGTAGAATAAAACCACCCTCTCCAAAACCAATCCAAATCTACAGCTGAGGCGTCTTCCATAGTTCTGAAAAAATCCTCTGGTGTAGGATGTTTAAATTTCCATCTTTTAGCGTAGGTCTTAAATGAAAAATCAAATAGTTCTGGTCCCATGATTGTTTCTCTTAAAATATTTAGTGCAGTTGCAGGTTTTGAATAAGCGTTGGGACCTAGTTGAAAAACATTCTCTGGATTTGACATAATTGGAGATAAAAAGTCTTGATCACCAGACATATATCTAATAATTTTTGAGGGTTCTCCTCTTCTGGAAGGATAATCTTGCTCAAATTCTTGTTCAGCTAAATATTGAACAAACGAATCTAGTCCCTCATCCATCCATCCCCATTGTCTTTCGTCTGAATTCACAATCATAGGAAAAAAGTTATGTCCAACCTCGTGTATAATTACACTTATCATTGCATATTTCGTTCTATCTGAATAAGAACCGTCTTCGTTTGGTCTTCCATAATTCCAACAAATCATTGGATATTCCATACCCTGGTTTTTGGAATGTACAGAAACAGCTTTTGGATAGGGATAATCAAAAGTATATTTTGAATAAACTTTTAAGGTGTGAGCTACAACCTTAGTAGAATATTCCTCCCATAGAGGATTGCCCTCTTTGGGATACAAAGAGGAAGCAATTATATTTTTACCTCCTATTTTTACAGCCATCATATCCCAAATAAATTTTCTTGAGGAAGCGAAAGCAAAATCTCTTACATTTTTTGCTAGGAAATGCCATGTGTTTTTTCCATCTGATTTTTTCTTCTCTTTCTCTATAACCTCTTCCTCTGAAATAATTACAACTGGTCTGTCGAACGAATTCGCAGCCTTTTTATATCTCTGTAACTCAGATTTAGATAAAACATCTTTAGGGTTTTGCAGCTCACCTGTTGCTTCCATTATATGATCGTCTGGAACAGTAATTTTTACATCATAATCTCCAAAGTTAAGAGCAAACTCTCCATTACCCCAAAACTGATAGTTTTGCCAACCTTCAACATCATTGTATACAGCTAATCTTGGGAAAAACTGGGCTATAACATAGGCTCTATTGTCATCCTCACTAAAATATTCATAACCAGATCTATCCCTTGCAGGAACATGGTCATTAATTTTATACCACCATTTAATTGAGAAATTAAATACTTGTCCACTCTTTATTGGATTTGGTAAATCCACTCTCATCATTGTTTTATTAATGGTAAACCTCAAAGGCCTTCCATTCTCATCACTTACCTTTTGAATATTAAAACCACCAACAAATTTTTCAGATGTAAATTCTTCAACAAATGAGTCAATAGAGGACATTTTTGGAATTCCTGAGGAGGTTTTCATGTCTTCCATGTTATATTCTGATCTTATATTCTGATCTAATTGAATCCATAAATAGGACAGTTCATCAGGTGAATTGTTTTTATAGTTTATTTTTTCGTTACCATAAAGTTTTGAGTTTTCATCGTCTAAAATAATATCCATTGTATAATCAACTTTTTGTTGATAGTAATCTTTCCCTGGAGAACCTGACGCCGTTCTATACCTGTTGGGTGTTGAAAATTCTTCGTATAGTTGTTTAAACTTGTTGCTGTTTTTGTGTCCAGATGGCACCTTTACTTCTTGAGATGCGAGAAATGATGAAGTAAAAATGAAAAAAAAGCTTAAAATGCTATTTTTTTTTGTCATGAGATATAATTTGACCGTAAATATATCAATTTCATTTTTCAAATGAATATTGAAGAGTTTTATTTAAGAAGGTTAATAAAAAACTTTTCTTTAAGTTTTTAAATTTCAAATGAACTATGTTTTTTTGGCTTTCAATAAAATTGACTAAAAAACTATTAAATATTTCAATATTAAATATTTCAGAGTTCGAAAATTTTGTTTCATAGAAAACAACCAATAAGTCATCTCTCAATTCATATCCCAAGTATTTTACTTCCTGCATTTTTTTGTTAATTGATATTTTGAAATTTTTATGAATAAAATCTTTAAGAATTAAATTAGTTTTTTCACTATATCTTTTTTCAAAAGCTAAGGTTGTATTTGGATTTTGAAATTTTATTAGATTTTCTACATCATCCACAAAAAATTGTGATGTGATTTGAATTTCACTTTTATCCAAGATAAAATCAACACTTGTTGTGCTTACATAAAACTCATGGCTTGAATAATCTTTTATACCTAGTTGGACAATAAATAAAATAATAAAATTAGTCAGACTCATTATTATAAATTTTGATGTAAGTATCTAGTTCTTGAATCACTTTTTGATGTAAATCTTGATTAAAATAATGGATAATATCAGAATTTTCTGAACATCCAAGAATAAAATCATAGACTTGATTATCTCCAATATTATAATTCTCAATGAAAAAAATCAATCCATAAAATTTAATAATGGAAAAGATTGAAACAAACTTAGATTCTAAAGATCTTCTTTTTTTTAGCCTTTTATAATAACCGGAAATATGTTTATAAACTGCCTCCACATCAATCTGCATGGAAGTGCCTAACCCTAATAGTAATTGTGTAGCATTTCGTATTTTCTCCTGCCTTACACCTTTAAATCCAGGAATCCCAAAATCATCAAAATTTTGCTTTTCTTCTAAACCTGATTCCAATAAATCAAATTTTAAGTTGCCTGTTAGAGGATTGTTTGTAACAATTACCTCATCCAGCTCATTGACAAAACCCTTTAGATAAATTGTTATTTCTTTAGATGAAAAAATATTTTCTGTAATAATCAACTCATATTTTTCATATTGTATAGAACTAAATACTAATTTCTCTCCAATTGAAACTGATATTTCGAATAATCCATTTATATCGGTTACCTCAGCGTTTCCTCTTGATGTATTAATTACATGAATATTGCTTATAGGTGTTTCAGAATCAAAAACATATCCTGTTAACAACTTATATTTTTGCGCCCTAATGAGAGTTGTGGCCAAAAAAAAAATATAATTGGTTTATGCTTTATCAAAGAGAGGAATTTTTAAATTTCTTAGACTCATTAAATAAATACTCTATCAATTCAAACTCTTTGTTTTTTTTGAGTAAACTCTTGATTGCTGGTTTTTTATCCATTAATTCAAGAAAAGTAGTTATTTCAAAATTTTTTAACCCTAAGTCAATCGTAAAAAAATTTTTATCAAAAACCAGAGGTAAAGCTTTTGATGGAGTAAGTTTTATTTCCTCCTCCATTTTGCTATCTCTTATCACTTTCGCTAATAGCTTCGCTACATTTACAATATTAATGCCTCTGTATAGCTGGTTTTGTCGAATAATTTCATTTTCAACTGAGGTTGATTTATCATCAACGTAATAAACTTTTTTAAATTCCTCTTCTTTAAGATCAAGAAACTTGTCTGTATTCTCCGGACTAATAACAACTTCATCTAAAAAATTTACCCTCTCATTTACCTCAACAACCAATCTATTTTTTTTCATTATTCCCTCTGTTATTCTTACGGTTCTTATTTTAAACTCAACTGATGAAAAAATAATTTCATCTCCGACTCCAGCCAGAATTTCAAACTCACCATTGGTATCGGTAATTGTATTATTTTGATTAGAGTTATTAATAACATTGGCTGCAATTACGTTACTATTTCTATACATTAACTTACCCTTTAGAATGACCCTTTTTTCTTGAGAAAAGGTTATAAATGAAAAACCTAAAAGAATGGAGATTACGTATTTATTCATTTTTTTTCGATTTTTCATTTAGTTTTTGATGTAGAGCGGAAGACCGGGTTCGAACCGGCGACAATCAGCTTGGAAGGCTGATGCTCTACCAACTGAGCTACTTCCGCTTTATATTAAATATACTAAATATCAATATGTTTTATAAAATGAAACCCAAGAATTTTAAAACCGTTGTTGTAGTAAAATTTGTGAGATAAAGTATTTTGTAAGTAAGTATTTAATTCCAGACACTCAAAACCTTTATTATAAACATGTTCTTCGACAAAGGAAATAAGTTTTGACCCAATACCAAACCTTCTGTGTTCAGGAAGAATATAAACATGATCTAACTCACATGATCTTCCAGAATACAATCTCATTTGAAACCATAATCCGACAACTCCTATTAATTTAGTTCTGTTAAAAACACCAATGCATTCATAATTTTGGGAAAACATTTCCTTTTGTCTTTCAGCTAAAATATTTTTTGGTATTTTATTTTCATTAAGTTTATCAACCAAAAAAATAATTTCATTTACATTTTTTTTGGAAAGTATCTTGAATTTATAATCCATAATTTATTATTTTAATTTATGATCAAAAACCATCTTAAAAATTACATCATAAACTTAATTTTATTTTTTTTTATATCATCAATTATCTTTTCACAAAATGAAGTTACAAAAGGTGAGTTTTTCCTATTAGGAAAAATTGATTTGAATGGAACTCTTAACTCAGGTCTATTGCCAGAAGCTTATCTAAAATTTAAGCAAATGCAAAATGACGCAAAAAAAGAAGGTGTTGAAATTGAAATTGTATCTGGCTATAGGAGTTACCAAAAACAAAAAAATATTTGGAACAATAAATACAATCAAAATTTTAAACAAGGGATTTTTGGTACTAAAAATATAAATAGAATCATTCAATATTCAACGCTTCCGGGAACATCAAGGCATCATTGGGGTACTGACATAGATGTTATAGATAAAAGATTTACTCCAAAAGGAGATTTGCTAATGGAGAAAAACTATTCTGAAAATGGCGTTTATAGTCAACTGTACCGTTGGATGAAGAAAAATTCTAAAAAATACGGTTTTTACCTAGTCTATGACGATTCACCTAAGAGGAAAGGGTTTAAGTTTGAGCCGTGGCATTACAGCTATAAACCTTTATCTGTGATGTTTTTAAAACGTTATATTGAAAGTAATATTATTTTTAAAATTACTCAGGATTCATCTTTACTTGGAAGAAAGTTTATTAATAATTCTTTTTTAGAGAGCTATCTGAAAGAAAATTTATTAGAAATAAGTAAAGATTTAAAATAAATAAATAAATAGTTAATTTAATATAAAGATTAAATAGTTTAAAATGAAAAATGAATATTATAATTCGGAGGATTTAAAAAAATTTAAAAATATAACAGATTGGAACAAAGAACTTGGTGATAAATTTTTTAATTACTATGAAAGTGTTTTTGCTGAAGGAAAATTGTCTTCAAGAGAGAAGTCTTTAATTGCGTTAGCTGTATCCCATGTTGTTCATTGTCCTTATTGCGTACATGCATATACACAAGATGGACTTGAAAAAGGAATTGAAAAAGAAGAGATGATGGAAGCAGTTCATGTTGGTGCAGCAATCAAAAGTGGAGCAGTTTTAGTTCACGGAGTTCAAATGATGAATCGATACAATAAATTAAGCATGTAAATGATTAATGGACCAAATAAAATCTAAAACTATGGGTGTCTCTAAACAATTAGAGGTTCTAAAAAATGGTGTTTTTTCAAATGGAAAACTCCCACTTTTTAAGGACAAACTTAAAGAGGTTAATATACCAGATATTAAAAAAGGACAGTTAAAAATTCTTCAATTAAATATTGGGTATATGTGCAATCAGACATGTTCTCATTGCCATGTTGATGCTGGACCGAGCAGAAAAGAAATGATGTCTATAGAAGTTTTAAATAGGTGTTTAAATCTAATGATAGAAAATAAAATTGAAACCGTAGATATTACAGGTGGGGCTCCAGAAATGCATCCAAACTTTAGTTGGTTTGTCCGAAGTATTAGAGAGAAAACCAAAGTAGATGAAATTATAGTTCGTTCTAACTTGACTATAATTTTAGCAAATAAAAAATTTTTTGATCTACCAAATTTTTTTGCCGATAATAGAATTCATATTATTTCATCCCTCCCTTTTTATAACAAGGAAAAAACCGATAATCAAAGAGGAAAAGGAGTTTTTGATAAATCCATTTCAGCGCTAAAAAAATTAAATAAAGTAGGATATGGAAAAGCCAACTCTAACTTGAAATTAGATTTGGTTTATAATCCTTCAGGAGCATTTTTACCTCCAGATCAAAGTTTGTTGGAGATAAAATTTAAAGAAAAACTATATACTGATTTTAAAATAGAATTTAATAATCTATTTACGATAACAAATCTTCCAATAAGTAGATTTTTGGACTATTTAATAGCTTCTGAAAATTATGAAGAATATATGGAAACTCTTGTTAATCGTTTTAATCCAAATGCCACAAAGGAACTTATGTGTAAAAATACAATTTCGGTTAGTTGGGAAGGGAATATTTACGATTGTGATTTTAATCAAATGTTAGATCTTAAAATAAATTCAAAAAATAGTACAATTTTCAATTGTAAAATCGAAGGATTAGTCGACAAAAAAGTTGAGGTTTCTCAGCATTGTTATGGATGTACCGCTGGAGCAGGGAGTAGTTGTCAAGGAACCATAGCTTAAAGTAATTATGAAAAAAAATCCTTTAGTATTGGTGTTCTGCAAAAACCAAATAATAGGCAAGGTAAAATCAAGATTGGCTTTAAAAATCGGTAAACAAAAAGCCCTTTTCGTCTATTCCAATCTTGTAAATAAAACTGCTTCTATAGTTAACAGTTTGTCTTCAGATGTACATGTATATTATTCAGATTATATTGAAGAAAATGATGATTTTAAATCTCCAAAAATTAAAAAATTTATTCAAAAAGGAAATAATTTGGGAGATAGATTGATAAATGCATTAAGTATAAGCTTTAAAAATTTTTCGCCAGTAATTATAATTGGTTCTGATCTGTGGGAATTGGAGATTAGTGATATAGAAGACGCTTTTAGAATTCTAAAAAATAAGAATGTTGTCATTGGCCCCTCAACTGATGGAGGATATTATTTAATTGGAATGAATTATTTAGATACTAAGATTTTTGAAAATAAGAATTGGGGAGAGGAAAGCGTTTTAAACGACACCATAAGGGATATTGATGATAAAACAAATATTCATTTACTAGATGAAAAAACTGATATAGATACTTATGATGACTTGTATCAGTTCCCAGATCTAAAAATTAAATTATGAATTCAAAGGAGAAGATAGAAGAGTCAATAGAACATATTTTACAAAATAAAATAAAAAAATGTGACCTTGGGGTTGTTATTGGTACGGGCCTAGGAGGTCTTGTTAACTCAGTAAATATTATTACTGAGATCCCATACTCATCAATTCCTCATTTCCCAATTTCAAAAATGGAAATGCAAAATTCAAGAATTATTTTCGGTAAGATAAACTCAAGAGAAATCTTAATTTTTGATGGAAGATTTCATAAATACGAGGATTTAAACTACTTCCAAATTACTTACCCTATTTATATCATGAGTCAACTTGGCGTTAATAAATTAATAATTACAAATGCTGCAGGAGGAATAGATTTAAAATTAAAAAAAGGACAACTCATGATAATCAAAGATCATATAAATCTACAAGGTGGATCTCCACTAGCAGAAAAAGAAAATTTTGGGATGGGTGAAAGATTTGTTGATATGAGCAGACCCTATTCAAAAGATTTAATTGAAAAAGTGGTTTATATATCAAACCAATCTAAAATTAAAATCGATTTAGGAGTCTATGCATGCGTTCTGGGACCACAACTAGAAACATCGGCAGAATATAAATATCTTAGAATAATTGGAGCGGATGCAGTTGGAATGTCGACCGTACCAGAAATAATTGTCGCTAATCAGCTTGGAATAGAGTGCCTGGCTATTTCAGTAATTACTGATTTGTGTGATCCAGATAATCTTGAGCAAATAAATATTAAAGAAATAATTGAGATGGGTAAAAAGGGAGAAAAACGACTTTTAAAAATTTTATTTGAACTAGTAAAAGATATATAAAGTGAATTGCAGAGGTGTATTATTTTTCGTACTATTTTTTTTTGCATCTAATAGTTTAATCTCACAGAAAAATATACATGATACCTGGGATTCTGAATTAAAAAAATATGTAGATGATGAGGGAAATGTGAACTATCGTGTATGGAAAAAAAATTCAAAACTATTAGAAACGTATTTGATAAATTTAGAAAATAATCCTCCAATTAAGCAGTGGACTAAAAATGATTCATTAGCTTATTTTATCAACGCATATAATGCTGTTACCGTAAAATTAATTTTGGATAATTATCCATTAAAAAGCATAAAAGATTTAATTATTCCTTGGTGGTTAAAAAGATTTAAGCTTAAAAATGAAAAAGTAACACTTAATTTTATTGAACATAAAGTTCTTAGAAAGATGGATGAACCAAGAATTCACTTTGCAATCAATTGTGCATCAAGGTCATGTCCTAAACTTCAAAATGCTGCCTATTACTCTCATAGACTAGAAAACCAATTAGAAAATGCAACAACTGAATTTATAAATGATCAAACAAAGAATAAAATAAGTATAAACCGTTTGATGCTGTCAAAAATCTTTTCTTGGTTTAAGGATGATTTTGGAAATAAGTTTCAATTGCTGAAATTTGTAAACAAATATTCTACGACAAAAATTTTGGAAAATGCAAGAATAGAATATTTAAATTATGATTGGGATTTAAATGAAAAATTATTGAAATGAATTTTATAAAAAGTATTTTTAAGTATGGTATAGCGTCAGCATTCGCAGGAATTGTATGCTGCGTAGCTCCAATGATTTTATTCCAACTTGGTTTAATCGGAGGTATTTATGCTATTTCCTTTGCTGATTTTTTTTATAAAACTGACGGATCACTTGGTTTGTTTGGTTGGATAATAAGAATTATAGGGTTACTAATTGTTTGTTATGGTATATATAGATTTAACATTAAAGAAGATTGTTCTTTAAATTCAGACAATCAAAAAAGAATTAATAAATTATTATTTTCTGTTTTATTAATAACCTTTTCTCTATCGCTTTTTCTATCTCTTGAAAAACTATCTTCAATTTACTTTGACGAATATATTGTACCTGCTCAAAAAAAGGAATATCAAGAAAAACTAACTGAGTGAAAATATCAGTTGTTATTCCTGCATTTAATGAGGAGAAAAGTATACCTTACGTTTTGAATGATATCCCGAATTTTGTTAATCTAATTATAGTTTGTGATAATTCATCAACCGATAAAACATCTGAAATAGCAAAAAATATGGGTGCTAAAGTAGTTTTTGAAGAGAAAAAAGGCTACGGTAATGCCTGTTTAAAGGCAATTTCATATTTAAGAAATCTCAAAGATAAACCTGAAATTGTTGTTTTTATCGATGGAGATTATTCCGACGATCCTAAACAAATGAAAAAAATTGTTGACCCAATATATTATGAAGGATATGACCTTGTGTTAGGAGCCAGGACGAAAAGCTTAAGAGATAAAAATTCAATGACAGCACATCAAATTTTTGGTAATTGGTTGGCCTGCTTTTTAATGAGGATTTTTTTTAATTCTAGGTTCAAAGACCTTGGCCCATTTAGAGCTATTACCTGGGATAAATTGATGCAACTTGATATGCGAGATAAATCTTTTGGATGGACAATTGAGATGCAAATTAAAGCTTTGATTAAAAATTACAAGTACAAGGAGATAGGTGTTAAATACAAAAAAAGAATAGGAAAATCCAAGATATCAGGAACATTAGTAGGATCTATTTTAGCAGGAAAAAAGATTCTATATCTTATTTTTAAATATTATTTGAGAAAAAAAATTGGATTATGATAGCAATAAATATTTTAACAATTTTCTTTATAATTATTTATTCAGTTTGCTCTGTATCAATATTTTTTTTTAGTCTTATACAACTTGACTTATTTTTAAATTACAAAAAGAGCAAAACTAAAGAAAAGAACATAATTTTAAAAAATTTTAAAAACCTTCCATTCGTAACAGTCCAACTACCAATTTACAATGAACAAAATGTTATAAAAAGATTGTTAGATGCGGTAGTTAAAATAGATTATCCAAGTGATAAAATTGAAATACAGGTTTTAGACGATTCAGATGATTATTCAACAATTTATGTCAAAAATTTAATTTCAAAATTAAAAAGGAAAACTAATCTTAAAATAAACCATATAATTAGAAAAAAAAGAGAAGGATATAAAGCTGGAGCCTTGAAGTATGGTCTCAAACTTGCAAAAGGTAATTATATTGCAATTTTTGATGCAGATTTCATCCCAAAAAGCGATTGGCTAAAAAAAACAATTTGTGGATTCAAAGATCCAAAAATTGGAGCTGTTCAAACTAAATGGAATCATATAAACAAAGATTTTTCACTATTAACGAAAATTCAGGCTTTTGCACTTGATATTCACTTCACCTTGGAGCAAGTAGGAAGAAGTTTTAATAGTTGTTTTTTGAATTTCAACGGTACCGCAGGGATTTGGAGAAAAGAAGCAATTTTAACGTCTGGGAATTGGAAAGATGATACATTAACTGAAGATCTTGATTTAAGCTATAGAGCGCAATTAAAAGGTTGGAGAATAAGATATATGGAATCAATTAATGCTCCAGCCGAAATTCCTTTTTTAATTAATGCAATTAAATCTCAACAATTTAGATGGAATAAAGGAGGTGCTGAAAATTTTAAAAAGCATTTTACGAATATTTTGAAAAATAATGATTTAAAATTTTCGACTAAACTGCATTGTATTTTTCATCTATTTAGCAGTAGTCTTTTTCTAAGTATCTTTTTATTATCATTTCTAAGTGTTCCTCTCTCCCTTGTATCAAACCTAACCAACAAGTTCAATTGGTTCTTTAATTTCTCTTCACTTTTTGTTATTAGCACATTTATTTTTTTTTATGTATACTGGGAACTTTATAAATTAATAAACAAAGAAAAAGTCAATTCGTTTTTCGAATACACAAAAATTTTTATTTCCTTTTATTCAATTTCAGGAGCTTTTGCTTTTCAAAATTCAGTAGCAGTTTTGCAAGGATTTATAGGAAAAAAATCCCAATTTGTAAGAACACCTAAATTTAATTTGACTTCTAGAGAAACCAACTTGAGAGGAAAAAAATATGTAAATGAAACTAGATCAGATTATCATATAACCGAAGGTTTTCTAGCTCTTTATTTTTTAATAAGTATTATTACCACAGTTTTGTTTGCAAATAGGAACTTTGGATTTTTGCCTTTTCATTTATTTCTATTTTTTGGATATACCTACATTTTTGTTTGTTCATTAAGAAAATTTCGTAGTGGAGTTAAATAAAATATTCTATTTTTCATTACTACTTTTGACATATTATTTTAGTGGATATATTTTTGAAAGACATGAAACGGTAATTATTTTTTTTCTTTTTTTCTCATGTTTTGCAATTACTTTTTTAGTGTCAAAAAAATTGTCAATAAACGAAATCCTTTTTTTTGGTATTTCTTTCAGACTGGTTTTATTTTTTGCCTATCCCTGGCTGTCTGAGGATTTTTACAGATTTATTTGGGATGGATTTCTAATTGGTGAGAATATTAACCCATATCAATATACACCATACGAATTGATGAACTATGGGGGGATTATAGAAACAAAAAATATTTTTGAAGAATTATATTTTAAAATGAGTACTTTAAATAGTTTGAACTATAGTCCTTACCCACCAATAAATCAGTTTTTATTTTTCTTATCCACTTCGTTTAAAAAAGACATTTTCTTCAGTTTAATTTTTATGAGGTCATTAATAATTCTATCTGATATACTAAACTTTTTTGTAGGACGTGGAATATTAAAAAAATTAAAATTAAAAGAAGAAAAGATTTTATGGTATTTTTTAAACCCGCTTGTAATTATTGAGCTAACCGGGAATTTACATTTTGAAGGATTCATGTTGACCTTTTTTGGTTTTGGAATCCTTTTATTTTTGGAAAACAAAAAGCTATTTGCACTTTTCCCTCTTGCTTTTTCTGTTGGCACAAAATTAATAACACTAATTATTATTCCTTTTATTTTAAATCAAAAGAAAATAAATGAAAATTTGAAAATGATGATTCCTTTCTCTGTATTACTGTTTTTTATTTTCTTTTTCCCAATTGGGAATCATAATCTACCAAACTTTTATAATACTATTAAATTGTGGTTTTCTACTCTTGAATTCAATGGAAGTGTATACTATATAATTAGATATCTTGGTTATAAAATAAAGGGATACAACATTATAAAAAGTGTTGGTTTGGTTACCCCATTAATTACTACCATAACTGTACTTTACCTAATATTTAACAAAAAAAAAGAAACAAAGGTAACCCTAGAGGATATGTTCTTACTACTTACCTTTTTCTACTTGATATCGATGGTTGTACACCCATGGTATATTATTACAATTTTATATTTGGGTCTTTTTACGAAGTACAATTTTCAAATTATATGGAGCGCTTTAATTTTTTTGACCTATTCTGCTTATCAAAATTCTAAAGTCGATGAAAATTTTTATTTAATAGGATTAGAATATATTATTGTCTTTGGATTTTTTATTTATGAATTTTTTGGACGAGAAAGAATTAAAACATTTTTAAAAAAGAAATTTCTTTTGTAGTTAAAATTCTCCATTTACCACGTTCTAATTTTTTTTTATTAAAATTTAAAATGGAAACAACATCGTATTTAATTACATTGTAGTTAAATTTTTTAAAAAAATTTAAGATGTAGTTCCCCTGAATTAGTGAAGTTTCAATTCCAATTATATTTTTGGGTTTGTTAACAACATAATCAATTTTTCTAACCATTATTTTTTTTGATACTCCCCCAGAAATATATTTTTTGATTTTATTCATATCAATAGATGATATTTCATTTTTCAAATTCACTTGGTAGATGATTTTTATTTTAAGGGGGTTTTTTTTTAATTTCTCAATAAGTTGAAGGTCGTTAGAAAAAAACACTAAACCAAGATTTGATCTTCCTAATGAAAATAAAGTTTTTAATTTATTAGAATTTTTAATTGAAATCAGGTCCGTACATAATCTATGTTGACTTTTTTCGTTTGTAGTAGCTAAATAACCTTTTGGTTTATTGAGAATTATATAAATATTTTTTTGTCCAGTAACTTCTTGACCATTAAAATAAACCTTATCACCACTTTTTATTTTATATCCTAATTGGTTAATTATTTTATTATTAACCTTCACCTCTCCCATTGAAATATACATGTCCGCCTCTCTTCTTGAACACAAACCGGAATTAGAAATAAACTTATTTAATCTTATTAATTCTTTCACAAAATTTAAAATTTATAAATGACTTCTTTTTTATGATCTTTTAGGATTTTAAAAGTTTTTTTTAAGTCAAGAGTAAGCCCCAACAAAAAACCTCCTCCTCCTGATCCACACAACTTAAAAATGTAATCGTTTGTTCTTAAACCTTCCATCCACAATTTTATAAAATTTTTTGGAATCATTGGTTGAAAATTATTTAGAGTAATTCTGGAAAGAATTTTTGTACTATGAAAAAGCGAATTAAAATTTCCACTTATAAATTCATTAATGCAAATTTTTGTGTACTTGATGAATTGATTCTTCATCATAAGATTAAAGTTTTCATCTTCCATTTTTTTATGAAATAAGGAAACCATTGATGATGTATCAGAAGAATTTCCTGAATCCAATATGAAGATACCACCATAGCCCAATTTTTTTTCTTTTGGCATTTTTTTAATCTGAATCTCATTTTGAGATTTAATTAAAACTGGTAATCCTAAGTAGCAATTTAAGGGATCTATTCCTGATGACTCTCCGTGAAAATAGGATTCCATTTCGGAAAAAATATTTTTGAGTTTTTGTAATTGATTTTTTGTTAATTTTTGATTGGGATATATTTTTTTTTTTGCGTATCGATCATAAAATGCCGCCACTAGTGCTCCACTACTTCCCAATCCATAACCTTGCGGAATATTGCTTTTAAAAAAAAGACTATTAGTTACATCTTTATTTATTTTTAACCAATCAAAACCTGGAAGATTTTTTTCTTTTATTTTTATATATTCAATGTATTCTAAAATTTTTTTTTGGGAATCTTTATCTTCATTTGCAGCCTTCAAGTTTAATCTTCCTTCATATAAAGGGTATGGTATTGCAAATCCAATTGAATTTAGTACAATACTGTATTCTCCAAATAGTAAAATTTTAGAACTAAAAATTGAACTATTCATATTAATTTAAAATCCAGTAATTTAGTTCCCAACCCAACGTTGTCATTTATAAAAAGATGGTTTTGACAATAATACACCAATTTTTGTTTAATAAATCTTATTACTTCCTGTTTATATTTTTCTGGATACAGAAGATGCACATTTGGACCTGCGTCGAGTGTAAAACAGATTGGAACATTTTCTTTTTCTCTAAAATTTTTTAATAATTCTATTACTTCTAAAGTCTTAGATTTAATTAAAACCGTTGGTGGCTGGGATGACATCATTAGCGAGTGTAAAGTCATTGCTTCCTCCTCAACCACTTTAATAAAAACTTGTAAATCTCCCATGGAAATTGCATCAAGTATTATTTTTAAATTATTCTTCGCTTGATTTTTTCTATCATTTATAAATGGGTGCTTGGTCATCTTTTTATGACCATCTGAGCTACTTGAAATCTTAATTCTATCATCAATAATTAAAACTGTGTTTTGATAATTTTTAAAAATTTGATGAATTTTGTGCCTATAATTAACAGCAAAATAATTTGAAGAGCCAGAATGAAATTCATTTTCTCCCCAAATCATCAAAGGGCCAGAAACACTTCTAGATCCACTCCCTGAACCTAACCTAGCTATAAAAGACACCTTATTAAAAAAAAATTGTTCTGTCATTCTTTCACTGTATCTCTTTTCAATACTAACAATACAAAATGCCAAGGAACAAAATGCTGACGCGGAAGAGGCAATTCCGCTACTGTGAGGAAAGGTATTTTTTGAATTTATTTTTAAGAATAAATTTTCTAAATATGGACAAAAAGGGGAAATTCTCTCAAAAAATTCTTCAATTTTATTCTCAAAGGTTTTTTTTATTTTTCCATCATATAAAAAGTCAAATCTGCCCTGTCCTTCTAATCTTGGAGAATATTCTAGAGAAGTTTTAGTTTTACAATTTGATAGTGTGAAACTTAATGAGGGGTTTATAGGGAATTGTAGACCATATTTACCCCAGTACTTAATTAGAGCAATATTTGAAGGAGACTCACAAACAACTCTACCTTCTTTAGGTATGAAATTTTTTGAAATAAAAATCGATTCGTCCATTACAACACAAAATTAGAGGTTAGATAATTGAAATTTTACAAATAATTTAAAATATTTTTCAATTTGTCTGGGTAATCGGTAATTATTCCATCTACTCCAATTGAAATCAATTTTTTCATTTCATTTTCATCATTAACGGTATACGGATATAGTTTGTAACCCATGCCTTTAATTAAATTTACATTTTTTTTGTTCAAAAATTTATAATCTGAATTTATTGACAGAGCATTAACTTTATCGGCAAATTTTAAAGCTAATAATGGGTTTCCATCTATTAAAACACCGATAGGTATTTTTTCGGACTTAGATCTAAGAATAATAAGTTCATCCCAGTCAAAACTTGAAACTAAAATATTTTTCTCATTTAACAAGTCTTTATTAAAATATTTGTTTAAGATTTCGATTGTTGGAATTGCAGTTCCTTTTCCTTTGAGTTCTATATTTAAAAGTAAGTCACCAAGTTGTAGAGATAAAATTTCTTCTAAGGTTGGAATAAGGTATTTATTTTCAATTTGAAAAGATTTTATTGTGCTAAGATCTAAATCTTCAATACATAAATTAACATCAAGTATTTTATTTAAACTATCGTCGTGAAAAACAACAATTTCCCCGGATTTACATCTAAATACGTCGATTTCTACACCATTAGCCCCCAAATCAATTGCATGTTTAACAGATGGAATAGTGTTTTCTGCGACGTGTCCTTTTGCTCCACGGTGGCCAATAATAAGTGGTCTTCTTTTTTTTATACATGAATATAAAATAAGGCAAATAAAAATAAAAAATTTAGCTTTTGAAAACATCCTTTAATAAACGATAATGAATATGCTAAATAAAATTAGCTCTCATCTACATTAACAACTTTTTCAATCTGTGGAGCGTGTTTTTTAATTGTCATCTCAACACCCGTTTTAAGTGTCATCTGATTAACTGAGCATCCAGCACAGTTTCCGTGAAGTTTTACTTTTACAATCTTTTCATCAAGAATTTCAACCAAAGAAATATCACCGCCGTCTGCTGCAAGAAAAGGTCTTATTTCGTTTAAGGCATGGATTATTTTATTTCTTAGCTCCATTTTATTTTTTTTTTAATGCTGAACACCCAGCCATTGAGGTAATTTTAACTATTTTAGTTGGAGGCAAGTGATCATTACGCTCTACAACACTTAAAACAACATTTTTAGCTATTTTTTCAAAAGATTTTGATATAACCGAATTATCTTGTAAAGACGCAGGGTGGCCAAAATCAGAGGCTTCTCTAATACTTTTGAAAAGTGGCACCAACCCCAAAAAAGGAACATCGTTAACATCTGCTAAATTTTTAACCCCGTCTTTCCCGAATATGAAATACTTTTTATCTGGCATGTCTTCAGGTACAAAGTAAGCCATATTTTCAATTAAACCTAAAACCGGAACATCAATATTTTTTTGTTTAAACATCGAAATACCCCTTTTAGCGTCCGAAAGTGCAACTTTTTGCGGAGTTGAAACGACTATTGCACCATTTAATGGAATTGATTGTACGATACTTAAATGGATATCCCCGGTTCCAGGTGGCAGGTCGATCAATAAAAAATCAAGTTCTCCCCAATTGGTTTCAAAAATCATTTGATGTAATGCTTTAGATGCCATTGGACCTCTCCAAATAACTGCTTGATTGGGTTGAGTAAAGAATCCAATAGAAAGAATTTTAACTCCGTAATTTTCTATTGGTTTTATCATAGATCGATTATCGATTTTAACTGAAGTTGGTCGAAGAGATTCAACATCAAACATTGTAGGAATGGAGGGACCGTATATATCTGAATCCAAAATACCAACTTTAAATCCCATTTTTGACAATGTTGTTGCCAAATTGGATGTTATTGTTGATTTTCCAACTCCACCTTTTCCTGAGGATATCGCAATAACATTGTCAATTCCAACTAATTTATTTTTATTATCATTAGCTGTTATTTCCTTTTTCACCACATTGAAATTGACAACAATTTTTTGATTTTTTTCAAAAGAGTTAATAATGCTCTTTTCTAACTTTTTTTTTGCGTGCAATGATGGATTGTTAATATTGAGATCTATAATAATTTCATCACCAAAAATATTAATATTCCTAATCTGAGAGGTTGATACAATTTTTTCCAGGATATTTATTACTTTTTTTTTATTCATCAATGAGTTTTAAATTAGATTTATTACTATTTTCTAAATCTTTAGGTTCCCAAAAAACTTTCTCAAAATTAACTACTTTGTCATTTTCAATATTTATACCTTCATTTTCCAATAATTGTTTCATTAAATCAGTTCCATAAAAATGGTGTTTCCCCGAAAGTAAGCCAATCCTATTTACGACTCTATGTGCAGGAACGTTAGATTTTTGATGAGAAGCATTCATCGCCCAACCAACCATTCTAGAGCTGTTTGGGGAACCAATATGTCTTGCTATTGCACCATATGTTGTAACTCTTCCAAAAGGAATTTTTCTAACCACATTATATACTTTTTCGAAAAACATTTATCTAAAGGTAAAAGATAAAAATTTAATTTTTTTAGACTTCTTCAAAAACATTTTTTCATAATATGTTTGCACTTGCCTTGAAATTTCAGGTGAAGATTCATTATTGTAAATATCGTGGTGAGCATATTTGATTTTTAAATTTTTACCCTCAAGAATTCCTAAGCTATAACCGAACATAAAATCGCTATCTGTTTTTAAATGTATGACTCCATTTAATTTCAAAATTGAATTATAAATTTTTAAAAATTTTGAATTTGTTAATCTATGCTTAGTTCTATTAAATTTTAACTGTGGATCTGGAAAAGTAATTAATATTTGGTCAACCTCAGAATCCTCAAAAAATTTTTCTAAATACTCAATTTTAGTTCTCAAAAAAAAAACATTTTCTAATTTACTCTCCTGTGATAACTTTGCTCCGTGCCAAAAGCGGGCACCTTTTATATCAATCCCTACAAAGTTCTTATCTGGGTTTGTTTTAGCTAAAAAGGTTGAGTATTCTCCTTTTCCACATCCTAATTCTAAATATATAGGGTTGTTATTATTAAAAATACTCTTTCGCCATTTTCCTTTTAAAAAGTGATCTTCTTTTATAATTTCTTTAATGTGTGGCTGAATTACATTTTTAAATGTGTTGTTTTCTTGAAACTTTTTGAGTTTATTCTTACTTCCCATCTATAAATAATTCAATTGCTTTTTGTTAATGTAAATGAAAATTCAGATCCCACATTCAAGGAGCTTTCAACGTAAACTAATTCATTGTGAGCCTCTACTATGTGTTTTACTATTGCTAGTCCCAAACCAGACCCCCCTTCTTGCCTATTTCTAGTTTTGTCGACTCTGTAAAATCTTTCAAAAATCCTTGGGAGATCCTCTTCCGATATACCTTTACCATTATCAATAACCCTTACAAGAACTTTTTCCTTACTTAAGTTTTTTATTACTATTTCCGTCGTACCATTTTCAACTCCATAATTTAAAGAGTTTACGATCAAGTTTGACATAACTTGAGTTATTCTAAAATTATCAGCATTTACAAAAAGTGATTTATAATTACCAAATTCGTAAATGATATCTATACCTTTTTTTTTCATTTTAATTTCGAAGGAATCAACTATATCTCTGATCAATTTACAAAGGTCAAATTTTTCAATCTTTAAATTTGTCACCCCAGTTTCAAACTCAGTAATTAAATCAATATCTTTTATTATATAGCCAAGTCTGTCTGTGGCGTTAGAGGCTTTTTCAAGATATTTTTGGATAGTTTTCTTATCCTTTACTTTTCCTTCTAATAGTGTAAGGATGTATCCTTGGACAGTAAAAAAAGGAGTTTTTAGTTCGTGGGCGAGATTTCCGATGAATTCCTTCCTATAATTTTCTTTATCCTTTAAAAGTTGAACTTCCAACTTACTATCCTTGGCAAATTTTTGAATACTATTTGTCATTATTTCGATATCTTTTTGCAAAGAATCTTCGGCAATTACCAGTCCTTTAGGTAAAAGATCTTCGTAAATTGATTTAACTTTTAAATATATAAATTTTTCAACCCGTATATGAATAATAAAAAAGCAACACAAGAAAAGTAAAAGAACCAGTGGTAAAATAAAATGGTATGCATCTAAAATAATTCTTAAAGAACCAGAATATAAATAGATTGATATGCTAACTATTAACATAAAAACAGTAATAACAAATAAAGACAGTTTTACTGCTATGTTATATTTTTTTAACATCTTCAATTTATTGTTTTATAATAAATTGATAACCAACACCTTTAACTGTTTTAAAATAGTTTTCTCCTATTTTTTCTCTTAACTTTCTAATATGAACATCTATAGTTCTGTCTCCTACAATTACATCAGAACCCCAAACAGACTCCATTATTTTTTCTCTTTTAAAAACTTTATTTGGTTTGCTAGCTAAAAAAAATAACAGTTCAAATTCCTTTCTTGGTAAATTAGTAGTTTTGTTAGATATTTTAACATTATACTTTTCGCTGTCTATAACGAGATTGTCAAAAGATAAAACTGGACCAAGGTCGTTTTTAAAACGTCTTAAAAGTGCCTTCACTTTAGAGTTGAGTATCCTAGGCTTAATTGGCTTTGTGATATAATCGTCAGCTCCAGATTCAAATGCTGCAACCTGAGAATAATCTTCACCTCTAGCGCTCAAGAACACAATAATTGAATTATTAAATTTTTTGTCCATGCGTAGACGTTCACATGCTTCAATACCATCCATTATTGGCATCATCAAGTCTAAAATAACTAAATGAGGAACATACTGATCAGCCAATTTTAAACATTCTTTTCCGTTTTTGGCACAAAAAACTCTATAACCCTCATTTTCTAAATTAAATTTGAGGAGTTCAATTATATCTGGTTCATCATCGGCAATTAATATTTTTATCTGATTTTTTTTCATTTGTTTAACAATAAAATTAATATAAATTATGAATTGTAATTATTAAGTTTAAGGTTTATAATCATGTCATATTCACTTTGATGAAAGTAAATAAAAACATTTTTAAAATTAAAACGCCCCAAGAATTCAATGACTTTGCAATGACAACTTTTGTTTATCAGTACAAACATAATGTGATTTACAAAAGATATTGCGATTTAATTGATATAAATTTGAGCACTGTTCGTTATTTTGAGGAAATCCCATTTTTACCAATTATTTTTTTTAAAAAAAATAAAGTAAAGTCATTTAAGGGTAAATCAAAATTATTTTTTAATTCTAGTGGAACAACTTCCAATAATCTATCAACTCACCATATAAATTCAATTTACAATTACAAAGAGAGTTTTTGTAGGTGTTTTGAAGGGTTCTATGGTCCACTAAGTGATTTAACGATACTTGCTCTTCTTCCGTCTTACTTGAAACAGAAAAATTCATCACTGATTTTTATGATGAATGAATTGATAAATAAAACAAGAAAAAAAGAAAGTGGTTTTTATTTATATGATTATGAAAAGTTATCTAAAACAATTGATTTCTTAGAAAAAAATAAGAGAAAAACTATTTTAATTGGAATAGTTCCATCTCTGTTTAGTTTTGGTGAATTATTTCCGAAAAAACTAAATCATACAATTATTATGGAAACAGGAGGCATGAAGAATCTTACAGAAGATCTAACACGTGAAAAAATTCATCAAAAACTTAAAGGCTTTTTTGGAGTAAATTCCATTCACAGTGAATATGGTATGACGGAGTTACTTTCTCAGGGATATTCTTTTAAAAATGGAGTTTTCAAAAATCCTCCATGGATGAAAACATTTACTTATGAATTGAACAGTCCCTTTGAAAGATGTAAAATAGGTAGGGTCGGTAGACTAAATATAATTGATTTAGCAAACCAAGATTCATGTTCATTTATATCAACGGACGACATTGGAAGAAGTTTTAATGATTATTCATATGAAGTTCTAGGAAGAATAGAAAGCGCGGACACAAGAGGGTGTAATTTTCTATTTAATCAATAAAATCAATAATTAAGTATTTTTTCTTTCCTCTTTGAACGAGGACTACCCCTTCAATTATCAAATCACTGACATCAAGAATTTTATTTTCGTCCACCCTAGACTTATTGATATATACTGATTTTTCTTTCAATGCCCTCCTTGCTTCACTTAAAGAATTTAAAATAGAACCTTTCATCGAAAGCACATCAACTACGCTTAACCCTTTCTTTAAAGAAGACTTTTTAATTTTAACTTTCGGAACTCCGTCAAAAATCTCATAAAACGTCTCTTTGTCTAAAGATGATAAATCTTTTTTGGTTGATTTTCCAAATAAAATTTTAGAGGCAGTTTTTGCGTTGTCCAAATCTTTTTTAGAATGAACCATTAAAGTAGCTTCTTCCGCAATTTTTTTCTGAAGTTTACGCTCATGAGGATTTTCAAAGTGTTTTTTTATTAGTTCTAGAATCTCATTCTGATCTAAAAGAGTGAAAATTTTAATATATTTTTCTGCATCTTCATCTGACAAGTTTAACCAATATTGATAAAACTTATAAGGGGAAGTTTTTGCCTTATCTAGCCATATGTTGCCCTCTTCAGTTTTTCCAAATTTACTCCCATCTGATTTTGTCATTAACGGACAGGTTATTGAATAAACTTTTTTTGATAATTTTTTTCTAATTAATTCAATCCCAGTAGTTATATTACCCCATTGGTCACTACCACCCATTTGAATAGTACATCCTTTTCTTCTAAATAACTCTAAAAAATCATACCCTTGAATTAACTGATAAGTAAACTCTGTAAATGACATACCCTCAGAAGATTCTTCATTAATTCTTTTTTTAACTGATTCTTTAGACATCATATAATTCACCGTTATATGCTTTCCGACTTCTCTTGAGAAATCTATTAAACTAATCTCCTTAATCCAATCAAAATTGTTAATCATCTCTGCAGATTTTATTCGTTTTTTTGAAAAATCTAGAAATTTTAAAAATTGTTTTTTCAGTCCCAAAGAATTCTCTTCTAATTTTTTTTGATCTAATAATTTTCTCTCACTAGACTTGCCTGATGGGTCTCCAATCATTCCTGTAGCTCCTCCAATTAGTGCAATTGGTTTGTGACCATAACGTTGAAAATGAATTAAAATCATAATCTGAACTAGATTGCCTATATGCATTGAATCAGAGGTAGGGTCAAATCCTATGTATCCAATCCGAGATGATTTATTCAAGTGTTCGTCTACTTCAGGAGTTGTTTGGTGTAACATGCCCCTCCACTCCAATTCCTCCAAAAAACTATTTGCCATTAAGTAAAAGTTATTGACAAATATAAATTTCTACAGGGAACTGCGAAAGACATTATCAAAAAAGAGTAATTTTAGTTATGATTTTAATTACTGGAGCAACAGGTTTCGTAGGAAGAAATTTAATTCTGTCCTTATCTAAAAAAAGTGATAATCTAATTGGTCAATTTAGGAGAGAAGAAAAACTTGAGGAAACTAAAAATTTTTTTATTTCTAATAAAAAAGAAGAAATCTTTAATAAAATTATTTGGAGAAAGGCTGACATAACAAATTTTTCTGAGGTGCAAAGTCTATTCGATAAAGTTGTTGAAGTTTATCATTGTGCAGCTTACGTATCAATGGCACTATATAAAAGCAATTATTTAAATTTGGTAAATATTACAGGGACCACCTATATAGTCAATAATTGTATTAGTAAAAAAATTAAAAAACTTTGTTTTATTAGTTCAATAGCCGCCATTGGTGAAGGTTCAAATGGGGAAATTACCGAAGAAACTGATTGGAATCCAGAAGTTGAAAAAACACCTTATTCATATTCTAAATATGGTTCAGAAATGGAGGTTTGGAGGGCATCTCAAGAAGGTGTTCCTGTTGTGATTGTAAATCCAGGAATAATAATTGGAAATAATTCTCAGATTCAAAAAATAATTAGAACCAAATTCAATTTTTATACATCAGGTATAACGGGTTTTGTTACAGTTGAGGATGTAGTTGAGGCAACAATTAGATTAATGGGAGAAAAAATTAAAAATGAGAGATTTATTTTGGTTTCTGAAAATATATCCTTCAAAAATTTTGTAAACCATATTTCGACAAAAAATAAGAACTACTCAATCAACATACCTAAAGCAATTTTATATTTAATTTGGCTTATTGAAAGTTTTTTCAGTCATTTAAGGTTAAGAAATAAGTTTTTAACAAGGGCTCTAATAAAAAGTCTCTACAGCAAAAATCATTATAACGGTAACAAAATTTGCAAATATTTACAAAACTTCAATTATTCAGCAATATATTCCTATTTAGATAGATATTGATATTTTTATTTTCATCTCTTTTTTAAATACTTTAAACTATCAATTTTTTTTTCTAAAGAGTCTTGAACTCTTCTGTAAATTAGTGCCAAAAGTTTTGGCCTTTTAGAATAATATTTTTTATTTAATTCCCAATTTAAACTGTCAATACTATACTTCTGCAAAATAAAAAAATCCTCTGGGGAAATAATCAGTTGATTTTTCTCATAGTTTAAATTATTGATTGATTTAATTATAGATAAATCTAATAACATATTTACCATCTTATCTTGTGAAATAATATTTTCTGTTTTTATGGTATGACAAGAGTTAAAGAGAATTAACTCAAATAGAAAATAAACAAAAATTTTTTTCATCTTATATATTCGAGACTTTTTGCCGGTCCACTTTCAATAATTTTACCCTCGTTATACAATAACTTTCCATTTACCCAGGTTTTTAAAATTGATGAATTAAAGATATATCCTTCGAAAGGAGACCATCCACATTTATACATAATATTATTTTTTGTAACTCTTGTTTTGCCTTCTAAATCAACCAAAACCATATCAGCGTAATAATTTTTTTTCAAAAAACCTCTTTTTTTAATTTTAAATATTTTTGCAGGATTATGAGAGGCCTTCTCGACAAATTTTTCTAAAGTAATCTTACCTTGATTTACAGAATCTAGCATTGCAAGTAGTCCGTGCTGAACTAACGGTCCACCGGAGGGGGACTCTGAATATGGAAGTTTTTTTTCTTGTAAAGTGTGTGGTGCATGATCTGTAGCGTAAACATCAATTTTATCCTCATTTAAGGCGTTCCATAAAGCATTTCTGTCTGCATCAGTTTTTATTGCGGGATTCCATTTTATTCTATATTTTTTACTTTCATAATCTCTATCAGAAAACCAAAGATGATGCGTGCAAACTTCAGAAGTTATTTGCTTTTCCTCAAGAGGTTTCTTTGAGAACAAATTTGTTTCCTTTCCGGTAGATAGGTGAAAAACGTGAAGTCTTGCTCCGGTTTCAATAGCAAGCTTTATAGCTTCTGAAGATGATTTAAAACACGCCTCAGTGCTTCTTATTTTTGGATGAAATTTAAAAGGTATATGTTTACCATACATCGCAAAATAGTGATTTAGATTTTTTGTTATAATTGATTCATCCTCACAATGAACAGATATTACTAATTTTGAATTTTTGAAAATTTGTTTAAGAACCTGCTTTTTATTTACAAGCATATTACCTGTTGAAGATCCTAGAAACAATTTTAAACCGGCTACCTTATTTTCATCTATTTTTTTAATTTCATTCAAATTTGAATTGGTTCCCCCAAACATAAATCCATAATTAGCGACTGAATTTCTACTAGCAATATTAAGTTTTTCCTCTATCTTTTTCATTGTCGTTGTCTGGGGGATTGTGTTAGGCATCTCAATAAAAGATGTAATGCCACCAGCAACTGCAGCTCTTGATTCTGAGTATATGTCACCTTTATGTGTTAATCCCGGTTCCCTAAAGTGAACCTGGTCATCAATAAGCCCTGGTATAAGATATTTATTGTTCCCTTCAACTACACTGTCTCCTTGTAATAATGGAATAGAGGAAGCAATTAATGATATTTTTTCTTTTATAATTCTAATATCTCCTTTCAATATTTTTCCTTCGTTCACAATATTTACATTTTTAATTAGAGTAGATTTTATCATATTTTAAACAAACTTTTAATTTTGATAATTATAACTCCAAATATCGCCTCTGATATTATAGAACTATTCATTTTAGATTCACCATGAGTCCGATTTTTAAATGTTATTGGAATTTCTTTGAAATTGTATCCTAGATTCCAAAGTTTAAATTTCATTTCTATTTGAAAAGCATATCCAACAAACATTATTTTATCTAAATTTAGTGATAATAAAGAAGACCGATTGTAACCAACAAATCCTGCAGTTGGATCCTTAACTGGTAATCCTGTAATTAATTTTACATACCAAGAGGCTCCAATTGAAAGTATAATCCTGTTTAGCGGCCAATTGAGTACCCTTATACCATTTATATATCTTGATCCAATTACGTAATCATAAAAGTCAAGTTCTTTGATAATGTTAATTAGCTTTTCAGGAGGATGAGACAAGTCCGCGTCCATCTGAATTATTTTTTTATATTTTTTTTTTAATGCCCACTTAAAGCCTTCAATGTAAGCTTTACCTAATCCCTGTTTTTTTTCTCTGTTAATAAGGTATATACGGTTTTTGAATTTTTTTTTGTTTTCAAGTACAACATCTTTTGTACCGTCGGGTGAATTATCATCTATAATTAAAACATCAACAAAAATTTTAATAGCAAAAATACTTTTCAATAAAGGATTTATGTTTTCCCTTTCATTAAAAGTAGGTATTACTAATAATGTGTTTGACATCACATATAAAATTTTATAAATATAATGGTTTAGGTTATTTGTTTAAATCAGAAAATTAATTTAATTATTTTTTAATTTAGATGATGGACTGGATTATTCTTGATAAGCTTCATCACGATTGGATTTCAATTTTAATATTTTCCAATTTGTTTTTGTTAAGCTACACCAAATGGAGATACGATAGAAAATTCTTGTCATTTTTTAAATCAATTGACCCATCAGTTTACTTTAACAATTATGGGAATAATTTTTTTTTTAGCAAATTGTTCGGAGTTAATATCCTTATTTTTTCTATTGCTACCATTTCTCTTTTTTTAATTTTTATCCTCTACTCCCTTAGTTTAACAAATATGATTTTATTTGAATTTTTGATTTTGTTTTCATTTTTGCTCTCGATTGGACTGATAAGTTACTTTTCATATACATTTTTAGGAAGCTTGTTAGGAGCTAAAAAAGAAATTTTAGTATACAACTTTAGTAATTTAAGGCTTCTTTTCAGAATTTCAGTACTTATTTTTATAATTGAATTCTTTCATTATTTTTATTTTTTTGATTCTTTTCTGTTTCTTAGAATAACCTTCTTTTGTGCTTTGATGTTTTACTATTTTTACAGTATAGTTGTCATTTACAATTTTTTAAAGAGTCTAAAGAGAGGAAAGTTTTATTTTATTTTGTATCTTTGCACTCTTAAAATTACCCCTTGGGTTTTTATTTATTGGTTTATAAAATATATTTAGATGAACAAAATCAAAACCATATTAGTCTCTCAACCCAAACCTAACAGTGAAAAGTCTCCTTACAACAGATTAAAAGAAAAACATAATTTAAAGATTGATTTTAGACCTTTTATACATGTAGAGGGATTAAATGGTAGGGATGTTAGAAAGCAAAAAATTGACTTTAATGTTTTTAATTCAATTATCTTTACTAGCAGAAACTCTGTTGATCATTTTTTTAGACTATCCGAAGAAATGCGTTTCAAAGTTCCAGACTCTACCAAGTATTTTTGCCAATCAGAAGCGGTTGCATACTATTTACAAAAATATGTTGTTTATAGAAAAAGAAAAATTTATGTTGGTGAAAAAAATCTTATGGATCTTGAACCGATGTTCAACAAGTTTAAAACTGATAAATTTTTATTGCCTTCTTCTGATATTTTAAATCCAGACACTGTTGAATTTTTAAATAATATTAATATTAATTGGAAACGAGCTCAACTCTTTAAAACTGTGACTAGTGATTTATCTGATCTTAGAGATGTTTACTATGACATATTAGTGTTTTTTAGTCCCTCAGGTATAGAATCATTATTCAAAAATTTTCCTGATTTTAAACAGAATAACACTAAAATCGCAGTTTTTGGAAATACTACCGTTGAAGCTGCCGACAACGCAAACTTGAGAATTGATATTAAGGCACCAACTAAAGAATCTCCTTCAATGACAATGGCGATTGAAAAATACATACAAAAACTAAACTAGTCGCAAAATTTTTAAAATTGGAATGACCAAATTTTTTTAAAGTTAAAATTCCTATTTTGCAATTAAATTAAGATAGATTTCCATTAAATGGATTCAATAGATATCAAGATTATTAATTTTTTAAGAAAAAATGCAAAAATCCCGATAGCAGAATTGTCAGAACAAATCGGAATTTCAGGTGCAGCTATTCATAAAAGAATTAAAAAACTTGAAAACAAAAACATTTTTGTTGGCTCCCAAATTAACATTGACCCAAAAAAAGTAGGCTTCACCACTCTTGCATTTGTTGGAATATATTTAGAAAAAGCAATTGATGTAAATTTTGCTATAGATAAATTAAATGCAATTGAGGAAATAACAGAGTGTCACTACACTACAGGAGATTGGAGTATACTGATTAAAATATATTGTAAAGATAATCAACACTTGATGAAACTTTTGAATGAGAGAATTCAAGCAATAAAAGGGGTTTCAAGAACAGAAACTTTTATTTCACTCGATCAACAGATTTCAAGACAAATAAAAATTTAAAAAACAATATTTATTATTTTCTTTTTTATAATTATAATCTTTTTAATTGAATTATCCGTTAGGTATTTTTTTGTTTGATCATCTAATAAAATTTCTTTCTCAATTTCTTTTTCGTTTAAGTCCAAATTGAACTTTTTATTAAATCTCCTCTTTCCGTTAAATGAAATGGGATAATCATATGAACTTTCTACTAGATATCTTTCATCGTGTTCCGGAAAGGGTTCAGCAGATATTGATTTTTTATTTCCCATTAATTCCCACAACTCTTCAGATAAATGTGGAGCGAAAGGTGAAATTAAAATTAATAGTGGTTCTAATATTTTTTTTGATTTACAGTTTTGTGATTTCAGTTCATTAACACATATCATTAATGAACTTATACAAGTATTGAATGAAAATTTATCAATATCATTAGCAACCTTTTTTACGGTTTTGTGATAAATTTTTAAAACTTCATCGCTTGGTTGATCATCGCTAACATAAAATTCTTCATTTCTATGAAATAAATTCCAAAACTTATTTAAAAAAGAAAAGACTCCTGAAATTCCAGCTGTGTTCCATGGCTTAGACTGTTCTATGGGCCCAAGAAACATCTCATACATTCTTAAAGTATCAGCTCCATACCTTTTACAAATATCATCTGGACTGATTACATTGTATCTAGATTTTGACATTTTTTCAATGTCTCTTGAAACATAAAATGATTCGCCTTTTATAAAATTTACATCGTTAAATTCAGGATTTTTTTGTTTTAATCTCTCAATATTTAATCTATTTTTTTCATCGACGAAGGATACATCAACATGAATTTTTTGTGTCTTTTCGTCCTTGATCATGTCAAATGAAATGAAATCATTAGTGTTTTTGATTCTATGGGCAAAAGCACTATTTCCTAAAATCATTCCTTGATTGACAAGCTTTTTAAATGGTTCTGTAGTACTAACATAATCTAAGTCAAATAGAACTTTATGCCAAAACCTTGCGTATAACAAATGAAGAACGGCGTGTTCTGCACCTCCAATGTACAGATCGACTGGCATCCAATATTTAATGAGATCTTTATTTGCAAATTCATTATTATTATCAGGGTCAATAAATCTTAGAAAATACCAACATGATCCAGCCCATTGTGGCATTGTATTAGTCTCTCTCAAATAATTTTTACCATTAATTGAAATGTTAACCCAATCATTATTCCTTGCCAACGGTGACAAACCATCATTTGTTGGTAAATAGCTTTCAACTTCTGGTAATTCAAGAGGTAAATCACCAAATTCAAGGGCTTTCTTTTTATTTCCATCGTAAATTATTGGAATTGGTTCACCCCAATATCTTTGGCGTGTAAAAATCCAATCTCTTAATTTATAATTGGTCGTTTTGGTTCCCTTATTTTTACTTTCTAACTCTTCAATTACAATAGATTTGAATTTTATATTATCAATGCCGTTATATTTTCCACAATTAATTAAAGACCCATTTCCAGTGTAACACTCATCTTTATTGCCACCATCAATTACTTTAATTATTTTAAGATCAAATTTTTTTGCAAACTCATTATCTCTTTCATCATGTGCAGGCACTGCCATTATAGCACCAGTACCGTATGAAAAAAGAACATAATCGGAAATCCATACAGGGATTTTTTCATTTGAAATAGGATTTAAAGCAAAAGATCCAGTGAAAACACCTGTTTTATTTTTTTCATTTTCTTGCCTCTCTAAATCACTTTTTTTTGAAGCCTGTTCTACATATTCACTTATTGATTTTCTATATTCATCTGTAGTAATTTGATTTATCAAAGGATGTTCAGGTGCCAATACTAAATATGTTGCACCAAAAATTGTATCTGGCCTAGTTGTAAATACCTCAATAAAATTATTATCTATATAAAACTTTATTTCAGCTCCCACAGACTTTCCAATCCAGTTTTTTTGAGATAATTTTATAGGCTCAGGCCAGTCTAATTCAGATAAATCATCAAGTAATCTATCTGCATAATCTGTTATTCTCATGACCCATTGTTTCATTGGCCTTTTAATGACAGGGAACCCCCCTCTTTCACTTAAACCACCAACAACCTCTTCATTTGCAAGCACAGTTCCCAGTTCCTCACACCAATTAACGTCAATTGTATCAACATACGCTAATCTTCTAGAATCTATAAAAGACTCTATTTCTTTTTCATTGAGGTTTTTTGGGATTTTTAATTTTTCTATGGGCTGAGCTTTTTTAAGCCTATGATCATAATAACTGTTGAATAATTTTAAAAAAATCCATTGAGTCCAACGATAATAACCAATATCGCTTGTTTTAATTTCTCTATCCCAATCAAATGATAAACCTAATTTATCCAATTGATCTTTAAATCTGGCAACATTTTCTTCTGTAGTTTTTTTAGGGTGCTGTCCTGTTTTGACCGCATATTGCTCAGCAGGTAACCCAAATGAGTCAAAACCCATAGGATGAAGAACATTAAAACCTTTACTTCTTTTAAATCTAGAGACTATGTCAGATGCTATATAACCTAAAGGATGACCAACATGAAGCCCAGAACCCGATGGGTACGGAAACATATCTAACACGTAATATTTAGGTTTTACTGAATTATTATCAGCTTTAAAAGTTTTATTCTCAAGCCAATACTTCTGCCATTTCTTTTCAATTTTAAAAAAGTCGTATTTCAAAACAAATTACTTTTTTTAACAAAAATATAGCAAAGATACTTATGAAAAAAGTTTATTAATCTTAAGAAGATTTTTTTGAATATGGTTTACTAATTTTGTTTAAATATAAATTTAACATGACCCATCAACCAGAATATCATAAATCAAGATTAATTTCTTCGTATTTTTCGGTTTCCTTAAGCATAGCTCTAGTAATTTTTATTTTGGGTGTATTGGGTATTTTACTTGTTAATTCTCAAAAAATAGAATCACATTTTAAGGAGCAAATTACATTTACTATTTATATTAACGAGTTAACTAAACCAATTCAAATAAAACAATTACAAAAAAGTTTAAGATTAAAAAAAGAAACAAAAAAAGTGACATTTATTTCTAAGGAAAAAGCTGCTGAAATCCATGCAGAATCTATAGGAGAGGACTTTATTGAGTTTTTGGGGTATAATCCATTATTAAATTCAATAGAAGTTAGATTTTTATCTCAATATGTATCACCTGCATTTTTAGAAAAACTGAAGTTATCCTTGGAAAATGAAAGTTATGTGAATGAAGTTTATTATGATGTTCCTCTTATTGAAATTTTAGACAAAAATATCAAAAAAATTTCTCAGAGTTTATTGGCTACGACAATAACTTTACTTTTAATTGCGATTCTTTTAATAAACAGTTCTATTAGGATATCTATTTATTCCAAAAGATTAGTAATAAAAACGATGCAACTTGTAGGTGCAACAAAAAATTTTATTAGAAAACCATTTTTAATCAAATATTTGATGCTTGGATTTTATGGAACATTTGTTGCTATTCTATCTCTTTCGTTGATGATTTATTTTATAGATATTAAATATCCTGAATTAGATTTAAGTAAAAATTTTTTTGAGATAATTATAGTTTTTTTGATAATTGGCATTTTAAGTTTTATAATTACTGGTATAAGTTCATTTTTGGCAACTGAACGTTTTTTGAATCTAAAAACCAATGAAGTTAATTAACTAACAATAAATTATGAATCATAAAAAGAAAATCCTTTTTAGAAGAAAAAACTATATAGTCCTTATGATTTCAATCTTATTAATCTCGTTAGGATACTTTGTAATGTCGGGAGGAGGAAGTCAAAATCCACTAATTTTCAATAACGAAATTTATAGCTTTCAAAGAATTCGTCTAGCTCCCCTACTAGTGATTTTTGGTTTTACATTAGCATTATTATCTATAATTTACAGTAAAAGAAAGTAATGGATTATCTTTTTTCAATGCTACTTGGAATAATTCAAGGTTTAACCGAGTTTCTACCTATATCTTCTAGCGGACATTTACAAATTATAAATCACTTTTTTAATTTTTTAAATGAAAGTGAAGATAATTTTATGTTAACAATAATTCTTCATTTTGCAACTTGTCTAAGTACAATTATAATTTTTAAAAAAAAAATAAAACAAATCTTATTTAACGCAATAGTTTTTAAAAAAAATAGTTCTCACACTTTTTTGTATTTTATTTTCATTTCAATGATACCTGCGATAATTGTTGGTTTTTTTTTAGACCATATAATTAAACTATTATTCTCTGGAAATATTTTTTTAATTGGTTTAATGCTAGTTCTTAATTCAATTATACTTTTTATTGCAGATAATTTTAAAGGAGGTGAAAAAAACCTTAACACTCCCCGAGCGTTTTTGATTGGAGTTTCTCAAGCAATTGGAATTATTCCCGGGATTTCAAGAAGTGGTATAACTATTTCCACTTCAATTCTCCTTGGTATAAGAAGAACTGAAGCTTCAACTTTTTCATTTTTAATGGTAATACCATTGATTATTGGAAGCGTTATTAAAAGTATTATTGATCAAGAAAATTTTAACTTTAATATAGATTTTTCAATTTTATTTGTAGGTTTTTTTGGAGCGTTTTTTACTGGAATAATTGCCTGTAAATGGATGCTTCATATAGTTGAAAATTTTAAATTAAAATATTTTTCGTTTTATTGCATTATGATTGGAGTTATAGCTTTAAGCTTTGGATAAAAATTACTACTCAAAGGATAAATTTGTTAATGGTTGTTTGCTTTTAATTGACAAACCACTTAACTGGACATCTTTCCAGATAGTAAATAAAATAAAGTGGTTAATTAAAAAAAAATTTGATTTACAAAAAATCAAAGTTGGACATGCTGGAACACTTGATCCACTTGCTAGAGGACTAATGATAATAGCTTCTGGGAAAAAAACAAAACAAATTATAAATTATCAGAATCTTGATAAAAAATATGTTGGAACTTTTATGTTAGGTTCTACCACAAAATCTTATGATTTAGAAACACCAATTAATAAAATTTACAATGTAGACCATATCTCTTCAAAAGAATTAAATGAAGTTAAAAAAAAATTTTCAGGTATAATTAAACAGACTCCTCCCGTTTTTTCGGCAATTAAAAAAGATGGTAAAAGGTTGTATGAGTATGCAAGAAAAAACGAAAAAGTTTTAATACCTGAAAGAGAAATAGAAATCAGAAAATTGGAATTCGATTCAGAAAATTTCCCCGAAATAAAATTTAACGTTGAGTGTAGTAAGGGTACATACATAAGATCTCTTATACACGATATTGGGAAATCTCTTAACTCTGGTGCTCATTTAAAATCACTATGTAGAGAAAAAATAGGTGATTATTCACTAAAAGATGCGATGAGTATTCATAATTTTGAAAAAATTTTAAAAAGAAAACATTAAAAAACACCTTGCTATATTTTTCATATTTTTGATTAAGATTAAACATGATGTATAATCGCATTTTACTAAAGTTAAGTGGAGAAGCTCTAATGGGCACAAAAGGTTATGGTATTGATTCAAATAGGATTAATAACTATGCCTTAGAAATTAAAAATCTGCATAAAAATAAAATTCAAATTGCAATAGTTATTGGGGGGGGAAATATTTTTAGAGGTGTATCTGGGTCCAGTGAGGGAGTTGACAGAGTCCAAGCTGACTATATGGGAATGCTTGCTACAATTATAAATGGTCTAGCTCTGCAAAGTGCACTTGAAAACATAAAAGTTCCTACAAGACTTCAAACAGCTATAAATATTGAAGCTATTGCAGAGCCTTACATTAAAAGAAGAGCGGTAAGGCATTTAGAAAAAAATAGAGTGGTAATTTTTAGTGCAGGTACTGGTAATCCTTTTTTTACAACTGATTCGGCTGCAGTTTTAAGAGCTATTGAAATTAATGCAGATGTGATTTTAAAAGGAACTAGAGTTGATGGAATTTATACCGAAGATCCTGAACTAAATGATAAAGCAATTAAATTAGACAGTCTATCCTTTGAAGATGCTCTAAGGTTGAATCTAAAAATTATGGACACTACAGCATTTACTCTAAGTAAAGAAAATAATTTGCCCATTATTGTTTTTGACATGAATATCAAAGACAACCTAAAAAAAGTTGTTCAAGGAAAGAAAATTGGAACTAAAGTGTTTTTATAAAATGAATGAAAAATTAGAAATTATATTAAAATCTGCTGAGGATAAAATGCAATCCTCTTTATTACACCTAGAAAATGAGCTTTTAAATATTAGAGCCGGAAAAGCTAATCCTAATATGTTAAAAAGTGTTATGGTTGACTATTATGGAAATCCAACTGCGATAGGCCAGTTGGCAAATATTAATACCCCAGATTCAAAATCTTTAATTGTACAACCCTGGGATAAAAGTATTTTACAGGAAATAGAAAAAGGAATAATTAATGCAAACCTCGGTTTTAATCCAATGAACAATGGAGACACAATTATTGTTAGTATCCCACCTCTAACGGAAGAAAGAAGAAAAGAATTAGTCAAGATTGTAAGAAACGAATCTGAAAATTCAAAAATAAGCATCAGAAATATTAGAAAAGATTCTAACCATGAAATTAAAAAAACTGATGTCTCTGACGATGAGAAAAAAAATTACGAGATAGATATTCAAGAATTAACTGATAATTTTATATCGAAAATCGATTCCGTTTTAAAAGTGAAGGAAAAAGAAATAATGACAGTATGAAACTATCCCATTGTTAATGAAAAACACAAGTAATCAGTGGGGGTTTTGGAGGACTATTTCACAGCTAATTTTAAATAATAGATTTTTAATATTATCGGCTTTAGTTTTATTGACTGTCCTATGGATCGATCAGTGGAAACATATCAGGTTTACCTTTACTGAAGCAAATTTACTTCCAGATAAACATGAAGAAAACATACGATATAAAGATTTTCTTAAAGTTTTTGGTGAAGAAGGCAATCTATTAGTTATAGCAATAAAGGATGATGACTTTTTTTCTCAGAAAAAATTAAAAATGTGGAAAGAATTAAGAATAGAGATCACAAAATTTTCTGAAATCGATTATGTTTTGTCCTTTGATAATTTAAAAGAAATAGTTAAAAATCAAAAATTAAAGAGATTTGAACTCAAATCAGTTTTAAAACAACAAGTGCAAGACACATTCAACACTTTGTCCTTAAAACAAAAATTATTTTTGGAGTTGCCTTTTTATGAAAATTTAATTTTAAATAAGAAAACAGGCTCAATAAGGATGGGTATATATATGGATAAAAATATTGTAAACACATCCAAAAGAAAAGATTTTATTTTAAATAAATTTATTCCTCTTGTAAAAAATTTTGAAGAGAAAAATAATGTAAAAATATATAAATCTGGTATGCCATATATTAGAACATTAAACGCTCAAAATATACTTGATGAGATAGGACTTTTTGTTTTAACAGCATTATTTGTAACCTCTTTTATATTTTTTATGTTTTTTAAATCAATTAGAGCAACATTGATTTCTGTTTTAGTTGTTTTAATAGGTGTTTCTTGGGCTCTCGGAACATTAGGGTTTTTAGGATTTGAAATTACTGTTTTGACTGCTTTAATTCCTCCTTTAATTATTGTTATTGGAATACCAAACTGCATTTTTTTGATTAATAAATATCAGCAAGAAGTTAATGAGCATGGTGACCAGTCAAGATCCCTTGAACAAGTTATTATAAGGATAGGAAATGCATCTTTAATGACGAATTTGACAACTGCTTGTGGTTTCTCGACGTTTATTTTGACAGAGAGCAAACTTCTAAAAGAATTTGGAATAATTGCTTCTATAAACATAATTGGGATTTATTTAATATCAATTACTACAATACCTATCCTGTACAGCTTTATGAAAGTTCCCAATAAAAAACACCTACGGCATTTGAAAAATAAGACTATTCAAAAATTTATAAAAATATTAGAGCATATAGTAAAACATAAAAAAATTAATACCTATACAACATCTCTTATTTTAATTATTATTAGCATAATTGGTATATATCAAATTAATATTTCAGGGAGTATACTTGATGATATGCCTAAAAAACAAGATTTTTTTAAGGATATTGTCTTTTTTGATGAAGAATTTAATGGAATCGTTCCGCTTCAAATAATTGTTGACACTAAAAGAAAAGATGGTGTTTTTAAACTATCTACACTAAAAAGACTAGAAAAAATTGAAAATGTGATAAAAAAGATTCCTGAATTATCTAGTCCAAACTCAGTAACTCAAATAGTTAAATTTGCAAAGCAAGCTTATTACAATGGAAATCCAAACTATTTTTCACTTCCTTCCTCACAAGAAAATAGATTTATTATGTCGTATTTTAAAAATTATAAGCCCGAAAGTGAAAAAAGTTTTACCAATAACTTTGTAGACAAGGAAAATCAAATAACAAGAATAACAACATTCATGAAAGATATTAGCACGACTAGGATAGAAGAAATAGAAAAAGAACTTATACGAGAAATTAATGAAATATTCCCAAAAGACAGGTACGATGTGAATTTAACAGGCAAATCTCTGATATTTTTAAAAGGAACTAAATTTTTGGTCAAAAATCTTGTGATTTCCCTCACCCTTGCTATTTTATTGATATCACTATTTATGGCCTACATGTTTAGGTCTTTGAAAATGATTATTATTTCTCTAATTCCAAATTTAGTTCCTCTTTTAATAACTGCAGGGATGATGGGATTTGCAGGAATACCACTTAAACCTTCAACTATTCTTGTTTTTAGTATTGCTTTTGGAATTTCAGTTGACAATACCATTCATTTTCTAGCTAAATATAGACAAGAGCTTTTCGATTCAAATTGGAAAATTCAACCATCAGTGTATAGTGCATTAAGAGAGAGAAGTGTTAGTATGTTTTATTCATCTATAGTGCTATTTTTTGGATTTTCAGTATTTATGATTTCAAATTTCGGAGGTACAGTTGCTCTTGGTGGTTTAGTTTCCTTGACCCTTTTAATTGCAATGTTGTCAAATTTAATTTTGTTGCCATCTCTTCTAATATCTCTTAAGAGAAGTATATCCAATGAGAAAGTAATTAGAGAACCAAAAATAAAGATTTAGTAATCTAAATAAGTTCTTTTGTTAAAAATTAGATTAATTAAATAACATCTAAAATGTATATTTGAAAAAATTATTAGATGACTCTGCTTATTAAAGAAATTTTAAAACTCAAACCAAAAAATCAGTTAGTCACAGCCAAGGGGTGGGTAAAAAACTTCAGAGCCAATAAATTCATTTCCATAAACGATGGAAGTACAATTCAAAATATTCAGTGTGTAATGGACTTTGAAAATTTTGATGACCTACTAATTAAAAAAATCAACACAGGTGCAAGTATATCAGTAAACGGCAAGCTTGTCAAAAGTCTTGGTAGCGGACAGGATGTTGAGATTTTGGTTGAAGATATCAAAATATACGGAGAGTCTCATCCTGAAAAATACCCTATACAACCCAAAAAACACAGTTTTGAGTTTTTAAGGGAAAATGCTCACTTGAGAATAAGGACGACAACTTTTAGTTCCATAATGAGAGTTCGATCTAAACTATCTTATGCTGTTCATAAATTTTTTCAGGAAGAGAACTTTCAATATGTCAATACCCCAATAATTACATCAAATGACGCAGAAGGAGCAGGGGAAATGTTTAGAGTAACTACACTAGATGCAAAGTCTCCTCCATTAGAAAAAAATAATGTTGACTTTAAAAGAGATTTTTTTTCCAAAAAAACACACTTAACTGTTTCGGGTCAATTAGAGGCTGAGTCGTATGCTCTGGGCTTAGGAAAAGTATACACCTTTGGACCGACCTTTAGAGCAGAAAATTCAAATACTACTCGTCACCTGTCAGAATTTTGGATGATTGAACCAGAAATGGCTTTTTTTGATTTAGAAAGTAATATAGACCTAGCAGAAAAATTTGTTAAATACATATTGAATTTTATAATTAAAAACTGTCTTAATGATTTGATGTTTTTGGAGGAGAGATTATGTAACGAAGAAAAAAACAAGCCTAAAAATGAAAGAAATGAAATGAAACTAATTGAAAAACTCAAATTTGTTGTCAATAACAAATTTGAGCGAATTAGTTATTCTAAAGCATTTGAAATCCTCAAAAATTGTTCTAAAAACAAAAAGAAAAAATTTGAATTCTTAGTAAATGACTGGGGAATAGATTTTCAAAGTGAACATGAAAGATATTTAGTTGAAAAATATTTTAAGAAACCCGTGGTTATTTTCAACTACCCATCTAAAAGTAAAGCATTCTACATGAGATTAAATGATGACGAAACTACAGTGGCTGCTATGGATGTACTATTCCCTGGGATAGGTGAAATTATTGGGGGATCTCAAAGAGAAGAAAGATTAAACATACTCAAAAATAGAATGAATGAATTCGATATTTCTCAAAATGATTTATGGTGGTATACAGAACTGAGAAGATTTGGAACCGTACCTCACAGTGGATTTGGACTAGGATTTGAGCGAATTGTTTTGTTTGCTACAGGAATAAGTAATATAAGAGATGTAATCCCATTTCCTCGAACTCCAAATAACGCTTTATTTTAAAGAAATGCTAATTTTGTATTAGTGTGATTATTTATGCATATGCTAAAACAGAATTTAACATTTAAATTAACTCAAAAGCTATCTCCTCAACAAATTAAGTTGATGAAACTGATTCAACTACCTACGTTGGATTTTGAACAAAGAATAAAAAATGAGATTGAAGAAAACCCCGCTCTTGAGACTGGTACTGAAGAAAAAGCAACTGATATTGAGAGACTAGAAGATGCCAACTTTTCTGAAAATAATTTTGATAATCAAGAAATTGATATTGAATCCTATATAGGCGACGATGAAACACCTTCTTATAAATTGAATGCGTTTAACTATAATTCTGAAGTAGAAGAAAAAAGTGCACCTATATCTAGTCATACTAGTTTACACGAAAATTTGAAAAATCAAACCAATGTTTTGATTCTAACAGAAAAAGAAAAGATTATATCCGATTTTATAATCGGTAGTATTGACGAAAGTGGTTACTTAAGCAGATCAATAGACGAACTTATAGACGACATTGCATTCACTCAAAATCAAATTGTTAGCTCTAAGGAATTAAAAAATGTATTAGGTATGATACAAAATCTGGAACCACCGGGAATAGCTTCTAGAAATCTACAAGAATGTCTATCTCTTCAATTAAAAAGAAAATTCAAAACAAATGAAATACTAATAGCTACAAAAATTATTGATGAAGGCTTTGATTTATTTTCAAAAAAACATTTTGAGAAAATGCAAGAAAAATTTGATATAGACCAGCATTTACTAAAAAAAGGATTGAGTGAAATTGAAAAATTAAATCCTAAACCGGGTGGTTCTATTTCATCATTTTCAGAGAATAATCACATCGTCCCGGACTTTATATTAAGTGTAAACGAAAATTTTATTAATGTTAATTTGAATAGAAGAAATGCTCCTGATTTGCATATTTCAAAGAATTATAAAGAAATGCTTAAAGGCTATCAGGATACAAAAATGAAGTCAAAAGCTCAAAAAGAAACAGTTCAATTTATAAAACAGAAATTAGATGCTGCTAAATGGTTTATTGAGGCTATAACCCAAAGGTACCAAACACTGACTTTGACTATAGATGCAATAGTAAAATTTCAGACAGAATATTTTTTGACAGGAGATGAAAAAAAATTAAAACCCATGATTTTAAAGGATATTGCTGAAAAGACAAATATGGATATTTCCACAGTATCTAGAGTTGCAAATAGTAAATATATTGAGACCCCCTACGGTACTTTTTTGTTAAAAAAGTTTTTTTCTGAATCTTTAAAAAATTTGGAGGGAGAAGAAGTATCTATTTTTGAAATTAAAAAAATTCTACAATCAATAATTGAAAGTGAGAATAAAAAAAATCCCTTTTCAGATATGGCTCTTTCGATAGAACTTTCAAAAAAAGGTTATTCTCTAGCTAGAAGGACAGTAGCAAAATACAGGGAGCAATTAAATTTTCCAGTTGCAAGGTTAAGAAAAGAATTATAATATATAGAAGACAAGACCAATTCCAGAAATAAAGAAGCTCTCTTTATTCTTACTAGAATTTTTAAGAATTTTGGCGATTGGTGAAAGTCCTGTTTCAAATCTAATGTTCCAGGTATTAAATCCTATAGATAATGATAGACAGTGAGTAAATTCAGTAACATAGTTTTCCAATGAGGTTTTCCTTCCGAAAAAAGGCTTGTATTTTGCTGAAAAATTATAATTCAACCTGTACCCAAGATAGAATCTCCAAAAAGCAAAATTCTCTAAAGTAGAGGTTCTTAACCTTAATTCTAAAGGAACCTGAATTGAATGAAAAGAAATTCTATTTCTTAAAGCTGAGTCTAACTCTATGCTAAAATATGAATCATCTTCTACATCAAGATTATTTACTAATCTCGTGTATCCGTATCCAAAACCTAACGCGATAGCCTTATTACCTTCTTTATTTATTGAAATGTCTCTTAAAATCCCTAGATTAATGGTTCTCGAGAAACCATTTTGCTGATAGCCCTCAATGCCTTTTAATTGAAAATCGAAATTGAAATTTAGATAGATTTGGTCTTCTTTATAATCTAAATTTTTATTTTCCTGGCCATGCAGTATGCTAAATAAAAAAATTGCAATAAGTAATTTTATTCTCATTACTTACATTAAGTATCTATCTAAATATTTAATCTAAATTTTGAGAATAATCACCTACTCTAGTTGTATAGTTAATTTTTAGGGCGTTGACTTTCCTTAGCTCCTGCTTTATGTCAGATACTAATCCCATATTTGTTTCACCGTCAACTTTAAGAGCAGTTGTTAAAACATTTTGAAGTTCTTGTCGCTTTGATGCTCGTTCAGCAAGCACAAAAGCTGCAACATCATTTACTGTAGCAAATTTATCATTTAATTGGATTCTTGCCTGTGACCCGTATTTATCTTGGTACCTTACAGATGGCTTTCCTGCGTATATATACATTACACGATCTTTCTTATCTAACTTTTGGACTTGATCAGCAGCCGGTAAGGTATTCTTAACCATAAGGGTACTGTCTCTCATGACAGTTGCTACCATGAAGAAAAACAAAAGCATAAACACAATATCTGGCAGAGAGGCTGTTGATATAGCTGGAAGACCTTTTTTATTCTTTTTAAACTTTGACATCTTAAATTAATTTGTTTTACTTGGTTCGGCTTCAGACAATTTTTGTGGATACATAGCTTTTATTGAATCTAATAAAGGTTTGAGCCTTTGCTTTTCATCTATATTTGTTCTAGGATCACTATATCTTTTTTGGGCGTCTATAAAATTGATACCTATCATTGGATATATTCTGCTAAATTCTCTATTCCTCAAATCATTGTATGCTGCTACTAATTCATTTTGTACAGCAATGTAAGCTTTGTAGGAAGTTTGTCTATCGTTTTTAAGTGATATTATAGCTTTTTCTGGATTGTCAGAAGATTTAGGGTTTCTATCACCTTGGCAATATTCGCAAGCTTCATCGCCTTTTCCTCCCCCATTATCTAGGAATTCAATCGCAGATTGTCTTAAATCTTTAATATCCATAAGTTCTTCCTCAACTAGTAGTCTGTTGTCTTTATTGACCACCACTGTGAAAATATTTCTCTCTTTAATTATAGGTGGATCTTCAATTTCATCTGTTGGGGGCAACTTTCTGTTTATTCCGGAATCTGTTTCAATTGTTGTTGTAACGAGAAAAAATATAAGTAAAAGGAATGCGATGTCAGCCATTGAACCAGCATTTACTTCAGGAGCAGCTCTTCTTGCCATAAATTTATTTTATTAATCTTTTAACACCTGAAAAGACCATCGATAATATAGCACTTATCGATAATATATAAAATGTTCTTATTCCAGTTTCTACCCATCTAGAACCTGATTCGGACAAATACTCACCATCTTTTAGAGGAGTTTCAACACCACTTGACGAGATATATGCAATACCAACGATGAACATAAAAATTCCAATAAAAATTAAAGCCTTCTTTAGCTTTTCGGAGTTGGCAAATAAAGCTCTTAAAGAAAAAATTAAAGTTGCTGCAACTGTTAAAAAAAGAGTGATTTGAGCTATTGATATTAAGGGGCTGACAGTTGAAAAATCCCCTTGAGAAGCATTCATTTTAATTGCCTCGTCTCCTGAACCCATGACAACAAACAAACAAACCGCACCAGCAAGACCAAGTAATGCAGATAAGACTTTAACTATAAATTGAAAATTCATGTTGTTATTTTTTGTTTGCAACCAATATGTCTACAAGAGAAATAGACGCATCTTCCATGTCGTTGACAATTGCATCAATTTTTGCAATTATATAATTATAAAACACTTGAAGGATTATTGCAACTATTAATCCAAATACCGTCGTTAACAATGCAACTTTTATACCTCCCGCAACCAACGATGGCTGCATATCACCAGCAGCTTCAATTTTATCAAATGCCTGAATCATACCTATAACTGTTCCCATGAAACCAAGCATTGGCGCTAAAGCAATAAATAATGAAATCCAAGAAACATTCTTTTCTAACTGGCCCATTTGAACTCCTCCATAAGCAATTACTGCTTTTTCTGCACTTTCAATACTTTCATCTGCTCTATCTAAACCTTGGTAAAAAATTGAAGCAACAGGGCCTTTTGTATTTCTACATAATTCTTTAGCTGCTCCAACACCACCGCTAGAAAGAGCTTCTTCTA
>CACJRP010000006.1 GCA_902595825.1 uncultured Bacteroidota bacterium
CAACAGTTAAATTCTACCCAAAAAATAGTTGCAAAACGAAATTTATTTAATTCACCCTAGGTATTGTTTAATAATTTCTTTTTATCTTGCGCGTTCTTTTAAAAAAAAAAATATGATGTTTAGATTAATTCAAAAATTAAGTCTTGCTTTGATTACAGCCATACTTACTACAGGTAGTTTCGCTTATTCTCAGCAGATAACCGGAAACGTCCAAGATGAAGAATCGAATCCTATACCAGGCGTTACGATTATCATTGATGGTACAGACGTTGGAACTACCTCAGACTTTGATGGAAACTTTTCAATTGATGCTTCTGACGGTGACAATTTAACTTTTTCTTTTATAGGATTTCAAACTCAAACAGTCCCTGTAAGCCAAGATTTCATGACAATTGTAATGAGCTCAGAGGACACAAGGTTAGATGAAATTATTATAACAGGTTTAGGTACAAGTGTTAAAAGAAGAAATCTTGCTAACGCTGTAGGTACCGTCTCAAGTGAAGAACTTGTAGGGAAAACTAATCAGGGTACTGTAGATGGAGCTCTGTACGGAAAAATCCCAGGAGTAAATATCACTTCTTCTTCAGGTGCTCCAGGTGGAGGATTTGCCTTAAGATTAAGAGGTATATCTTCAATTAACGGAAACAACCAACCTCTTTTTATATTGGATGGTGTTTATTTGAATAATAATGAAATCCCTTCAGGACTTAGGTTTGCATCTGGTGCGAACAGAGGAAGTGAAGAAAATGCTCCTAATAGGATAGCAGATTTGGATCCGAATGATATAGAAAACATTGAAGTTTTGAAAGGTGCTTCGGCGGCTGCTATATACGGAACAAGAGCAAATGCTGGTGTTATCATTATAACTACTAAGAAAGGTAAAGCTGGAAAAACTAAAATTAATTTGACTCAAAATTTAGGTTATGCAGAAATTTCAAACAGACTTGGTATGAGAGATTGGACAGCAGCAAGTGTTGAAGCTGCTTTTGGAGCTGGAGAAGTTGCAAAATATAATGCTGCGGTGGGTTCTTTTGGCTTAATCGATTATGAAGATGAGATTTATGGGAACAGAGGTATCATCTCAGATACAAAATTAAGTGTTTCTGGTGGTAATGATAAAACTCAATTTTACGTAGGGACATCTTACAGAGACGAAGAGGGTATCATCAAACTTACTGGATTTGACAGGTTCTCATTAAGAGCAAACATTGACCACAAAATATCTAACACATTTGAAATATCTTCTTCATCAAATTTTATACAAGGTCAATCTAGAAGAAGTTTTACAGGAAATGAAAATGAAGGTGGTTTAAGCTACGGATACACACTAGCATTTACTAGACCTTGGATAAATCTTTATCCGGACGCCTCTGGTAATTATCCTAATAATCCTAATTATGCAGGTAATCCCCTGTTTGTTAGAGATAAGGCTAGAAACGACGATGACAACAACAGATTAATACAAAGTTTAAAACTTACAACAAAAATTCTCGACAATGGAAATGACAGAGTTAGAATGGTTTGGAGTGGAGGATTAGATTTCTTAGCAAATGAAACCTATGTTTATGTTCCTGAAATCCATCAGGCTCAAAATGGTGGGGACAATGGATTTATTGGAGTTGGAAAGAATAACTTTAAAAATTACAATCTATTAGGTTTGGGTGTTTGGAACAGAGATGCATTAAATGGTGACCTGGCGTTGACTACTCAAGCTGGTGTTTCATACCTTAAAAGAGACGCTGATGTAGTATTTAACCAGGCAACCCAACTTATACCTGGCCAAACAACATTAGGTCAAGGATCTGCCCAAGCAATCAGCCAAACACAATCTGAAATTGAGGAATTTGGATATTTTGGTCAGATCGAAGGAAACTATAAAGACCAATTTATTGCCACTTTTGGTTACAGAGCTGATAAATCTTCTTTGAATGGTGATCCGAATAAATTCTATGGATTTCCAAAGGCTTCATTGGCGGTCAACTTACAAAATTTTGGAAACTGGAATAGTACCACAATTGATCAATTAAAATTACGAGCTGCTTACGGTGAGACTGGTTCTTCAGCCTCCTTTGGTTCCATCTTTACTAGTTTAAATTCAACAGCTGTTGGTGGCGTCGGTGGTTCTGCAATTGCTTCTTTAAGAGGTGATGCGAATATTGAACCTGAAACGTCTCAAGAACTTGAGGTTGGTGTTGATTTAAGATTTTTAGGTAAAATAGGACTTGAATTAACCTACTATAATAGAAATGTAAAGGATTTAATTTTAAGTAGATCTTTACCTACTTCAAGTGGTTTTTCTAGAGAGACTACAAATTTAGCTGATCTTGAAAACAAAGGCTTTGAAGTTGGTATTAATATTGATGCTTATGACACTGACAGATTTAGTTGGAATAGTGGAATTCAATTTTGGTTAAATAGGTCAGAAATAACAAGGTTAGATGTTCCAGCCTTCCCCCAACCGGGTGCCGGTTTTGGTTTAGGACTTGGTACATTCTACATACAAGAGGGTCAACCGGTTACTCAACTTGCTGGTAATATTGGTGGAGTCCCTACACAAATTGGGGACGTTGAGCCAGATTTTCAAGTATCTTTCAATAATAACTTTACTATTTCCAAAAATTTAGAAATTGGATTTTTAATTCACTGGAAAGAAGGTGGTGAAAACATCAACTTATCTAAGCTTCTAACAGATTTAGGTGGAGTAACTGCTGATTTAGATACAGCTGAAGGACAAGCTAGAGCATCTTTAGGGTTTGTTCCACAGCGCTTTATCGAGCCTGCTGCATATATGAGGTTAAGAGAAGCTGGAATATATTATAATCTTCCAAAAGACACTTTTTCTTGGTTGTCAGAAGATATAACAAATATCAAATTAGGACTAACTGGGAGAAATTTGTTGACAATAACTGATTATTCTAGTTACGATCCCGAAACCTCTGTTAATGGTGGTGCTGGATTATCAAGCGGTATAGAAGTTACCCCTTATCCAAATTCAAGGCAGTACTTATTTAGCTTAAACGTAAACTTTTAATATTTAAAACATGAAAAATTTTAAAATCACAAACATAGGTAAGGTAGTAGTTGTTTTGATGACAATGCTAACCTTTACCGTATCATGTACATTTGATGAAGAGTTTGATCCCAACAGACCAAGTTTAGAGGGGGTACTAACTGATGCATCAGAAAATCAACTTAATAATTTAGTAGTCGGTGTTGAGTCGGGTATGAGGGGAGGAGTTGCTGGTCAAACAGTACATACTGGAACTATGGCTCGCGAGCTTTACAAATTTGATGCTGATCCCCGAAACACGGGTGATCTTCTAGGCGCTAACGGTGCTACTTTAGATAACAACTCGTTTTATTCGACTAGTGTTTGGTCAGCTAAATATCGAACTATTAAAAATGCAAACATTTTATTAGAGGCTCTAGATAACACGAGTTCTGTTAGTGCTCAAAGCGCTTCGGGTTATAGAGGTTTTGCAAAAACTGTGGTTGCACATCAATTAATAATGTTGGTAAAGTCTTACGGACGTGCACGTGTTGATGTAAGTGACCCTACAGCTCTAGGTCCAATCCTAGGTGAAAGTGAAGTGCTGTCACAAGTAGTATCAATGTTAGATGAAGCTTTATCTGATCTTAGTGCTGCGGGTTCAAGTTTTTCGTTTCCGCTTGCTGGATTTGATGGGTTTGATACACCATCTACTTTTTCTCAGTTTAATAGAGCTGTAAAAGCTGTTGCACTTGTTTACGCGGGAAATAAAAGTTCTGCATTAACTGCTTTAAATTCTTCGTTTTTTAACTTAAACGGAGATTTAACGACTGGTCCTAAACATGTTTTTAGTTTGTCTGCCGGTGACTTTACAAACGGATTATATAAAATTATTGACAACAACGGTGATCAAATAATAGTTCACAACAGCTTTATTGCTGATGCTGAAGTGGGTGACAAACGAGTTACTGATAAGACTATCGTCAGATCAGACCCTACAACCCAGGACGGTTTAAATGGGACGCACCAAACTAAATTGTATGCTACTAATATATCACCGATTGATATAATTAGAAATGAAGAGTTGGTACTGTTGTACGCAGAAGCTAATATTCCTTCTAATCCTACTGAAGCTATAAAAGCTTTGAATGTTATTAGATCATCTGCTGGACTTTCGGATTATAGTGGCGCAAGTACTGAGTCGGCTCTTGTTGATGAGTTACTTAATCAGAGGAGATATTCGTTCTGGTGTGAAAACCACAGAATGTATGATTTAAGGAGATATGGAAAATCTGCTTCCTTGCCAATTGATCGCCCGGGAGACCAAGTATTTAATATTATTCCAATTCCTTTAACTGAGAATGAATAAATATTACAATAAAAGCCAAGTTATTAAACTTGGCTTTTGTTTTGTAAATTAATTTGTATGAAAAAACTATTTTTTTTAATTTCTATTGTGCTTGTTGGTTGTCAAGGACCTAAAAGTCAAAATACTTATTTTGATTATTCTAATAAAGATGATAAGTTATCCGGAGGTGTCAAAACAATTGAAATTCAAACTCCTTCTGGGAAGTTTAATGTCTGGACCAAAAGAATTGGGAATAATCCAACTAAAAAAGTTCTTTTATTACACGGAGGGCCAGGCTTTGATCACCAGTATTTTCAAGCAGTCGACTCGTATTTTCCTAAAGAATCAATAGAATATTATTATTATGATCAACTAGGATCCAATAATAGTGATAATCCAAAAATAGAGTCACTTTGGACCACAGAAAGATTTGTAGACGAAGTTGAGCAAGTTAGAAAGTCTTTAGGCTTGAATGAAAATAATTTTATTATACTTGGTCATTCTTGGGGTGGAATTTTAGGAATTGAATACGCATTAAAATATCAAAAAAACCTAAAAGCCCTTATAATTTCAAATATGGTTCCATCGGTCCCAGACTATATTGATTACGCCAATAATGTACTTGCTCCTCAACTAGACCCCGATGTTTTAAAAAAAATAAGAGCTTTAGAATCTGCTGGTGATTACACAAATCCAGAATATTTTTCTCTGGTTGAAGAACATTACTATCCAAAACATGCGTTAAGAATGCCATTAGAGGACTGGCCTGACCCAGTAACTAGAAGCCAAAGTAAACTTAATTTTGATATTTATTTAAAAATGCAAGGACCAAGTGAATTTGGTGTGGTTGGTGATGCATTATTAAAGGATTGGGACAGAAAAAATGACCTTAAAAAATTAGAAATACCCGTACTTACAATTGGTGGAAGGTATGATACAATGGATCCAAAACAGATGGAATGGATGAGTAAAGAAGTTCAAAACGGGACTTATTTGTATTGCCCTGAAGGGAGTCATTGGAGTATGTATGATGACCAAGAAACTTACTTTAAGGGAGTTGTGAGTTTTATTAATAATTTACCTTAAATTATTTTGCATTGTGCCAGTCCCAAAGTATAATTTCTCCAGGACTTTTGCCAATCAACACTTCTCCAATTTTTATAAAACCACATTTTTTGTGAATTTTTCTAGATCTTAGGTTTTTGTTGTCCACAGCTGTAACACAATACTTATAATCAAAATATTTATTTTTAAAAAAAGAATACATTTTTTCAACAAACCCCATACCACGAAAATTTTTATCTACACAAAGTTGTGCAACCACGATATAATTTTCAGAGACTAGAAAAGAATCTTTGTATTTTTGTTTTTCAAATTTTATAACCAGTTGATTTAGCACCTCATGTTCCTTTGATAGCTCTTTGGTAACCGCCAATGCATAACCCACCACCTTTTCCTTTTTCAAAATTACTGCAGGGGATTTTTGATTTATTTCTTTTAAGTAAGACATAGTGTATTCTGCGGTAAGGAATCCCTCAGCTTTTTTTTCCTCGGAAGAAAGATTAGTTTTTAAATTTTTTGTTTGTAAATTTTTTATACCAACCAGGTCAAAGTCTGTAGATGCTAAACTTATTTTTACGGACCCCATTGCAAATTGTAAAATTTATAATTTTCCATTTTTCAAATTTCTTTTTTCCAAAACGCGATTCCCCCTGCTTGCTTTCCAACCTCAACTTTATCAACTAGTTTTAAGCTTTTAAGATCAATAACATCAACAATTCCAGGCTCACCTCCTTTGCCCTCCACGGAAATAAAAGCATATCTACTATCACTTGAAATTGCCACACCGTGCGGGACCGACGTTGAATTTTTTATTGTTTTAATTAAAAAGCCATCTTCAAGTTGCCAAATTGCAGTCTCACCACTTCCCTTTAAAGTTGCGATCATATATCTTCCATTTGGTGAAATTTCTACGTTATAGGGTCCCTTTTCTACTTTTATTCTCTTTGATATCATCCATTTATCAAGATTTACTTCAATTATTTCATTAGATCCGTTCCCAGCAACATAAACTAAACCTTTTGTTGGATGAGGAATCACCCAAGTGGGTTTTACTACCGAATGATTCATTTGCTTTTCACTCATTTTCATTTTGGTATGTTTTTTTTCAGAGTTTTTTTCTAAGTTCAAGATTCTACTAACCTTAAGAGACAAAGCATCTATCTCAAATAATTCTCCAGACATCATTGCAACAGAATATTGTTTTAGACCATCCTTAGACATTCTTGAACCATGAGGCATACTACCTGTCTTAATTTTGGTGATTTCAGTCATGGTTTCAGCATCTATGACTGAAACAGAAGAAGGCTTCATGTTCCCATGTAGATTAAAATTAACGCAATAAATGAACCCTGTAACCTTGGAAACTTCCATTGAGGCTGGGAAAAGGCCAAGAGTAGTTTCATCAATTATGGTATTATCTTTTGTTGAGTACTTAATTAACTTTCCAAAAGGATTACCGTGTGCCAGAGTCACATACCAAAAATCACCACTTGGGTCAACGGTAATTCCGTGTGGCCCTTCAACCTCAGTTGGATAGAAACCAACATTTATTCTTTTTATCTCTTTTATCGAATTACCATCAAACTTAAGCAGTGAAACGGTATCATCAGATTCAGAGGCTACATACAGGTAATAGTTTTGAGCGCTTAGAACATTAATGGTTAAAAAAGAGAAAAAAAAATATAAGGATTTCATACTCTACTTAGATATTTCAATTATTTTTCACTAATTCTCTAATATTCATGCTCTAGAATTTATCATTCAACGTATTGATTTGTTTTGCTGTTGTCTGGTTTATCGTCTAATACTTTAGCTGCTCCCAAACCAGAATTAAAATCTGAATAAAATACGTGTCCTTTATGGAGTTGCGCCCCCCATACCATTGTATCGTTGGGGATATAGCCTTTTGGATTACCTGTTAATAAATAACCAATTTCTCTACCTTGTTTATACAAGTCACCAAGCAAGTCTCCACTTAGATCAACTATTCTCAATCCCCCTGTGTACATGGCAACATATAATATATCGTCCTGAATCCAAAAATTGTGTGACCCGTGTGTAGGAAGCTCGTACTTAGCAACTTCTTTTGGGTTTTTTGTGTCTGTAAAATCTACAAAGTGAAGAAATCCAGCTGTTTCGTTGGTTCCATTTGGATTTACACCCTTTGGAAAAATCTCGTCTCCTAATACAGTATAAAATTTCCCAGTTGATTTGCTTTTATATGGAAAGGTAGCATGATGGGCTCCACTGTCATATGAATAATTACCAAATGAAACTGGATTTGAAGGAGACCCTCCCGCAATCCCATTGCCAACATCTACAAGATAAACACCGTCCCTCCAATTCGATGAATAGGCTATTCCGTTTTCAATCCAAACGTCATGAATAGCTTGACCTTCCTTACCGACTTCAAACATACCAACTTCTTTGGGCTGGAGAGGATTGTCTATGTTTAATATATAATATCTTTCACCGTTACTTAATGCATATATATGGTTATTATCGATAAACACATTGTGAACACCACCAGTCAAATTTTTGGTGTATTCAGAAATAATTTTTACTTCCTTAGGGTTAGTTACATCTATCAGGATAATACCATTTTTTCTGTTAGAGGCTCCTTCCCGACTAATAACACAAATTTTACCATCCTGGGAAACTTTTACATCATTCACTGTTCTTGCGTCAACCTGAACACTATCAATCTTTTTTAAGTTTGATGGATTACTCACATCCCAAAAGTATGCTTTCCCATCAGCACCCCATGTTCCTGTAACAGCATAATCCCCTCCATCAACTCCTTCAAAAACCCAAAAGTCAGAGGTGTGTTTGTCGCTGACAAGACCTTTCCCAATACCTATAACTTCCCGTTTGACGTTTCTCGGAAAAACATTTATAATTTTTGACGAAGTGATGTTTCCAACCTTCGCCGATATAATATATTTTCCTGGGATATCTCCAACAAATCTTCCATCTTCAAGGATTAAACCAGAAGCCAAATTACTTTTATCAAAGGATCTACCTGTAAATGAATATTCAACAGGCAAATCATTAAGTTTATTTCCTTTCTTGTCTAAAGCTATTATATCAAAATTTACTACTTCCCCTGTTTTTACATTAGAATTGTTAGATATTAAATTTAATTCTGAAATTGGATTTTTTTGAACATATATATCAATGTTATCGGCAACTCCGTCCAAATTAGCTGTTATAATCGTATTACCCTCTTCAATTGCCAGAATATTGTTTGACGAATCAATCTCAACTTTATTGTTACTTGATGTTAAATTAACTCCAACATTTGCAAAATATCTTTGTGCCCTGTCATAGTTCCAATAATCAATTATTCTTTTAGTATCAAATTCATCTGTAACTTCAAAAGTTAATCTCACATAATCTCCCACAATAACACTTTTTTGGTCTATTAGAAGTTTTACATTTTTGATTTTTGGATAATTAACATTAATATTGAAGGTTTTTGTTAAACGATTTCCATTGTTGTCAATACATACTGCAACAACTTCATGTGTTCCTGGGTCATTAGCTTTAAGCGTTCCTTTTTCTCTGTCAAAAATTATTGATTTAGCTGTACTAAATACTCCTTTTTTGTTAAAATAAATAACTTTTACACATTCTACGGTACTACCGTCGTAGTTAATTACTTGTGATTCTGGTTTGAACACCTCTCCTATGTTTAGTGTTAGATTCTCAAGATTAGAAATAATAGATTTATCTTGGGAGAAACAAAAATTTATATATAAAAGAAAGATGAATATTTTCTTATTCATTGAAATTTACTTAGTATTAAACAACAATATATAGAGATTAGGTGAAATATCAAATCTATGTTTAAATTTCAACAAATTAGTTCTTGTTAAAATATTGTATAGACAAGAAAAGTAAGATTTTATGCAGAAATTTTAACGAGCTTTTCCTTTAATTTCTCCAATTTCATTTTTCTCCACCAAATTTTATTTTCATTGCCTTGTCTTTCAGCTCTATGTATTTTCTTGTTAAGTTGATTTATTTTTTTCTTGAGATAGGAAGCATCGATTTTTTTCATATGTGGCTTTATTTAAAGTTACATAATTTTGAAAAAAATTTTATGTTAAAAAATCCATAAGATAGATAAGATATTAACTATTAATAGTTAATTATTCAATTTTAAAATCACCTAGAATTGACCATCCGCCCTCTAAGGCATTTTGTGAATTCCAATATCCATTAATCACCTCAATTTCGTTAGAAAACAGAATATATGTGTTTCTAGAATCCAATTTCCAAATATCTGATTTTTCATTTTGAGAATTGGGCTGAACTATCCTAACGCCTAAGTTGTACTTTCCTTTTGATAAGTTTGGCAAGGACTCATCAACTCTAAAAATATTTTTGTCACCAGGTAAAATTCCAGATGTTTTATAATCGGTCTCGAATATTTTTAACAGTTTTTTTTCATTACTTAAAATACCAAATTCAATGTCCCAATCATAATACATTGGAGCAACACCAATGTTAATTATTTCAAGTTCAATTGATAGTAATTCATCAGTTAAAATTCTTTCTTGAAATCTACATTTTTCTATCTGGTAGTTGTATCCCATTAATTTATGTAGTTTCATAAAAACGTTGCATAATTCGTCACTTTCATTTTCACAAGCATTAATTACTTTCATAGTTGAATAATGTCCTCTTTTAATCATTGCCTCACCTAAACCATTTAGATAAATCTGATTAAATTCATTTTCAGATATCTGTGGTGGATATTCTCCTCCGATTGGTCCTTCAATCCATTTGTTACTCTCAAAAATAGATTTGTCAAATTCATCGCTATGAGGAACTGGTCCAAAATAATCGTTGTGGAAACCAATATTTCCTGTTGACTTTAGGGGCTCTATCCATGGGTAACGGCCCATTAGTTTTTTGTTATTAAAATTATCTTTATAAATGCCAAGTATTTTATCTTTGGTTTCTTTGGTTAGATAAAATTCTTGAGAATACCCATAGCTATGCCATTCGCCCCAATATCCGATTACACCAAGTTGAAAGGCATAAATTCTAGGATCAGAGTCGTACATGATAGAAAGAGCTATAATTGCCTCTTCAGCTTCAGAAATAAATTTTTCATTATTAAAATTAGTTATGTATTTCCCATTTTCATCTTTCAATCTTTCAACACCAATTTCATTGTAAAGCCAGCTTGGACCGCCATCTGAAACTTCATCTTCCCCGTACCAATCAACATAAAGCCTTAAAATTACGTGCCTACCGGCACTCCCAGGCCTATTAATGACTTCCTCTATATAATCATAGTTAAAATTACCATTTGTTGGCTCAAAATCTTTCCATTTGACGTACTGAAAACCAACTGATGCATAATCGTAATCTTTCCACCAACCCGTATTCCACCCTTTCAATGGATTTTTATAAGGGCCGTCATTTTTTCGATACGTGTATTCCACAATTTTTGATGTGGTTTCTTCTGAAAAAGGATTATCAGTTTTTTTACAAGCATTTAATGTAATGAGAAATCCAAGAAAATTTAAAAAGATTAAAATTCTCATCATCAATTTATCTTACATTCTCCTTTAGTATAATAAGTAATTCCATTAGCATTTGCATAACAATTATTTGAATATGTTTTATTATTACATCCACAGACTGGGTCGTATATTTCTATGCAAACAGTATTAGAAATTTTTAATTCATCGATACAGTCTTTTGAATCATTATCTTTAGCACAATGATAAAATATGGCAACTGCAAGGATTATAGCTCTCATTTATAAGTTACAAAAATAGGATATTGAAATAAATGAAGAAATGCGAGAAATGTAAAAATGAATTTAATAGCCTTTATAGAGTAAAATATCTATCAAAACATTATTCTAATAAGGATTGGGTTTTTATTTGTAAAGTTTGCTTATTGATTGTAAAACCCAGAAATGACAGTTATATGTATGGAGGAACATGGAAAGGTTAAATTTAAACGTATTTTCGTCATAAAATATTTATTATATGAAATTACTCGAATTTACATCTAATGGTATTTATTGTTCTAAGGCTGATGTTTATTTAGACCCTTGGAGGGGAGTAGAAAAAGCAATTATTACTCATGGGCATTCTGATCACGCAAGATGGGGTAGTAAAAGTTATATAACCCAAATTGATAATGTCCCTATTTTAAAACATAGATTAGGAGATATTAGTGTTTCGGGGAAAAAATATGGTGACAAATTTCAAATCAATGGTGTTACTTTCTCATTCCATCCCGCTGGGCATGTTCCCGGCTCTTCGCAAATAAAAGTCGAATATAAGGGTGAGGTTTGGGTTTTCACTGGAGATTTTAAAACGCAGGAAGATAAAATATCTACCCCTTACGAACCTATCAAATGCAATACATTCATAACAGAATGTACTTTTGGATTACCAGTTTATAAGTGGGAAAAACCAAAAATAGTTCATGAACAAATAAACAATTGGTGGGCTGAAAATAAATCAAATGGTGTTACCAGTTTATTAATGGGTTACTCCCTTGGAAAAATTCAAAGATTGTTAAAAAATTTAGACCCCGAAATCGGAAAAATTTTCACACACGGAGCCACTGAAAAAATGACAGAAGTTTTAAGAACCAAAATAGATTTTCCCAATACGACTCTCATCACAAGAGATACCTCAAGAAAGGAAATCGAAGGGAACCTGGTACTTGCACCGCCCGCCGTGTTAGGAAGCGCATGGAGTAAAAAATTTGGAATTACATCCACTGGATACGCCTCAGGATGGATGGCTATAAGAGGTGCAAGAAGAAGAAGAGGAGTGGACAAATCCTTTGTATTATCTGATCATGCAGACTGGGATGGATTGTTATCTGCAATCTATTCAACAGGATGTGAGAATGTAATTACTACTCACGGCTATACCGATATTTTTGCGAAGTATTTAAATGAACAAGGATTAAATGCGCTGTCACAAAAAACAGAATACGAACAAGAAACACCAGAAACAGAAAATCTAAAGTGAGAAAATTTGCAAGCCTAATTAAAACTCTTGATAGCACAAATAAGACTAATCTTAAAGTTGAAGCTTTATCGAATTATTTTTTAAAATCTTCAAATGAAGATATGCTGTGGGCTATCGCTCTGATGTCTCACAGAAGACCTAAAAGACCAATGACTACGACTCTTCTTAGACAATGGGCCTCAGAGGAGAGTAATTTGCCTAAGTGGCTTTTTGAAGAATCATATCACATAGTTGGGGATCTTGCTGAGACAATATCTTTATTAATCACTCAAGATGATTCTTCGTTAAAAATATCTTTAACTGAGTGCATTAAAGAAATAATATCGTTGAAAGATAAAAGAGACGATGAGAAAAAAAAATATATCTTGAAAAGGTGGAAGGGCTTTAATAATTATGAAAGATTTGTATTCAATAAAATTCTAACTGGTGGATTTAGAATTGGTATAAGCCAAAAATTGATGACTAGAGCTTTGTCCAAAGCAGTAAATATTGAAGAACATATTATTTCTCATCGATTAATGGGAGAATGGGATCCACAGTCAACTACTCTTGAAAAATTAATAATCAACCCTGATCCAAAAGATCAATTATCAAAACCATACCCATTTTATCTAGCTTACCCAATAGATTTGGATTTATTCTCAAAATCTGATGTAAGGGAATGGCATATAGAACATAAGTGGGATGGTATGAGAGCACAATTAATTGTTAGAGATGACAATTTCTACTTATGGAGTAGAGGTGAAGATTTGATAACAAAAACCTTCCCGGAACTAAAAATTTTATCAGAACAACTTCCAAATGGAACCGTTATAGATGGAGAATTGTTACCCTTTAAAAATGAAGTGATTGGAGATTTTAATACTTTGCAAAAAAGGATTGGAAAAAAAAATATTTCCAAAAAGGATTTGAATGAAAACCCTATTATACTAATGGCTTACGATCTTCTAGAAGTAGGAGGCAAAGATATAAGGACCCAACCTTTATTTGAGAGACAAAAAAAATTAGAATTCATTTTAAAAAAAAATTCAAACCTTTCATCGCCGATCAGATTATCCAATCATATGAAATTTGAAAGTTGGGACGAAGTTGCAAAGGAAAGGGAGAACGCTAGTAAAAAAAAGAGTGAAGGACTCATGATAAAAAGAAAAAACTCAAAATACGAAGTTGGAAGAATAAAGGGGAATTGGTGGAAATGGAAATCTGACCCAAAAACTATTGATGCTGTTTTGACTTATGCAATGAGAGGTCACGGAAGAAGAACAAATTTATATACGGATTACACGTTTGCGTTATGGAACAATGGAGAGTTGGTGACTTTTGCTAAGGCATACTCTGGACTAAATGATAAAGAAATAAAAGAGGTTGATAGATTTGTAAAACAAAATACATTGAATAGATTTGGTCCGGTAAGGCAAGTGAAACCACAATTAGTTTTTGAAATAGCATTTGAAGGAGTTTCATTGTCGTCAAGACACAAAAGCGGCGTTTCAGTTCGTTTTCCCAGGATTCTAAGACAAAGACATGACAAAAAAATTGCTGAGGCTAATTCTGTTGGAGACATAAAAAAGTTGTTAGTATGAATCCTGTTGAAAAATGGTTTAAATCAAATGGTTGGAAACCTCAGGATTTTCAAATTGACTGTTGGGAACATTACAGCAAAGGAGAAAATTTGATGCTTCATGCCCCAACAGGAACAGGAAAAACATATGCTATTTGGGGAGGCATCTTGAATGAATCTTTTGAATTAAAAAAAATTAAAGAAGGAATTAATGTTATATGGATTACACCACTTAGAGCCTTGGCTGTAGAAATCCAAAAATCCACACAACAGCTAAGTAGAGATTTAAAAACTGATATTAAAGTTGATTTAAGAACAGGAGATACTCCACAAAGTATAAGAATAAAACAAAACCAAAATTTCCCTTTTGGATTAATTACCACTCCTGAGAGTTTACATGTTCTTCTAAGTTCAAGAAAACACAAAGATTTTTTTAAAAATTTGAGAGCAGTAGTAGTTGATGAGTGGCATGAGCTTCTAGGAACAAAAAGAGGTGTTCAGACAGAATTAGCTATTTCATACCTAAGATTTCTAATACCAAAACTCAAAACAATAGGTATTTCTGCAACATTAGGGAATAAAGAACTAGCTGGAGAAATTTTAATGGGATTAGGAAATAATTTTAAAACAATTACATCTAAAATAAAAAAGAAAATAAATGTCAAATCTATAATTCCAAAAAGTATGGAGAGATTTCCGTGGAGAGGTCATTTAGGAACTCATTTGATAGATGAGGTTATAAAAATTATTAGAAAAGGTAAAACAACTTTAATATTTACCAATACGCGTTCTCAGTGTGAAATATGGTATCACAAAATTATCCATTCATACCCAGAATTATCTGGAGTAATTGCAATGCATCACGGAAGTATAGACAAAAAAATAAGACTATGGGTGGAGAATGGTCTTAGAGAAAAGAAATTAAAGGTTGTTGTATGTACTTCCAGTCTTGATCTGGGAGTTGACTTTAGTCCAGTTGAGACATGCATTCAAGTTGGAAGTCCTAAGGGTGTTGGGAGATTTATTCAAAGAGCAGGTAGAAGTGGACATCAACCAAATAATCCTAGTACAATTTATTTTCTTCCCACCCACGCAATTGAATTAATTGAATCTGTAGCACTACAAGAGGGAATTAAACAACAAATGATTGAAGACCGATTACCACATATTAATTCCTACGATGTGCTGTTACAATTTTTAACTACTCTCGCCGTTGGAGGGGGGTTTTTTCCTGACCAAATTTTTTCAGTAATAAAAAAAACATTTAGTTTCCACACGATAAATTCTAGTAAATGGGAATGGATACTAAATTTTTTAACTAAAGGGAGCCAGTCTCTAGAATATTATGATGAATTCAAAAAAGTAAATATTTTAGAGGATGGGATGATGATGGTACTTGATAAAGGAGTTGCTCTAAGACACAGGCTTTCAATGGGGACAATTGTAAGTGATGCGGTATTAAAAATCAAATATCAAACAGGTAAAAATTTAGGCACAATTGAGGAATGGTTCATATCAAAGTTATCTAGAGGGGATGTTTTTACATTTGCAGGGAAAAATTTAGAACTTTTAACCCTGAAAGGTATGGAAGTTATAGTTAGAAAATCAAATGTAAAAAAAGCTAAAATACCAGCTTGGATTGGAGGGAGATTTAGTTTTAGTTCCAATTTGAGTGACCTCTTGAAAAAAACTTTTCACAACAAAAAAAATTATTCAACACATGAGTTTAAAGCCCTGAAGAGTATTTTTAAACAACAAAACAGAGAATCAAAAATACCAAACAGCGATGAATTACTTATTGAGCGATTTAAAACAAGTGAAGGTTTTCATACTTTATTTTATCTTTTTGAAGGTTATGCAGTCAACGAGGCAATATCAAGTTTACTAGCTTATAGAATCAGCTTATTAAAACCCATAACTTTCACGATATCCGTTAATGATTATGGGTTTGAGCTTTTATCAGATCAAGAGTTTGATAGAAATATTTTTCTAGAAAATAATTTATTAACGAAGGAGTATTTGTTAGACGACCTTTCAAAAAGTGTTAATATTTCTGAAATGAGCAGGAGAAAATTTAGAGAAATAGCAGTAATTTCTGGATTAGTTTTTCAGGGGTATCCTAGAAAACCAATTAAAACAAAGCATCTTCAGTCGGGGTCTCAATTATTTTATGATGTATTTAAAGAACACGAACCCGACAATTTACTTTATCTGCAAGCCATAAACGAAACTTTCGATCATGCCATAGAAAGCCCAAGGATACAGAGATCTTTTGAAAAAATTGAACATCTAAGAATAGTATGGAAAGACTGTAAATATCCAACACCTTTTTCATTTCCTTTAATTACTGACAGAATCAGAAGTAAATTGTCATCTGAAAGCGTCGAGGATCGAATCAGAAAAATGTACTTACAGCTTGAAATGTCAGTGAAATGAAAGAAATAAACATCTTTAACAATCACTTTTACTTACATAAAACCGGAGCAATTTTTTGGAAGGAAAAAGATACTCTCTTGCTAGCAGATATACATTTGGGGAAAGTAGAACATTTTAGAAAAAGTGGCATACCCGTCCCTAGAAAAGTTCAAGGTGTATTTTATGAAAAGATTTCTAGACTAAAAAATTCACTTAATTTTTCCAGAGTAATTTTTTTGGGAGATTTATTTCATAGCTCCCTTAATAATGAATGGTTTTTATTTGAAAATTGGGTAAAAAAAAGTTCATTAAAAATTATTTTAATAAAAGGCAATCATGATATCATTCCAAAATATAAATTCAAACAAATAGGCATTGAATCTTATGGAGATTTAAAAATTGAAAAGTTTTTCTTTACACATCACCCTAAAAAAATAGATAATTTTTTTGTTTTTTCTGGACATATTCATCCAGGAGTGAAACTAATTGGAAAAGGTAGGCAACTAATGAAATTGCCATGTTTTATCTATAACAAAGAACAAATTATATTACCTTCTTTTGGTGGTTTTACTGGAATGCACTTTCCAAAAATTAAAAACAGTGATAAGGTGTTTGTAATAACAAAAAGGGAAATTATTGAAGTAAAAAAAAATTAAACAAATAATTATATAGAAAATAACTCGTTATGAGTTAATAGCTTCTACTTCTTTTACTTTTGTTTTATCTTCAAATTCCATTGTGTTATCATCCCACTCAAATCCACTTTCTATTTTTTGAGTTCTAGGATAGTATGTAACTTCAAGATATTTCAATCTATCATGCCCTTGGACCTTAACTTGAACTATAAAAGTATGGTAGTGATATCTATCATATGGACTTATGAACGTTTGATAATTGTCCCAAATTATATTTCGAGTAAATTCAACATTAACAAATCTCTCTTCGATAAAAAAACGAATTTTTTTGTTGATTTCTCTGTCATTTATTGGAGTTATTTCACCACTATCATTTTCTTCAAGACCTTGATGTTCAGTAACAAAATCTTCAACGCTAGCTTTCTGTTCCTGAGAATAAATATTGACAAACAGTAAAAGAAAGCTTAAAAAAGTTAAATTTTTCATACAGATTTTTTAATCATTATAACCCAAATATAGAAAAGACAATTATTAGTGAAAAAAAAACAGTAAAAATATTTATGTGTAAAGCCACCTATAAAGGTCATTTCCGTTCGCATAAATAACTAAAGTAATTAGAAAAATGAATCCAATTACTTGTGCATACTCAAGCACTTTATCATTGGCTTTTCTCCCAGTGATAATTTCATACATCAGAAACATTGCATGTCCTCCATCTAGAGCTGGAATGGGTAAGATATTCATAAATGCAAGAATAATTGAGATTAAGGCAGTGCTAGACCAAAACCCCTTCCAATCCCATTTTGAGGGGAACAAGCTGCCAATTGCACCAAAGCCACCTAGTTGTGATGCTCCTTTTTTTGTAAAAATATATTTGAATTGTGCGATATATTCATAAAGCGTCCAGTACCCATAGCTGAAGCCCTGAACAATACTTTCAGAGAGTGTTAAACCGACGTGAGTTAATTTAAAATTTTGTCTAAAATATCCTCCAAAAAATGAGTTCTCCTTTGGGTATACATACTTTACAATTGAGTTTCCTTCTCTTTGAATTGTAAATTTCAGAGAATCTTTTTTAGAATACTTATCAACCGAAATATCGTTCCTAGATGAAATTTTTTCTTCAAAAAGAGCAATAATTTTGTCACCTGGTTTAATTCCTGCAAGATCAGCCGGTCCACCTTTAACAATGCTATCAATAGTATTACTGATTCTTGGTGATAATGGGATTATCTCACCAGCTTCAAATAGCCTTGAACCGAAATTTTCAGGAATATTAATTATCTCTATTTCCCCACTGGTATGTTTAACTTTAACTTTCTTAGAATTTCTTAGAAAAAGATAACGATTTATGTCAACAACTGATTCCAACTCTCTATTGTCAACTTCAAGAATGACGTCTCCATCTTTGAAACCGATTGACTTTGCAACGGGCGAAGAATTAAAACCATCGGGCATATCAGTGTATGGCAGAATGTCTTTCCCCCAGATGAATAAAATCATCATGTAAATAAGAAATCCTAAAATAATATTTACAGTGACTCCGCCTAACATTATAATTAACCTCTGCCATGCTGGTTTTGATCTAAACTCCCATGGTTGAGGTTCTTTTTTCATTTGGTCTAAATCCATACTCTCATCAATCATACCAGCTATTTTAACGTAACCCCCCAAGGGTAACCACCCAATTCCATATATAGTATCACCAATTTTCTTTTTAAATATGGAGAACTTAACATCAAAAAAAAGATAAAACTTTTCGACTTTTGTTTTGAAAATTTTAGCAGGGATAAAATGACCGAGTTCGTGTAATACCACAATCAACGATAAGCTTAGTAAAAATTGAAAAGCCTTAATTAAAAAAATTTCCATAAATTTTTCTTATTGAGGCACAAAAATAAACATTTCAAACTTTTAGTATTGTTTATAATTCAATTTATATTTGATTTAACATTTTCATATGCTTGATAAAAGGTAATTAATGTATAAAACAATATATAAGTATAGATTATTTTTAGCCGTTTTTATTTCAATTGCTTTTATTATTCTGTCCCTTTTTTATGACGCACTAACCCCAAAAAAAACTTTACCAATTTTTCAGCCAAATGATGTAAATTCTGAACTAGTAGATAGTAGCATTCAACATGTGAAGAGATTTCACAAAATTAAAAGTTTCGAATTTTTAAATCAAAATGGAGAAAAAATATCAGAAAAGGATTACGATGGGTTCGTTTATGTTGCTGATTTTTTCTTCACAACGTGTCCATCAATTTGTCCCATAATGACAGATAACATGTTAAAAATTCAAAGCTATATTAAAGATAAGAAAAAAGTTAAATTATTATCATTTTCAGTAACTCCAGAGATAGATTCAGTACAAGTTCTAAAAGAATATTCAATTGAAAAAGGGGTGGATGACAAATACTGGAATTTGTTGACAGGTGACAAGTCAAAAATTTATTCCCTTGCTAGAAAATCGTTTTTAGTTGTTAAAGAAAATGCAGAAAGTAATTCTCATGATATGATCCATACAGAAAATTTTGTACTTGTCGACAAAGAAAAAAGAATTAGAGGTTTTTATAATGGTACTGATGATGAAGATATAGAAGTACTTAAAGAAGATATAGATATTTTAATTGAAGGATATAACTAGTCCTGCAATCATTTTTGCAAACCAATCATTTTAGATTAATTTAGCTATGATTATCCATCCCAAATTTAATGACTTTAGATAAGATTAAATTAAATCAGACTGTTAAAGTTACAAAGGTACATACAGACTATGTTCCAACAAAATTTGTTCAGCTAGGATTCATTCCCGGTGCTGAAATAGCATTAGAGAGACCCCCTTCAAAAAATGGTTTGCTATATATCGTTTTAGATGGTTTTTATTTAGCAATAACAGAAGAAATCGCAAAAAAAATTGAGGTTGAAAAAATAGATTGATGAAAAAAAAATTCAACCTTTTACTTTTAGGAAATCCAAATACAGGTAAATCTTCATTATTTAATAAATTAACTGGTCTAAACCAAAAAGTAGGAAATTTTCCCGGAGTTACAGTTGAAAAAAAAGAAGGGACTATTAATTTTAAAAATAATTATTTTGCCAATGTAATTGATTTACCGGGAACCTACAGTGTTAATTCATTTTCCCCGGAGGAAGAAGTTGTATCTAATATTCTACTTGAAAAAAATAAAATTTCACCTGATGCTGCTCTTGTAGTATCAGATATTGAAAATCTGAAACATAATCTACTTTTGTTTACCCAAGTTAAAGATTTAGGTATTCCATTATATCTAATTATCAATATGTGCGATGTAATGGAGAAAAGGGGAATAGCACTAGACATAAGTACTTTAGAGGAAGAATTAAAAACAAAGATTTTTTTAATTAGTACAAGAAATTCTATTGGGATTGATGATTTATTAAATGAAATCCCAAATATATTTGATTCAGATACCTCAGCAATTGTAGATAACAACTACATGGATTTTGGAACTATTCAAAAAATCAACAATGAAAATAACTCTAGCCTATTTTATAAAAGTTGGCTTTTGCAAATTAATAAAATTTCAAATTTAGAAGATTTAAAAAAAATTAAACATAAAGAAGCGGTTCATCGATACAGATTTATAAATAATAAATTAAATAAAACTCTAAATATTGATAGAAAAAAAGCCTACGATCTTAGATCCAAACTTGATAATATATTTTTACACCCTTTTTGGGGTACAATTATTTTTATGTCAATTTTAGCTTTAATATTCCAAACAATTTTTACTTGGAGTAGTTATCCAATGGATTTTATTGATGAAATGTTTTCGAATTTGTCGAATTATACTAAAGCAGTTCTGCCCGAAGGAGTATTTACAAATCTTTTAGCAGAGGGTATCATTGCTGGAATCGGTGGTGTAATTATTTTTGTCCCCCAGATAGCCCTTCTTTTCATGTTCATTTCTATTCTTGAAGAGACGGGATATATGAGTCGAGTGGTTTTTTTATTTGATAAAAGATTAAAAAAATATGGTTTGAGTGGAAAAAGTATAATACCATTAATTTCAGGAGTAGCTTGCGCTATCCCAGCTGTTATGTCAACTAGGAATATTAATGATTGGAAACAAAGACTAACAACAATATTGATAGTACCTTTTATGACATGTTCTGCAAGGTTGCCGGTTTATCTAATACTAATTTCTATTGTAATTCCAGATAATTATTTTTTCATATTTAATTATCAAGGGTTGACCCTTTTAGGATTATACCTACTTGCTGTTTTAATGGCTCTAATTTCAGCTTTCGTATTTAGTAAAATGATTAAGTCCAATTTTAAGAATTATGTTGTTATTGAAATGCCAAACTATAAAGTACCTGTTTTAAAAAACGTTTTATTTACTGTTTACTCAAAAACAAAATCATTTGTTTTTGAAGCAGGTAAAATAATATTATCTATATCGATTCTTTTGTGGATATTAGCTTCTAACGGACCTGGAGACGATTTCAAATATGCAGAGCAAATTATCTTGGAGAAATATGATAACAAAAAAAATATATCGGAATTGGATTACGAGATTCAATCTTACAGATTAGAAAACTCATATATCGGTACCGCAGGAAAAATACTGGAACCAATTTTAAATCCCTTGGGATATGATTGGAAAATAGGTATTGCAATCATAACCTCATTCGCAGCAAGAGAGGTTTTTGTTGGAACCTTGGCAACCATTTTTAGCGTTGGTAGTGAAAACGTAGAAACAATAAAAGAGAAAATGTCATATCAAAGAAAACAAAATGGTCAACTATTGTTTAATTTACCAACCGGAGTTTCTCTGATGGTTTTTTATGCATTTGCACTACAGTGTATGAGTACAATTGCTATAGTTAAAAAAGAAACTAATTCTTGGAAGTGGCCGGCAATACAATTTACATTTATGACAATTATTGCTTATATTTCAGCACTAATTGTATATCAGACTTTATCATGAATTCTTTTATCCAGTATTTTTTAGTTATAGCTTGTATTTTTTTATCACTTAGGTTTTTATACTATAAATTTATAAAGGCAAATTATAAATCATGTGATACTGACTGTGACTGTCATTAACTATTCATTATACTTTCAATTTCATCGATTTCAATCGGTATGTTTTTCATCAGGTTTATAGGGTCACCACTTTCTTGAACTACAACGACGTCTTCAATACGTATTCCAAACCCTTCATCAGGCAAGTAGATTCCTGGTTCAACAGTGAAGACCATATTTGGTTCAAAAGGTTCACTTAAAAGTCCATAATCATGAGTATCTAATCCAAGATGATGCGATGTTCCGTGCATGAAATATTTTTTATATGCAGGGTATTTAGGGTTTTGCTTTTTTACATCATTTTTGTCAATTAATCCCAACTTTAGAAGTTCTGCAGTCATAATTTTTCCAACTTCTTCATGATATTCTTTCCATAAATTACCTGGCTTCAAAAGAGTTGTAGCTTCCTTTTTTACATTTAGGACCGCATTGTAAATAGCCCTTTGACGAACACTATACCTTCCAGAAACAGGTATCGTGCGAGTAAGATCACTACAATAATTACCATACTCAGCAGCAGAATCAATTAGAATAAGTTCTCCAGACTTGCACTGTGAATTATTTTTTATGTAATGCAAAATGTTGGCATTTTTTCCACTTGCTATGATAGGAGAATAAGCGAATCCTTTAGAGCGGTTTGAAATAAATTCGTGAAGTAGTTCCGCTTCAATTTCATATTCCCAAACACCCGGCTTGATAAATTTTAAGATTCTTCTAAATCCCATCTCAGTAATATCACTAGCTTTTTTAATCTGGTTTATTTCTAATGGGTCTTTAATTGATCTAAGGTGCTGCAATATCGGATTACTTCTGTATACAGAATGAGTTGGATATTCTTTCTTAAACTTTGAAATGAATCTATCCTCTCTAGTTTGTGTCTCGGAATTATTCCTGTAATGTTCATTTTTATTAAGATAGATTCCATTATTTTGAGAAGTAATTTCTTTCAGGGTGGAGTCAAATTCATTTAACCATAAAATTTTTTCAATGCCACTAATCAATCTTGCGTCTTCTTTTGATAGTTTTGGCCCTTCCCAAATTTGAATATTTTTGTCTGTTTTTTTAACAAATAAGATTTCGCGATTTTTTATTTCTTGAGCTTGAGGAGAAAGTAATAGAATGGTTTCTTCTTGATCAATTCCAGTCAAATAAAAAATATCCCTGTGCTGTTCAAATGGAAATGTTGAATCTGCACCGATTGGATAAATATCATTAGAATTAAATACTGCAATACTGTCCTTTTTCATCTCACTCATGAACTTATCTCTGTTTTTTTTGTAAACATGACTGCTTATAGGTTTATATCTCATATGATAGACTTAATTTTTTTCTTTTAAATTATAAATTTAATTAAATATCTTTTTGTTTATTATTTAGCTCTTATTATTAAATAAAACCTAAACAATAATGATTCTTCGTTCTCTTTATCTCTAATAATTAGTGTACCTTAAAAAAATTGTGTACCTTAGCTGAAAGTTAGAAATATTGTTAGGTTATGTTCAAACTATTTAATTCCTCTTTAGTTAAAAAGTACGCGATGGCTATATCTGGTCTATTTTTGATTCTATTTCTATTTCAGCATTTCACTATTAATTTAACCTCTGTGTTTTCTGAAAAAGCCTTTAATAGTATTTCCCATTTCATGGGGAATAATCCAATAGTCCAATTTATTTTACAACCAATCTTAATTTTTGGTGTAGTCTTTCATTTTGTTATGGGGATGGTACTAGATTATCAAAATCGTAAATCACGCTCTGTAAAATACTATTACGTTAAGGGTAGTTCAAATTCTTCCTGGATGTCTAGGAACATGATTTTGTCAGGAATTGTTGTTTTGCTTTTTATGTTTTTACACTTCTATGATTTTTGGGTACCAGAAATGAATTACAAATATGTTGAAGTTAACCCGTTAGATCCAGATAGATATTACCACGAAATGACTCACAAATTTGAAAGTCCAATAAGAGTTAGTATTTATTCATTTTCTTTTCTTTTTCTTGGGTTACACCTTTTACATGGCTTTAATTCCTCATTTCAATCTGTTGGAGTAAACAATAAATACATTCTTTCAATTAGAGGTTTGACAAAACTTTTTGCAATTGGAGTTCCATTTGGTTTTGTTTTTATAGCATTATTTCATTTTACAAATTCAATATGATTGATTTAGCCCAAACAATTTATTTAGAAATAAAATTTTCACTGGTTCACTTTTTTTGTGCACCTTGATTAATTTGTGTACCTTAAAATAAAAAAAATTGAAAAAAACAGTTAAAATAAGATATAGACCAAATTCAAACGGAACCTCATCAATTAGGTTAAATTTTTTTTCTGGCTATGAAATTGTGAATGGTAAGCGTAAGCCAAAAAGACTTATAAAAACCTTGCCATTTCATTTAATTACTGACCCTAAAACAACAGACGAAAAAAATCAAAATGAGGCATATATTCAAAAAGCCAAATTATTAGCAATAGAATGGGAAAAATCACTTTATAAACACACTAAAACTAATGGTCAAATTCTTAATCCTAAAACTCCAAAGGGAAGTCTTTCTGAAAAGTGGACCAATCATAAAAGTAAAATAAATCTGGTAAGTCCAGCAAACAAACGTCAAATCGATGTGATAGTTGTTGGTACTGGTTTAGCAGGGGCATCAGCTTCAGCTACTTTAGCAGAACTTGGGTACAATGTTAAAACTTTTTGTTTTCAAGATTCCCCTAGAAGAGCTCACTCAATAGCTGCCCAGGGAGGTATAAACGCAGCTAAAAATTATCAAGGAGACGGTGATTCAATACATAGACTTTTTTATGATACTATCAAGGGTGGAGACTACAGATCTAGGGAGGCTAACGTTTACAGATTAGCGGAGGTTTCTGGAAATATAATTGACCAATGTGTTGCTCAAGGAGTTCCATTCGCTCGGGACTACGGAGGACTTTTAGATAACAGATCCTTTGGAGGAGTACTTGTTTCCAGGACATTTTACGCCAAAGGTCAAACTGGTCAACAACTTTTGTTAGGTGCCTATTCAGCTATGAACAGACAAATTGGAAGAGGAAAAATTAAAATGTATAACAGACATGAAATGATGGATATCGTTATCATTGACGGAAAAGCAAGGGGAATTATAACCAGAAATTTGGTTACTGGTGAAATTAACAGACATTCTTCTCATGCTGTCGTAATTGCCTCCGGTGGTTATGGGAATGTTTTTTACTTGTCTACTAACGCGATGGGCAGTAATGTTTCTGCATCATGGAAAATACATAAAAGAGGTGCTCTTTTTGCGAATCCTTGCTTTACTCAAATTCATCCCACTTGTATTCCAGTTTCTGGAGATCACCAATCTAAATTAACCCTGATGTCCGAATCACTAAGAAACGATGGACGTATATGGGTACCCAAAAAACTAGAAGATGTTAAGATGATTAGAGAGGGTAAATTAAGTCCAACTGAAATCGCAGAGGAGAATCGTGATTATTATCTAGAAAGAAGGTATCCAGCATTTGGGAATCTGGTTCCAAGGGATGTTGCTTCAAGAGCTGCTAAAGAGCGTTGTGATGCTGGATATGGTGTAAATAAGACCGGAGAAGCAGTTTATTTAGACTTTAGTTCTTCGATTGAAAGATATGGAAAAGAGAGAGCTTTAGTTTTGGGACTTGATGAAAAAGATGCCTCATTAGTAATGAAGTTAGGAAAACAAGTTGTTAAAGCGAAATATGGGAATTTATTTCAGATGTACGAAAAAATTGTGGATCAAAATCCATATGAAACTCCAATGATGATTTATCCTGCGGTACATTACACAATGGGAGGTGTATGGGTTGATTATAATTTAATGACAACAATCCCTGGGTGTTATGCAATTGGTGAAGCTAATTTTTCTGACCATGGAGCTAACCGACTTGGCGCGTCAGCACTAATGCAAGGACTGGCAGACGGTTATTTTGTTCTACCTTACACAATAGGAGATTATTTATCTGATGATATTCGTACTGGTCCAATTTCCGTTGATAGGCCTGAATTCGAGAATGCAGAAAAATATGTTAGAGAGTCTTTAGAAAAGTTAATTAATAGAAAAGGCAAAAATCCAGTCGATTATTATCACAAAAAACTTGGTAAAATTATGTGGAATAAATGTGGGATGTCTCGTAACAAAAATCAACTAAAGGAAGCAATAAAAGAAATAAAAAATCTTAGAGAAGATTTCCATCAGAATTTAAAAATACCTGGGGAATTGGATGAATTTAATGAAGAATTGTCAAAAGCTACTAGGGTATCGGATTTTCTTGAACTTGGCGAATTGTTTGCCAAGGATGCACTAGAAAGAGAGGAGTCATGTGGGGGACATTTTAGAGAAGAGCATCAGACAAAAGAGGGTGAAGCAATGCGAAACGATAAAGATTATAAATATGTTTCAGCATGGGAATTTAACGAGGAACCCAGAAAATCTGTTCTTCACAAAGAAAAACTTGAATACGAAGAAATTGAGGTAAAAACAAGATCATACAAGTAAAATGAATTTAACATTAAAAATTTGGAGACAACGAAACAGTAACTCTAAGGGGAAAATGAAATCATACAAGATGTCAAATATTTCTCCCGACATGTCATTTCTCGAAATGATAGATGTTCTAAATAGCAAAATTATATCTGAAGGGAAAGAAGATCCTGTAGCCTTTGACCATGATTGTAGAGAAGGTATTTGTGGAATGTGCTCCATGTTTATAAATGGTCAGGCTCATGGACCAGATCGACTTGTAACTACATGCCAATTGCATATGAGAAAATTTAAGGATGGTGACACCATTGTTATTGAACCTTTTCGAGCAAATGCTTTTCCAGTAATAAAAGATTTGGTTGTTGACCGATCAGCATTTGATAGAATACAGCAAGCGGGAGGCTTTATTAGTGTTAATACGTCTGGTAATACTCAAGATGCAAATTCTATTCCTATTGAAAAAGAGGATGCTGACAAATCATTTGATGCAGCTACATGTATTGGTTGTGGAGCTTGTGTTGCTAGTTGTAAAAATGCTTCTGCTATGTTATTCGTATCTGCAAAGGTTTCTCAATATGCACTCCTTCCGCAAGGCAAGATCGAGTCAAAACAAAGAGTTTTAAATATGGTCAAGCAGATGGACGATGAGGGGTTTGGAAATTGTACTAATACGGGAGCATGCGAAGTTGAGTGTCCCAAGGGTATATCTTTGAAGAATGTAGCTAGAATGAATAGCGAATACTTATCGTCTACTTTAAAGCCCTAATTCCCGAGTGTTGAAAAATAATCTTCAAATTGCTGCGATTCAATTCGATATTAAATGGGAATCAAAGCATAAAAACCGCGAGATTATTGAAAAATACTTAGATAAAACTTCTGAAACCGACATTATATTATTACCCGAAATGTTTACTACAGGATTTACAATGCAAGCTGAAAAATTTTCTGAAAATATGAACGATGAAACAGTTAATTGGATGAAATCATGGGCTAAAAGGTTAAACTCAGCTATAGGCGGAAGTATCATCATATCGGAAGCTTCTAAAATTTATAACCGCTTCGTTTTTGTAACCCCTGAAGAGGAAATATTCTTTTACGATAAAAGGTATACTTTCACTCTAGCTAATGAAAATAAGTATTATACCAAAGGAAGTAATTTGGGAATTTTTGAATACAAAGGTTGGAAGATTTGTACAAGAATATGTTATGATTTAAGATTTCCAGTTTGGTCAAGAAATAAATATAATTATGACCTTTTAATTTATGTTGCTAATTGGCCCAAGAAAAGAATTCAAGCCTGGGATTCTCTTTTGAAAGCTAGAGCAATAGAAAACATGTGCTATTGTGTAGGTGTAAATAGAGTCGGAATTGATGGAAATAATAAAAGTTATCCAGGACACACAACTTTTTTTAATTATTTAGGGGATAAGATTGCAAGCTGTGAGGAAAAAAACCCCAACGTTATCGATTATAAATTTGATAAAGAGGAGATGATATCTACTCGAAAAGAGTTAAAATTTTTAGATGATATAGTTGATTTTAAATTTCAATAGTTTCATTTAATTCCCAATTAGCTCTAACAATTATAGATTCTTTTAAATATTTAACTTCCTCTGGTTGTATTTTTTTTAAATAATTACCAGTGTCCCATTTTCCATTACCATTAGCATCTTTAACTATTCTAATTTGATATTCTCCAGGTGGCAAATATTCCAAAGTATAAAAGTTTTCAAGATTGTTTTTTGTTCTCCTAATCAATTCTCCTTTTACATTAATAAGCTCAAGTATGTAATTTTTATTGTAATTTTCTGGCTTTACAGTCAAAAAAAGTTTACCATAGTCTTCAATTTTAGTAGTATTGATTTTATGAAAAATTGTATCATTCGTTGATCCCAGAAAGTCCGTTATTGCCATAGGGAGTATTTGAATTTGGTACAAATCATTGGGAACTTTTTCAAAATTTAAATAAACAAAATCAAGATTTTTATCAATTTTAGTTGAAAAAGGAACTTCCATGGTGTCAACGTCAAAGATCTGAATTAAGTCTTCGTTAACGTCTGTTATCGGTAAACTACTCTTTATTTTTAGGGTATCAAGAAAATCAATTTTACTTCCATTAGAAGGGATTATTTTTAATACTAAAGAATCCTTTTCAAGTTTAAATGGTTTTAAAACAACTACTTTGGTACTATCTTTAACCTCAATCTCCGTCACAACGGAGTCAAGTTCTTTCTGGGGAGTAAACCAAAAATGAAGTGTGTCTTTTTCCCTGTCTCTTGTAAAAAAACTCTTTGTACCCTTATCAAATTTATTTTTTATACTTACTTTTTTGTCTGCTAGTTCCCCGTAGTAAGGAAATTCTATGTGATGATCATTTATTATTTTTGCTCTGCCCCACTGGAAGTTTGTAATTTCTTTAAAAAGGACAGGAAGAAAAAAAGTATCTTTTGGAATTTCGATTGGCTTTTCAAAAAAACCTATTTTATCAAAACTTTGATCAAAATAGTAATTATTTGATTTGTCTTGAATAGCAATAAATTCATATTTCCCTGGAGCAAGACTATTTAATTCAAAATAAACACTATCAAGTGTATTTCCCACGTAAAAAGGTTTTTGATTGTAAATTGTTGAGTCATTGAAAACAGAATCAATAGGATACAAATGGATGGAAACAAAACTCAATGAATCAATTTCATATGCATCTTTTACAAATCCAGAAATTTTCAATGAATCAATATAATTTCCTGTAGAGAAAGTGTAATTAAAAAAGGGTAAAACATTTCCTTCATTGTTATCAACAATAGACGAACCGAAGTTAAATGTAAAAGTAGAGTTTTCTCGAAGTCGATTATTAATCTCAATTTCAACTTTTTTTGTAATAGTATTTTCTGGAATTATTTTATAATCTTTCTTTTCTAGGGGAGGTGAAATAATGAGCTGCTGGTTTATATCCTCCAGTTTTATGTATTCATCAAAGTTTAGAGTGATTTTTTCCGATTTAAAGTTTAAATTATTTATTGGCGGATTAGAACTTAATAAAACTGGGGGGATAGTATCCTTTAAACCACCAGTTAAAGTTCCTCTTTTTGCACAGTTAAAAAGTGTTAAACTTTCAAAAAAAATTAAAAAAATTAAAAGCCACTTTAGCACAAAATAAAATTGAAAAGTTATTTATAAATAAAAGTAAATTATAATTGTAAATATTTAGTTATTAATTTAAAATTTAATTCGTTTAAAAATCATCTGTCTTTTATATTAGTTAATTCTTCGTTAATATAAAAAGAAGTATTTTTGGGGAATTATGGAAATAAAAAAAATAATTTCTCATGCAAAAGAGTATGGTTTTATTTTTCCTTCTAGTGACATTTACGAAGGGCTAAGTGCAGTTTATGATTACGCTCACAACGGGGTAGAGCTAAAGAATAATATTAAGAATTACTGGTGGAAGGCCATGGTGGATCTTCATTCAAATATTGTGGGGATTGACTCTGCCATTTTCATGCATCCAACTACCTGGAAAGCTTCTGGTCATGTAGATGCGTTTAATGATCCATTAATAGATAACAAGGATTCAAAACTTAGGTATCGGGCTGATTCTTTAGTTGAAGAATATTGTGAAAAATTGGATAATAAAATTCTAAAGGAAGTTACAAAGGCCAAAAAAAGGTTTGGAAAAGATTTTGACGAACAAAAATTTATCGAAACAAATCCAAAAGTTGATGAGCTAAAAAAAAAGGTTGAAAAAATCCTTAAAAGACTTAATACCTCTTTGGAGAGGTCCGATTTAAATGATGTAAGAAATTTAATTATTGAACTCGAAATTACATGTGAAAAGTCTGGAACAAAAAACTGGTCTGATGTAAAACAATTTAATCTAATGTTTTCAACTAAGCTAGGGGCTACCTCAGAATCTATGACTGAAATATTTTTAAGACCAGAGACCGCGCAAGGTATATTCGTCAATTTTTTAAATGTTCAAAAAACATCAAGATTGAGAGTTCCCTTTGGGATTGCCCAAGTAGGCAAGGCTTTTAGAAACGAAATAATTGCACGACAATTCATTTTTAGAATGAAAGAATTTGAACAAATGGAAATGCAATTTTTTATTCCACCAGGAACCCAAAAAGAGTGGTACAAAAAGTGGATGAATAAAAGAATGCAATGGCACAAGTCAATTGGAATGGGTTCTGAAAATTATAGGTTTAAAAACCACGAAAAACTTGCTCATTATGCTGACGCTGCTTGTGACATTGAATTTAAATTTCCTTTTGGATTTAGAGAACTTGAAGGAATTCATTCAAGAACAGATTTTGATCTAAGTAACCATGAAAAGTTTTCTGGGAAGAATCTTAAATACTTTGATCCAAAACTAGAAAAAAATTATATCCCGTACGTTGTTGAAACATCCATCGGACTTGACAGATTGTTTTTAGCGGTTTTATCTTGGTCTTTAAGAGAAGATAAATTAATTGATGGAACTATAAGGAAAGTACTAAAACTTCCAGTTTTCTTAGCTCCAATAAAGTTAGCAGTACTTCCTTTAGTTAAAAAAGATGGTTTGCCAGAATATGCAAAAAAGATTTTTGATAATTTGAAATTAAACTATTCTGCACAATACGACGAAAAGGATGCCATTGGTAGACGATATAGAAGACAAGATGCGATTGGTACTCCATTTTGCATAACAATTGATTATACTAGCCTTGACGATAACACAGTAACTTTAAGAGATAGAGATCATATGAAACAAGAAAGGATTCCCTTGACCTCTCTTGAGAATATTCTCAATGAAAAACTTAACGTGAAAAATTGGCTTAAGGCTAATTGATTTATAATCGAATTTTGAAAAAATTTTTTTTAAATGATAAAAATAATTTCTTACAACTTAAATGGTATTAGAGCTGCTTTGAAAAAAAACCTAACTAATTGGATTGAAAAAGTAAATCCAGATATTTTATGTTTTCAAGAAATTAAAGCTATGAAGGATCAAATACCAACAGAAGTATTTGAAAAATTGGGGTATCACCATTACTGGTATCCTGCAGTAAAAAAAGGATATAGTGGAGTAGCAATTTTAACTAAAAGGAAGCCCCTGAATGTAGCGTACGGGACTGGAATTGGTCATATTGATGTTGAGGGAAGGGTAATTCGTGTTGATTACAAAAAGTTTTCTGTAATTAGCCTATATCTTCCTTCAGGAACAAATATTCAAAGGCTAGGTCATAAATTTAAATTTATGGATGATTTCCAAGTCTATATAAATGAGTTAAAAAAAGATTTAAACAATGTAATTATTTGTGGAGATTATAATATTTGTCATAAACATATTGATATCCACGACCCAATTAGAAATAAAAATGTGTCTGGATTCTTACCAGAAGAAAGACAGTGGTTAGACAACTTTATGAAAAATGGATTTATTGATTCATTTAGAAAGTTTTCTAATGAAAAGGATAAATATACTTGGTGGAGTTATCGTGCTAACTCGAGAGCAAATAACAAAGGATGGAGAATAGATTATATACTTGTTTCAAATAGCTTGGATGATAAATTGATCAATGCAAATATATTCTCGGATACTTACCAATCTGATCATTGCCCAATAGGTATTGATTTGAATTTTAATTTAGTTTAAATGAGTTTATGATATATACCAAACTACCAAATACAGATATAAGTGTAAGCAAGATATGTTTAGGAACAATGACGTTTGGTAAGCAGAATTCAGAAAATGAGTCACATTCTCAGATTGACTTTTCGTTGGATAGGGGCATAAATTTTTTGGATACAGCGGAATTATATCCTGTTCCAGCAGACAATTCGACTTATGCTGATACAGAAAGAATTATAGGTTCCTGGATTAAAAAAAGTAGCAAAAGAGAAAAAATTGTTCTAGCGTCTAAAATTGTTGGTCCTGGTACATATACGGCACATATTAGAAAAAAAAATCATTTCAGCCCAAAAAATTTGCGAGGAGCTTTAGAAAAAAGTCTCGATAGACTAAAGACAGACTATCTTGATCTTTATCAATTGCATTGGCCAGAAAGACAAACCAACAATTTTGGCATTAGAGGATTTAAGTTTTCACCTAGTGAAGACCCATGGACGGATAACTTTGAAGAAGTTTTAATGACTCTGGATGATTTAATTAACGAAGGTAAAGTAAGATCTATTGGTTTATCTAACGAAAATCCTTGGGGAATAATGAGATTTTTAAATTTGGCAAAAAAGGGTTTCCCCAAAATCACTACGGTTCAAAATCCGTATAATTTATTGAACCGACTTTTTGAGGTTGGGACTGCTGAACTTTGTATGCGAGAGGGAGTCGGTTTATTAGCATACTCCCCTTTGGCATTTGGTCGTCTAACTGGTAAGTACAGGGAAGGACAAATGCCAGAAAAGTCAAGATTTAAACTCTTTCCTAACCTAGCCAGATTTAGTGGTGAAAATTCCATAAACGCCACAGACGAGTATTATGAAATAGCAAAAACTTTTGGTCTTAGTCTAACTGAGATGGCTATTAGTTTTGTAAATTCTAAAGAATTTGTTACTAGCAACATAATAGGAGCAACAAATTTAAATCAGTTAGGTGAAAACATTAATTCAATTAACAAATCATTGTCATCTGAAATTTTAAGTTTGATAGAGAAAGTACACTGCAAATATCCAGATCCGGCACCATAGTCTTGATGCTAATTTTTTAAGAAAACTACTTCCTCAACTTTCAGCAATGGGTCGTTCCTAAATCTTAATATTACTTGTGACAAAATCAAAACGTCGTTTTCACAGTATTCAACAATTTTATTTATTTGTTTTTGTAAGTAAAACTTATTAGCTATCTCCTTCCCTTGTAATTTATTTTTTTTTGAACTCACACCTAAAACCTCAGCGAGAAGCCTTAATGATATTGAACTTTTATAGTCTCCAAACTTCCATAGATAAAGAGTATCTAAATGAGGGATTTCCCAAGGTTTTTTCTCATGCATATCAAGTATTTTAGGTAATTTAATTTTGTTGATAATCATTCTTCTTGCTATAAATGGGAAATCGAATTCTCTTCCATTATGTGCACATAAAAGACTACTTTTTGAATGAAAATGAGAGTCACACAGGTCCTTAAAATTTTCAAGAATTTCTGTTTCTTCTCCTATAAAACTTTTAATTCTGAATGATCTTTTTTTTGGAATTTTCAAATCAAAAAAACCAACAGAAATACAAATAATTTTTCCAAATTCTGCTAGTACACTGGATTTTGGATATTCCTTTTCTCCGCCATATTTTTCTTCCCATATTTTTTTCTTGTTATTGTTTAGCCTCTTATAATTGTACGTTTCTGGAACAGTCTCAATGTCCAAAAAAAGAACTCTAGATAAATTAATGTTGTTTAACATCGCTTATCATTTTGAATGCTTCATCAATATAATAGCCCTCGTTTTTTGGACCTTTCTCATGTCCCAATCTTACTATTATTAAATCTGATTTTGGAAATACAATCACATATTGACCGAGATGACCTCTCATTAAAAATCCTTTTTCATTATTTCTATTTAAAAGCCACCAACCATAACCGTAATTAGGATTATTTTCAAATCTTGGATTTAAACTTAGGTTCACAAAACTTGAATCTATAATTTGTTGTCCATTCCATTTCCCATTATTTTTAAATAACTTAGCAAATCTCGCGAAATCTTTTCCATTTGACGCAAAACAGCAAAATGCCTTTTCCATCTTTTTTTTTATACCATCAATTTGCCAAAGTGCTTCTTCTTCAGCTTCAATCGGAATCCAAAAGTTTTTGGAAAAATAATCTGATAGAGATTTCCCCGTTGCTTTCCTTATAACCATTCCGAGGAGTTGAGTATTACCACTTAAATATTTGAAGGATTTACCCGGTTGTCCAGTGATTTTTCTGGATAATAATAATTTTTCTAAATCTTTCGTAAAATAAGATTCAGTAGTTATGTTTACAGGGGAGTAATATTTTTCTGTCCAATCTAAACCGGATGACATTGATGCTAAATCACCAACAGTTAGTTTTGAGGCAATGCCTTGAGAAAACTCATCATAAAAATCTCCAACTTTTTGATCAAGACTGGATATGTGACCTTGCTCTATAGCTTTTCCAAGCATAGCTGTGACCATACTTTTTGCCATTGAAAATGAATTACTTTTAGAATTGGAATTATGACCCAAATAATAAGATTCATGCAGTAAACTATCTTTATAAAAAATAAGATAAGCTACTGTTTTATATCTCTTAATAATTGAATCAAACTCTTTTGATAGTGGGATTTGATTGTACAGATTGTGGTGGGCCCACTTAGTTTTGGTCGATCCATTTTTTACTACTACATTATCGAATATTTTATAATCGTCTAGAAAAGCTGTAGTGTGACCAGTTCCATAAATTTTGAAAATGCCTGGTATTACGTATCCGATAGGACTCAAATACAATAAAATTATTATAGATACTATGACTGAAAATGAAATTAGTGCTGATTTCATAATTTTGTATTCAAATAAGATAATTTAATATTTTTTAAAAGACAATTTCTTTTATGAATTTAAACATAAGATCAATATTGTTATTTTACCTGATTTTTTCATCCTGCTTGAGGCAGGACGACTGTAAGGTCTTCAAGAAAATTATTCAAGATTTTGAAAACTTTAAACCATTTGATGATTCTAGATTTCTACTCGGAGACTTTAGTGAGGAAAGGTTTGAAAGAGAGAATCTATTTTACAAAAAAACAGATGAAAGGCTATCTAAAGTAAACAAAAATCTCCTTTCAAAACAGGATAAAATCTCACATGAACTGTTAACATTTGTTATTAAGAAAAAAATAGCTGATTTTGATTTTAAAACCCATTATAATCCAATTTTATCAGATGCAGGTTTTCATAACAATTTAGTTTACGGAGTAAAAAAAATTTCAAGCGTTGACCAAGCTAAAGATTATATCAAAACTTTGGGAGAGATTCCAAATTTCGTGAGGCAAAATATTAAACTGATTTCTAAGGGTCTTGATATGGGTATATCCCAACCTAAAATAATTTTTGAGGGCTATAATACAACTTATGAAAAACATATTACACCGTCATACAAAAATAATTTTTATTACTCCCCTTTTTTAAAACTACCTACCTCAATTCCAAATTATATTAGAGACAGTCTACAGGTCCTAGCAGCAAAAATTATAACGGATTCAGTTATTCCCTCTTTCAAAAAAATTAAAAATTTTTTTGAGAAAGAGTATCTACCAAGTACGAGGACTACAATTGGAGTATCTCAAACCCCTAATGGAGAAAAGTTCTATGAAAGTAGAATTAGGTACTATACCACTCTTGAACTCAAGCCAAAAGAAATTCACAATATAGGTATTGCAGAGGTTGAAAAAATAAAAAAACAAATGTTTAAAGTTATTAGCGAAGTGAAATTTCAGGGTGATTTCAAAGAATTTTTAAATTTTCTTAGAACGAATAAAAAATTCTACGCGTCTTCTCCAAAAGAATTATTAGTCCACGCAAGAGATATAGCAAAAAGACTAGATGAACAGCTGCCCAGATTTTTCAAACATTTACCAAGACAGCCCTATGGTGTTGCTCCTGTACCCTTATCAATAGCACCAAAATATACTGGTGGAAGATATATTCCTGCTCCAAAAGATGGGACTAGCCCTGGATTCTACTGGGTAAATACTTATAATCTCCCTAGTCGACCTTTGTTTAATATCCCCGCTTTGACAGCGCATGAAGCTGTGCCAGGGCATCATCTGCAAGGTGCGCTAAACAAGGAACTTCCAGAGTCTATTCCTAAATTTAGAAAAGATTTATATCTATCAGCATTTGGTGAGGGTTGGGGATTATATAGTGAACTTTTGGCTGAGGAAATGGGTATCTATACCAACCCTTACGAAAAATTTGGTCAACTATCTTACTCAATGTGGAGAGCATGTAGGTTGGTAGTTGACACGGGTATACATTCTTTTAATTGGACTAGAGAGCAAGCAATAAACTACATGTTAGATAATACTGCTTTGTCTGAACACGAAATTAATACGGAAGTAGATAGATATATATCTTGGCCAGGACAGGCTTTGTCTTATAAGATTGGAGAATTAAAAATCATTGAATTAAGAAAGGAGGCAGAAAAAAAATTAAAAGACAAGTTTAATATTAGAGATTTTCATGAATCGATACTAAAAAACGGTACTCTTACCCTTCCTTTATTACAAGATCAAATTTTAGAATATATAGCCTCAAGCTTATCAAAAAATTAATTCTACCTAGAATTAAGAATCCTTGCTATATCTTTGGCACAGTAGGTAATTATCATTGAACAACCAGCTCTTTTGAATGCTATTAAATTTTCATAAATTACGGAATCGTAGTCTATCCAACCCTTTGACTGCGCAGCTTTTAACATGGCATATTCACCACTGACTTGGTAGGCTGCTATTGGTTGATTAATTTTTGCATTCAAATCGGAAATTATGTCTAGATAAAATATTCCAGGCTTAACTATTACAATATCGGCCCCTTCGTCAATATCTAGCAAGGTTTCACTAATCGCTTCTTTTCTGTTGTGAAAATCCATTTGGTATGTTTTTTTATCTCCAAACCCTGGACTGGATGATAATGCATCCCTGAAGGGAGAATAAAGATTCGATGCATACTTCACACTATAACTCATAATACCAGTGTTCTTAAATCCATTGTTTTCAAGAGTTGTTCTAATTTGGCCGATTCTTCCATCCATCATATCACTTGGAGACACAAAATCAACTCCAGCTTTGGCGTGGGAAAGAGCCATTTTTGATAAAACTTTATTGGTCTCGTCATTGAGAATTTTATTATCTAAAACAATACCATCATGGCCATATGATGAGTATGGATCAAGTGCAACATCAGAAACCACCAAAATTTCGGGATTAACGGACTTAATTAATTTAATTCCTCTTTGCATTAATCCATTTTCATTTAAAGCTTCAGTTCCTTTATTATCTTTGAGTTTGTTTGGAATTTTTGCAAAAAGTAGAACGGCTTTCAGGCCTAATTTCCATAATGAATTTATTTCTTCTTCTAAAAAATCAAGCGACAATCTAAAGTAGCCCGGCATAGATTCTATTTTCTCTTTTACTTTTTTACCTTCTGTCAAAAAAATTGGGGATACTAAATCATTGATAGTTAAGTGGTTTTCACTTACAATTTTTCTGATTGAATTAGAATTTCTAAGTCTTCTTTTTCTTTGTTTTGGGAACATATGTTTTATTTTAAATCCATTCTTTTGGTTTTTTTAATACACCAACAAGTTCGCTTTCTGAGCTGTTTTTTGTTGGTTGAAAATTATACTCCCACCGAACAGTCGGAGGCAAACTCATAAAAATACTTTCTATTCTTCCATTTGTTTTGATTCCAAATTGGGTTCCTTTATCATGAAGAAGGTTAAATTCAACATATCTGCCTCTTCTAACTTCTTGCCATTTTTTTTGTTTATCTGAGTAGTTAACATTTTTATTTTTATTTACAATTGGCAAATAAGAGTTCAAAAAATTATTACCGACTGTAGTTACAAAATTATATAATTCATCTACTGATTTATCATTTGGTTTTAAATAATCAAAAAAGATTCCACCGACTCCTCTTGCTTCTTCCCTATGTTTATTCCAAAAATAATTATCACAATTTTTCTTAAAAATATTATAATAATTTTTGTCATGTTCATCACATGAAATTTTACAAACTTTATGAAAATGATTAATATCAAAATTGTCAATATAATATGGTGTTAAGTCAACTCCCCCACCGAACCATTGGTCAACGACCACATTAGATTTGTTGTAAAGTTCAAAGTATCTAAGATTGCTATGAATAGTTGGAATTAGTGGACTTTTAGGGTGAATCACCAAACTCAGTCCACAAGCACTAAAAAGAGAATATTTAGTATTTAAGTAATCTTTCATTGTTTTTGGTAACTCTCCAAACACATTAGATATATTAACTCCTCCTTTTTCAAAAATATTGCCGTTTTCAATAATCTTAGTAACACCACCACCACCTCCTTCTCTTTTCCACTTTATATTGCTGAACCTGGATTTGCCGTCAACCTTTTCAAGTTCTCTTGTTATTAAAAGCTGAAGGTTTTGTATGTAATTGTAAAACTCTTCCTTCATTATATTAGATTTGATACTCCTTAACGGAATCCACAAAGGCTTTAGCGTGAGATACAGGTATATTTGGTAATATTCCATGCCCGAGATTAACAATATACCTTTCTTTGCCAAAATCATTAATCATTCGGTGCACATCTGATTTGATTTTTGAAATTGGTGAAAGTAATTTGGCTGGATCATAGTTCCCCTGTAAAGTTATATTCCCACCGGACAAATTTCTTGCATTTCTTGCAGAACAACTCCAATCAATTCCTAGACCAGAAGCTCCAGTTTTAGCCATTTCGTTTAAAGCAAACCAACACCCTTTACCAAAAATAATAACGGGGGCATAATTCTTAACAGCTGATACAATTCTATTAATATACTTAAGAGAAAAGTAACTGTAGTCAGAAGGTGACAAGAGCCCACCCCATGAATCGAAAATCTGAACAACATCTGCTCCTGCATCAATTTGTCCTTTCAAATATTCAATTGTTGTAAGGGTTATCTTTTCAAGGATTATATCAGTTTCTTTTGGATTAGCAAAGGCAAATCCTTTGGATTTATCAAAAGTCTTTGAACCACTTCCCTGAACTAGATAACAAAAAAGTGTCCACGGAGAGCCAGCAAACCCAATTAAAGGAACCCTGTCATTAAGGTCCCTTTTAGTTACTTTAATAGCATCAAACACGTATCCGAGTTTATCCATAACATTTGGGGTTGTTAAATTTTTTACTTTTTCTTTTGAATCTATAGGATTAGGAATAAAAGGTCCGAAATTAGGCTTCATCTCAACCTCGATATTCATAGCTTGCAGGACGACCAATATATCACTAAAAATAATGGCAGCATCAGTTCCTATTTGATTGATAGGCAAAAGTGTTATTTCAGAAACTAATTCTGGTGTTTTGCAGCGAGTAAAAAAATCATACTTATTTTTAAGTTTAATATAATCTGGTAAATATCGTCCAGCTTGTCTCATTATCCACACTGGAGGTCTTTCAACAGGGAGACCTTTTAAGGCTCTAAGAAGCAAGTCATTTTTCATAAGGGTTAGTGTAAAATTTTTACTTTTTCAATAAGATTACTTATCGTTGGTTTTTTTGCAATGTGGATTTTTTTCGTATAATTTCTAAGTTCATTAGCAGTAGACTCTCCAATTGCAAAGCAGTCTATATTTTCAAAATAATTCAATTCCGCGAAGCATCTTACACCGGAGGGACTGAAAAACAATGCAATATCAAAATCTTTAAAATATTTGGAATCACAATACGATTTGTAGACCTCAACAACCCTGAAATTATCATTTTGTTTATCGAAGAAGTTTTCGATATTATTCATGCGTTGATTACCTGTAAAAAAAATAAATTTGTTACACAGTAGGTTTCTTTCTAAAAATTTAACCATGTCTTTTGAACTTATAAAAAAATTGATGACATTTTGTTTCTTCTTCTTTAGAAGTTCTTTGGTTTTTTCACCTACACATATACAATTTCTAGGTGTTACATTTTGATGCTGTGAGAAAAAAGAATTAACCGCGTTTTGGGATGAAAAAATAAGTATCTCATCATTTAATTTAATTGAAAATTTCTTTTCTTCAATTTTTATGAAATCCCACTGTTCAACTTGATGACCACTGAAATCAAGCTGATTTAACTCATCTGTATTTAAAATTTTGGTTGATAAGATTCTTTTATTTTTCATTTTATTTTTGCCTCTTCTATATATATTTTACCTCCATCATTTAGAATCTCATTCGCCAGCTTTTCGCCAATTCCATTTCTTTCATCAATTTTTAGTAATGCTTCAATGATCTTGGGCTGTTCTCCTTTCATTGAGAAAATCCCACCCTTAAAATCAATAATTTTACCTTTAACCTCAGCAATTGCACCAATTGGAGCAGAACAACCACCCTCAAGAGTTCTCAAAAAATCTCTCTCTATTTCTGAACAAATACTAGATTTTTTATTATTTATTTTATTTAAAATTTCAATAACAAATTTGTTTTTCTTTAAACATGTTGCTACGATAAAGCCCTGGCAAGGAGCTGGAAGAAAGTTATTTAAAGTTTCCTCATTTTCTTCATAAATTTTTAGTCTTGAAAGAGCTGCACTCGCAAAGAAGACCCCATCGATTTTAGAATCATTTTTTAACTTTTCTACTCTTGAGGTAATATTTCCTCTTATCGGGATTACTTTATCATTGGGATACTTTAGTTTCCATTGAAATTTTCTCCTGAGGCTCCCAGTTGCAACTGATCTAACTGTTTTTGATTTGCATTCAATATTTTTCCATAAAATAAGATCTTCCCATTTCCCCCTTTTTAAAACAGCTCCGATACATATTCCTTCGGCTAGTCTTGTCGGAACATCTTTTAAACTATGAACCGCAACATCTATTTCTTTGTTTAATAAAGCCTGATCAAGTTCTTTTGTGAAAACTCCTGTAATTCCCATTGAATAGATTGGGGTTTTAAGGTCAATATCTCCAGAACTTGTAACTTTTCTAATCTCACATTTGATATTTGAATCGTCGAGTTTTTTTTTAATTAAATTGGTTTGCCATAGTGCCAACTTACTGGCTCTTGATCCCAATATAATTGGCTTATTCATGATTTTGAAGGTCGAGTTGGAACACTTCACTAAAGATGCTCATGGCATCGTTGGCTTTACTCGGATTTTCTTTAAGATAAAACGCAAATTGACCGGTTATTTTGTTGATCATTTCATAAGAATGTGATGGACCATGAACAGCAGCTCCATTCTTACTTTTACGTAGACCCATTTCTGCATTTTGTTGTTTTATTAATTTGTCTTTCAGTGCCTTCAAAGCAGGAGCATATCTTCTATCATAAACCCATTGTGCAAATTCTTGTTTTATTTCTTCAATAATTTCTTGTGCCTTAGGTATTTGTTTTCTTCTTTCTGAAAGAGTTTTGTGAGTAACTTTTGCAAGATCATCTAAATTGACAATTCTAATATTTTTCAGACTTTCGTCAATTCGGATATTGGAAGGAATTGTTAGGTCAACGATTAATAGATTTCTTTTTGTTTTTAGGAGATTATTTTTTATTAAAGGTTCTTCAGCACCTGTAGCTAAGACGATTATATCTGCTTTCTCAATTTCATTATAAATTTCAGAAAAATCTTTGACAAATACGTCAAATTTGTGACTAAGAATTTCTGCTTTTTCCCTGGAACGATTAATAACAGTTATTTTTTTATTTTCAGTGTGTTTAACTAGGTTTTCACATGTATTTCTTCCAATTTTTCCTGTTCCTATCAATAAAACATTCTTATTTGAGATATTATCAACTTCATTAGTAATAAATTGAACGGCTGCATATGCCATAGAAGTTGCCCCTGAAGAAATTTTTGTTTCTGTTTTAATTCTTTTACTGGCTTGAATTACACAATTCATTAATCTCTCAGTGAAATTGCCAATCAAATTATTTTCTTTTGAAAGATTAACACTGTTCTTTAGTTGTCCAATAATTTCGAAATCCCCTAAAATTTGTGAATCTAGCCCCGTACCAACTTTAAAAATATGATTTATTGCCTCTGTGTTTTTAAGTGTATAGCCAAGGTTTTCCAAAGTTTCACGATCACCCTTAGAATTTTCACATAATAAGTCAATTATTTTAGAAGGATTATCAGCAAAAAAATAAATCTCAGTTCTGTTGCAAGTACTACTTATAAAAATTTCTTTTATGCCTTGAACTTGGGCTTTTTTAAGGATTGTAAGTTTTTGTACTTTGGATAGACTATATTTGCCCCTTGTATATAAATCAGCATTCCTATAACTAATTCCAATTACGTAAAAATTAGTTAAAACATTAAAATTCTCCATTCAAACTCAAATACTATGCAAAAATAATATCACTTATACTAAAAAAATAACGATAAAAGTATAATAATTAACGCAAAGAGTATACTTTTGCACGTTGTAAGGTAAATATTGACTGTATCGACTATACGGCCACCTTATATAGATTGATTCTAAATAATACGTTTAACGATGTCTGATAAAAATAACGATAAAAGTTTAACAAATAAATTTGAATTAAGCAATGGTTTTTACATGTATCATTTTAAAAATGACTCAGATTTTCAAAGTAATAATACCAAAGATGTTAAAAGGAGCCTCATACAATTTCATTTTTGTGTAAAAGGTCGGGCTAATTTTATTTTTAATAATGGGAATTATTTGCTGCCAATTGACCAAAATAAAGTTGTTTTACTTTTTAATCCAGAAAAAGATTTACCAATAAATTTAAGTTTGAATCCTATGTCCTCCATTCTTAGCATTATAATTTCTATAAAAAAATTTCATAGCTTATTTTCATCCGATGCTGAAAACATTCCCTTTCTAAGTGATGAAAACAATGCTAAAAAGTATTACGAGTCAATGAGTATTACGCCAAGTATGAATTTTGTAATTAATCAAATCATAAAAGCTAAAGTCAACAATAACATGAAATCTTTATATTTAACCGGTAAAATTTATGAATTATTAAGCCTTTGTTTTAGTAAAAGTGAAGATTCAAGTTTGGAAAATTGTCCATTTTTAGCTGACGAAGATAATGTAAGAAAAATAAGAAATGCAAAGGAAATCGTTCTTCAAAACTTCTCTGAACCACCTTCATTAGTTGAGCTATCGAATAGGGTTGAAATAGGTTTGAACAAATTGAAAGAAGGATTTAAAGAGCTTTACGGAGATACTGTTTACGGATACCTACTAACCCACAAAATGGAAGAAGCCAGAAGAATGTTGGATTCCGGCAAATACAACGTCAACGAAGTTGGACTGAAAGTCGGATATTCAACTGCTAGTCACTTTATCGCTGCATTTAAAAAGAAATTTGGAATTACTCCAAAAAAATATTTACTCTCATTATCTTCGTGACAATTTTTCTATAATATGGATAATAGTATGAAAGGAGTTTTATTAGTAAATTTAGGATCTCCAGATACACCTGAACCTGCTGATGTTAAAAATTATTTGAGAGAATTTTTAATGGACGAAAGAGTTATTGATTTCCCATACATCGTTAGAAGTTTACTGGTAAAAGGAATTATTTTAAATACCAGACCAAAAAAGTCTGCGAAGGCTTATAAAAAAATTTGGTGGAAGGAAGGGTCTCCTTTAATCGTTCTTTCAAAAAGACTAAAGCAAAAGCTAGAGAAGAAAGTAGATATACCTGTAGAACTTGCAATGCGATATGGTAATCCGTCAATTAAGTTTGGTTTAGATTCTTTATCGCGAAAGGGGGTTAAGGAAATACTCCTCATCCCTTTATATCCCCAATTCGCGATGGCAACTACAGAAACTATTTTAGTATTAGCTGAAGAAATTAAAAATAAACATTACCCTCACCTTAAATTATCTTCTTTTAAATCATTTTATGATGATAAAAACTACATACGAGTTTTATCAAATTCTATTAAGGAGTTTTTAAATAATAAAAAATGGGAGCATCTTTTATTTTCATATCATGGTATTCCAAAACGCCATATAAAAAAGTCTGATATTACTAAATCACATTGTAAGATGAATAATGTCTGCTGTGATACAAAGTCAAAGGCTCATAATTATTGCTACCGACATCAGTGCATAAAAACAACTGAAGCAGTTGCAAAATTCCTCAAACTTAGGGCTGATTCCTACTCAACATCATTTCAGTCAAGATTGGGTCCAGATCCATGGTTACAACCCTACACAGATAAAACAATAAATAATTTTGCAAAATCTGGAGTAAAAAACATGGCTGTTGTAACACCTGCATTTGTTTCAGATTGTTTAGAAACCCTTGAAGAAATTGGAATGGAGGCAGTAGAGGATTTTGAAGAAAGCGGTGGAGAAAAATTACACGTCGTTCCATGCATTAATGACAGAGAAGACTGGGTAGAACTCTTGTCAAAATGGGTTACAGAGTGGAATGAAAAGATATTTGAAAAAACATGAATCGCTCTGCTTCTGAAATGGGAATTGAACCCATTGGAAAGCTACTTATTAAACATGCAGTGCCTTCATCACTGGGTATTTTAGTAATGTCTTTAAATATACTCATTGATACTATTCTTGTAGGACATTGGATTGGTCCGAATGCAATTGCAGCTATTAATATTGTTCTTCCAGTGTCATTTTTTGTAGCTGCAATTGGAATGTCAATCGGTATAGGCGGTGGTTCTATTATATCAAGGTCTCTTGGAAATAAAAATCATGATAAGGCGAACAAAACATTTGGAAATCAGATTTCAATGACATTGATATCAACCATTTTTTTTATGTCTTTAGGATTATACTTCACAGATGCTTTAATTCCACTTTTTGGTGGAAAGGGCGAATTATTCGGTTTAGCTAAAATTTACTATGTAATTGTAATGATTGGGGTTCCCATTCTAGGTCTTTGTATGATGTCAAATAATACAATCAGATCCGAGGGAAAGCCCAAGATTGCAATGTACGCTATGTTTATTCCATCTGTGTCAAATTTATGTTTAGATTATTTATTTATTTATGAATTAGGGTTGGGGATGTATGGTGCAGCTTTAGCAACCACCATATCCTACTTCATATGTGGTATATACATCTTATTGTTTTTTGTTCTAAAAAAATCTGATTTGAAATTAAATATTAGTGATTTGAAATTTGACATAAGCATAGTTAAAGAAACTGTGTCTCTAGGATTTGTGACTCTATCAAGGCAAGCTGCCGTAAGTTTGACTGTTTTAGTAGTAAATAATATACTTTTTTCACTGCAGGGTGAGAGTATGATAGCTGTTTACGCTATAATCAGCAGAATGCTGATGTTTATGTTATTCCCAATTTTAGGAATTACACAAGGATTTATTCCCATCGCGGGATACAACTTTGGAGCAAAAAATAAAGATAGAGTTCTGAATTCAGTAAAAAAAGCCATTATTTATTCAACGGGTATGGCAACAGTAATTTTTTTGTTTATCTATACATTTTCAGATAGCGTAGCAAATGCTTTCACATCTGATGTAAATATAATCAACAAAACATCGGATGCACTTATTTTAGTGTTTATGGCGACACCTATTATTGGTATTCAGTTGATCGGTTCTGCATATTTCCAAGCAATTGGGAGGGCTTTCCCAGCACTAATGCTTACACTTTCAAGGCAAGTATTCTTTTTTATACCACTAGTTTTTTTTCTTTCAAAAATATATGGTGTATTTGGTGTATGGATATCATTTCCTTTGGCGGAGTTTTTATCTACTGTACTTACTGGGGTTTATTTGAATTTTGAATTAAAAAAATTAATAGTAATAACATAGGTAATTCCAAAAATGCTTTTTTGTAATTTTATTAAAACTTAGATTTTGGATTCATATTACAATTATTTTAAAGCTCTTCATATTTTTTTTGTTGTTGCTTGGTTTGCTGGTCTTTTTTATGTTCCCAGACTATTTATATATCACATTGAAGCTACTAAAAAAGCTAGTCCAGAAAAAGAAATTCTTACAAAACAGTTAAAGATAATGACAAGAAGATTATGGTATATTATTAGCTGGCCTTCAGCCATATTAACCATATTATTTGGTGTTTTAATGTTGATAATTATTCCTTCCTGGGTCCTGCAAAAGTGGATGATCGTGAAGTTATCTTTTGTGGCTCTATTAATTATTTATCATTTCAAAACACATGTTTTTTTTAAACAATTACAAAGAGATCAAATTAAAAAAACATCCTTCTTTATGAGAATATGGAATGAAGCCCCAACCCTTCTTTTATTTATAATAATTTTGTTGGCAACTTTCAAGGAGGGAATGACACTATTTTCAGGAGTTATAAGTTTTATATCACTTATAATTTTCCTATTTATTGGAATTAAAGTATATCAGAAATACAGAAAATAGTTTCGATATGAAAGGTAAAATTTCGTTAAGGGTAAGAATTTTCTTTTCAATGATATTGCTAACAATATTTTCACTTTTGCTAATTGTGGTTGCCACCTATTTCCAGTATTTTGCTCAAAATGATGATTATAATAATAGAAGGTTGATAAGAAAAGAGACTCAAGTAAAAACTCATCTTAAAAATATTATTACCAAGGACACAACAATTAAATTTGTTCCCAAAAACTATGATTATTTTTTAAAGGAGTTTAATCCTATCTCTACCATTCACAAGGTTGAATTTGCTCTGTATTCACTTGATGGAAAACCACTCTACTACTCATACGTAGATGACTTTGATGAAACGGAGCACCTAAAGATAAAGGATACCATCATAGATAATCTCGCAAAAAATCAAACCAAAAGAATACTCGAACAAAATATAAATGAGAAGGGGGAATTTCAGTCCTCTTACAGTCTACTTTTAGGAGACGATTTAAAACCATATCTAATTTTATATTTTCCATATTTTGAAGATTTATCATTTAGTCAAACAGAACTCAATATATTTCTAGTTAGGTTACTACAAGTATATTCTTTGATGTTGATTGCAACAATTTTCTTTGCTTTTTTCCTATCAAGTTTTATAACTCGTCCAATAGAAAAGTTAAGGTCTAAAATTCTTAAAACAGGATTATTAGAAAAAAACAATAGGATTAAAATTAAAACCAAAACAAAAGAAATTGAGAGTTTAGTTCGTTCCTACAATAAGATGTTGTCAGAACTTGAAAAAAGCGCTGAAAAACTTGCTAAGGGACAAAGAGAACAGGCTTGGCAAGAGATGGCAAAACAAGTCGCTCATGAAATCAAAAATCCGTTAACCCCGATGAGACTAACAATACAGAGTTTTCAGCAATTTAACAAACCCAATGAAAAAAACTATCAAAAAAAATTGGAGTCCTTTTTGAAAACATTGATTGAGCAAATTGACACTATGAGTATGGTTGCAAATACCTTTTCAGACTTTGCTACTATGCCAAAGCCTAAAATAAAAGATCAAGATATAGTTGAAATTACAAATTCAGCAGTTCAAATTTTCGAAAATGCTAATCTTAAAATTAAAGCAACCAAGAAGAAAATAATTTGGCCTATTGACAGGACTCAGTGGATTAGAGTACTTACCAATCTAATTCAAAACGCTATTCAGGCAGTTCCCGAAAATAGGACACCGAAAATAGATCTTGAAATTATGCTTGAAAAGAATAAACTTAAAATGAACATAGAGGATAATGGGACTGGAATTGTAAAAAAGGACCAATTAAAAATATTTGAACCAAAATTTACAACAAAGTCAGCTGGGATGGGACTTGGTTTAGCTATTGTAAAAAATATTATCGACTCTTTAAATGGTAATATTAGCTTTAAATCTCAACCCAACAAGGGAACTAAATTTTCAATAACTTTAAAAAAATAAAAATGGAGCACGAGGAATTATTAACAAAACGAAAAGGTAAAATTGCATTTTTATATTTAAATCGGCCAGAAAAATTCAATGCTTTAAACATTTCTTTACTTGATAAAATTAATTTAGCTCTTAAAGAAATATCCAAAGATGACAAAATAAGAGTAATAATTTTAACGGGTATTGGAGAAAAAGCTTTTGCAGCTGGAGCAGATATTTCGGAGTTTTCAGAATTTAAATCCAATGAAGCATTGGGGCTTTCCAAAAAAGGAAAAGAAAAAGTATTTGATTTTATTGAAGATTTTTCAAAACCTGTCATTGCTGCCATTAATGGATATGCATTAGGAGGAGGCCTAGAACTAGCTTTGTCATGTGATATTCGAATTGCATCAAATAATGCCTTAATGGGTTTTCCTGAGGCATCATTGGGAACCATTCCAGGTTATGGGGGTACATACAGATTAGCAGAGATAGTAGGAAAAGGAATTGCCAAAGAAATGATTTTAACATGCAGAAAGATAAATTCCAAAGAAGCTTTACAAATAGGATTAATTTCACATTTGACTAAAAAAAATGAGTTGCTAGAGAAAGCTGTCCAGGTTGCAAATGAAATAATATTGAACTCCCCAAATGCTGCTACTTCTGCAATTAAGATAATTAATTATAGTGGAAGGGAGAGCAAAAAAACTTGCAGTGAGATCGAATCCAAATATTTTTCAGAGTGTTTTGACCATCCAGAATTTAAAAAGGGAGTTAGCGCGTTTTTAAATAAACAAAAACCGAACTTCTGAACTACTTACAATGCTCGTCGTACGCAGATTTCAGGTTCTCAGCAATAGCTTCTGCGGGTCTTCCCTCTATGTGATGTCTTTCGATCATGTGAACCAATTCCCCATCTTTAAATAGAGCAATTGAGGGAGAAGAAGGGGGAAAGGGAACCATCAGCGATCTGGCTGTATCTGTGGCTTCACGGTCCACTCCAGCAAAGACCGTTGCTAGTTTGGAAGGTAAAACTTCATTTTCTAGTGAAAGTTTTACTCCCGGCCTAGCATTTGCAGCAGCACATCCGCAAACAGAGTTAACAACAACTAATGTGGTTCCTGAACTTTTTATTGTGCTTTCAATTTCAGACGATGTAGTTACTTGTTTGAAACCAACCGAAGTTAGTTCTTCGCGCATAGGTAAAACAATTTCTTCTGGATACATTTATTTTTTTTTCAAATATAGATATTTTATCAATTTATAATTAGCATAAAAAAACATTTTTATATAAACTTATATTTGCATTATACTTATAAGTCTATGATAAAATGGATTGGTGCAATATTTGGTTATATCTACTTTAGGTTTGCTGGGGCTATTATTGGTTATTTTTTAGGTAGTATCTTAGAAAACTCTCTCCAATTAAAGGGAGGATACTATAGTACTGGAAACTTTCGAAGAAAATTTACCGATGATAAATTACAATTAAATCTTCTTTCTCTAGCCGCAATTGTTATCAAAGCAGACGGGAAGGTTGATGATAGAGAATTGAACTTCGTAAGAAATTATTTTATATCCAGTTATGGAAAAATGAATGCAGATATGATTTTTTCAAAATTTAATAAAGAAGTGAAAAAAGATAGCCAAGATGTTGTAAATCTGTGTAACTATTTTGTCAGGGTTGCGCCTTATGAGATTAGACTTCAAATTCTTCACTTTTTATTTGGAATAGCAAATGCAGATGGAAAAGTTGACGTCTCTGAAGTTAAAAAAATTTTTCAAATTTCAGATTCATTAAGAATTAATAGTATAGATTTTGAGAGCATCAAAGCAATGTTTATAAAATCAACAGATGACGCTTATAAAATCCTTGAAATTTCTCCTGATTCAACTGATTTAGAAGTTAAAAAAGCGTATAGAGATATGGCTAAAAAATATCATCCAGACAAAATACAATCAAATGATGAGGCGCTAAAAAAAGGAGCAAAAGAAAAATTTCAGAGAGTACAAGATGCATATGAAAAAATTCAAAAAGAGAGAGGTTTCTAATGGATAGCTTTTATTTTAATTTATTGCTAGGATTTCAACATGTACTAGACCTTGACGGTTTAGATCACTTATTTTTTATTGTTGTATTAGTGATTAATCATACATTTAAAATGTGGAAGAAAACTTTTGTATGGGTTACTTTTTTTACACTTGGACATACAATATCACTGTTTTTAGGGAATTATTATAAAATAGAAACATCCTCGTATATAATTGAACTTTTAATTCCAATTACAATTCTACTTACCGCAATTTCAAGTTTGAGAAATAAGGTAAACCAAAATTTTTTTTATCAAAATATAGTAACTTTCACTTACGGTATCATTCATGGATTTGGATTTGGTAAATATTTTGGATTTATTTTTCAATCTAACAACTCTACAGAAACTTTATTACCTTTCGCTTTAGGAATCGAGTCTGCCCAAATATTGATTGTTCTTGCAGTCATCTCAATAAATCAAATTTTTTCTAAAAAGAAAACATTATTTAAAATGTGGAGAGTTGTAATAATTTCAATTGTTATTTTAGCATCTGTACAAATGATTTTATCAAGATTTTGAATTTAATATTATTTTAAACTAATTGGATAAAACAAAAAAATATGATATTGCCTATTTAAAAATGGCAGAAACTTGGGGGAAACTTTCCTATTGTAAAAGAAGACAAGTTGGTGCCATAATAGTTAAAAATAGGATGATAATTTCTGATGGGTACAATGGAACACCAACGGGTTTTGAAAATGTTTGTGAGGATGAAGAGAACTATACAAAATGGTATGTTTTGCATGCCGAGGCAAACGCAATTTTAAAAGTTGCAAGTTCGACTCAGTCATGTGATGGAGCAACTCTTTACGTAACTCTTTCACCATGTAGGGAATGTTCTAAATTGATCCATCAATCAGGAATATCCAGGGTGGTTTATTCTGAGGCTTACAAAGATTTATCTGGGGTTGAATTTTTAAAAAAAGCCGGTGTTATAGTAAATCAAATCTCTTTAAAGTAATTAAATAAATGAGAAATTATATATATCTGATAATTATTGCAGGTAGTGCATTTTTCTTAACTTATAATTTCAAAAATTTAGAGAACATTTTTTTTCAGTCTTCCAATAACCCTGAAAAGAAAATTGAAAACTTCTATTACTACTTAAAAAATTATTATGTAGATAAAATAGATTTGGATAGTCTTTCTAGTGAAATTATAAAAGATGTTGTAAAAAAATTAGACCCTCATTCTTTTTATATTTCAAAAAACGAATTACCTATTGTCAATGAAAGTATGAGGGGAAGTTTTGAGGGAATTGGAGTAAACTTTTTTTTTATAAATGACACCGTTTCTATAATAAGGGTTTTGAAAGCCAGTCCAGCTGAAAAATTTGGTTTAATTGCAGGGGATAGAATCTTAATGAGTGATAAGGATACCCTTTATGGTAAAAACCTGTCAAATCAAAAAATCTTAGATAAAATCAAAGGACCAAAGGATTCAAAAATTAATCTTGAAATCTTCAGGCCTAGTTCCGCAGAAAAATTTAAGGTAAATATAGAGAGAGGAAAAGTCGAAATCGGTTCAGTTTTTTTTTATGAATTAAAAGATGATATAGGATACATCAAAATAGACAGATTTATTAAAGATACGCATGTTGATTTTAAGTTGGCTATTGAAAATTTTAATGATAAGGGGGTTAAAAAACTTATTTTGGACTTAAGAGACAACCCTGGTGGTTACCTGTTCTCCGCTGAGAAAATTTCGGATATATTCTTGGGAAAAGATCAAAAAATTGTGATTGTTAAATCAAGTAAAGGTGAAATAAAAGAAAAACTTGCTTCAGGGGAAGGAATATTTAAAGACGGGAATATTTGTATTTTAATAAATAAAAACTCTGCATCTGCAAGCGAGGTTTTAGCTGGTGCCCTGCAAGATAACGATAGAGCCTTTATAATTGGAGAAACTTCTTTTGGTAAAGGATTGGTTCAAAATCAATTCCCTCTAGGAAGTAAAGACGCAATTCGCCTTACTGTAGCGAAATATTATACACCCTCAGGTAGAAGTATTCAAAAACCATTTGAGTCCTATAATGATAACATCGACTACTTGATGAAAGATTCAAAAAAGGAATACGATCAAGCTATTGACACTGTAATGTATTATAGCACTAGTGGTAAAAAATTATTTACTAGAGGGGGGATATTACCTGATAAAATTATGCCCATTACTGAAGCTAAAGCCGGAAATATTAGTTATGAAATAATTGGGATTCAGCTCAATCGTATGGTTTTTGAGGAAGTGGATAAAAACCGCAAATTTTATTCTCAACTAAAAAAAGAAGATGTCTTAAAAGATGAATTTATAGACAAATCAAAATGGATTGAACGTTTAAATGCATTCTCTATAAAAAACAAAATAGATTTGAAATCTAGTGATTATGAAACTTTGATTAATAGCATTAAATCTATTATAGTTTTTCAACTTTTTGACAGAAAAACACAGATTGAAATAAACAATACAAATGACCCATATATATTTGAGGCAATAAAAATTTTAAAATAGTATTAGTTTAATTCCCTTTTTTTTTAAGACGTTTTATTTTAAGTGATAAGAGAAGTATTAAAAGAAGTAAAAAAGAACATAGGGAAGAAAAAACTCCAATTACAGCAATTAAACTCTCGTTTACAAGAGGATTATCAAAGTCTACTAAAAAGGCATTGAAGATCAGCATGCCAATTGAAATTAAAATAAGTACCCAAATCAAATTTTTCATCTTACATTTAATATGTTCCAAATTTATCTAATTATTTTAATTTTATTTGAGTATGATTAAAATTGATGATGTTATTGTTTCTGACGAAGTATTAGAAAAAAAATTTATTTGCGATATAAATAGTTGCAAGGGGCAATGTTGCGTAAAAGGGGACGCAGGTGCACCATTGGAAAAAGAGGATATAAAAAAATTAAAAAAGAATTACAAACACATCAAACCATACATGACCAAAAAAGGTATTGATGAAGTTGAAAAAACGGGGCTTTATGTTAGAGGTTCAGACGGAGATTTAGAGACACCAATAATTAATGGTAAAGAATGCGCGTATGCTTTTTTTGACGAAAAAGGTACAGCATTGTGCTCAATTCAAAAATCATTTGAGGACAAAAAAATCAATTGGGAAAAACCAATTTCCTGTGCTTTATACCCTTTAAGAGTAAAAAAATATAATTCTTTTACAGCCATTAACTATCACAATTGGAGTATTTGCAAATCTGCTTGTAGTTTGGGAGAAAAAAATAAAATTTATGTGTTCCAATTTTTAAAAAATAGCATTATAAAAAAGTTTGGATCTGACTGGTATGAAAGACTAGAGAAGATTTTTAAAAACAGAATTGATGATAAAAATTAAAAGAACCTTTAAAGGATTTATGATTGAAATTTTCAACACCTAAAGGTTATTAAAAATAAGTTGTCGGAGGCTTAAAAATTTATAATTTTTGTTATTGGGATTTTTACAGTAACACGACTTATAGAATTAAATTCAAAATGCAACTAAAAAAACTCTATTTGACGATTTACGTATTTTCCAACAAAAACGGGGTTTCACAAAGGATTAAATTTGTAAGACATTGGCTATTAAGCAATTAAAACAATCCTCAGAAAAGAGTTTTTTTTAAAAAAAACACCTTTTTGTTAAAAACTAGGCATCATTGTGGAAAAGTTGGTCTTTCAATTCTGATAAAATTTTCGAAATATTTGTTAGTACAAAAATTGTCGATAATTCTTTAAGTAAAATTCTTTTCAATTTAATCAAAATTGAAGGGCTACTTTTTGGAGCTAATTTTAAAAAAATGAAGATAGAACAAATAATCAAAAGAGACTTCACTACCAGAGTTTATGATTTAAACAAGATCACAGGTGCTATTGAAAAGGCAATGGGCGCTGTTGGGGTTGGTGATAAAAAGAATGCGGAGGATATAGCTTTATTGGTAAATCAAAAACTACTTGAAAGAAAAAAAATAGAGCCTGAATACATACCGACTATTGAACAAGTTCAAGATACAGTTGAAACCAAACTTATGGAAAGTCAGTTTCCAGAAGTAGCAAAGGCGTATATTCTATATCGAAATAAAAGAAGTCAACAAAGACAAACCGACATCTTCGAAAAACGAATCAACTTAAAACCATATGAGTATCCAAATTTGTATGAATATGTTCCAGCTATAAGACACTCTTATTGGATTCATTCCGAGTTCAACTTCACAAGTGACATTCAAGATTTTAAATCAAGATTATCTCCAGTTGAAAAAAATGCCATCAAAAATACTATGCTAGCAATATCTCAAATAGAGGTTGCAGTAAAGTCTTTCTGGGGAGATCTCTATCACAGGATTCCTAAGCCTGAGGTTGGATCTGTAGGATCAACTTTTGCTGAAAGTGAAGTTCGTCATGCAGATGCCTACTCCCATTTATTAGAAATTTTGGGGCTTAATTCAGAGTTTAGTGAGCTTAAGAAGAAACCCGCAATAATGAAAAGAGTTCGTTATTTGGAAACTGCTCTTAGAAATTCCAAAAGTGACGACAATAGAGAATATGCGGAAGCGATTCTTCTGTTTTCACTATTTATTGAACACGTTTCTTTGTTTTCGCAGTTCCTAATTATAATGGCATTCAACAAACATAAAAATATGCTCAAAGGCATTTCAAATGTTGTAGAGGCAACTTCCAAAGAAGAACAAATCCACGGCGATTTTGGAATTGATTTAATCAAAATTCTTCAAAAGGAAAATCCTGATTGGTTTACCTCAGACTACAACAGAAATATACACGAGCTATGCAAACAAGCTTATGAAGCAGAAAAAGAGGTAGTAGATTGGATTTTTGAAGACGGTGAACTTGACTTTTTGCCCAAGGCAGTAGTTAATGAGTTTTTAAAAAATAGATTTAATAATTCTTTAGAAAGCATTGGAATTGAAAAAGCTTTCGAAATAGACCAAGATTTGGTTTCCCAAACTGAGTGGTTCGATGATGAAATCATAGGAACCAAGCATGGAGACTTTTTTGTAAAGCGTTCTATAAATTATAGTAAAAGAACACAAAGTATAACGAGTGATGACCTATTCTAAAAAATGCAGAAAAAACTAAAAGCCAAGGAGGAACAAAAAAATTCATACCAACATTTAGTTCAAGCCAGAAAAGAGGCGAGGGAGTCTAATCTAACTTCAAAAAAATCATTTGAATGGTTGAACGATAATAGTAGGAAATTTTTAGCTGCTGGGTATTTAGGAGAAGGAATAAGCGCTGAGGAGCGTATAGCAAACATTGCTAAAAGAGCAGAGGAAATTTTAGAAATGCCCGGCTTTGCTGATAAGTTTTACAATTACATGTCGGAAGGATTTTATTCACTAGCATCTCCAGTATGGTCAAACTTCGGTAAAGAACGCGGCTTACCAATCAGCTGCTTTGGTTCTCACATTGATGATGACATTGGAAATATTTTGTACACTCAATCTGAGGTAGGAATGATGTCTAAATTAGGCGGAGGAACTTCAGGTTATTTTGGTAAAATCAGACACAGAGGTGCGGAGATTAAAAATAACGGAGAGGCCTCAGGAGCAGTCCACGTTATGAGACTATTTGAATCTATGGTTGATGTCGTAAGCCAAGGCTCGGTGAGGAGAGGTCGTTTCTCACCATACCTCCCAGTTGATCACCCCGATATTATGGAATTTTTGGAAATAGGCACAGAAGGAAACCCTATTCAAGAATTGACCCATGGCGTTACCGTCACCAATGACTGGATGCAAGAAATGATTGATGGTGATGTTGAAAAAAGGACTGTTTGGGCTAAAGTCATACAAAGTCGTGGAGAAATGGGATATCCCTATATCTTTTTTACAGATAATGCAAACAATGGTGCTGCCGATGTTTACAAGGATAAAAAGCTGCCGATATATGCTAGCAACTTATGCACAGAAATCATGTTACCCTCTGATCACAATTGGTCATTTGTCTGTGTTTTGTCAAGTATAAACCTTTTGCATTATGATAAATGGAAAAATACCGATGCGATTGAAACAATGATTTATTTCTTAGATTCTCTAGTCACAGAGTTTATAGAAAAATTAGATAGGTATAAAAATTCTCCTAACAGAGATGACCAACAGACATTTCTATTCATGGAAAGAGCGTATAATTTTGCAAAAGAAAATAGAGCTCTTGGGATGGGGGTTTTAGGGTGGCACTCATTACTGCAATCTAAGATGCATGCTTTTGATAGCCAAGAGGCGTATGATTTAAATAGTGAGATTTTCAGAACAATAAAAGAAAAGTCATACAAAGCTTCAGAATACTTGGCAACTAAGTTTGGAGAACCTAAACTACTAAAAGGTTACGGGAGAAGAAATACAACTTTAAATGCCATTGCACCAACTACATCATCCGCGTTTATCTTAGGTCAGGTCTCTCAAGGCATAGAGCCTGTATGGTCAAATATCTATGTTAAAGATATCGCAAAAATTAAAGTAACTGTTAAAAACCCGTTTTTAACAGAACTCCTAAAAGAGAAAGGGATGGACACTCCAGAGGTATGGAAAAGCATAAGGGACAGAGATGGTTCTGTCCAACACCTAGAGTTCTTATCTGAAAACGAAAAAGAGGTATTTAAGACATATTCGGAAATTGATCAGTTGGCTATAATTTATCAAGCCGCAAACAGGCAAAATCATTTAGATCAAGGCCAGTCTTTGAATATTATTATACATCCAGATACCAGCACTAAAGAAATCAATAAGATTCACATCACAGCATGGAAACTTGGACTCAAATCTTTGTACTACCAGCACAGTATGAATGCTGCTCAAAAGTTCAAGCAAAAGAAAGATTGTGAAAGCTGTGAGGGTTAAATTTTATTAACCTCATCTTAATTAAAATTACATAGGGGTACCCTCAAGAATCTTATACAGAACCATGCTAATTACCTATTGTTGTGGTTATAGATCCAGCTAAATTTAAACTTCGTTGATTTGTTTGTATGTGTTGTAAAACTCCTCAACTATATTAAACTTAACCTTATTAATTTCTTTTGTTTTTAGAAGAATATTGAAATACAATGTTGTGTTTTTGGGGCTTGTTTCAACATTTCTTGTAAGCTCAATTTGAGCATTAATTTTGTTTTGAATTTCTTTTTTAATCTTTTCTTTTTTACCCAAAACAACTTTGAATTCAGTAAACGAATTATTTTCAAAATTCTTCATGGACTCTTTGAAAATTGATTTAGTAAAACTGTGTATCTCATTTAAATCCCTAATCTGAGAAAGTTTCAACTTTTGGTGATCATTATTGATGTGTTTATGACTTTTAGATATTATATATTCTAAATCACTTGCAATATCATCGATGTAACTTAACAAAACAATATAAAAATTACTTGCTGACAAACTTGTTTCATCTAAATTTTTAACAAAATAAAATATATTCTCTCTTAATCCCTCTACTTCTCCCCCCAGGCGTTTGACATTTTTTTTACCTTTTTTAAGAATTGATAAATCCTGTTGAGAAAGCCCTTTTACAAGATTGCTGTAGATTAAATCAACTCTTTTAAAAAACTTAGTGATATTCCCTGAACTCTCCTCCATAATTCCCTTCATGGATTTACTTTCAGCCTTCAAAATTTTTTCAACGTCAACGTCATTTTCTTCACCTCTATGCTTCATGAAATTTCTGCCAATTATTAATAAAATAATAAAAAGAATTATTGCAATTGCCTCTATGCCTCCTATATAGGCGATTGAAACAATTATACCAGAAACAATAAATGCTATTAAAGCTGTTAAAAACCAACCAGTTATTACGTTTACAACACCAGAAACCCTGTAAACAGCACTATCTTTCCTCCATGCGCCATCGGCCAAGGAGCTTCCCATTGCCACCATAAAAGTCACATATGTGGTAGAAAGAGGTAATTTATAAGATGTAGCTACCGAAATTAAAATTGATGCTACGGTCAAATTTACGGATGCTCTAAGCATATCAAATGAGGGTGCATTCGGATCATTGCTAATTTTAGATTTTAAATTTTTTCTAGAAAATTGAGTTTCAATTTTATTATTTATTTTTTTTGGAATTAGGTGTACCAGTGATGAGGATATTTTTTGAAAAAATTTTACAATCAGTTTGGACACCAACGAGGGTTCAAATCTCTCTTTCACGTACCCTTGGTTGGATAGATCAAGAGATGTTTTTAAAACCTTTCTAGCTTTAGATGAGAACCAAAGTGTCAATACCATTATTAATCCAGAAATTACCAGAAAACCGGTTGGAGTTGGCACCTTTGAAGCCATGGATTCCATGCTAAATTGTGATGCTGGGATTCCAGACGATATCCACGCCTCATATGACTGATATGCCGCAATAGGGACGCCTATAAAATTTACCAGGTCGTTCCCTGCGAAGGCTAGGGCTAAGGCGAAGGTTCCAATCCCAATAATTACTTTGTAAATGTTGGTTTTAAAAAACCTCATCATAAAAAATGACAATGAATACCAAAAAATAAAATTTATTGTAATCACGCTAAATGTCTTTTCTTCAATAAAGTCTTTAATACTTAGACTACCCATTATATAAAAAGTTTCCTCTGCCCAGGGCGTGCCTTTTATACCTTTCATTAGTATAAAATAGGTGATAGATGACAATGCAACTGCGGAAAAAAGGGAGTTGATGTTTATTGATTTTTTTTCAAAATCATAAGTGAGGATTAAACGTGATACCCATTGTACAATAGCTCCGATTGTGAGAGCAAAAACAATTGATAGGATAATACCTAAAATAATTTGGATTGCTTTTGATGTATTTATGAAGATTACAAGATCTGAGATTTGACCTGTTGTTGATAAAATTTTAATCAAGGACATGAAAACAGCTGCTCCAAGAAGTTCAAATACAATTGAAACCGTAGTCGAGGTTGGAAGGCCAAGAGAATTAAAAAAATCTAACAAAAGAATGTCTGTTAACATCACGGCAGTAAATATTAATATGATTTCGTCAAAATTAAATTCACTTGGATTGAAAATTCCTTTTCTAGCTACTTCCATTAAACCGCTGGAAAATAGTGCGCCTAGTGCAACTCCCAAACCGGCTAGTATCATAATGGTTCTCAAGGATATAGCTTTTGAACCAACAGCAGAATTCAAAAAATTAACTGCATCATTACTCACACCTACAATTAAGTCGCCAATTGCAAGGATGCCAAGAACAATCACTAAAATCAAATACAGGTTTTCCATTTTTAAAAATGAATTTCAAGTTGCATTCTCCAAAATAAAGAATTTAAAGAATAAATTGATTCTTCAAATGTTAAATCGCTTTGAAATTTTAATTTATGATTTAAAATGTATTTAGAAACTCCTAAGGTATATTGTTTAATATTAGTATTAGAAGTTACAAATTTATCAAACTCGACACTTGTATATCTTGCAGAAATCGCAAGTTTTGATGGTAAAACGTAACCAAAATGCAAGTTTAATGCAGAGCCTGTCTTTACGACATCTCCAGTTAAGGTGTTGTCACTGTTTCTAGCAAATGGATCAGCTGAGTTTCTGTCTGCATACTCCCCCATTAATGAAAGTCCCCTATATTTAAGATGTGTATTTATAAAAAATGTCTTAATGTCAGCTTTATAATATCCTAAATCATTTTTCAAATATTCTCCCATATTGCTTTTGTTTTTAACAGCATTGTCATTGTAATCATACGTGGCGCTAATATTTAGTTTGAAATTATTCTCATAGCTTATATCATCACCTACGTAGTCACCATTATTTTTAAATAATCCGAAAGGAAGAAATTCTAAACGTGTTGTATACTGATAACCTCCTAAGTTACCACTGATTACACTTCTGCCTTCACCTTGGGAGAGAGCAAAAGTTTCCTTGATATAAAATTTTTCTGAAAATTTAAATTTATGTATCAGTTTAAGGCCAATGTCTCTATCAATATTAAATTCTCTATTTAATATTGAACGATCAATTAGAGCCATTTTTCCAGATGAAATAATTCTCTCTATGTTTCCTGGAAGTTTACTTTGCCCAATAAGTAGACTGAAATTTTTATAAAAATTCCATTCTATCCATGCATCAAGAACTACACTAGAAAGATTTGATACAAATTTTGAGGTTTCAAGCATGTCATTTTCAGATAGTCCAAGCTCTATGTAATATGTAATCTTTTGACTAAAACCAAACCCTCCAAATTTTAACCTTGCCCTTCTAAGACCTGAATTGGAACCAGAATCTCTAAAATTTAAACCTTCTTTATTCCATGAATTTTTAGTAAGTAATTGAATCCTTCCCGTGAAGTCAAAACCCCATTCATTGTTTTTATCTCTAAAATTGATTATGCCTTTGCCAAACTTTGAAGCTTTAATTTTTTGACCATAATTTAGTAATGGAAATAGAATTAAAAGTATGAGCAACTCTTTATTGAACATAAAATTGTAAAACAGTTCGAAAAAGTAATTATAAACTCTAAACAACTCATCTCTTTTTTGATATAAATTAATTAGATGTTAATTGAGGATTATCGAAATATTATCCTAATGTTATCTAAATGTTAACAAATTTTTATATATTTACATTATAATTTAAAATTAAACCCATGAAAAACTTCTTTACATTTGGATTTATAATGTTTTGCCTACTGGGTTATTCTCAAGATCTACCCTTTTTAAACGATGAGAATCTACCCTCTGAAAATCAATCAATTGACATTTTGTCAAATTACGAAAATGGAATCAAAAAGATAACTAAGTTTCACAAAAACGGGCAAATGTCGCAGCAAGGATACCTTAAAAAAAATAAACTTCATGGTAAGTGGATATCCTATTCTGAAACCGGAGAAAGAATTTGTATTGCTAACTATGATTATGGCAAGAAGCACGGAGTTTGGTTGTTCTGGGAAAATGAAACTTTAAAAGAAATTGTTTACGAAAACAACAAAGTCATAAACAAGGTGATTTGGGATAAATCAGGTTCTTGATCTAAACTTAATTGCATTTTTGTAGAAATCTTCGATAAGTTCTAATTTATGTTCAATTAAGTCTTTTGATTTTAAAAGAATATTAAAGTAAAGTGTTACGTTTTTAGCGCTTGTTTCAGTTGACCTTGTAATCAAAATTTGATTGCTGATTTTTTCTTCTAAAAAAAGTATTAAAGAATTTTTATTTTCTAAAATAGAAGAGAGTCCTTTTAATGAATTTTTTTCAAAGGCGTCAATGGTACTCTGAAGTATTTTTAATATTTGATTTTCGATATCCTTTAAATCATTTATTTGTGGCTCCTGGATTTTATTATGTTGGTTATTTATGTGATTTTGAGCTATTCTGACTATATAAGATATGTCTTCGATTATATCTTGGATTAATCTAAGGGAGTTAACATAAAAAAGAGACAACTCCTTTTCAATTGATTGAATTGTTTTCAAATAGTAAAATAAATTATCTCTTAAATCAAAAATTTCACTTTCAAGTTCTTTTACCTTTCTAGAAGCATTTTTTAATTTTATTTCATCGTTCTCTGATAAAGCATCAATTACTGCTAAATAGCAAATGTGCGCACCTTGGATGGTTTCAGTTATGTTTTTGTCTGCCTCAGAGATTACACCTTCCCTTGATTTGCTCTCTGATTTCAAAAATTTCGTTTTTGATTTTATTTCCTTTTTGTGAAACAAATAATTACGAATGATAATAAATGATACAGAGGTAAAAATTATAACTATTGCAGTTATTCCTCCTAAGTGAAACAAATAAACTATTAAACCAGAAACCGTAAATGCACAGAAGGCTGTTAGAAACCATCCACCAATTACACTTATCACTCCGGACACCCTATACACCGCACTATCTCGACCCCAAGCTTTGTCAGATAAAGATGTTCCCATAGCGACCATGAAAGTAACGTAGGTTGTTGATAAAGGTAGTTTTAGTGAAGTGGCTATAGAAATCAAAATTGCTGCAACAACAAGATTTATACTCGCCCGCATTTGATCGAAAGAGGGTAGGTTGTCATCCCAATTAGCGGGATCATTTTCTTTTTTTAGTTCAAATCTACTTTGAATATAATTTTTAGTTTTGGTGGGAATTATCTTTTCAAACACATATGAAATTTTTATAAAAAACTTCACTAATATTCTAGATAAAAAATTTGGATTAAATTTTTCTTTTGTGCTATGTTGATTGGCTAGGTCGATAGATGTTTGAACAACTTTTTTGGCTTTGGAGGAAAACCATAAAGTTAAAATCATAATAATTCCAGATCCAAGTAGAAACAAAGTTGGGGTTGAAACCTTTGAATTCAAAATTTCCATATTGTACAAATTAGGATCTATATTGGATAAAGACCAGGCCTCATAAGACTGGAAAGCGGCAATTGGAACTCCAATAAAATTAACCAGATCGTTTCCAGCAAATGCAAGGGCTAAAGCAAAGGTTCCGACACCAATAATAATCTTGAAAATATTTAATCTAAATAGTTTAATTAAAATAGTTGAAACAAGGAGCCAGAATAAAAAGTTTACAGCGAATGTAAAAAATGGTTGATAACTAATGAATTCTGAAATTGTTTTTCCATCTAACATTAATAGGCTTTGATTCGCAAAAGCAGAACCTTTAACCCCTTTAATTATTATAAAATAGGAAAGTGCTGAAAGAGAAAAACCACCAAATATTGATTTTAAAAGCGTTGTGTTTTGTTCAATATGAAACGTCAATAAAACTCTTGATAGCCATTGTATAATTGATCCTATTGTGAATGCAATTATTACCGATAAAATGATTCCTAAAATAATTTGTGAAGCTTTAGATGTATTGATGTAATCACCTAAATCCGAGAAACTTCCATCTATCAAATTAATTTTAATTATTGACATTATTACCGCGGCCCCTAACAATTCAAAAACAATTGAAACTGTGGTTGATGTAGGCATACCAAGGGTATTGAAAACATCTAAAAGTAAAATATCAGTAATCATAACTGCCGTGAAGATGTAGATGATTTCTTCAAAATTAAAAGCAGCAGGGTTAAATATTCCCTTTCTTGCAACTTCCATCATTCCACTTGAGGAAATTGCACCTATGGCAATACCTAAACTGGCAAGAATCATTATGTTTTTAAACGAGATAGCTTTCGAACCGATTGCAGAATTTAGAAAGTTAACGGCATCGTTACTTACCCCTACAATTAAGTCTCCAATTGCAAGAATTGCCAACAAGATTACGATATAGAGATACGGATTCTCCAAATAAGTAAAAATTAACCCAGACAATATACAATTATAATTGAATTCTGTAGGTTATAGCGAAAGTTCTACCAAGTCTTCTTTGAGAAAACAAAACGGGATCAGCATTAAAAAATTCGTACTGTACCTCCCTTACATCCCCTAATATATTTTGAACCTCTAATTGAATTTGTTGTTTGTCTCCATTACCAAAGGATTTTCTCGCTATTAAATTAAGAGAATGAAACGGTACAGAAAAAACATCAGAAACATCGTCATTTCCTACAAACATTAGGGTTTTCCCTTGGACATTGTAAAATAAACTAAGCTCAGATACATTTCTTTTATATACCAATGAGGTATTTAAAAGGTAAGGTGATTGTCCTTGCAGTCTTCTATATTCGTCTAATTCAACACCTAGGGCATCGGCATCGAACTGACGAACATCAAGTTCATCACCAACCAATTTTTGTCTTGATTCAATTACAGATGCATTTACATTTAATCCTAAATTATAAATATCGTTGTTTAATATTTTTTGTCTTAATTCTACTTCTAATCCAAATACGTTTGCTTCCTCGCTATTTTGTGGGCGAAACTGCCTAGGACTTCTTTGATACATAACGATTTCTATTGGATCTTGAAAATTTTTGTAAAACCCGCTTACCGCAAAAAAGTTTCCACTTTCACCATACTTCTCAAATCTTAAATCAAAATTATTTATGTAAGTTGGATTTAAGTTCACGTTTCCAAAGAATCTATTAAAAGTAACGGGATCGAAAATTACAGCTGCGGAGTTTTCTTTAAATGAAGGACGAGCTGTGGTCTTGTAATATGAAGCTCTTATTTTTCTGTTTTCATCCAATGAGTAAATCATATTTACAGATGGAAATAGATCGGAGGTATTGATAAATTGTTCATCTGAGTAAATTATATTGTCAAGACTTTCACCGGTGTAAAATATTGTATAGTTTTCTAATCTAACCCCCAGATAAGTCTTAAATTTTTCGGAGAAATTTAACTCTTCAGAAATGTAAGCACCACTTTTTTCAATTGTAGAATCGAATTGATTTTCTTCTTGAAAAGTTCCAAACAAAAAAGCGCCTGTTGGATCATTTAGGGCCCAAATATTATTTAGAAGATTATTCGCATTACCGTTTAAGTCAAGAGTATTCCCAACATAATCTATTGTAAAAAACTCTGTTGCAAATTCTCTTTGCTTTCTTAAATAAAACCCACCTACAGAGGTTTCCGCACTAATTCCTCCAAGATTGTGTTTGTATATTAAATTAAATCTACCGTTATATGAACTTTCCTCAAGGTCTCTCCATATGCGAACAGGTAAACCAGCACCATTTCTTGAAAAGTACAAATCTCCGTTACCACTTCTGTTAAAAATAGATGTTTTAAAATCTTTATCATAGACTCTAGAAAAAGTAGGAGTAAAAGAAAGGTTCGCCTCTAGTTTACCGTCTAAGAAATAGTTCTTTGAACTAAATGGGATACTAATAATTTGTCTTTGCACGTAGGATTTAATTTGACCAACCCCATCATAATTGTTTTCACCATTGTTTAAAAAATCTCCTTGAATTGCAGTAGATTCTCCATTTTGAATAAATAAAAAATTAATTTTTTGCTTTCCCTTTTTTGAGCCATAGGCAATCCCGCCTAGGAAACTTATAAACCTCTCATCCTTTCCTAACTTTCCAGTATTATAAACTGTATTTGCAAATGCAGGTAAGCTTTTTTCATACCTTGATTCTAGATAGTCATCAAAATAACTAATATTTGATCGGTAGTTTAAAGAGGCCATGTATCCTACTTTTCTTTCATTTTTTAAATCATAAGAATTGCTTGAGGTAAAACCGAGGGTTAAATTTGGTGAACTGCTTTTATTAGA
>CACJRP010000007.1 GCA_902595825.1 uncultured Bacteroidota bacterium
CCAGATTGTATGGTAATAAAGAAAAAACTGGAGCTAGAATAGAGGTTTTTTTGTTAAGAGAGTTAAACAAGGAGCAAAGACTATGGGATGTTTTGGTTGACCCGGCCCGAAAAATAAGAATTGGTAACAAGCTCTATTTCGGAGATGATGATAGTCTTGTTGCGGAAGTTATCGACAATACAACATCAAGAGGAAGAACACTTAGGTTTCTTTTTGATGGAACTTACGAACAATTTAGAATTAAACTTAATGGATTGGGTGAGACACCTTTACCCAAGTACATCAAACGAGAGGCAACTCCAGAAGATAAAGAAAGATACCAAACCATTTACGCAAAAAATGAAGGTGCTGTAGCTGCGCCAACTGCTGGTCTCCATTTTTCAAAACATTTACTTAAAAAAATGGAGATTAAAGGAGTAAATATTGCTGAAATCACCCTCCATGTAGGCTTAGGGACTTTTAACCCAGTTGAAGTAGAAGATTTATCTAAACATAAAATGGACTCAGAGGAGTTGATAATCAACCAAGATGCTACGGACATCGTTAATGAATCAATTCGAAAAAGGAAGAGGATATGTGCCGTTGGAACTACTGTCATGAGAGGACTGGAAAGCTCAGTTTCTTCAATGAAAACTTTAAAAACTTACAACGGTTGGACTCATAAATTTATTTTCCCTCCACATGACTTTGCAATTGCAAATTCAATGGTTACAAATTTTCACACTCCTAAGTCAACACTATTGATGATGGTTTCTGCTTTTGCAGGAAATGAACTTATTAAAGAAGCATACAATGTGGCTATCAAGGAAAAATATAAATTTTATTCATATGGAGATGCAATGCTAATTCTCTGAGTGGATGGGATATAAAAAAGATATACGGCAATTGAATTCTGGACAACTTGAAGAATTTTTTATTAATAAAAATCATAAAAAATACAGAGTAAATCAGATTTCCGATTGGGTTTGGAACAAGGGCGTCGATAATTTTTCTAAAATGTCAAATATTTCGGATGATTTAAAAAGACTTCTTGATAAAAATTTCGTCCTTAATAAGCCGATTGAAATAAAATCATACAAAAGTATTGATGGCACAATCAAATATTCAATCCAACTTCATGACAAAAATTTGATTGAAGCCGTATTAATTCCATCAAACAAAAGAGTAACAGCGTGTATATCATCTCAGGTTGGTTGTAGTTTAGATTGTAAATTCTGTGCAACTTCCAGACTAATTAGAAAAAGAAATTTATTTTGTTATGAAATTTTTGATCAATTATTTTTTTTAAATGAACAGAGCAAATTTTATTTTGGAAGAAAAATATCTAATATAGTTTTTATGGGGATGGGAGAACCACTTCTGAATTATAAAAATGTGGTAAAAGCAATAAAAAAAATGAAGTTGAAAAGGGGATTAAATTTTTCTTCAAAAAAAATTACAATTTCAACTTCCGGAATACCTAAAGTAATAAGATTTATTGCTAACGAAGATTTAAAATGTAATCTTGCAGTTTCACTTCATTCTGCGATTCAAAAAACAAGAGAAACGATTATGCCTTTTTCAGAACAATTTCCCCTTGAAGATTTAATAGACTCCTTAAAATATTGGTATAAAATTACCAAAAACAAAATACTTTATGAATACATTATTTTTGATGGAATCAATGATGATATTGAACATATAAATGCACTTATAAAAATTTGCAAAATTGTACCTTGCAAAGTAAACTTTATAGAATATAACCCAATAGGTGAGGTTAATTTCAAACAATGTAAGGTTGAAAAACTTAAATTATATCAAAAATATTTAACAAATGAAGGGATAGTTAATACATTTAGAATATCTAGGGGTAGAGACATTAACGCTGCTTGCGGGCAATTGATAAATTTAAATAAAGTTGGTTGGTGAAAGCTGTTGAGAAAATTAAAAATCCAATTTATCAAGAAATGGAAATTTTTGAAGAAAAATTTGCTGTATCTATGTTCTCAAAAGTTCCTTTAATTAATCGAATTACACATTTTATAGTTAAAAGGAAAGGAAAACAAATGAGGCCTATGTTGATTTTTCTAACAGCTAAACTAATTAACAACGGGAAAATAAATGATCGTACTTACCGAGCTGCATCTGTAATTGAATTAATCCACACCGCAACCCTAGTACACGACGACATCGTTGATGATTCGAATTTTAGAAGGGGTTTTTTTTCAATAAATGCATTATGGAAAAATAAAATAGCTGTTTTAGTTGGGGACTTTCTTTTATCAAAAGGAATGTTATTATGTATAGAAAACAAAGATTTTGATTTGTTAGAATATATATCTATTGCAGTTAGAGAAATGAGTGAGGGAGAGCTACTACAAGCTGAAAAAGCAAGAGCCTTTGATATAAATGAAGATTTATATTTGGAGATTATAAGAAAAAAAACAGCAATTTTAATGGCAACCTGTTGTGCAATTGGTGCTGTCTCAGTAAATGCGGATAAAAAATCAGTTGAGAAACTTTTTTTATTTGGAGAGTTAATTGGTATAACTTTCCAAATACGAGATGATTTGTTTGACTACAGCGAAAATAAAATAGGTAAACCTATAGGGATTGATATCAAAGATAAAAAAATGACATTGCCTTTAATTCACGTAATTAATAAGGCTAGTTTAAATGATAGAAAATGGATTTTAAATACAATAAAAAAGCACAATAGAAATAAAAATAGGGTAAAAAAGTTAATAAGTTTTGTTAAGGAAAAAGGAGGCGTAGAATATGCTAAAAAAATAATGTTAAGCTATAAATCCAGAGCATTAAAACTGATACTAGAATTTCCTAAAAATAATTTTCGTAATTCACTTGAATTTATGCTAGATTATGTCATTGAACGAAAGTATTAAATACTTTTTTCACTAAGTTTGATAAAATAAAATAATTTGATTTCAAAGACTACAATCAATAATATTTATGAAGCGGCTCGTGTTGAGGAAGTAATTGGTGACTTTATAAGTCTGAAAAAAGCCGGAAGTAATTTTAAAGGTCTAAGTCCGTTTTCTCAAGAAAAAACTCCAAGTTTTATGGTATCTCCAGCGAAACAAATATGGAAAGATTTCAGCAGTGGTAAAGGCGGTAATGTTGTCGCTTTTCTGATGGAGCATGAAGGATTTTCTTATCCAGAAGCATTAAAATATTTAGGTAAAAAATATAACATTGAAATAGAAGAGTTCAATAAAACACCAGAGGAACAAATAAAATTTGATTTAAGAGAAAGTATTTTTATAGCTTTAAATTTTTCTTATGAATACTACAGAGAAAATTTAAACAACACAGATAAAGGAAAATCAATAGGAATATCTTATTTAAATTCCCGTGGATTTTCAGAGGAGTCGATTAAAAAATTCGGCCTTGGAATTTCATTTAGCGAAAAAAAGAGTTTTACAGACCAAGCAGTTAAAAAAGGATATGACCTATCTATTCTTGAGAAAAGTGGATTAACAATCAAAGAAGGTAAAAAAGGTTTTGACAGATTTAAAAACCGAATAATGTTCCCAATTAAAAGTATTTCAGGTAGAGTTCTTGGTTACGGAGCAAGAATAATGAAAAACTCAAGTAAAACAGCTAAATATATAAACTCCCCTGAAAGTGAGGTTTACCAAAAAAGCAAAGTTTTATATGGTTTGTTTGAATCAAAATCTTTTATAATAAAAGAAGATAATTGTTACTTAGTTGAAGGCTACACAGATGTAATTCAGCTGCATCAAAAAGGTATTAAAAATGTTGTTTCCTCCTCGGGAACGGCACTAAGTTCTAATCAAATTATGCTTGTGAAAAGGCTAACAGAAAATGTCACTATAATTTTTGATAGAGATCAAGCAGGAATTAATGCTGCGCTAAGAGGCACAGATTTGTTACTAGAACACGGAATGAATGTAAAAATTTGCAAACTGCATGAGGGAGAAGATCCAGATTCGTTAGCAAGAAAGTATTCATTAGACCATATCAAAGATTTTATTACACAGAATAGTCTAGACTTTATAAGTTTTAAGGCATCTTTGTTAGCTACTGAATACGAAAATGAACCCACTAAGAAAGCCGAGTTGATCAATAATATTGTCAAAAGTATTAGTCTTATAAAAGATATTATTAAACGAGAATTGTATGTTCAAACCTGCTCCAAAATCATGAAAATTTCTGAAGATTCAATTTTTGAAACATTATTTAGAATTCAAAACAGTAATAAGAATCAATTTCGAAATCAACCCACTCAACCCTTAAATATTATTAAGAATCATAATTCCAACGAAGATTCAATTGATGAGTTATACGAGTTGGAAAAAAAGATTATAACAATTTTGATTTTGTATGGTCAAAAAACAGAGACTTTTAATGAATCACTACTTATTTTTTCAGAAAAAAATGATGAAATCACAGAAAAAAATAAGCACGTGAGTTCCAAGGTATATGAAAAGATATTTTTGGATCTTCAACAGGATGAAATTGAATTTGCAAATAAAGAATTTAGAGATTTATACAATATATTAATGACTGAATATCAAATAAACGGATTTGTTTCAATTGAAAAAATTGTACCCAGCTTATCCACAAAACTAAGTGAAATAGTCAGCTCAATTATACTACAGGAAGAAAAGCACTTTTTACATAAATGGGACAAAAAAAGTATTTATGTAAAGTTACCATCAGAAAATGTTGGCGTAATGGTTACAGAAACTATTTTAAGTTTAAGAAAATTATTAGTCGGAAAAAAAATAGAATTTTTACAAGATAGCATCAAATCAAAGAACAATAAAGGCGTTCTTGAAGATGTAATGGGATATTATCAACTCAGAAGAATTGTATCATCAAAACTCAATAGAGTTCTTTAAAATTTTAGGCAATTTACAGACTGGTATTGGATGCATTTTGTGCTTATTTTTACTATTTAAACTTTTATAAATTTTGTAAACTTCCTTCTGTCTACTAGTTAAAACATTTTCAGATTTTTTCCCCATGTTTTTCATCGCAAATTCAATTTCGTCATAAGTTGCACCTATTTGATCTTCATCAGTCCTATCGTCGTCCCAGAGGCCGTCAGTTGGTTCAGACTTTTGAATGTCATCTATAATATTTAAATATTTTGCCAAAATAAAAACCTCTGATTTCATTAAATCTGCAATTGGACTAATATCTACTCCACCATCTCCATATTTAGTGTAAAAACCAATACCAAAATCTTCAACTTTGTTTCCGGTTCCAGCTACCAAATAATTATTAATGGTTGAAAAATAGTATAAAGTTGTCATTCTCAACCTAGCTCTAGAATTTGCTAGAGCATGATTTTTCTTATTATTATTAGTATCGTTGGGTAGAGCAAAAGAAAATTCATCGAACAATTTAGATAGAGATAAACTGTGATGAGAAACATTAGTAAAATTTTTCTCTAGCCATTTAATATGCCTTTTTGCGTTAGAAACTTGAGATTTATTTTGATGGATACCCATCTCTAAGCACAAAGTTGGATAACCTGTTCTAGCACAAATCGTTGAGGTTACTGCTGAATCTATCCCTCCGGAAACCCCAACTACAAAACCATCCATCTTTGATTTTTTGACATACTTAATTAACCACCCTTCAATATACTGTGATAATTTTTCAATACTTTCCATTAAATTTTTTTTAATTTAACGCTAACAAATAAAAGGACAAAGTCTATGCTAAACCAATATAAGTTATTAATATTTCTTATGTTAATAATATTTTGTCCTATACTCATTTTTATGAGATGTTCAAATAATAAGAAAATCAACTCAGAAATAGAAAAAATACCACTGGAAATTAAATTTGACAGGTTTGATTTAAAGTTTATATCAGTTAATAAAAAAGGATTCCAAAAATTTAAAAATAAATACGATTTCTTGTTTCCAAGTAAATTCCCTGACAGTATATGGATGAAAAGAAAAAATGATAGTATTCAAATTATGCTTCAAAATGAGGTGAATATAGTTTTTCCAAATATGAATGAACTCGAAAAAGAATCTGAAAATATATACAAGCATCTTATATATAATTTCCCATCCCTAAAAGTCCCTAAATTTTTGACATTGATAAATAATGTTGATTACCAGAGTAAAATAATTTTCACAGACTCAATTATATTGATTTCATTAGATACATTTTTAGGGTCTACAAATAAATTATACAATGGTATCCCAAATTACATCAAGAGTGATATGGATAAATCCAGATTTGGATCAATTTTAGTTGATAAAATTGCCAGTTCAATAATTAAAGCACCCAGAAGTAGATTTTTTTTAGATAGAATTATTTATAAAGGTAAAATACTTTTGTTAAAAGATTTTGTTATTCCTTTATCTAGTGACGAGACAAAAATTGGATATTCCAAAGAACAAATAAATTGGGCAAAACAAAATGAAGAATATATTTGGAAATATTTTATTGAAAATGAATTACTTTTTGAAACCGATGATGATTTGATAGACAGATTTATAATTCCAGCACCTTTCTCAAAATTTTATTTAGAAATCGACAATGAAAGTCCTGGAAAAATTGGCCAATGGATTGGCTGGCAAATACTAAGGTCATTTAGAAAAAAAAATCCATCACTTAAAATTTCAGATATTCTGAATCTACCTTCTGAAGAATTATTTAAAAAAGCAAATTATAAACCCTAAAGCCAATGGTCAAAAAAAAAGAAGCTAACATTAACATATTAGTCGAACTAGATGAAAATAAAATACCAGAGAAGTTAATTTGGTCTGCTCCGGATGGTGGAGTTAATAATAAAATCTCCAAAGCAATATTCTTATCAATATGGGATCACAAAAATAAAGAGTCTTTATCAATAGATTTATGGACAAAGGAAATGCCAGTAGAAGAAATGAATGAATTTTTTTATCAATCATTATTAACCATGGGAGACGCATTTTATAAAGCAACTGATAATGATAAAATTAAAGATGCTTTGAAGAAGTTTGCCAAATCGATTGAAAAAGAGTTAGGCATTAGTAAAAATTCATAAAAATGTTCACAAAATGTTTTGGCTATTTATATGTTTCAAAATTTCTTCAATTCCCTCTTTTTTTTTCGAAGAGGTAATGAAATATTTTGGATTTTCATTAAATGTTTTTTTGACCTCTAGCATATATTCCTGGGCGTTAAACTTTCCATTTTTTAACTTATCACATTTAGAAAAAATTACTGAAAATCTTTTTCCCTGATTAATTAGCCATGACATAAAATTTAAATCAATATCAAGAGGTTTATGTCTAATATCTATAATTAAAAAAATCAATTTAATTTGTTTTCTATTCAAAAAATATTCAGTAATCAATTTGTCAATATTTTTTTTTATTGTTTTAGATACATTTGCATAACCGTAGCCTGGCAGATCCGTTAGATACCAGCTATTGTTAATTTTAAAATGATTAATAAGTTTTGTTTTCCCGGGTTTACCGGATATTTTTGCTAAATTTTTTTTGTTGCAAATGGAATTAACTAAAGAGGATTTCCCAACATTTGAACGCCCAATAAAAGGATATTCAGGGATGAATTCATTTGGGCAAGTTTTTACATTTGGACTACTGGCTATGAATTCAGACTTAAAAACATCCATTTAAACCAAATCACTTTTTTTACTAAGCCAATTAATTAAAATTTTGTTAAATTCATGAGGATGTTCCATCATTGGTGCATGACCGCATTTTTTTATCCATTTTAATTTCGAGTTAGGGAGTAAAGAATTAAATTCATATGCAACTTCAGGGGGGGTAACTAAATCGTTTTCTCCCCAGATTAGAAGTGTAGGAGTTTTAATATTTGGTAACTCTTTAGCCATATTATGTCTGATTGCGCTTTTTGCAATAGCAAGGGTTCTTACTAGCTTATCTCTGTTATTAACAGTTTCAAAAACTTCATCTACTATTTCTTTAGTTGCAACTTTTGGATTATAAAAAACCTCTTGTGTTTTTCTTTTAATGTAATCATAATTTTCTCTTTTTGGATAACTTTCACCCATTGAATTTTCATATAATCCGGAACTTCCAGTCAATACAAGTGATTTTACCGAGTTTGGATGTTTATTTGAATAAATTAGACCTACGTGTCCTCCGAGAGAGTTTCCTAGTAAAATGACATTTTTGAAATTTTTATATTTAATAAAGTCTTCCAAAAAGTCTGAAAAGACAGTTACTGTAGTTTCCTTTATAGGTAAATCATAAATTGGTAATTCGGGAATTACTACATTGTAGCCTTTGTCAGAGAAAAAATCTGTAACATCTTTAAAATTACTTAATCCACCCATTAGTCCGTGTAAAAGAATAATCACCTGACCTTGACCTTTATCTATGTAATTATAGCTTTTCAATATCCAATTAAATTTTTTTTAGTATCTGTTCAAATATAATTAATTCAGTGCATTTCATTCTATTTTATTTTTAAAGTTTAAAATAATACATGTGGTAAAAGTTATTAACATTGTGGTAAGAAGTGGTTAAATGTGGTAAATATCTTATATATTTATAAAAATAATTTTAGAGTTGAGTCATTTTATAGGTACTTATGAATGTAAAATTGATGCCAAAGGAAGAATTTTAGTTCCATCGGCTTTAAAGAAACAAATATCCCTGTCAAATAAAGATGGTTTTGTAATTAAACGAGGATTATTTAATAATTGTATTGAGTTGTACCCATTTCTCCAATGGAAATTTGTAATGAATAAAATCGATCAGCTGAATCGTTTTAACAAAAAGAATATTGATTTTATAAGACGATTTACTGCAGGTGTAAAAAAAATAGAAATAGATACAAATGGAAGGTTGCTAATACCCAAAGATTTAATAAAGCATGCCAATATAAAAAAGGATATAGTTGTTAGTGCAGCGGTAAATATTCTTGAAATCTGGGATAAAAATCTTTACGAGGAGGTAATTGACGAAGCCAAAGTGGATTTCAGCTCCTTAGCTGAAGAAGTAATGGGTAACGAAAATGAGTAAATTTATTTATCACAATCCGGTATTACTTGAAAAATCTGTATGTGAACTTATCACCGATCCGAATGGTATATATGTTGATGCCACATATGGTGGTGGTGGTCACTCAAGGGAGCTACTTTGCAGACTGACTAAAAAAGGAAGGCTGTTTGCATTTGATCAAGATATTGATTCTAAGCAAAACTTAATTGATGATGCAAGATTTTTTTTTATCAATTCTAATTTTAAGCACTTGAAGAAGTATTTAAATCACTATGATGTTTATGAAGTAAGTGGTATAATTGCTGATTTTGGTGTTTCATCTTATCAATTAGATGTACCATTAAGAGGTTTTTCCACAATGAAAGACGGACCCTTGGACATGAGGATGAACCAAGGTTCAAACTTAACAGCTGAAAGTGTTGTTAACAATTATGAAAGGAAGAAACTATGTAAAATATTAAAAGAGTACGGGCAGGTTAATCAGGCAAAAGAAATTGCCAATAAAATTGTATCTCATAGAAAAACAAAACCAATAAAATCAACAAAAGAACTTGTAAGAGTTGTGGAAAATTCGCACGGTAAGTTTTCAAAGTATAAAGTCCTTGCTAAAATTTTTCAATCAATAAGAATTGAAGTTAATAATGAGTTGGAGGTAATTAAGCAACTTTTGTCCCAAGCGTCTGAATTGGTAAAAACTAGAGGCAGAATGGTTTGTATTTCTTACCATTCCTTGGAGGATAGACTGATTAAAAATTTTTTTAGGAGTGGTTCATTTGACAATAAAGATAATAGAGATTTTTTTGGTAATGTTCAAAAGCCATTTAAAAAAATTGGAGGTTTGATAGTACCGGGTGCTAATGAAGTAAAAAAAAACAAGAGAGCGAGGAGTGCTAAAATGAGAATAGCTGAAAAAATATGAAAAATATTTTATCCCTTTTGAATATTGATTTTTTGTTGAAAGAGGACTCTATGAAAAATTGGAGAATGCTTTTTTTTATATCAATTCTTGCTATGATTTCAATAGCAAGTGGCCACAGTGCAGATAAAAAAATTTACCTCATAGCAAACTTGAATAATGATTTGAAACGTGTGAAAAGCAAATTTGTGGAAAATAAATCTCAATTAATGTTCTTAAAATTAGAAACCAGAATTTCTAAAAGACTATCCGAAATTGGGGTTGGTCCATCGAAGGAAAAACCTTTGAGATTGAAATTAAAAAAATAATGAATAGCATTGAAAAAAAAATAATGTTCAGATACTACATATCTCTAACTTTTATTGTTTTTTTCGCATTTATTTTAATCGGTAAATTATTATATATTCAATTTAAAGAAGGAGACTACTACAGGAGTATTTCCGAGACCAATACAATCAAAAATTTTATTTTAGAACCTAGTAGAGGAAATATATACTCTGATGATAATAGTTTGTTAGCAACAACAACACCACGTTATGAAATTAGATGGGATTCCAAGGTTCCATCGGAATCAAATTTTCAAGATAAAAAAGTGGTTCTTTCAAAAGGACTTTCTAAGATTTTAGGTAAAAACTTCCATTTTTATTTGGATATTTTAAACAATGCTAGAGAAGAGGGAAACAGGTATCTTTTGATATCTAAAAATTTAAGTTACTCTCAATACAAACAAATTAGAAAGCTACCTCTTTTTAATCTATCCTCACTTAAAGGAGGGTTAATTGTCGAGTCAAAAGAGGTGAGAGAAAATCCTATGGGAAAAATTTGTGAAAGAACTATTGGTTATGAAAAAAAAGACCCTTCCGGGCACTATATAAGAGTCGGTTTAGAAGGTGCTTTTAGTCACTTTCTAAAAGGGCAAAGTGGGCAAAGGCTAAAGCAAAAAATAGCAAACGGTCAGTGGAAGCCAATTAATGACAATAATGAAAGAGAACCAACTCAAGGTTATGATATTTATTCAACAATTAACGTAAATATTCAAGACATAACCCACCACGCGCTTTTAAGGCAGTTAGAGAAATACCAGGCAGACCACGGTTGTGCAGTCGTTATGAAGACAAATTCGGGTGAAATAAAATCCATTGTTAATCTTTCTAGAACAAGAAATGGTAAATATTATGAAAAATTCAATTATGCAATAGGAGAATCACAAGAACCAGGCTCAACATTCAAGTTAATGTCAGTAATAGCAACATTAGAAAACGATAATGGAATTAGTAAAAAGTTGATAGATACAAAAAATGGCGAAATAACCTTTTATGAAAAATACAAAGTTAGGGACTCAAAAAAAGGTGGTTATGGAAAATTAACACCCTCTAAGGCATTTGAGGTCTCTTCTAACACCGGTATTGTAAAAATGGTTTATGAAAACTATAAAAATAATCCACAAAAATTTGTTGATAGATTGTATAATATGGGACTAAATGATGACTTAGGTTTAACCATAAAAGGGGAGGGTAAACCACTTATACCTTACCCTGGAGACAAAAATTGGAGTGGAATTTCATTACCGTGGATGGCATTTGGCTACGGAATTAAACTAACACCTCTACAAATACTATCATTTTATAATGGTATTGCAAATGGAGGAGAAATAGTCAAACCTCGCTTTGTATATAAAATTAAAAACCCTGGCTCATCCACAATAAAAACATATGAAAAAGAAATTTTAAATCCTTCAATTTGCTCCAACACAACATTAAGTAAAGTTCAAAAAATGATGTTCAATGTGATTGACAAAAAATGGGGAACTGCGAATAAAATTAAAAATAGTCAACTAAAAATGGCAGGAAAGACAGGTACGTGCCAAATAGAGTATACCTCAGAGGAAACCCAGTATGTTTCAAGTTTTGTCGGCTATTTCCCATACGAAAAACCAGAATATTCGTGTATTATAGTTATTAACAAACCCAATAAAGAAATTGGTTATTATGGAGGAGAAGTTGCAGCACCAGTATTCAAAGAAATAGCAGAAAAATTATTCGTTAGGACTCCCAATGATATGATTTTAGAATCTAAAAATTACTCAAATTATTTTTCAAAAAGTGAAAATCAAATTAATAAGTATAAAAAAAATAAAATTTCTGTTATACCAAACCTCATTGGAATGCCTGCGATGGATGCAATAGTAATTCTTGAACAAATGGGTTTAAAATTTGTTCTTAAAGGTGAGGGAAAAGTATTCAATCAATCAATTAAGTCTGGATCTAAGGTAAACTATAAGGAAAAAATTATTTTATATCTGTCATGAAAATATTAAAAGATATAATCTATGGTGTTGATTTAGATTCTATAAAAGGGGATACAAACTTAACTATCACATCAATAGAATTTGACTCCAGGGAGGTAAAAGAGGGTTCACTGTTTGTTGCAATTAAGGGCGAAAAAGTTGACGGACATTCATTTATTGACAAGGCCGTAGAAAATGGTGCCACTGCAGTGATTTACAATGATTATAATTTTAATAACGAAAAAGTCACTTTTATTAAAACCCCAAATACAAGAAAATCCCTATCTATAGTATCTTCAAACTTTTACGAAAATCCATCAAAAAAAATAAAATTAGTAGGTATTACCGGAACTAATGGAAAAACAACAGTCGCAACTATTCTTTTCGACCTATTTAATAAAACTGGAATAAAATCTGGACTAATTTCCACTATTAACATAAAATATGCTGGTATTGACATCGAAAATCACCATACAACTCCAGATTCAAAAAAAATCAATGAGATTCTTTATAAAATGTATGAAAATGGAATTGAGTTTTGTTTTATGGAAGTTTCTTCACATGGGATAGATCAGGACAGAATAAATGGATTAAAATTTTATTGTGGAGTCTTTACAAACATCACAAGAGATCATTTAGATTACCATAAATCTTTCGCTTCTTACAGAGATGTCAAAAAGAAATTTTTTGATGGTCTAACATCTGATTCCTTTGCAATCATTAATGCAGATGACAAAAATTCAAAATTCATGGTGCAGAATTGCGCATCAAAAATTAAAACTTTTGGAATTAAAAACTTAGCAGATAATAATGCGAAAATTTTAGAAATTGATTTTTCTGGAATGTTATTGAAAATTAATAGTAAAGAGTTTTGGACACCACTTATAGGAAAATTTAATGTTTCCAATCTACTCGCAGTTTTTTCAGTAGCAAATATAGCTGGAATCAAGGCGATTGAAATTTTAAGAATTTTGAGTCAAACCAAGGGAATAAATGGAAGATTTGAAATTTTAAAAACCCCAAATAATGCTTTTGTAATAGTTGATTATGCACACACTCCAAATAGTTTGGAAAATGTTATTGACACAATCAGCGAGATCAGAACAAAAAACGAATTATTTATTACTATCATAGGATGTGGAGGTGACAGAGACTTAGGCAAAAGGTCAAAAATGGGGGAAATCGTTATAAACGGATGTGATAAAGTAATTTTTACATCAGACAATCCGAGATATGAAAAACCTGAAAAAATTATTGATGATATGTTATCAGGAATTAATCCAAAAAACACGAAAAAAGTTTTAAAAATAATCAATAGAAGAGAAGCTATCAAGAGAGGATGTTCACAACTTAACTCTGGAGATATTCTTTTGGTCGTTGGAAAGGGTCACGAAACTTACCAAGAAATAAAAGGTGAAAAAATTCCTTTTAATGATATAAAAATTGTAAGGGAATCATTTAGTTAAATATTATGCTTTACTATTTATTTAATTTTCTCGAATATAATTATCAGATTCCAGGAGCAGGACTTTTTCAATATATTTCATTCAGAGCTGCATTTGCCCTTATTTTTTCACTAATTATATCAATTTTCTTTGGAAGGAAAATTATTAAAATTCTAACAGTAAATAAAATTGGTGAAAAAGTAAGAATACTTGGTTTAAAAAACGAGACAAAAAAAAATGGCACACCTACTATGGGTGGAATTATAATAATAATCGGTACAATCATACCCGTACTTTTATTTTCAAAGTTTAACAACATATACATTATTTTATTGATTTTCACATCTATATGGATGGGTGTTATAGGTTTTATAGATGATTATATCAAAATTTTCAAAGATGACAAAAAAGGCTTAAAAGGGAGTTTCAAAATCATTGGTCAAATTATATTAGGAATAGTTGTAGGCTCAACAATTTATTTCCATCCCGATATAAAAATTAAACAAAAAATAGAAGAGTTCCCCAAGGCTTCAAAAATTCAAGAAAAAACTTTATACAAAGAGGAAAAATCAACAAAAACAACAATTCCTTTGGTAAAGGATAATGAGTTTGACTATTATTTTTTAATTGAATGGACCTCAATTCCTAGATCAATGACATGGATAATTTTTATTCCAATGGTGATTTTTATAATAACTGCTGTTTCAAATGGAGCAAACTTAACAGACGGTATTGACGGATTAGCAGCAGGTAGTTCTTCGATAATGGCAATAACACTTGGAATTTTTGCATGGGTCTCGGGAAATATAATTTTTTCCGATTATTTAAATATTATGTATATACCGAATGTTGGTGAAGTTACGGTTTTCGTGTCGTCATTTACGGGCGGACTAATTGGGTTTCTGTGGTTTAATACTTATCCAGCTGATGTATTTATGGGTGATACTGGAAGTTTGACTGTTGGGGCTTTAATTTCAGTAATTGCGATTATGGTTAGAAAAGAACTTTTACTTCCAATTATTTGTGGAATTTTTCTTTTAGAAGTTTTATCAGTAATAATTCAAGTTTCTTATTTCAAGTACACAAAAAAGAAAAAAGGATTTGGTGAAAGAATTTTTTTAATGTCTCCAATTCACCACCATTTTCAAAAAAAAGGAGTTCATGAAAGCAAAATTGTAAGCAGATTTATAATAGTGGGAGTTCTATTAAGTGTTCTAGCAATCTTAACATTAAAAGTAAGATGAAGGAATTAGTTGCAATCTTAGGGGCTGGAGAAAGTGGAAGAGGTGCAGCAATTCTTGCTAAAAAAGTAGGACACAGGGTTTTCGTTTCAGATTCAAATAAAATTTCAAAGCAAACAAAATTATTATTTAGAAAACTATCAATTGATTATGAAGAAAATCATCATTCAATAGAAAAAATTTTAAAAGCTGAGAAAATAATTAAGAGCCCAGGGATAGACAAAAATTCTGATTTAATAGCAAAAATAAAAAAAAGGGGTATTGATATCATATCAGAAATTGAGTTTGGTTTTTTGCAAACTGATTCAAAAATTATCGGAGTGACAGGAAGCAATGGTAAAACAACAACTTCAACTATGATATATCACATTTTAAAAAAGTCGGGGATGGATGTTGCGTTGGTAGGAAATATTGGTAAAAGTTTTTCAGGGTCTATCGCTGAACAAAATCATCAAATATATGTTTTAGAAATTAGCAGTTTCCAATTAGATAATATAAAGGACTTTTGCGCTGATATTTCCGTAATCACCAGTATTTCTCCAGATCACTTAGACAGATATAACTATGATTTTGATGAATATATAAAGACTAAACTCAAAATAACTCTTAATCAAATTACAAATCAATTTTTAATTTTTAATTCTGATGATAGGGAGTTAAAAAAAGCTGTTAAGAAGTATGCTCAAAGCGTAATTAAATTTCCATACGGTTTTAATTCTCCAAAAGGAGAATTCAATACTACGGCGAAAAATAAATCAATAATTGTTAAAGAAAAAAAAAATATTAATATGTATGATACTTTAAACTTTTCCCTTAGAGGGAGACATAATTTACTAAACGCAATGGCTGCTGTTTCAGTTGCCAGACTTTTAAAAGTCTCAAATAAATGCATAAGAGATAGTTTAATCAGCTTTTCAAACGTGGAACACAGACTTGAAGAGGTTTTGAAAATTCAAAATGTAACTTATATAAATGATTCAAAGGCTACGAATGTCAATGCAACTTTTTATGCTCTTGAAAGCATGGAAGGTCAAACGGTATGGATTGCTGGTGGAATTGACAAGGGAAACAACTATTTGGAACTACTACCCTTGGTAAGAGAAAAGGTGAAATCAATTGTTTGCATAGGATTAGATAATGAAAAAATAATTGAATCTTTTTCTCCAGTTGTTGACGTTTTAGTTGAGACTCAATCTATGTCTGAAGCTGTAAATATTGCACACAAACTAGCAAATAAAAAAGATTATGTTTTATTATCGCCTGCGTGTGCAAGTTTTGATCTTTTTAAGAATTTTGAAGATCGTGGAAATCAATTTAAAAAAGCAGTAAGAAATCTGTAAAAAAAATGCAGCAAAGATTCCTTGAAGGCGATAAAGTTTTGTGGGTACTTATATCACTACTAGCTCTTTTTTCTTTTTTCCCAATCTTTAGTGCAAGCTCTAATTTAAGCTATGTGATTGGAACTGGGACTCCTTGGCAATACTTATTAAAACATACATTTATTTTAATTACTGGGTTTCTTTTGGTTCTAAGCATTCATAAAATTCCATTTTATTATTTTAAAGGAATATCGATTTTACTTCTTCCAATTGTGATTTTAATGTTGATTTATACAATATCACAAGGTAATATGGTCGATGGGGTAAATGCAAGTAGGTGGATTAAAATTCCGCTCATAGGGATTAGTTTTCAGACATCTTCTCTAGCATCACTAGTTTTGATGATTTATATTGCTTACTATCTTGACAAAACCAAAGAAGAAAAAATCAATTTTAGGAAATCATTACTCCCACTGTGGACACCTATTTTTTTGGTATTCATTTTAGTTTTTCCAACAAATTTATCTACGGCATTGATTTTTCTATTTACTGTTTATTTAATTTTAATCTACGGTTGTTATCCAATAAAATATTTATTGAATTTATTTTTAATCAGTTCCTTTTTATTTACAATATTTATTTTATTAGCAATTCAATATCCTGAAAAAGCCCCAGACAGATTAGGTACATGGATTAATAGAGTTGAAAATTATTATAACCCATCTTTGAGTAAAGATGGAAATTATCAGATTGAAAGAGCAAAAATTGCTATAGCCTCCGGAGGAATAACTGGTTTGGGAGTTGGTAAAAGTGTAATGAAAAACTTTTTACCACAAAGTAGCTCAGACTTTATTTATGCAATTATTGTTGAAGAATATGGTCTTATAGGAGGAATAATGGTAATTATAATTTATTTGCTAATTCTTTTTAGAATAACAGTTATTCTTCATCATACAAGTTCGGTTTATGGTAAATTGTTAATTATTGGAGCAGGTCTACCAGTTATCATTCAAGCTTTTATTAATATTGGTGTTGCTCTTAATATTTTTCCTGTCACTGGACAAACTCTGCCATTATTGAGTAGTGGTGGATCTGCGGCATGGGTAACATGTATTGCCTTTGGAATAATTCTTAGTGTTAGCGAAGAAAGATTCAATCAAGGAAAAATAAAACAACATAAAAAAGTTTCAAATCCTTTATTAATAATAAGTGAAGAAAAATAGAATAATAATATCTTGTGGTGGTACAGGTGGTCACATATATCCTGGTATTGCAATTGCGAATAACTTAAAAAATTTGTGTCCTTTGAACCAAATATTATTCGTTGGCGCTTTTGGGAAAATGGAAATGAAGAAAGTTCCCAAAGCAGGATTTAATATAAAAGGAATATGGATTTCAGGTCTAAATAGAAAAAAATGGTGGAAGAATTTTTTTCTTCCTATAAAAATATTTGTAAGTCTTTTTCAAGCATTTTTGATATGGTTTAAATTTAGACCAGATATTATGATTGGCACTGGCGGTTATGCAAGTCTTCCCATTTTATTTATTGGATCAGTTTTCAAAACAAAAATTGTTATTCAAGAACAAAACTGTTTACCGGGAATTAGTAATAAAATACTGTCTCGTTTTGCGTCTGTTATTGCTGTAGCTTACGAAAATATGGAGATTTTCTTTCCTCAAAAAAATATTTTTTTAACTGGCAATCCAGTTAGAAGTTCCTTGATTCAGTCTAAATCACAAATTCTAAATACTAAAAAAAACAGCACTTTAAAAAAAAATAGCTTGAATCTCCTTGTGTTAGGTGGTAGCTTAGGTTCTGAAAAAATAAATGAAGTTATTTCTAATAATTTACCTTTTTTTAAAAAAAACAAAATAAAAATTATATGGCAGTGTGGTAATAATTATTTCGAAAGATATAAGGGTTACGAAAATAAGTTTACTAAAATATTTCCTTTTTTAGAAGAAATTGAAAAATTTTATAAAAAATCCGATATTATTATTTCAAGGGCTGGAGCTTTAACAATTTCTGAACTTTGTTTAGTAGGGAAACCTTCTATTTTAATTCCTTCTCCAAATGTTTCTGAAAACCATCAATTTCATAATGCAAAGTATTTACAAGATAGGAGAGCTGCAATTATGATTGAAGAAAAAAAAATCAACGATGAGTTTAAAAAACAACTAGAAAAACTTATTGAATCTAACATATTGCGAAAACAACTTTCAACTGCTATTAACAATCTAGCTAGACCTGATGCAACCAAAGATATAGTATTCCAGATAAATAAAATTTTAGTTAATGGATAAAGACGACATCTTTTATTTTATAGGGATTGGAGGCATTGGGATGTCGTCTATTGCAAAATACCTAGTTTTAAATAATTTTAAAGTTGGTGGATATGATTTAACAAAAACAGAGATAACACAAATGCTAGAAAAAAGTGGTGTTGAAATCAATTATAATGATGAATTAAAAAGCATCCCTTCATCATTTAAAAAAAAGAATGTATTTATAATTTATACTCCAGCAATCACAATTAAAAATAAACAACTGTTTTTTTTTAGAAATCAAGGAAACCAAATTTTTAAAAGAGCAGAATTTTTAGGTTATTTAACTCAAAAATTTGAAACAATCGCAATTGCAGGAACTCATGGTAAAACAACAACCGCGGCAATTGTTTCTCATCTTTTTCACAAAACCCAACAATCATTTACAGCTTTTGTTGGAGGTGTTTTAAATGAATTTAATTCAAATCTTATAATTAATGGGAATAAATATGCAATAGTAGAAGCAGACGAATACGACAGGTCATTTTTGAATCTTGACCCTAGTATTGGTCTTATCACTTCAATAGATTCTGATCATTTGGACATTTATGGAAGTTTTGATGAAGTAAAAGTATCATTTAAACAATTTATTGAAAAGATTAGAAATAAAGTTTTGGTATGTAAGGATTTAGGAATTAATGGAATAACATATAGTTTAAATAGTAAAGCCGATTATGAAGCAAGTAACATAAGTTTTTCACAAACAGGTTATTTTTTTGATTTGACTACACCTTCAAATACTTTTAAATCGGTTTTTTTTAGTCAGTTAGGGCTTCATAATTTGTTAAATGCTATCGGAGCATTTGCAATTTCAAGTCAAGTTGGAATAAATGAAAAAGAATTATGTAAATATCTTTCAACATTTAAGGGTGTAAAAAGAAGATTTCAACTCGTATATAATTCAAAAAAGGAAATACTAATTGATGATTATGCTCACCATCCCAATGAAATAAATGCAGTTTGGAATGCCTTGGAAGATATCTTCCCTTATTACAAAAAATGCGTAATATTTCAGCCTCATCTATATTCTAGGACAAAGGACTTTATGAATGAATTTGCTGAGGTTTTGAGTAAATTTGATCGCATAGTATTGCTACCAATTTATCCTGCAAGAGAATTACCTATCAAAGGAATCAGCTCTTCGGTTCTAAAGGGAAAAATAAAGTCAAAAAATGTTGTTGAATTGGTAAAAAGAGAGGATTTAGTATCAGTTATAAAAACCTTTCCAGAGAAAATAAAAGTTGTTTTGGGAGCTGGCGACATTGGCATGGAAATTCAAAAAATTAAGGAAAAATTAAAATATTTATGAGGAAAAGGATAATTTATTTTTTTTCATTGTTGTTAATATTAGTCTTTCTGTTTTTTTTCTCCCAAAACAGAACTTCTAAAAATCAGATACTAAAAGTGAAAATCGATTTTAAATACGAAAATGGAAAGTTTTTAGACTCTCAGATGGTTAATAAATTGTTAATACAAAGCAAGGGCTCAACGTTTTTCTTAAAAGAAGATATACTAGATTTGAAAGTAGCTGAAGATTTACTTAAATCTAACCCCATGATAGCCAGTGCTGATATTTTTAGAACTCCACAAGGTATTTTAAACGTAAAGGTAGAGGAGCGAAAGCCAGTTGTAAGAATAATTAATGATAAAGAAGAATTTTATGTTGATAATTTTGGTTATAGAGTTCCTACATCGAAAAAGTATTCAGCTAGAGTACCTATTTATTATGGTCAAACCAACAAAAACTTAAAGGATATAGTAAACTTTATCAAATTTATAAAAAATGATCAGTTCGCTAAAGTTGAGATAATAGATTTAAGAAATTTGAATAATAATTATATCCTTGGCCTTCGTTCTTTTCCATTTAAAATTATATGGGGGACAAATTCAGAAAATCAACACAAGATTAAAAAACTTAAATATCTATATCGTTATTTAGAAAATCAAGATTTTTTAAAAGTAGAAAAAGTTAATTTATCATTTGATAAACAAATAGTTTTAGATTATGGACAAAACAGAAAATAAGCAATTTGCTGTTGGCTTAGATATTGGAACTACTAAAATTGTTGCAATGGTAGGTCAAAAAAATAAATTTAATAAGGTCGAAATCATTGGAATTGGTAAATCTAAGAGTCTCGGTGTTCACAGAGGTGTCGTAAATAATATAACCCAAACAATTCAATCAATTCAGGATGCGGTAAATAAAGCAGAATTAAAATCTTCAACTGAAATTAAAAATGTGGTCGTAGGTATTGCAGGTCAACATATAAGAAGTATTCAACACAGTGACTATATTACTAGAAAAAATCCAGAAGAAGTAATAAATGAAAATGATGTAGAAAAATTAATTAATCAAGTTTATAAACTTGTAATGCTTCCCGGTGAAGAAATAATTCATGTTTTACCACAAGAATTCAAGGTCGATGGACAAGCTGAAATTAAAGAACCAGTAGGAATGTATGGGGGGCGTTTAGAGGCAAATTTCCATGTTGTTGTCGGGCAGGTTTCTTCAATAAAGAACATAGGGAGATGTATTAAAAGTGCGGATTTAAAAATGGAAAAAATTACTTTAGAACCTATCGCATCATCAGATGCAGTTTTAAGCGATGAAGAAAAAGAAGCAGGGGTAGCCTTAGTTGATATAGGTGGAGGGACTACTGATCTTGCAATTTTCAAAGATGGAATAATTAGGCATACATCTGTTATTCCATTTGGTGGGAACGTCGTAACTGACGATATAAAAGAAGGTTGTTCAATAATTCAAAAACAAGCAGAGCTTCTAAAGATTAAATTTGGTTCTGCTTGGCCCGGAGAAAATAAGGAGACAGAAATTGTTTCGATACCTGGTCTAAGAGGGCATGAACCAAAGGAGATTTCATTAAAGACTCTATCTAAAATAATTAATGCAAGGATAGTTGAAATAATTGAACAAGTTTTTTTAGAAATTAAGAATTATGGTCATGATGAACAAAAGAAGAAGTTAATTGCGGGAATTGTAATTACTGGTGGAGGCAGTCAACTCAAACATTTGAAGCAACTTGTTGAGTACATAACTGGAATGGATACAAGAATAGGTTACCCCAACGAACATCTTGCTGGAGACTCTAAGGAAAATCAAACAAGTCCTGTTTTTTCTACCGCGGTTGGACTTTTAATGACAGCCCTTAATGAAAACTTTGATACTAATGAATTGATTCTTGATAATAATTCAGAAGAAGACGAGCAAGAAACCACATCTAAAAATGTTTCCAGTTCGGAGGAAATTAAAAGAAATACAATTTTTGAAAGATGGACAGAAAAGTTTAAAGAATTTCTGGATAAAGCTTAAGTTATTTGATATGAACGAAATAAAAGAAAACATGGAGGAAGATTTCAATTTTGATTTGCCTAAAAATAGGAGTAATGTAATTAAAGTTATTGGAGTTGGTGGTGGAGGTGGAAACGCAATTAATTATATGTTTAAGCAAGGAATTTCAGGTGTAGATTTTGTTGTTTGTAATACGGATTCCCAGGCTTTAGAAAAAAGCCCAGTACCTATTAAAATTCAGTTAGGAGTCTCTCTAACAGAAGGTCTTGGTGCAGGCGCTAATCCTGAAATTGGAAGTTTGGCTGCTAAAGAAAGTGAAGAAGAAATAAAAGCACTACTAAGTAATCAAACTAAAATGGTTTTTATTACTGCTGGAATGGGGGGAGGGACAGGCACCGGAGCGGCACCGATAATTGCACAAATGTCTAAACAAATTGATATTTTGACGGTAGGAATTGTGACCATTCCATTCCAATTTGAAGGAAGAATGAGGTCAGAACAAGCCGAAACTGGAATTGATATATTAAGGGAAAATGTTGATTCTTTGATTGTGATTAACAATAACAAATTGAGACAGGTTTACGGTAATTTAGGATTCAAAGCTGGATTTGCAAAAGCTGACGAGGTGCTAGCAACAGCTGCCAGGGGCATAGCTGAAGTAATTACTCATCACTACAGGCAGAATATTGATCTGAAAGATGCAAAAACAGTTTTAAGTAATAGTGGAACAGCGATTATGGGGTCAGCAGTTGCTGAAGGGGCTGATCGAGCAGAAGAATCAGTAGTAAAAGCACTGGATTCACCTCTATTAAATGATAATAAAATCAATGGATGCAAAAATGTTTTATTACTTATTGTGTCTGGTGAAGACGAAATCACAATTGATGAAATCGGTGAAATAAATGATCTTATACAAACTGAGGCTGGAAACAATACTAATATTATAATGGGTATTGGGGAAGATAAAAATCTAAAAAAAGCTATTTCAGTTACTATCATTGCAACTGGATTTAATTCTGACCAACAACACGAAATTGTAAACACTGAAGCTAAAAAGATAATTCATACACTAGAGGAAGATCAACCATATGTTCAAGATTTGACAGATCAGGAAAAAAAACCAAATAATACAGGAATATACGACTCGGATATGGGTTATGGCAGCAAAGTATTTAATTATAAAGGGTCAATTGAGAGTGAAAAATCTAAATTTTCCAAAATCTCGTCAACTGAAATTGAAAAAAAATATGATAGCAAAGATTCGAATTTCAAAGAAAATGATTTAATTAAAACAAATCAAACAATTAAAGATATTGAAACAATATCAACCCAAGTTCATCAAAATTTAAATGAAGAAGTTCAAGAAAAAGAGTCTGTTAATTCAACAGAAATATTTGATTTTGAGGTGATTAATGATTTGGACTCATCCCAAATTGAATTTGATTTTAATGAATCCATAGATGGCTCAAAAAACAATGAAGTAAAAAATTCTAATCTAGAATATGATGATTGTGATTTAAAAAACTCTGAAATCGACAATCGAAATTTGGATAAAAATACCGTAAATGATAGTTTGGATCAAATTTCTGAAACTGAAAATCTAGATGAAGATACTTTAAAAATAGAAATTAAGAGTACTCAAACCGATGAGTCCTCAAGCGATGAACCGTTTGAATTTGACGATAAAAATGGTACTCCATTTGATAATTCAATTGAGGAAACCATAAAAAATTCAAATAATTCATCCAAAGAAGAGCTTAAGAAATTTAACTATTCATTTCAAAAAAATATTAAAAGAATTAATGAGATGGATAAACAGCCTGCATACAAAAGGCTCGGATACGATATTGATCAAAATGCTGATAGTGATAAAAAATCTTCTTTAACTCTTGACAAAGATGTAAATGATGAAATTCAATTACGGTCAAATAATTCATTCTTACACGATAATGTTGACTAAACTACTTTAAACCATGTCATTAATAGAGAAAATTAACATTGACCTAAAGCAAGCTATGCTTAAAAAAGACAAATTAAAGTTGGAATCTTTAAGAGCTATTAAAACTTCTTTAATTCTAAATCAGACATCAGCCTCTCCACAAAATAAAATTACCTTAGAAGATGAAGTAAAAATACTTCAAAAGCTTGTTAAACAAAGAAAAGAAAGTTCAAATATATACATAAATCAAAATCGATCGGATTTGGCTGAAATAGAAAAAGCTCAAGCAGATTTCATATCTTCTTATTTACCCAAACAACTTACGTATCAAGAAATAGAAGCTATTGTCTCTAAAGTAATTGTTGATTCAAATTCTAATGGATTAAAAGATATGGGCAAAGTTATGGGAGAAGTTGTTAACAGAACCCTAGGGAGAGCTGATGGCAAAACAATCTCAGATATTGTAAAACAAAAACTTTCTATTTAATTTAAAGATAGATATTTAATTAATTTTATTTTTGGAATTAGGCCCAGTAGTTCAACTGGATAGAATATCAGATTTCGGCTCTGAGGGTTGGGGGTTCGAATCCTCCCTGGGTCACTTTTTCCAATGCGATATATATATTTATAAAAAAAGTCTTACACATTAATTAGATGAGATTGTAACGAGTAATAACAAATTATTAGAGAATTTCAATTAACAAAAATCATTTTGAGAAATATCGCAAATATTGTATATTTACGTGAGTTTCGTTTGTGATTTTGATGTCAGAAATGAAATTAAGTTTGTTAACAAATTATAAAATATGAAATTACATAAAATACTCATCTCATTTTTACTTCTAATTAGTGCAGGAGTTTTTGCACAAAATGCCTCAAACCCATGGCAAATAAGCCTTGGTTTGACTATGCCATCTATTTCAGATGACATTGTTACAAGAGGTTCGACCGTATCTTCCAATGATTTAAGTGGTTCTTTAGGAGCACCCTCATTGATGCTATACAGAAGAATAACTGGAGGATTGTCTGTTGGTGGACAACTATCTCTTGGAAAAATTAAAAATGACGCCGCCGGTGGTCAAGATTTTGATTTTTATAGTACACACGTAGGGTTAAAATATGGATTTTCAACAGATAATTCTTTTAGTCCATATTTAAAAGCAGGAGTTTATGGAACTACATCTCTGAAAGACGGTACAGAAAGTTTTTCAAAATTTACAGATTATTCAAATTTTGGTGCTGTAGGTTTTGACTTGGCTTTGGGAGAAAATTTTGGTGCTTTTGCTGAATTTCAATTTGCTAAAATCAATGAGAACCCAGAAGTTAGTTACAGTTTAATTTCTCTTGGTGTTAGTTACGGATTTGGAAGTGGTGATAGTGACAAAGATGGTGTAAATGATAAAAAAGATAAGTGTCCCGATGTCCCCGGACTTAAGGAGTTTGAAGGATGTCCAGATACGGATGGAGATGGTATCCAAGATGGAGAAGATAATTGTCCTGAAGAGGCTGGTTCTGTTGAAAATAATGGATGCCCTGATTCAGACGGAGATGGTGTTGTTGATAAAGATGATGAATGTCCTGAAACAGCTGGTGTTGCAGAATTGGGCGGATGTCCCGATGCAGATGGAGATGGGATAAAAGATAGTGATGATGAATGTCCAGATGAAGCCGGAACCGAAGCGACCATGGGATGTCCTGATTCTGATGGAGACGGAGTTGCAGATAAAGATGACAAATGTCCTAACGAGGCTGGAACTACTGATGATGGCTGCCCAGAGGTTAAAGAAGAAGTTCTTTCTGCTTTAAATACTGCTGGAATCAATATACTCTTCCCCGCTGATGGTTACAAACTTATGGGTTCAAAAGTAATGAACGCATTAGAAGAGGTAAAATCAATTTTGATGGCAAATCCTAATGGTGTAGTTCTAATACAGGGACACGCATCAGAAGATGGAGGTGCTTCGTATAATATGACCCTCTCAAGAAAAAGAGCTGAAGCTGTAAAAACTAAATTAGTTGAGTTAGGTGTTGACCCCTCTAGATTAGAAGTTGAAGCCTATGGTGAAACAAAACCTAAAGGAGACAATTCTACCTCTGTGGGTCGTGCTAACAGTAGAAGAGTTGAATTTACTGGTAAGTAATTAGATATTACTCATCATCAATCTAGTAAAGGCTAGGAAACGATTCCTAGCCTTTTTTTATTTAATATAATTTTCAATTTGTAATTTTAATTTTTATTTATTTAGGTCATAATTTCAATAGTTTTAGCTTTAATATATGAGTGAAGAGAAAGTTGTTTTAGTTGATAAAGAGGATTTTCAATTAGGACTGATGCCCAAATTGGAGGCTCACAGAAAAGGTGTTTTGCATAGAGCATTTTCAGTTTTTGTTTTTAATTCATCCAAATTGCTACTCATGCAAAAAAGATCTAGTCTAAAGTATCATTCTCCAGGATTATGGACTAACACGTGTTGTAGTCACCAAAGAGATGGTGAAAGTACTGTAGACGCTGCTAAAAGACGTCTCAATGAAGAAATGGGATTGAATGTTGATTTGAAGGAAATATTCAGTTTTATATATAAGGCTAATCTCGAAAATGGTCTCATTGAACATGAGTTTGATCATGTTTTGGTAGGATTTACTGATTTCAATCCAAAAATAAACACTAATGAGGTTGAGGATTGGAAATGGATTGATCTGTCTTTTTTGGAGCTGGACTTAGATAAAAATCAAAATATTTACTCTGAGTGGTTTAAAATTATATTTAAAAGAGTGAAGGGCTACATTGAAAATCTAAACTGAGCTTTTTTTAATTAAAGTCTAAATAAAACCATCCAGTTTCTTTTTAAGTTTTTTTCCATAAAATGAACTTTTGATTTCTTTATTTAATTTAGAATACAGGCTATCTAAATATTTTTTTGATATATTATTTAATTCATAGAGCCCTATATAAGCAGATATTTCTTTATCTGAATTATTCATAGCAAAATTTAAAGAAAAAAGTACTTTTTTTCTTTTTATCAAATTATTCTTTTTTTCAAATATCTCATCCCTTTGTTTAGAATCAAATTCACCTTTTTTCTCTAAATAATCCTTCACTAATTCAATATTTTGATTGTTAAATTTCCTCATAATCATCAAATACTCGTCCCAGAGTATTTGGTTTTCTGACCCTTCAACTTTAGCACTGCTTAAAAATGTATTTAATCTTGTATTGATTTCAATTTTACCCTCTTCAGCAAAAAATGGAATTTTTTGTAAAGTGGTATCAGTTTCATCTTTTTTTAATGTGAGAAAATAAAATTGTGCTTCACTCAAGCTATCATTAAATTCAAAAGTTTCAACACCTTCAATTTTTAAAGAATCAATAATAATTAACGTTGTATCATTTATATACTTTTGCAAATACAATTTACCTTTTCTTAGCCCTTTTACGCTCCCAGAAATATTGAGATTTTTGTTTATATCATTGGTGCACTTAAAAAAAAGTAGGAGAAATAAATATTTGATGTATGGTTTCATTATTAGATATTTAACCAATAAGTTAGTTTAAAAGTTAGACTTCGCACCCTTGGAACTAAATTATTGTAAGTAAAATAATTATCATTGTAAACTAAGTAAAAATCTGAGAGGGGAGCGAAGCGCCATTGTAACCTTGAATTTACACCTAAATTGTCAGATCTAGAACTGTATTGAATAAATGTATTCCAAAAAAGTTTCTTATTAAATGTATACTCAAATTTTGGTCCAATCAAAAATAATTTTCCATACGTGTACTTTGAAGGGAAGTATATATCATCATATCTGATTTTTACGCTACTATTAAATTTAGGTTGTACTCTAATTGTAAATTCAGAATTAAAAGAAACTCTATTTCCGGAATAAAATTCTCCGAGCGTAGATTGCAAATTGAAATAAAAGTTTTTTGAATAATTTGATGTAAACCTCATTTCAACATCATTATAATAAAATCCAATACTAGATGGAAGCGGTACACTATTATTACCCCCCACAGGGTTGAAATCATCTAAAAGGTAGGTATATCTACGATTATATGATATTTCAAACCTGGATTGGTTTGTGAATGAAATTTCACTTTTGGTTTCATAATTTCTATCTGTTACAAGATTAAGCAAATCAGGTTTATTCACAAAATAAAGTTGCTGACTAAATTCAATAGATCTAATTTTTTTTGAATCGATCCATAGTCTGTGGCCATAATTAATGAAGTGGGACTTCACACCAGTTCTTTGGATAAAGCCTAAATCAGAACTAAAATTCTCGCTTTTTTGTCCTGTAAATAGTCTAAAATTATTTTTTCTTGAATTATAAGTTAGCCTAAAGCCGTTTGAAAAATTATTTTCATTATTGTTAGTTTCAAAAGATTTATGATACCAAAGTTTACCAACCCATTTGTTATCTTTAGATTGTAGGTTGTAGTCTAGACCTATGACACGATTATAATCTTCTTGATCATTAGTAAATTCTTCTTCACCAATTTTCTCTCTGTTTACAAAAAATGCCCCTAAAAAAGATCTCGAAAACATTTTTTGTTGAAGCGCAATTACAGTGTTGTTGTTGGAAGAAATTTTATTTTTTGGGTCACTATCTGTAACCATATTTAAAACACCCAGTCTCAAATTTTTATTTATTTTACCGCTAAGCCTTGCGCCAGCTATTATTCTGTTTTGTATTGTATTTCCATTTAAATCTCTAGCTACACCTATTCTCCTTGAAAAAAATGGTTGTGCATTGTAGCTGCTTCCAAAACTCGAAAATAGATCACTATTTTGGAGAAAAAATTGTCTTTTCTCTGGAAGACGGACTTCAAATCTGCTTAGATTTATAATTTGATCATCCACTTCTACCTGTGAAAAGTCTGGATTGAGGGTCAAATCCAAAATCATGCCGCTCCCAATACTCAACTTAGTATCAACTCCGATATCGAAAAAGGAAACCAATTTACTTTCTTCAAAATTTTTCCCTTGTGTTCCGCTTGTATAGGGAATTAAAAAAACGGGTGACTTCGAATTTCCAAGTGGTTTTTCAAAATAAAGGTCTCCCATAAAAGCTAATCCAGCTATACTTAAATTTCTAGGTATTCTTGCCCATGTGGATCTTGTATTTTTTCCAACATCAGTTTTATAAATATTTATTCTCCATTTTTGAGATTTGTTGTCAAACCTTAAGCTAGCAAAGGGGATTTTAAATTCAGCTGTAAGGACATTTTTAGTTTTGTTTATTTCACCTTCCCATTTAACATCCCAAGAAAAAGTGTAGTCACCACCGCCACTACTGCTGCTACTCCTATTTCCGCCATTAGAAATTAAACCTTCTCTTCTAACTCCTTCAGCAGAAATACCAAAAAGAAAAGCATTTGTAGCGTCATTAAATGTATCAAGAACCAATGTCATAGAATCATTATTTCTAGAACTCCAGTCTCTTTTAAGAGATGACACAACGTAATCTTCATCTTCAAAATTGGAAATTATAAGCATATACAAATTTTCATTATCGTATAAAACCTTAAATTTTGTCTGTTCTTTTGCTTTGATTGAGTCCAAAGGGAAATATTCCCAAAAATCAGAGTTAAAATCAGCTTTATCCCATACTGATTCATCAGCGATTCCATCAATTTTGATTTCGGAATCAATAAATATTGCTTTAGCAGATTGTGTAAAAGCTAATCTAGATATTAAAATTAATAATAAAAGATAGGGTTTTTTAATTTTTCTTATTTTGGTTGCAAATATAAGGATATTAGCTATTTATAATTTAAATTTAGATTTTATAAAAAATTTGGATAACAGGAGAATTAAATTCACAACATGAATCAAAAATATTTGAAAAAATTAAAATCATTGAATAATAGAAATTTGATAATTATTTTAATGTTTATTTTTTTTATTTCATTTGGGATTTCAAAAACCAGATTTTTAACTAATGGTAATGAATCAAATTATCATATATATCCTGTTTCAATCCCAAAAAAAGTCTCTTTTGCTGGCGAGGAAATTATTCTAGATGAAGATGATTTGATTGAAAGAATGGATAAAGAATTCCTAGTGAATACTTACTGGCAATCTAATACAATTCTACTGATTAAAAAGTCAAATAAATATTTTCCTCAAATTGAAAAAATACTAATTGAAGAAGGAGTTCCTACAGATTTTAAATATTTAGCATTAATTGAAAGTGGTTTGGATAATGTAACATCTCCAAGAGGTGCAAAAGGGTTTTGGCAAATAATGAAAACAACTGGAAAAGAGTATGGATTAGAGATAAATAGTAATGTTGATGAAAGATATAATTTGAATTTATCTACAAGATTAGCTTGTAAATATTTAAAGAAAGCTAAGGATAAGTTTGGCACTTGGACACTTGCAGCGGCAGCTTACAACAGAGGAATTAATGGAGTTCAAAATGAAATAACAAAACAAAATCAAACCAGATACGGAAATATTTTGTTTGGAGAAGAAACTAAAAGATATGTCTTTAGAATTATAGCATTAAAAAATATCGTTGAATCTCCTGAAAGTTTTGGTTTTTTTATTAAAGAAGAGCAAATGTATAAACCAACAAAATATGAGGAATTAAAAGTTGACATTCCTATATATAATATATCTGATTTTTCAAAAAAATTAGGTTTAAGTTATAAAAACTTTAAAATTCATAATCCATGGTTGTTAGAAAACCATTTGAATAATAAATCAAAAAAGGTTTACACGATTTTAATACCTAAAGAGTAGATTAAATTTTTTTCATTTGGGTTTTTAAAAGCCTAATTTGTTCTCCAAGCATATTATGCTTATCTGATTTTTTTGCCTCACCAATTAAAATTGTTGCTTCCCTTTTTCTCCTTTTTTGAATTAAAATTCCTGCTAGACTTAATTTTGCCATTGCTAGATCTGTACTCATTGATAATCCAAACGATAAGGCTTTCCTGAATGATTTTTCAGCTAAAGTCAGATTTTTTTGAGATTCTATTATTCCATAGAGGTAGTGATAATAGCCTATTTGCTTTTTTACAAGTATATTTTCAGGATTTTTAATTTTATCTAACCATTTTTTAGTCCCATCAAAATCTTGCTTTCTTAATTTCAGAAATGCAAAAAAAATTAATTCGTTTTTAAAATATATAAGAATAAAAAATAAAGACAGAAACAAATAGAAAATTCCATTACCGATAAAATCCTCATAAAATTGATAAAAACTTAGAGCAATTAGAACAATAGAGATTATTATTTTAAAAATTTTTGGAATCATATTAACCTTAAAATTAATAAAAGAATTTTAATTATTTTAATGTAGTTGTTCAAACTAAAACTTATTGTATATTTGGGAAATTTAAATTTTCCTTAAGTTTTAACTGAATGAAAAGAACCTATCAGCCATCCAAGAGAAAACGAAAAAACAAGCACGGTTTTAGAGAAAGGATGTCTACCGCTAACGGTAGAAAAGTGATTTCTAGTCGAAGAGCTAAGGGGAGGAAAAAGTTATCAATTTCATCTGAACCCAGGCATAAAAAGTGAAAATTTTTAATTTAAATTGTAGAGGTGTTTCTTTGAATAAAGTTACACCTTTTTTATTTTTATAAGAATATATGCCTCAAAGAAAAGATTTAACAAAAATCCTAATTATAGGTTCAGGACCCATAATAATTGGACAAGCTTGTGAATTTGATTATTCAGGTAGCCAAGCCTTACGATCACTTCGAGAAGATGGAATAGAAACATTTTTAATAAATTCTAACCCTGCCACAATTATGACTGACCCCACTATGGCAGATCATATCTTTTTAAAGCCTTTGAATACCAAATCAATTATTGAAATTTTATCAGAAAATAAAATAGACGCAGTTCTTCCAACAATGGGGGGTCAAACAGCTTTAAATTTATGTATAGAGGCAGATGAAAAGGGGATTTGGGATGATTTTAATGTTGAAATAATTGGAGTTGATATTGAAGCTATTAATATTACGGAAGATAGGCAAAGATTTAAAGAATTGCTGAAGAAAATTGATATTCCAGTCGCTCCAGCCGAAACAGCAAACTCTTTTTTAAAGGGAAAAGAGATTGCTCAAAATTTTGGATTCCCCCTAGTAATCAGACCTTCGTTTACTCTTGGAGGAACAGGAGCTTCTTTTGTTCACAATTCAGAAAATTTTGATGAATTACTTACAAGGGGACTAGAAGCATCGCCAATTCATGAGGTACTGATCGATAAAGCTTTATTGGGATGGAAGGAATACGAATTAGAATTATTGAGAGATAAAAATGACAATGTTGTAATAATTTGCTCTATTGAAAATATGGATCCAATGGGAATTCATACTGGAGACTCCATCACAGTTGCTCCAACTATGACTTTATCTGATGAAACATTCCAAAGGATGAGAGACATGGCAATAAAAATGATGAGAAATATTGGAGACTTTGCTGGAGGTTGCAACGTTCAATTTGCAGTTAGTCCAGATGAAAAAGAAGAAATTATTGCTATTGAAATAAATCCAAGGGTTTCTAGATCCTCCGCACTTGCGTCAAAAGCATCAGGATATCCTATAGCTAAAATTGCTGCGAAACTTGCCATAGGTTACACCCTAGATGAAGTAGACAACCAAATAACAAAAAGTACATCTGCTTTGTTTGAACCCTCAGTTGATTATGTAATAGTGAAGATACCACGTTGGAATTTTGACAAATTTGAAGGCTCAGATAGAATACTCGGATTACAAATGAAATCAGTTGGAGAGGTAATGGGTATTGGGCGTTCTTTTCAGGAGGCTCTTCACAAGGCAACTCAATCTCTAGAAATAAAAAGAAATGGACTCGGAGCTGATGGTAAGGGATATAAAGATTACAATACAATAATTGATAAACTTACTAATGCAAGTTGGGACAGGGTTTTTGTTATTTATGATGCTATTCAATTAGGAGTTTCTTTATCAAAAATTCACGAAATAACAAAAATTGATATGTGGTTTTTAAAGCAATTTGAAGAATTGTATGATTTAGAAGATAAAGTATCTAGCTATAGCATAAAAACCCTTGATAAAGATTTACTTCTTGAGGCTAAGCAAAAAGGTTTTGCAGACAGACAAATAGCTTTTATGCTTGGTTGTGTAGAAAGTGAAGTTTATAAATTAAGGAAAAAATTCAGTATAAATAGAGTTTACAAATTGGTAGATACTTGTGCTGCAGAATTTCAAGCCAAAACACCTTACTATTATTCAACCTTTGAAGCTGAAATGAAGCTTAGTCAAAAAAAACCCTTTGTTGACAATGAGAGTAAGGTATCAAACAAAAAGAAAATTATTGTCTTAGGCTCTGGCCCCAACAGAATTGGTCAGGGTATTGAATTCGATTATTGTTGTGTTCACGGTGTTTTAGCTGCATCGGAGTGTGGTTATGAAACTATTATGATAAATTGTAATCCGGAGACAGTGTCTACTGATTTTGACATCGCAGATAAATTATATTTTGAACCTGTTTTTTGGGAACATATTTATGATATTATCCAGCATGAAAAACCAGAAGGAGTGATAGTTCAATTAGGTGGTCAAACTGCCCTAAAACTCGCAGAGAAACTTGACCGGTACGGAATTAAAATTATAGGTACAGGTTTTAAATCTTTAGATTTGGCTGAAGATAGAGGTAGCTTTTCAAATTTATTAAAGAATAATAAAATACCATATCCTAAGTTCGGTGTTGCTGAAAATGCTGAACAAGCAATAGAACTATCTAAAAAATTAAATTTTCCGATTCTTGTAAGACCCTCATATGTCCTTGGTGGGCAGGGGATGAAGATTGTTATAAATAGGGATGAGTTAGAAGCTCATGTTATAGACCTTTTGAGAAAGATACCTAACAATAAGTTGTTACTCGATCATTATTTAGATGGAGCAATTGAAGCTGAAGCAGATGCTATTTCAGATGGCGAGTATGTACATATAATCGGTATCATGGAGCATATTGAGCCTTGTGGTATTCATTCTGGTGATTCAAATGCCACCCTTCCTGTTTTTAATATTGGTGAATATGTTCTCCAGCAAATAAAAGATCACACATTAAAAATTGCAAAAGCCTTGAAAACAGTTGGTTTAATAAATATTCAATTTGCAATTAAAAATGAAAAAGTATATGTCATTGAAGCAAACCCGAGAGCGTCACGTACAGTACCATTTATAGCTAAAGCATACAACGAACCTTATGTAAATTACGCCACAAAAGTAATGCTAAGAAAAAACAAACTTAAAGATTTTAAATTTGAACCAAAATTAGAAGGTTACGCCATAAAACAACCTGTTTTTTCATTTAATAAATTCCCAAACGTTAATAAGCAACTTGGTCCTGAAATGAAAAGTACGGGAGAGAGTATCCTTTTTATAAAAAATCTTAAAGACGATGATTTTTATAATCTATATTCTAGAAGAAAAATGTATTTAACTAAATAGATCAAAATTGAGAATAGAAAGAAATAGAAATCTATTAATAGGAAGTATTATTATTTTGGCAGTTCTGTCTAGAATAATACCTCACCCTCCAAATTTTGCACCAATAACAGGTATTGCTCTTTTTTCTTCCAAAAAAATAAACAACAAATTATTAGGCGTTTTACTTCCAATTATTCCCTTGTTTATTTCAGACCTTTTTATTGGAATAAGTTTTATAAATATTTTTGTCTATCTATCATATGTGATAATTTATTTTTTAGGGTCTATATCCCCTAAAATTGACTTAAAAACAGTTCTTTTATCATCGACTATTTTTTTTATTTTTACCAATCTTGGAGTTTGGTATCTTGGTTACCCAAAAAATATTGAAGGATTAATTACATGTTTTACTTTAGCCATACCTTTTTTTGTAAATACTATTTTAGGTGACTTGTTTTACTCTTTAATACTATTTAAATCGTATAAAGCTGTTGAAAAATTCAAATCTACATTAGCATAGTTAAATAAAATTTTATTTAAATTTAGACGATGGTTTTTCTAATAATTAGAAGATTAAAAGGGAAATTGAATTTAAAGACAATGCTGTTCCCGCAACTGTAAGCTTATACCGATTTCAGGTTTTTTCTATAAACTCAATGCCACTGATTTTTTTTGGGAAGGCGAATAGAAAAAAGCAAGCCAGGAGACCTGCCATTAAAAATTGTTTGATTTTTTCGGGATAAAAAAGTCTACATACTAATTATTACATTTATGAAAGCAAAAGTGAAAATTTTACTCTTGTGTACCTTTTATTTTATAAATAATTTAAAGGCCCAAGATTTAAAAGATAAAATAGATTCATTAAATACTAAAACATTTTATTTAAACGAAATAACATTAATTGAAAGCCAAATACCAATAAAAAGAAGAGAATCTGGAAGGAGTGTTATTAAAATTGATAGTATAGACTTAAAAAAATTTCGTGGAAGAAGTATTTCTGAACTGTTATCAACCAAAGCTGGAATAATCACTTTGGGAAACGCATCAATTACAGGTCAGAACTTAAGATATGCAATTAGAGGTAGTAACAACAATCAGGTTCTTTTTTTAATTGATGGGGTTAGGATATCAGATCCTTCAAGAATTGATAATGATTTCGATATAAATTTTTTGAATATAAATCAAATTGAGTCAATTGAGGTTCTAAAAGGTGCTTCAAGTTCATTGTACGGAAGCTCTGCTTCAGCTGGTGTGATTAACATTACAACAAAAAAAAGTGGCAAGAGAGAGTCCTTAAGTTTTGATTTATTTACTGGGACAGAAAATGATAACAAAACAAAAATAGATAATTTGACTTACTTTTCTACAAATTTGGGATTTAACAAGGAATTAAGTTTTCTAAAATTAGGACTTAATTTATCAACTCTTAACACAAATGGGATGAGCGCTATATCAACAGGTTCAGAGATTGATAATTTTTCTAAATATAATTTTAATATCAATTTATCTAACCAATATGGACCTTTTGAATGGTTTGTAATTTTAAATAAATCTCAGATTAAAAATGGTTATGACAATTCCTTCCCAATTGAAGATGCAAATTTTATTGGACTAAGCTTTTTAGAGTCCCTTACTTCAAGATTTAAATATCAATACGGTAAAGGTGAAATTTCTCTTACGGCTGGCTTCCAAAATACTAGTCGAGAATACAGAGATAATTATCCTCTAAATTTCAAATCAATAAATAAAAGCATAGAAATTCTTAATAAAATAAAAATTTCAGATAAAATTTATTCAGTTCAAGGCATACTTTTTCAAGACTCTGGTTATGATGGTGTCCCAAATGTTGATCAGGTAGGATTATATTCAAATCTTGTTTATTTGAGCGGAAAAAATTTAAATTTCAGTTTAGGAGGACGAATTAATAATCACCAGGCATATGGTAAATTTTTTACATATAGTTTAAATCCTTCCTATAATATTGACATTAAAGAATCAGAAAATATTAAATTATTTGCAACTTTAAACTCAGCATTTATTGCACCAAGCTTGTATCAACTCTATGATCCTTATTCAGGAAACAAGGATTTACTGCCAGAAGAAAGTATTTCCAAGGAAATTGGTATTGAAATCAATAATGAAAAACGAAATTTATCATTAGTTTTTTTTGAAAGAGAAGAGAATCCGAAGATTATTTACGAATATGATTTTTTAACCTTTTCAGGAGGATATATTAATTCTCCGTCAGATTTAACCTTTAGAGGTGTTGAAATTGATTATTCGAAAAATTTTTTTAATAAAATGGATTTTAATTTTAATTATACCTTCAATGAACTTAAAAAAGGAGCTTTGCAAAGACTTCCAAAACACTCTTTCAATGAATCAATTACATATTATTTAAAAAAAGATAAACAATTATCTATAATCTATAGATATAGAGGTAAAAGAGAAGCTCTAGGAGGCACAGAAATACTAAACTCATATGGCATAATGGACTTAAGATACTCTTTTCCAAAAAATAAAATAAAATTTAATTTTTGGATTAATAATATATTCAATAAAGAGTATGTAGAAATTTTAAATTATACTTCTAAAGGTAGAAACTTACGATTCGGAATTAGTTATAGTTTTTAAAATCTTCCAATAATTTAAGACTTATTCTATCAACAAGCATCTGTTGAGTTCTAGCAATCTCGGGTTCAGACAGTGGAATTAAAAACTCTTTGACTTCAACTTTCTTTTTACTACTCCCAGAAATATGATCTAGAGCTAAGGATAATAGAGGTTCAGTTTTGTCACCTATGGTGCCCAAGTTTGAGGCCTTTTCCCTATACTCTATGTCAGGTTCTAACCCATAATTATAATCTGCAAAATTCTCACTATTAGCAATTTTTAAAACGATTGGTTGCATCGCATATTTATGCTTTGAATTTTTAATTTGTTGGTCGTTATCTGTGTAGTCATATAATGTTATTGATCCCACATTTTTTCCAACTGTTTTTAATCCTATTTGTATAATATCAATATGCGGTGTTAATCCATTTATAAGAAGTTCACTTGATGATGCAGTTCTATTTGATGTCAAAACATATAATCTATTTAGGCCGAGGCTTGGAAGTGGATTTCCGTCAGGTCTCAAGTCGGTAAAATAATTATCAAAATTTAAATCGTCTGATGGATCATCATTAGAGTTTCTGTCTTCAATAAATGCCATTATTTTTTCATTCCATATTTGTTTTGCAAAAATGGTTCCTGTGAACTGGCCAGTTATCAAACTAGCTAAATAAGTACAGGTATTAACTGAACCTCCTCCGTTGTATCTCAAATCTAACACAAGCTCATCCAAATTTTGATTCTTTAAATAAACAAATAAGTCAATCAACTCTTCATTAAAATCTCTATCTGTCTCGCCATCACCGTTACTATCAATTGTTCCTAAAAATTTATTATACATTACGTATCCTACCTTTTTTGAACCATGTTCAATTATGGAAGTATTATGGACTGGTACTTCTTGAAAGTTTTCTTCCTTGTTTAGTGTTACACTCACGTCCCTCGAAGTAACTAAATCATTTTCAGGATCATAATTTACAAGTTGAATGCTGTAAGTTTTTTGTTCACCATACAAAAGCGACACGTAGTTATCAAAATTCAACTTATTGTTATTCACACTATTAAAAATATCTCCACGTTTTAAACCTTTGCTAAAAGCATCCGATTCAGGTAATACATACGTTACTGCTCCGATTATACTCTCTCCATCTTCTCTTACATAAAGTTGGAATTTCATACCATTTGAGGCAGTTGTTCCTGAAAGTTGATTTTCCAGGACTTCATAGTCCTCCTCAATCCAACTAAATCTATCTTCTTGATGAAGTAGGTCTTCAAAAAACTCCTTGCTGTTTTGTTGAGAATTTAAAAGTGCAATATATTCACTTTCGGTTGTAGCCTTTGAATCTGCTAAATTGGACACATCTGATTGCCAATAATAATACTGATTTAATCCTTTCCAAATAAAGTCGTTGATTTCAGTTGAAAGGGTAATTTCTGGAGAAGAATCCTTTGATTCAGAATCGATATTGGAAACAACATTTATTTCGTTGTCGTCAATGTCATTTTTAGAACATTTTATTATTAGAAAAAGAAATAAGGACAAATAGACTAAAATCTTAATTGTATTTTCAAATTTTATCATATTGTAACGTTTCTTAATAAATATTTTATACAAAAAAAATGCCAAATTCAAATCCCAACATAATTAAAGGGTGTAATATTTTTTAAATCATTTTTGATATCTGCGCCAATTTCAAGGGAATTTATAAATTCATGAATTATTGTTTGGTCTATTTTTTTATTATTTCTAGTGAGCTCTTTGAGTTTTTCAAAAGCACCAACATATCCTTCTCTTCTTAAGATAGTTTGAATTCCTTCAGCCACGACTGACCAATTTTCTTCTAAGTCTTTTGATATTTTGTCATTGTTAATTAATAATTTTGATAATCCTTTGTTCAATGATTTGAATGCTACAATAGTGTGAGCAAAAGGGACTCCAATATTTCTTAGTGTTGTACTATCGGTCAAATCTCTTTGAAGTCTTGAAATTGGTAATTTTTGTGAAAGGTGAATAAATAATGAATTAGCAATACCAAGATTACCTTCAGCGTTTTCAAAATCTATTGGGTTTATCTTATGGGGCATAGCTGACGAACCTACTTCATTTTTCACTATTTTTTGTTTGAAATAATCCATAGAAATATAATGCCAAATGTCCCTGCACATGTCTATTAAAATATTATTAATCCTTCTTAATGAGTCACATTGAGAAGAAAAATAATCGTAGTGCTCAATTTGAGTTGTTGGATAGGAGTGTTTGAGGCCAAATTTTGTTTTTAAAAAAGTGGAACTAAAATCCCTCCAATTAATTTTTGGATAACTTACCATGTGTGCATTATAATTTCCTGTAGCTCCCCCAAACTTAGCTGCATTAGGTATGGAGTTAAGAGTTTTTAATTGATTTTTTAATCTCTCAATAAAAACCATTATCTCCTTTCCTAATTTTGTAGGTGAAGCGGGTTGACCATGAGTTCTGGCAAGCATAGGAATGTTCTTTGATTCATTTGAGAGTTTGTTGAGATTTGACAATACTTCATTGATGTAAGGGAAATATTCTTCCTTGATTGCATTTTTAATTGATAGTGGTATGCTAGTATTATTTATATCTTGAGAAGTAAGACCAAAATGAATAAATTCTTTAAATTTTGATATTCCAATTAAATCAAATTTATTTTTTAAAAAATATTCAATGGCTTTAACATCATGATTTGTTTTTTTTTCAATTTTTTTTACTTCCAATGCGTCTTCAACCGTAAATTTTTCATAAATATTTTTTAAATCTTTAATCAATTTTGTTGGAAAGCTTTTGAGTTCTGGGAGTGGTATTTCAACGAGGGATATGAAATATTCTATTTCAATTATTAGTCTATATTGAATTAAGGCTTTTTCTGAAAAATACCTAGATAGTGTTTTGATATTATTTTGATATCTTCCATCTATTGGTGAAATTGAATTTAGAGAGTTGATTAGCTCATTTTCCATTAATGCAAAGATAAAGCTTAATCACAAAATCGTTGGTTTAATAATTAAATTTATTCAATTAAGTCCTTTTGAATGTTAAAGTTGAAGGATTTTAAACTCTTCGTAGCAACCACTAATTGCTTCTAAAATTTGCAAGTCGTTAGCTTCTCCAATAAAAGCATTGGAGTAATTGCAATTTCTTAAAATTTCTTCAAGATTTACTCTCTTAACTCCAATAAGTTGGACTAAAACTTCTCTATCAAATTTTGTTGCGAGTAAATTTTTAATTTCATCATCTTCCCTCATCTTTTTTAACTTTCTCATTTGTTTTGGATTTTTTCCAAAAAGGTTATATAAAAAGTCAGCAGGATTAAACAGTGATCCAATCGCTTTAGAAATTGAAGATTTATTTCTATTTCCAGCCTCGTATCCCGATTGGGGAAGACCGGGAATAGTAAATCTTCCCGCTGGATTAAGAGGGACTTTTTTAATATCTATGTCCAAAAACCCAGTTAATGAATATGGTCTTACTATTACCTCTTCTAATGCAAATGAAAGTTGAGTAAGTCTAAAAATAGGAATCCCAAGTTTGATCATATCGTTGCTCACAGGGACTTTTAAAGGTTTAAATCCTAAGTAAGAAAAATAAAGAGTATCTTTTGCTTTTACAGCAATTTCGAAATTACCTTCACTATCACTAATGACCCCTTCTACGGAGTTCAAATTAAGAACATGAACACTTGACATATATTCATCAGTGCTATCATTTTTGATTTTCCCTTTCAATAGGGAAGTTCGGTCCTGAGCACTAACTAAATTATAGGATAGAGTCAATAAAAATAAATAACATATTATTTTAGTAAAAGCCAAATCGAATCTTTGTTTTAAATTACAGATATTTTTGTTTATCTAAAAAAATAATTAGTCTTTTAAGAGCTTTTGATCTATGACTAATCCTGTTTTTTTGGGTTAAAGTTAACTCTGAGAAAGTTTTTGAATAACCATTTGGAACAAATATTGAGTCGTATCCAAAACCATTTTGACCTTTTTGTTCAAATATAATTTTTCCATCAATTTTCCCTTCAAAAAAAGATGTTTTACCGTTTAGATTTAATGAAAATACAGATTTAAATCTTGCTTTGGTGTTTTTGCTTCCAGCTAATAATTCCCATACTTTTTTAATATTATCTTGAGAATTACAGTTTTCGCCTGCAAATCTTGCTGAGTAAACTCCAGGCATGCCGTTGAGAGATTCTATTTCTAGACCAGTGTCATCAGCAAAACAATCAATTTTAAAATGTTTGAAAATATAATCTGATTTTATTTTTGCATTTTGTTTTAATGTTTTTCCAGCTTCCTTTATGTCACCCTTAAAACTTAAATCACCCAAGCTTAGCACAGAGATGTTAGATGGCATCATTTTCTTTACCTCATAATATTTTCCAGTGTTTTGTGTAGCAAATACTAATTTTAATTCGTTATTCATTATGATAAGGCTCATTATTTATAATTTTTAAGCTTCTGTAAATCTGTTCTAGAATAAAAATTCGTATCATTTGATGAGAAAAAGTCATTTTTGATAAGCTTATTTTTTCATTAAATTTTAATTTAAATTCATTATTGAAACCATACGGGCCTCCGATTACAAACTTCAAACATTTTATGTTTGCTGAGCAAATTTTTGAATTTAACCATCTAGAAAATCCCTTAGATGAAAAATTTTTACCACTTTCATCAAGAAGAACAACATAATCATATCTGTTTATCCCCCTTTCAATTAAGTTTTTTGGCTTAATTGAACTACTTCCCTTTTTTGGTATATAAAATGTTATTTCTTTGACTGAAATTTTTAATTTTTTATTTATTCTTTTTAAATAATCTTGGATTATATTTTTGTATTCAATCTTTTTCGTTTTTTCTATACATATTAATTCAATCCTCATATTGCAAAATTACAAAGTCAAAAAAAAATAATTTATTTTAAATAGATTAATTTTGAAAAAAAATAAATGATAGATATACTTAAAGAAAAAATAAGAAAATCTCTTTCCTATATTAAAATTCCTGGATTAAATGGATTTTCACTTCTAGATCTCTTAGAATTATATTTTCTTGGTTTAACTAGGGGTACACTAACATCAAGAGCGGGCTCTGTTTCCTTTAGTTTCTTTATGGCACTTTTCCCATTCATCCTATTTGTTCTAAACTTGATTCCTTTTATTCCAAAATTTTTTAATATTGAGAATTTTGATGCTATTTTATTTAATTTTATAGAAACTATATTACCTCAAGACACCCATACTTTTTTTGAAAAAATTTTTGAGGATATAAAGTCAAAGCCAAGAGCTGGATTGTTGTCCTCCGTTTTTTTACTCTCTGTTATTTTAACTGCCAATGGAGTAAACTCAATTTTTACAAGTTTTGAGGTTTCATATCATGTTAAAGAATTTAGAAACATTTTTAAGCAATATTTTTATTCTCTTGGTGTAAGTTTTATTCTAGCACTTTTATTGTTGGCTTCAGTAATCTCCTTTGTTTCATTCGAACTATTATTCCAAAGAATTTTACCGGATTCAATTAATCTAGCTATTTTTTTACAAAATTTAATTTTTGTTCTACTGGCTTACATATCAATTACCATACTTTATTATTTTGGGACAATTCAAGGAAAATTTACTGGTTTTTTTTCGCCTGGGGCTCTAATGACCACCCTATTATTTTTCTTTAGTACTTATTTATTTGGAATCTATATTGATAATTTTTCAAACTATAACCAATTATATGGTTCAATTGGAGCCTTGCTAATTTTCATGCTTTTTAGTTGGATTAATTCAATAATCTTGCTTTTAGGATTTGAGTTGAATGCAACAATCAGAAGTTTAAATGAAGAAAAAAAAGCCGAATAATGTCATTCTACATTGACGTTCTTCTTCCATTTTCATTAAAAAACTTTTACACATACAGAATCAGTGAAAAGGAATTTAAATTTATTGAAACTGGTTTTAGGGTTTTGGTCCCTTTTGGTGGTAAGAAAATATTCACTGCCATTGTTATTAAAAAACATAAAAACAACCCAGATTCTTATGATCCAAAAGAAATTTTTGCATTTCAAGACGATTTGCCAATTGTGGATAAAAATCAACTTCTATTTTGGGAATGGATGAGTAATTACTATCAATGTTCTATGGGTAATATTCTGAAGGCATCTATACCCAGTAGTTTTTTGCTTACAAGTGAAACTCTTTTAGAAAAAAAACAAAATAAGAAGATTGATTACAAAAAAATTTCAGATGAAGAAATTTTAATTCTTGATGCACTTGACATTAAAAAAATTAAAATTGATGAAGTAAGGTCAATATTAAATAAAAAAAATATTTTACCAATAATAGATAATCTCATTAAAAAAGGGTACATAACTTCGATTGAGTCAATAAAAGAAAAATATAAACCAAAATATACAAAATACATAAAATTAGACAACAGCTTTAAGAAATTAAAAAGCACCAACGAGCTTCAAGAAAAATTTAAAAATTCACCTCGAAAGAGAAAAATAATTCAACATATTTTGGAAAATAATCCTGATAATGACTGGATTAAATACAGTCTATTAAAAAATGAGTGTAAACTGAATGGTTCATTATTAAAAAAAATGATAAGCTTAAGCATTTTGTCAGAAAAAATTGTAAGTGAGGATAGATTTAAGTTAAAATCCGATTTCAATCTTGAGTTGTTTAAGTTATCAAATGCACAATTTGAAGCTAAAGAAAAAATTTTGAAGGTATGGGAACAGAACTCAATTGTATTATTTGAAGGTGTAACCTCATCTGGTAAAACTGAAATATATTCTCATTTGATAAATACATATTTAAAAAAGGAATTTCAAATATTATTCATGATGCCAGAAATATCCTTGACAATTCAAATGGTCAGTAGGTTAAAAAAAGTTTTCGGTAAATATTTAACTGTTTATCATTCGAAATTTTCAAATCAAGAAAGATTTGAGGTATGGAATAGTGTTATTAAAAATAAAGAAAAGGCAAGGATAATTGTCGGTGCTAGATCATCTATATTTTTACCATTTAAAAATCTAAAATTAGTCGTTGTTGACGAGGAGCATGATTCATCATTCAAACAAAATAACCCTGCACCAAGGTATAATGCTAGGGATTGTGCAATCAAACTTTCAAAAATACATAATGCAAAATTGATTTTAGGTTCCGCTACACCATCAATAGAGTCTAAATTTAATGCTTTAAATAAAAAATATGGATATGTAAAACTTACAAAAAAATATGGAACTTCTGCTCCCCCAGAAATAAAGTGTATTGATATGAAAATCTACTATAAAGCTAATAAAATGAGGGGTTTGTTTACTCCAGAACTCTATGATGCTATAGAAAACAAATTAGCTTTAAATCAACAAATTCTTTTATTTCAAAACAGAAGGGGATATGCCCCTATAATCGAGTGTACCCTTTGTGGATATATTCCTAAATGCGTTAACTGTGACGTTTCCTTAACTTTTCATCAATTCAGTAATTCCTTAAAATGTCATTATTGTGGATTTAGTGAGAAAAACCAAAAAAAATGTCAAAAGTGTGGTAGTATAAAAATTGACATGAAAGGTTATGGAACTCAAAAAATTGAAGAACAAATTAAATCATTTTTTCCAAATGCTAAAGTAGATAGAATGGATTGGGATACTACAAGAGGAAAGTATTCAATAGATAAAATTTTTGAAAAATTCGAAAATCATAAAATTGATATTTTAATTGGAACCCAAATGATAACTAAAGGTTTGGATTTTAAAAATATTGGATTAGTTGGAGTTATCAATGCTGATAATATTTTATTTTTTCCAAATTTTCGAGCAAATGAGAAAGCTTTTCAGCTTTTAACACAAGTATCTGGAAGAGCTGGGAGGTCTACAATAAAAGGGTCAGTTATAATACAGACATTTTCATCTGATAATAAAATATTTGAGTTTATAAAAAAACAAAACCATGATGATTTTTATAATAAAGAAATTATTGAAAGAAAAGAATTTAGTTATCCTCCATACTATAGACTAATAAAACTAACAATAAAGTCAAAAGATTTAGAAATACTTAAAATAGCTAGTGATTGGCTTTTTCAATCTTTAAGTAATGGCTTAATTTATCCAATTTATGGTCCATTTGACCCTCATATATCAAGAATAAAAAATGAATTTATAAAACAAATTCTTATAAAATACCCTAATACCAATGTTAGAAATAAGATAAAGAGACATCTAATGAAATCGATGGAATCTTTCGAATCAATAGCGAAATTTAGGATTGTTAAACTTAATGTGGATATTGATCCGAATTAATTTTAATTTTTTATTTGGCATAAAAGAGATATTATTTTGTCTAATCATCGAATTTAACTTATTTTTGCAAACCAAATATAGATTTATGAATCAATATGAAGCTGTTTTCATTTTAAATCCCGTTTTATCTGAAGATCAGATAAAGGAAGCAGTTAAAAAGTTCGAGACTTTTCTCAACGATAAAGGAGCAAAATTTGTAAACAAAGAAAATTGGGGACTAAAAAAACTTGCTTATCCCATTCAAAACAAAAAAAGTGGTTTTTACCATTTATTTGAATTTACTGTTGATCCTAGTATCATAGGACCTCTTGAAGTAGAATTTAGAAGAGATGAGAGAGTTATGCGTTACCTTACAGTAAAACTTGATAAATTTGCCATTGAATGGGCAAAAAAAAGAGTAAAAAAGATAAAGTCTAAAATAAAGTCTTAGAAAATGTCAACAATTGAAGAACAAAACACAGGTCGTAAGGAAGGAGAGATAAGATACTTAACTCCCTTGAATATATCTACAACTACCAAAAAAAAATATTGTAGATTTAAGAGATCTGGTATAAAATATGTCGATTATAAGGATCCAGATTTTCTAATTAATTTCGTCAATGAGCAAGGTAAATTGTTGCCAAGGCGACTTACAGGAACTTCTCTTAAGTACCAAAGAAAAGTTTCTAAGGCCATTAAAAGAGCTAGGCATATTGCAATAATGCCTTATGTTGGAGACATGTTAAAATAATTTTTTATGGAAATAATATTAAAGGAAGATATTGATAATTTGGGTTTTAAGGATGAGGTTGTAGTTGTAAAAAATGGATTTGGAAGAAATTTCTTAATTCCTACTGGTAAAGCTGTATTAGCCACAGATTCAGCTAAAAAAATTCTTGCTGAAAATTTAAAACAACAAGCAAAAAAAGACCAGAAGTTGGTTAAAGAAGCTCAAAAATTGTCTGATGATATTTCAAAAATTGAATTAAAAATATCAGCTAAAGTAGGTGAAGCAGACAAGCTTTTTGGTTCAATAAATTCTAAAGATTTGTCAGATGCTTTATCTAAAAAAGGAAAGGACTTAGATAAAAAGTATATTATAATTCCTGGAAGAAATATTAAAAGGATTGGCACATATGAGGCAACATTAAGATTGCATAGAGATGTAGTAATTAAATATCCTTTTGAAATTGTGGCTGAACCAAAAAAAAAGGCAAGTAAGTAAGCCAATATCATTTTTTTTGAATACAATTATCGTATTTAATTGCTTTAAAGCATACTAAAATTTGCATATTTGTATTTGATATAAATATGAAACCGTCTATTCCAAAAGGTACAAGAGATTTTACTCCTTCAGAGGTTTATTTAAGAGATTTTGTTAAAGAAAAAATTAAATCAAACTTTGAATTATTTGGATTCGAACCTATTGAAACACCTTCTTTTGAAAAGCTAGAAGTTATAGCAGGTAAATATGGTGACGATGGAGACCAATTAATTTTTAAAATACTATCAAACGGTGAAAAACTTTCAAAAGCAGATCTAGATTCATTTAATGATCAAAATTATTCTAAGTTTGCTAATTCAATATCTGAAAAAGCTCTTCGATACGATTTAACAGTTCCATTTTCCAGATATGTTGTTCAGCACCAAAATGAACTAACCTTTCCTTTTAAAAGATACCAAGTTCAAACAGTTTGGCGAGCTGATAGGCCACAATACGGAAGATTTCAAGAGTTTCTTCAATGTGATGCAGACATAATTGGAAGTAATTCCATATGGCAAGAAATTGAACTTTGTTTGCTCTATGATAAAATAATTAAGGATTTAGGATTGAAGGGAGTAACCCTTAGAATAAATAATAGAAAAATATTGTATGGTTTTACCAAACTTCTCGGATTTGAGAATAGATTTAATGATTTTACAATAATTCTAGACAAATTAGATAAAATAAAAATTGAGGGCGTAACAAAGGAGTTAATAAAACAAAATTTTTCTAAAGATAAAATTGAAATAATAAAAGAATTTATGTTAATGAAGGGTACAAATAAATTTAAACTAAAAAAAATTAGAAAAATATTTAATGATTACAAAATAAGTCTAGAAGGTCTAAACGAACAAGATTTCATTATTGATAACATAGATAATAGTGGAGGTCTGGAATCTGTAGATCTAAAATTTGATCTATCACTCGCAAGAGGCTTGAGTTATTATACGGGTACAATATTTGAACTAACTCTCCCACGCATACCTGATTTAGGCTCTATTGGTGGTGGTGGTAGATATGACAATTTAACAGCTAATTTTGGTAAAAAAAGCCTAAGCGGTGTTGGAATTTCTTTTGGCTTCGAGAGAATTTTGATGGTTTTGCAAAAATTTAAACTATTTCCAAAAGATATAAACAATCACGTACATGTTTTGATTGCTAACTTTGGATCCAATACAACTTTGATTTGTAATTCAATTTTAAAAAAATTGAGAGATAAAGGTGTAAAATCAGAGTTTTATCCAGATGACTCTAAATTAAGAAAACAATTGTCATATGCGAACAGTAAAAAAATTGAATATGTTGTTTTATTAGGCGAGGAGGAATTTGAAAATGGTGAATTTGTTTTAAAAGATATGAGTAAAGGTACTCAAGATAATTATAAAATTTCTGAACTAGAATCTGTTATATTATCTAAGTTTAAAAAAATAAATTAGAGAGTTCCAATATATCTTTCAGCGTCAAGAGCCGCCATACATCCCGTTCCTGCCGCAGTAACTGCTTGTCTGTATTCTTTATCTTGAACATCACCAGATGCAAAAACTCCAGGTTTGTTTGTCTTTGTCGATTTACCCCTTGTTAATATGTATCCTAAATCATCCATTTCAACTTGACCTCGAAAAATTTCAGTATTAGGTTTATGTCCAATTGCTATAAAAAGTCCTGATATAGATATTATTCTTTGTTTTTTAGTTTTACTGTTCACAACTTCAATAGCTTCTACTACCTTATCACCTAATACTTCAGAGATTTCAGTTTCATATAGAATTTTAATATTTTTTGTTTTATTAACCCTGTGTTGCATTGCTTTAGAAGCCCTCATTTCGTTTCTCCTTATAATCATAGTTACTTTAGAGCATATATTTGCTAAGTAAGTAGCTTCTTCAGCAGCAGTATCTCCTCCACCTACAATTGCAACTTCTTGATTTTTATAAAAAAAACCATCACAAACAGCACAAGCAGAAACACCTCCCCCTATTAATCTTTGTTCACTTGGAAGACCAAGGTATTTCGCACTTGCACCCGTGGAAATAATAATCGTTTTGGCATACAGGGTTTTATTTTCATCAATCGTTACAGTATGCATTTTCCCTTTTTCAGGATTTAATTCTACTCGAGTTACATGCCCGATTCTTACATCAGTTCCAAACCTTTCCGCTTGTCTTTGTAATTCTTGCATCATAATCGGTCCTTCAATTCCATTGGGATATCCTGGGAAGTTGTCTACGTCCGTAGTAGTTGTTAATTGTCCTCCAGGCTCCATACCTGTGTAGACTACAGGATTTAAATCAGCTCTAGCAGCATAAATTGCTGCCGTATATCCTGCCGGCCCGCTACCAATAATCAAGCATTCAACATTTTCCATTAATCAGAAGTATTTAAGGCAAACCTAAAAAAAATAGTTTTTATTAACGAAATTTAATCGTTGATTTTAAACCTAGTTATCAACTTATTTAATGATTTTGTTAATATCAAACCCCAAGTTGTACTATATTAAATAGAACCAATTATAAAGTCTATTTGTAACTTGTATAATATGATAGATAAAATTTTTAATTTTCCAAATAAATATTCTTTTCTAGATGATATACTAGCGGGCATTACAGTTGGAGTTGTAACAATCCCGCAGGCTATGGCATTTGCTATTTTGGCAGGGATACCTCCGATTTATGGTCTTTATGGCTCGTTTATACCCTTATTAATTTATGGACTTCTTTCGAGTTCTAATTATTTAAATGTTGGACCTGTCGCGATAGTATCGATTTTTATTTTTGATATACTCTCAAAAAATGTTCAACCCTTTACACCTGAGTATATTAATGAACTAATAATTCTTGGAATTATGGTCGGTGTTTTTCAAATTATTTTTGGAGTTTTTAGACTTGGAAAGTTTTTAAGATATATACCAACATCTGTAATTTCAGGATTTATTCAAGCAGCGGCTGTTGTAATTATTTCATCACAACTTACAACAGCATTTGGGATTGACTTTCCTGTTCAAGGACTTAAAAAAATACCATACTTGTTTGCACATCTTGAGGAATTAAAACCCAATACTACACTGTTGTTTTTAATGTCACTTATTACTCTTTTTCTCTTTGCAAAATTTTTTCCAAGATTTCCAACTTCTATTTCATTAGTTTTAGTTACCGGGATTTTATCCTATTTATTAGACTTTGAAAAATACGGTTTACTGTTAATTGGAGAAGTCCCAAGAGGCTTGCCAGAATTTATTTTTCCGACAGTCAATATTAATGCAATAAATTATCTTCCTGGGGCATTTGCCATCGCAATTATTGCTTCAATTGGCAGCTCAATAATGTCTTTAAAATTAGAACCAAATCAGTCAAAAAAAATTAATTTGAATCGTGAATATATTTCTTTGGGGATTGCTAAGTTTTTAAGTGCTTTTTTTGGCTCTATGGTTTCAGCGGGTAGTTTTAACAGGACAATTCTTGCATATAAGATTGGTGGTAAAACTCAAATTACTAGTATTGTGTCGTCAATTATTATTTTATTTACAATTTTATTTTTGACACACGTTGTTTATTATTTTCCTCAATCTGTAATAGCTGCACTCATAATTTATTCTGTATATTTTCTTTTTGATTTTAGTCTAATGTTTAAATTATGGAGAAAAGACAAAATAGAGCTATCGTACGTATTAATAACTGTGTCGGCCACCTTATTTATTGGTTTTGTAGAAGGTATTCTTATAGGGATTTTTATAAAATTTTTTGGCGATTATATTTTTAAGAAAAAAATCAATTTGTCCTAAAAGAATATACTCCTGAATCACTTTCGTTTCCCTGTAAATCTTTAGCAACAACTTTCCAATAATAGACAAATCCTGCCTCAACCTCTGCTTCTAGTATAGTAGTTTCACTTTCATGATTAAGTGTTTTAATTAGTGTTGATCCATCTACTTTGTCAAGATATATATTATAAGAAGACAGATCATTATCAACATCACTGCAACTCCACTGAAGAGGTATCAAGTCATTTATAGGAGTAACGGTAGATCCAGAAATAGGATATGTAAGTTCCGGTGGAAAAGGGGCATAATTATCTATTGCTGGCCCAGAAAGATAAAATTTCCAAGTTTCACTTTCAGATGGAGCGGTACCCTTTGGTCCATAAGCCCTTACTTTCCATGAGTAAGGTTCACCATGATCTAGAGTTGCTGTCACCTCAGGGTTGTCAGATGAAAATTGTTGTAGCTCTTCTGAAGAAAGGTTAGTAACAAACAGCCTATATGAATTCGTATCTCTAGTTAACGACCATCTAAATGTGACTGAACTTTGGTTATCATTAATTACAGTAGTATCT
>CACJRP010000008.1 GCA_902595825.1 uncultured Bacteroidota bacterium
AGATACCTCTCCCAAACGAAGCAGCTACGAGATCATTTTCTCTTTTTTGTATTACTAAGTCCCTAAAACCCATATTTGGTGTGCCATTAAGCTTTTGCCAACTCTTGCAATTATTTAATGAAGTGTATACCCCAAATTCAGTGGCCAGAAAAAATAACTCTTTATCAATATGGTCTTGAACAATTCGCCATAATAGTGTTCTTTTAGGGAGATTATTTGTGATAGGTATCCAAGTATTTCCCTGATCTTCACTTTTGAAGAGGTAAGGGTTAAAATCACCTTCTTTATGATTGTCCAAGACTACATATACAACATTTTCATCGTGAATATCAGCTTTTATGTCATTTACAAAACTTCTACTAGGGAGGCCTAAATTCGTAACAGGAATTTTTTTCCAATTTTTCCCACCATCTTTGGTAATCTGAATAAAACCGTCATCCGTTCCAACATATAACAAACCTTTTTTAATTGGAGATTCACTTAAAGAGGTGATTGTATTATAATTAGACATAGCACCAACATCCCAGGAATTATCCCAAGATTGTTTTCGACCCATAATAGGAAGTTCAATCCTATTTTCGTTTCTAGTCAGGTCTTCAGACACAGGAATCCAACTATCTCCTCTATTTTCTGACTTCCAAACTCTGTAGGATGCAAAATATATTGTGGACGGATTGTGTGGAGACACTATAATTGGAGCATCCCAGTTAAATCTTTCATGGGGCTCGTTAATACCAGCCTGAGGTTGAATAAATGTTTGTTCACCTGTGACTAAATCAATTCTATGCAGACCACCTTGCTGTGTTTCAGCATAAATTAAGTTATTAAACTCTGGATCAGTTGCAGATTGATGACCATCAGCAAAGAGTGTTTTGTACCAATGTTTATTGCTAATACCCTCAATTTCGTCTGTTGCGGACGGACCTCCAGCAGATCCATTGTCTTGGGTACCTCCAAAAATATGGTAAAATGGTTCAGCATTGTTGACTGCCACCTTGTAGAATTGAGTTAGAGGTAAATTTTTAATATATCTCCAATTTTCAGCTAAATCGAAACTTTCATAGATACCAGCATCTGTTCCAATTAATAAATAATCAGGATCATTTTTTTTAAATGCTATGACATGATTATCAGAATGTTTTTTATCTTCTTTGAGTTGTTCAAATGTTTTCCCCCCATCTTCAGATGTTAAAACTCTTACATTCATTAAATATAATCTATCAAATTTGTGAGGACTAGCATAAAGTTCCTGGTAATAGTGAGGTCCTGTGGCACCAGAAACTGCATTAGACATTTTAACCCAAGATTCTCCACTATCCTCAGATTTATAAACTCCACCAGTAGTTCTTTCTAACTCAATGGCTGCGTACAACACATCTGGTTTTTGAGGGGATATTGCTAGACCTATTTTCCCCATATTGACAGTTGGTAGATCATTCTCATCAATTTCACCATCACCATTAGAATCTTGATCATTGGGAAGGCCTTTAAATAATTTTTTCCATGTTTCTCCACCATCAACAGATTTATGAATTCCAGAGCCTGGACCTCCACCCATTAAGGCAGCAACAGTTCTATGTCTGTCCCATGTTGCTGCATATAAAACATCAGGATTTCTGGGATCAATTAAAATGTCTGTTGCCCCTGTCCATTGACTATTTCCCAAAACTTTTTTCCAATTTTTTCCACCGTTTATTGTTTTATAAATACCTCTTTGCCCCCCTTTTTTCCATAAAGGTCCTTGAGCAGCAACCCAAACAATGTTTGAATTTTCTGGGTGAACGATGATTTTAGAAATATGTTCAGTATTCTTTAAACCCATATTTTTCCAACTTTTCCCCCTATCACCAGATTTGTATATTCCATCGCCGTAAGCAACGTGTCTACCACCAACATTTTCTCCAGTTCCTACCCAGATTACAGCAGAATTATTTGGATCAATCGTAACACAACCTGTAGAATATGACTTTTCGTCATCAAATAAAGGACTCCATGTTGTGCCTGAGTTATTAGTTTTCCATACTCCACCTGATCCAACGGCTACATACCATATATTTTCGTTGTTTGGATCTATTGCTATATCGGCAATCCTCCCAGAGAGAAAAGCAGGGCCAATATTTCTAAAATTGAAATCGTTAAGAGAAACTTTATTATATGTCTTAGGATTTGATTTTCTTTTCTTTTGTGAAAATGAATAAATTACAGCCAACACAAAAAATAAAATAAATAAGCCTAAAAATTTGTTATTTCGATAAATCATTTTTTTTTGAATAAATTTATTTAATTAAATTCAAAAACACTAAAACAAAAGAATAAGGATTTAATTTTATCTAGGCTGTAATTCCAATTATTTCACCATATCCTTTTATATTTATTGTGTTCAAAATAGCTGGTATTAAAAATGTTTCTCCTTTTTTAAATAGGTGATTTTTATTTTCACAATTGATAGTAAAAGAACCTTCCAAGCAAACTAAAATCCAAAATGAACCACTCATAAAAATTTTCTGTGTCTCCTTACCTTTAATTCTTAAAAAGTAAATTTTAAAAAAATTATTTTCAATTATGGGATTAAGTTCATTTTGATTGAAATTATAATTTATTTTTTGATATTTATTTTTGGAAAAATTAATTGATGAAATAGCCAATTTTTTGTTTAGTTTTCTTTTTTTGCCTGTTTTGGGATCTAAACGTTCATAGTCATAAATTCTGTACGTAATGTTTGAACTTTGTTGAATTTCAAGAAGTAACATTTTTCCATTTATAGCGTGAATCGTTCCAGCTGGAACATAAAAAGCATCTTTAGGCTTTACTTTATAAAAGTTCATAATTTTATCTAAAGTTTTATTCTTTAAATTTTCATAAAATGTTTTTCTATCTATTTTTTTGTTAAAACCAAGCGAAATATTGGCATTTTCTTCTGTTTCAATTATAAACCACATCTCGCTTTTTCCAAATGAATTATGACGAATTTTTGCTCTTTTGTCATTCGGATGCACTTGTATAGATAGTGGTTTATCTACGTCAATAAATTTTACTAAAAGAGGAAAGTTTAACCCATATTTATTGTAAACTCCCTTGCCTAAAATTTCAGTTGGATACTTTTCAATTAACTTATCAAGTTTTTTATTTTTGAAAACACCATTATTTACAACTGATTCGAAGCCTTTAATAACCGAAATCTCCCAAGATTCGCCCAAGTTTTTGTCTAAAATTCCACTTGAAAAAAAAGTTTTAAATTTTTTACCACCCCATATCTTTGGTATATATTTCTTTTCAAATAACATTGGGTAAAAGGAGATCGATTTAGTCAATGGAAAAAAATTTATTGAGATATATAACTAGGTAAATCGTCTACTTTTTCGCAGCAAAGTTGATCCATTATTTGTTGAAACTGTTTTTTCAAAATCGAAATAGTATGATTACCTCCTTTAGAACCGAGGGCTGCTGTACCGTACATAAAAGGTCTACCCATAAAAACAAAGTTAGCCCCAACCGCTAAAGCTCTAGCAATATCTGGACCACTTCTAAAACCACTGTCAATCATTATTTCAGTTTTATTTTTATTTATATGCTTTACTATTTTACTAAGAGATTTAATTGAAGAATTTCCTGCATCAAGTTGTCTTCCACCGTGGTTTGAAACAATAATTCCATCAAAGCCAATCTTGATTGCATCTTTTGCATCGCTAACCGATGAGACACCCTTTAAAACTAAATTTCCTCTCCATTCTTCTCTAATGGGTTTAATTATATCCGGATTTATTTTGCCAGAAAATGTTTCATCCATAAATTTACCTAATTGCCTCATCGAGATATTTTTTTTTATATAAGGAGAAAGATTTTTAAATCTAGGTTGCCCATAAATGAGTGTGTTTAATGCCCAATGTGGTTTGCCAAGAATTTGTAATATATTCTTTAAAGTAAGTTTAGGTGGCATCGAAAGACCTGATATAATTTCTTTTGCTCTATAACCAAATGTTGGTACGTCAGCTAAAATGACTAAAGTTTTGCAACCTGAATCATAAGCTCTTTTTAGTATATCTCTTCTTAAGTTTTTGTCTATTGGATTATATAATTGAAACCAAAAATTTCCATCTGTCAATCTCGCAGTTTTTTCAATATCCATAGTTGTTACTGAACTTAAGATAAAAGGGATGTTGTTTTTCAATGCTGACTTTGCTAAAATTTCAGAGGAGTTTGGCCAGATGAGTCCCTGAAGCCCGACAGGAGATATTCCAAAAGGGACATCGTATTCTACTCCAAAAAGAGTTTTTTTTGTTGAACTAGATTTGTAATTTCTTAAATATCTAGGTTCTAGTATGATTTTTTTTAAATCTTTAATATTCCGATTTAAATTTTCCTCATTATTACACCCACCATCTAAATAGTCGAAAGCAAATTCAGGAATATTTTTTTTTGCCTTGATTCTTAATGATTCAATTGTTGGGTAATCTCTAATTATATCAATATCCATTATAGTCGTTTTTATAATTTTATATTACTATTTAAACAAAAATTTTTCCTTTTAGATAAGTTTTTGCTTTTCCCGAAACTGAAATATAGTTTTTGTGTGCTTCACACTCTAATATACCGGTTCTCTCAGATAGTTGAATACTTTTAAGTTTTTTTTTGTTCAATTTTCTACTCCAATATGGAACAAGTGAACAGTGTGACGAACCTGTTACTGAGTCTTCAAAAATTGACGATTGAGGAGTAAAAAATCTTGAAACAAAGTCGCAATAATTACCTGGAGATGTAAATGCAACACCCCCTGTATCAATGTTTATCTTATCAAATTCAAACCTGTTAATCTTAATATTTTCTATTTTTAGTTGATTATCGAAGACTAAAATAAAGTCTCTAGCCTTCAAAACTTCAACAGGTTTATAATTAATTGCATTAAATAAATTTTGAGGAATTTCAGTTTTTTTCGGTTCCCTTAATGGTAATTCAAGTTCTATTTTATCTTTAATAAACTTAGACTTTATAGTTCCACTTTTTGAATGAAACAAAATTTCGTCATCTTGGTAATTTCGATATTCTTTTAAACAATAAGCAGTTGCCAAAGTCGCATGCCCGCATAAATCCATTTCAAGATCTGGAGTAAACCATCTTATATGAAAACCATTTTTATTTTTTACAAAAAAAGCTGTCTCAGAAACATTATTTTCTTTGGCTATTTTTATCAGTACTTCATCACCCAACCATTCATCAAGGGGTACAACACATGCAGGATTTCCTCCAAAAACTTTAGAAGTAAAGGCATCTATTTGATAAATTTCGAGCTCCAAAACTAATTTTTTATATTGAAAAAATACTAATAGTTATAGTTTTTAATTGCATATGTGATTTCAAAATCTTTATTTTTGTAAAAAAAATATGAATGCTACAACAGCTAATTTAATAAATTCTATTTCTTTAATAGTAATTGGGTTGTGGGGATACTTTGAGGTTTTATCACCTACTGCTCTCATTCCTGTATCAATTGGTGTTTTTTTAATTCTATGCTATAATGGTGTAAAAAACCAAAACAAAATAATTTCTCATGTCGCTGTTCTACTTACACTACTAATATTAATTGCATTAGTTTGTGTCAGACTGCCTAAATCAATCGATAAAGGAGGAGTTGGTTTGATAAGAGTAATTATAATGATCATTACCTCAAGCATATCGATGATATTCTTTATAAGAAGCTTTATCATTGCCAGAAAGAATAAATAAAATTTAAAATCCCGTATTACATGTAATACGGGATTAAGGTGGTACCTCCAGGAATCGAACCAGGGACACAAGGATTTTCAGTCCTTTGCTCTACCAACTGAGCTAAGGTACCGTTGATTTGCAAATATATAATCTCTTTTTTTCTTAGCAAATGTTTTTAAATTATTAAACTTGACTGAATTTTAATTTATTTTTATATATGAATTTGATTATAGATTGTGGAAATACTAATTTAAAATATTATATTTTCAAGGACCAAGTTTTGCTATTCAGTAACTTTTTCAAATGGGAAGAAGATTGGGTTTCAAATATCAAAAAAAACTTTCCTGATTTAAATAACATCATATTATCTGATGTTACTGGAAAATATAATAAAGATGAAGTAGAAAAAAAATTTCCGAACAAAAAAGTTCATGAAGTAAAAGCCATGGATTTACCTTTTAAAACAAATTATAATTTTGAAAATCTTGGAGATGATAGAATCGGTCTTATAGCAGCAGCAATATATAAATTTCCTAATGAAAATTGTCTTGTGATTGATGCCGGAAGTTGCTTGACTTTTGATTTGATATCTTCAACATCACTTCATATAGGAGGATTAATTTCTCCAGGTCTTTTAGTTAGATATAAAAGTTTGTACCATTACACTAATTCACTCCCTCACATAAAGTTTAAAAACAAGGAAACGCAAATAGGTAAGGATACCAAAAGTTCAATTCAATCTGGGATTTTAGCGGGATTCATTTTTGAAATAAATGGGCAAATAGAAAAATTTAAAAGAAAAACACCAAACTTAAGAGTTATTTTAACTGGTGGGGACGCTAAATACTTGTATAAAAGAATTAAAAATAGCATCTTTGCCGAGCAAGAATTTTTGGCATCAGGGTTAAATAACTTATTGAAATGCAACAATCTATAATTTTAATTCGATTAAAATTAATTTTATTTTTATTTTTTTTAAAGGTCTCATTCGCACAAAATGGGACCGCGTCTCCTTACTCTTTAGGTGGGCTGGGAGATGTAACCTTTAAGGGTAATGTTATAAACAGGATGATGGGTGGTGTGAGTGTTTTTTCAGATTCAATTCATGCCAATCTAAATAACCCAGCAAGTTTAGGAGAATTAAAATTGACTACTTTTTCTGTAGGCATGCATTACAAAAACACACAGATAGCTTCAAGTGATACTAAAGACGATAGTAAAACAGGTTCTCTTGATTATATTGCAGTTTCTATTCCAACAAAGTTTTTTTCATTTAGTTTTGGAGTTATTCCATATTCATCAGTTGGTTATAGATTACAAGCTAATGATTTTTCCAATCAAGATGAAGTTATAATTTCCCGTTATGAAGGAAGAGGAGGAACCAATAAATCATTTATTACCATAGGATTTAAATTATTAAAATTTATTAGTTTAGGAGGAACTTTAAATTATAATTTCGGTAAAATTACAACACAGATTTCAAATCAAAATGAAAATATAGATTTTGGAACTTTTTTAAGTAGTGAATCCTCTTTGTCAGGACTTGATTATGAGATAGGAACTCATCTAAAATTTAGCATATCAAAAAAAATTATTTTTGAAAGCTTTTTGACATATAAACCCGAAAACAACTTAAACTCAAGAAACAAGAGAGTATATTTTACTCGTTCATTACAGAATCAAAATATTGGCGATTTAAAGGAAGTAGATTTGGCTTCAAGCAACTTAGACTTAGTAAAGTTAGAAATCGGGCAAAGCTATAAATACGGTTTAAGTTTTAGTAAAGGTAAAAAATGGTTCTTAGGGACACAATATTCCTTTGTTCAATCTGAAAATTTTAAAAATGATTTTATTGATAATAGCAACATAACTTATAAAAATGCAAATTCAATTTCATTTGGAGGATATTTAATACCTGATTTTAGTTCTATAACCAATTATTGGAAACGAATAGTTTATAGAGCTGGATTTAGAAGTGAAAATACTGGCATAGAAATTGGTAATAGTCTTCTAAAAGAAAAAGTTTATTCGGTTGGAGCAAGTTTTCCTCTGGGTGGATATTATAGTGCAAATAATGTATCAGGATTTTCAAATTTGAATGTGGGCTTTGAATTTGGTTCAAGAGGAATAAATTCAGAAAGTCTAGTTAAAGAAAATTTTTGGGCTTTAAGAATTGGGTTATCTTTGAACGATTTATGGTTTATTAAAAGAAAGTATAATTAGAAATGAAAAGTAGAATATATTTAATTTTTTTATTTTCCCTTGTTTTAGGGACTAGTGTTATTGCACAGAATAACGAAGAATGTGCACAAAATCTATCAATTTTTGCAGAAAATGCAAAAGTCAAAAATTACGCAGCCGCTTACGGACCTTGGAGCTCAGTGAGGATGGAGTGCCCTGATTTAAACATTGCTATCTACGCATATGGTGAGAGAATACTTAAAGATAGACTTAAAAAAAGTCAGGAATCTGAAAAAATTCAGTTTCAGAACGACTTACTTAATCTATATGATGATTGGGCAAAGTATTTTCCTACAAAAAAAGGAAGAAACGACATCGGAAATATTTTATCAGCAAAAGCTCAAAGCATGATTGATTTCAAAATAGGTAGCAATACCGAAATTTATACAATTTTTGATGATGCATTTAAAACAGACTCGAAAAGTTTTTCAAATCCAAAACGACTTTATAGTTATTTTAAAACCTTTTATGAAATTTATAAATCTGGTAACGGAAAAATAACGACTGAAGAGTTATTTGAAAAATACGAAGAAGTTTCTGAGAAATTTGAATTTGAGGGTGTGAAAATTTCAAAAAATTTGGATAAGATTATAAATAAAGAATCTTTAGGAGAGGTTCTAACAACAAGAGATTTAAAGCTTAGGAAAGTTTATGATTCATATTCAAATGCGATAGCTGTATCGTTAAAAAGTTTGGATGCTATAATGGGTAAAGAATCGAGTTGCGATAATTTGATTGTATTATATGGAAGAAATTTTAATGAAAATAAAGATAATATCATTTGGTTAAAAAGGGCTACTGCTAGAATGTACGCTAAGAATTGTTCTGAAAGTGAACTTTTTGTTCAACTAGTCGAGGCCATGTACGGCATAGAGCCTTCAGCCGATTCTGCGTATTATTTAGGTTCTCTCAATGACAAAAAAGGTAAAGATGAACAAGCTGTTACATATTGGGAAGAGTCTCTTGACTTAGAAACAGACCCTTATAAAAAAGCAAAAATATTGTATAAAATCGCATTAAAATTTAAAGAAAAGGGAAGGAAATCAACCGCACGAAATTACGCTAGAAAAGCCCTAAGCTATCAACCCTCACTAGGTAAAGCATACCTAATGATTGCTAATTTATATGCGAATAGTGCCAATAATTGCGGTAAATCACAATTTGATAAAAGAGCAGTATATTGGTTGGCAGCAAACACGGCTAAAAAAGCAGCAAGAGTAGATGCTTCCATTAAAAAAGCTGCACTTAAAACTGCTGCAAGTTATATTGGTAGAGCTCCATCTAAAACTGATATTTTCACAGAAGGAATGGAAGGAAAGATAATTGAGTTCTCCTGCTGGATAAACGAAAACGTAATGGTACCTAAATTATAAGTGAAAATTTATAATTTTAAATATCAGCTTTTATATTATATTTTTTTAATTAGTTATGTCTACTCTTGTTCTAACTGGGATAAGCCCGAGTTGAAAACAAATTCTGTAATTGATCCTTTGGCAACATCTTTTCAAATTAGAATGGTTTATACAGATTCATTAAAAATCAATTCTATTTTGACAGCACCCAAGCATGAAGATTATAGAAATTCATTTTTTAAATATTCAATTTTTCCAGATGGCTTAAGACTTGTTTTTTTCGATGATTTTGGCTGTCCAAATACCGTCGAAGCAGACTATGGTATAATCTATAAAGACACCTCAATTCTAGATTTAGTAGGGAATGTTAAAATCTTTTCTAGCGATGGGGATTATCTCGAAACTAGTCAATTATATTGGGATGCTGAATCAGATTGGTTTTTTACTAATAAAAATTTTAAATTTTGGAATTCTGATTATGATGTAGCTGCTGAAAGGTTAGATGCAAACAAAGAGTTTACCAAGTTGAATACAGGGAGATTAACGGGTACAATGAGTATCCAGGAAAGATAAGTAATGATTAAATATCGAATTTCAGAATTAATTTACCTAGTTATATCCATAATATCTATTAGGGAAGCTTACATCTTGTGGAGTTTGAACCCAAAAAGAGCCTATTTGTTTCTTGGTTTTTTCTTCATTTCGGTTTTTATGTTTTTTTTTAGAAGGTCGATTAGAAAAAAAATAAATGATTCTTAGATGAGTACAGATGACCTCGTTATTATAACTTGTTTGATTATGTCTGCTTTTTTTTCAGGAATGGAGATAGCCTTTGTTTCATGCAATAGAGTTTTTTTAGAAATCGAAAAAAATAAAAAGGGAATAATAGCCAAAGTTTTAAAATACTTAACATCTAAACCTTCAAAATTTATAACGGCGATGTTGGTTGGAAATAATTTTTGTCTTGTCATTTACGGAATTTTTATGGGAGACAAAATTATTGAAATTTTATTTTCCGATTTGAGGTCTGGACACCTACCTATTAATATCTTATTTATTCAAACCTTAATTTCAACTTTTATAATATTAATTACTGCCGAATTTCTTCCAAAGGTTTTCTTTCAATTATATGCAAATCAAATGGTGAAATATTTTGCTATTCCAAGCTCTATTTTTTACACATTTTTTATGCCAATCAGTGTGTTAATTTTAAAGATTACAGATAATTTTTTAAAATTTTTCTCAAATTCCAAATCAGATAAAATTCAGTTAACATTTTCAAAAAATGAGTTGGGTGAGTACATTGAAGAACAAGTTGAGGCTGTAGAAAACAAAGATCAACTTGACTCGGAAATTGAGTTTTTTCAAAATGCATTGGAATTTTCTGAAACAAAAGCTAGAGAGGTTATGATTCCTAGGGCAGAAATAATTGGCATTAATAAATCTGAAAATATATTAGAATTATCTTTGCTGTTTGAGTCTACAGGATACTCAAAAATTCCAGTTTATGATGAGAATATTGATGACATAATTGGTTTTGTTCATGCTTTCGAAATGCTCAAAAAACCAAAGACAATTTCCGAAATTCTCCTTCCAATTGAAAATGTGCATGAACCGAATTTAATTACTGACGTATTAAAAAAATTAACTAGAAAGAGAAAGACAATCGCAGTTGTTTTAGATGAATACGGTGGAACTGCTGGATTACTAACTGTTGAGGATATAGTTGAGGAGCTATTTGGTGAAATTGAGGATGAGTATGATATAATAGACCACTACGAAAAAAAGATTAATGTTAATTCTTTTGAATTTTCAGCTAGACTAGAAATTGATTATTTAATTAGAAAGTATAAATTAAATTTACCCCAAGATGAAAATTATGAAACTCTTGGTGGACTGATTTTCCATTTAACTGGAGAAATTCCTCAAAAAGATACGATTCTACCAATAAATGATTTGGAAATAAAGGTGGTTAGTGTTTTATCAAATAAAATCGAAAAAGTTGCTGTAAGAAAAGTGACAGATTGAGTTAAAAACAAAATTACTCCCACATTTTATTTTTAGTTAAGAAATTGTAAATTCGTGTCGTTAAATTATATGTGTGGCTTTATTAGGTAAAATAAGGGAAAAGTCAATATTTCTCATAATAGTGATCGGACTAGCTCTGTTCGCATTTGTAATATCTGGTGCTCTTGGAACAGGAAGTTCAAACAGCACTTCAAACGAGCCAATAGGTGTTGTAAACGGTAAAGAAATTCCCTTAGAGAATTTTAGATTTATGGTAGAACAAACTGAAAGAAATTTTGGTTTGACAACAATGCAAGCTGTTAATAATGTATGGAAGCAATACATTAGAAATTTCGTTTTTGAAGATCAGTTTGAAATCCTAGGAATTGACGCTGGAAGAGATCAAATAGAACAAGTTGTTTCTTCAACTGAGTCAATAATTAATGATGAAAGATTTATTAATGAGGCGGGTTTTTTCGACTTTGGTCTATTTACAGATTTTATTGTTCAAATGAAAAATACTAATCCACAAGCTTATGAATCCTGGAAGCAACAAGAGCTATCTATAATATCTTCGGCCAAAGAAAATATCTATTTTGACCTTATTAAATCTAGTCTTGCTGTAACCTCTAAAGATGCAGAAATTTTTTATCATCTTGAAAATGATAATATTGATCTGGAATATGTGAAATTTCCATATTCGAAAATACCAGACACAATTTTTAAATTATCTGACCAAGACATCAAAAAGTATATAGACAAAAATCAAAATAAATACAAAAGAGATGAATCCAGATCCATAGAATATGTATCCTTTTTTGAAAATGCTACCGAAGAAGATATTAAAGATATAAGGCAATCATTATTAAATTTGACAGAGGATAGATTAGAATATAATGATGTTTCAAAGTTAACTGACACGATTGTTGGATTTTACAACACTAAATACTTAAGTGACTTTGTCAACAGATATTCAGACGAGGAGTTCGATTCAATTTATTTAACTAAAGGTAAATTACCTTCTGATTATGCTGAAATTTTGTTTAATTTAAAAATAGGAGAGTTTTTTGGACCCTACAAAGACATAAATAGTTTTAAAATTTCAAAATTGATTGATAAAAAGAAAAATGCTTCAATAAGGGCAAGCCACATTTTAATTTCGCACAATGAATCAAATGCAAAGCCCCCAAATATCAATAGAACCAAAGATGAAGCAAAAAAACTTGCGAATAAACTATTTAGACAAATTATAAGGAATAAGTCAAAATTTGAAAGTTTAGCAGAAGAGTTTTCGGATGGACCTTCTAAATCATTAGGGGGTGATCTTGGGTTTTTTACTCAAGATCAAATTGAACCTGAATTCTTTAGATTCGCAGAAAATAATAGAATAGGTAAAATCGGTTTAGTTGAGACATCTTTTGGTTTTCACGTTATAAAAATTGTAGACAAAGAAGATCTTGTTTTAATTGCAAACCTTACAAAAAAAATCGTACCGTCTGAACAAACATCAAATGAAGTATTCAAAAATGCCACTCAATTTGAAATGAACTCATTAAATAATAATTTCGAGACTGCTGCACAAAAAAGTGGTTATAAAATTAGGCTCGTCTCAAATATAAACAAGCTTGATGAAAATCTCCCTGGTTTACCATCACAAAGGAGGATTGTTCAATGGGCTTTTGACGACACTAGAGAGTTGGGAGAAATTAAAAGGTTTGATCTTTCTTTTGGTGGATATGTCGTTGTAAAATTAAAAAATATAAATGATAAAGGAGTCCGTGACTTAAATGAAGTAAGAGAAGAAATAACTCGTGAGATTTTAAATATTAAGAAGGCAAACCTTATAGTTAAGGAAAATTCAAATTTTAATACTTTAGAAGAATTCGCTGCCAAAAATAAATTAGAGATTATTACGGCAAACGCCATAAATCAAAAAAGTGGCACAATTGTCGGCTCTGGTGAGGAGCCGTTTATTGTTGGCAAAGCATTTGGACTCGATGAATCTGAAATTTCTGAATTATTAATTGGGAATAGTGGAGTTTTTAAAATAAAAATTTCAAAAAAATCTTATGCAGAAGATTTACCTGATTATTTAGAGCTTGCTTCAAAATTGGAAACTGAAGAAAGAAAAAACTTATCGAATTTAATTATTTCTGCTTTGGAAAATATTGCCGAGATAAAAGACAATAGATCCACATTTTATTGATTTGCAAGTTATATTTTCATCTTTGAAAATGGAATTATCGTGTTATATCCTCTACTAGAAAAATAATTTGGAGTTCGTTCGTCACCTGAAGCAAGTATAAAATCCCCCCCCCAAGACCCTAAACTCTTTATTTGTCCATTAAAATCTTTAAATAGAACTTTTTGTATTGGTTTTTTGGAGATTATTTTGGATATTATTTCTTCATGTTCTTTTAAAATTTCATTGAATATTTCTTGATTATTTTCTTTAATAACCATGTCTCCCAATAAGTTAATTTTTAAAATATCGTCTTTAAATTCATTTTTACGATTTAAGAATTTTTTTACCTCCTTTTGACTATCAACCTTTTTATTAAGGTGAATAAAAAAAAGATTATCCTTAAATGGTGGAGAAAATTTTGTTTCGGTAATTTCATTAAAGTCACCTTTCTTTTGAAAATAAATTGATTTTTTAGAGTTTGCAACGGCTATGTCATAGCCACTTCCCTTGTATGTTTTTTTTAACAATTCATATGGATTTAAGTTAAGCCAATTAGAAATGTTATTGATAAGACTGGAAGAAGAACCCAAACCCCAATTCCTATTAAATTCGAGTATTGTTGAGATATTTAGCCCTTCGCCCGCAAATCCTGGTGACAATACATTTATATTTTGCAAAATTTTTGATAGTGTATTGATGTAATTTGTTTTTGTTTTTTTAGATTTTAATAACCTAAATTTTAAATCAAATGTACAATCTATCCATTTTTTATTATCACAAGTGAAAGCTTCCCAAACGATATATTTTTTACTATTTTTTTTAACAGATAGTCTTTGACCGTATTTTGTAGGTATTGCCAACCCCTTAGCCCCCTTTAAAATAAGATATTCTGCTGTAATCAATAATTTCCCACAGCTATAGTAATTCATTCTATTATTTATTTAGAAATTCCCTCACGTTTTTTGTACGTAACAATTTTAGTTTTAAAGTGTTCAATGGCCTCGTTTTTTTGTTTTCGACCAGCTCCAAGTTGATTTAATATATTTATTAAATGCATTTTCATATGTCCTTTTTGAATTCCAGTAGTCACTAATGATTTAATGGCAGCAAAGTTTTGTGCTAAACCTGCGGCTGCAGTGATTTGCATTAGTTCCCTAGCATTTGGATACCCAAGTAAATTGTGTGCCCAGTTAACAAGTGGATGAAGTTTGGTCAAACCACCCACTGTACCAATTGATATGGGAATGGTTAAATCAAAATAAAAGGAATCATCAACTATGTAGGCATTGGATAAACCCGAATAACTCCCCTTTCTGGACGCATAAGCATGGATACTAGCTTCTACAGACCTAAAATCGTTCCCAGTCGCAATTACGACAGAATCAATTCCATTCATTATTCCCTTGTTATGAGTAACTGCTCTGAAAGGATCTACTTTAGAAATTTTTACGGCATTTATAAAGCTTTCAACAAATTTTGTATTTTTTAATTCATTATTTTTTTCTAAATCTTCGACTTTACAACTAACACTAGCTCTTGCAACACAATTAGGGGTATAATTTGATAAAATACTCATTATAAAATCAATTTTTTCATTATCGTCGTTTAAAAACTTTTTTTCTTCAACATAAAATTTAAAAATCTCAGTTATTTTTTCAAGACAAGAATTTATGAAATTTGCACCCATAGAGTCAACTGTGTCAAATTTGACAAAAATTTGATAATAATGATTAATTTTTTTGTTCATATCAATAAGTTCTAAACTTGAAATACCTCCTCCTCTTTTTTCCATGTTAGATGTTATTGGTTTTAAATCAATGATTAAACTTTTTCTTATTTTTTTGAAAAAAGATTCAAGTTTTCTAAAAGAACCATTATAAAAAAAATGAATTTGGCCAACTTTTTCCACACCTAAAATTTTCGTTTTAAATCCACCTAAGTTTGCCCAAAATTTAGCTGCCTTTGACGCTGCTGCAACAACACTACTTTCTTCTATTGCCATAGGTATTGTGTAATATTTACCATTGATTAAAAAATTTGGTGCTACTGCGAAAGGAAGATAAAAGTTTGAAATCGCATTTTCAATAAATTCATCATGAAGATTCTGAATTGATAAATCATCATTCAAATAATCAAATAGAATTTTTTTAGCTTTTTTGTTACTTTGAAAATGGTTGTTTATTATCCAATCAATTTTTTGAAGCTTGTTTTTTTTTGAAAAGCCATTCACAAAAATGTTCATAGCATTGGAATTTTGTTAAAGATACCACATTAGAAGAACAATTTTTGGATGTTAGGTAAAAGAAATTAACTTTAACAATTATTAAATATTCATGATTTGAGATATATAATTTTTTTATTAATCATCAATGGCTTACAAGCTCAACAGAATTTTCTCAACAATGAGGACATATGGAATTTTGAATTTGAGCCAAAAGTCTACGAATCAATATACCATTTTAAAACAAAAAATCACTACTCAACAATTGAAATTAATCGTGCTCAAAAGAAGTCAAAAATTGTATTAAGAAGTTACGAAACTGGAGAGGTTATCGACGTCATTTTAGATTCGTCATCTTCTGCTAAAATCCCCTTTTTTACAAATTATTTCTTTTCAAGCGATGAAAGAAAAATATTGTTAGAAACAAATTCATATCCGCTATATAGGAGGTCTAAGTTGGCAGAATATTATATTTATGATACTCATAATGACCAAATTAATTACATTTTTAATGGTTTAATTCAAGAGCCTTTGATCTCACCAGACGGTGAAAAAGTTGCGTTTGTTTATAATAGAAATTTATATGTCAAATTTTTAAAAACCAATGTAGTCAAACAAATTACTTTCACTGGAAGTGATAATATACTTAATGGTATAGCTGACTGGGTTTATGAAGAAGAGTTTGGTTTAGTTCGAGCTTTTGATTGGGATAAGGACAGTAATAATCTTGCTTTCATTGTTTTTGATGAAACAAATGTTCCTCAATATTCAATGAAAATTTTTGGGAATAATTTGTATCCATTCCAGTATAATTTCAAATACCCCAAGGCAGGTGAAAATAATTCTATTGTGGATTTAAAAATATATAATCTAACAAGCGATAAAATCAATTCGATTGATTTAATAGGGGAAAGTAATGACTATTATTACATTCCAAGATTAAAATTTAGCGCCTTTTCAAATAAACTATACATCCAATCTTTAAATAGACTTCAAAATAGATTAGTCTTATCAGCAATTGACAATAGTTCTGGAATGATTAAAGCAGTATTTGAAGAAAAAAGTAATACTTACGTTGATATTCAAGAAAAAATCCTTTTTTTAGAAAATGATGATTTTTTATGGGTAAGTGATAGAAGTGGTTTTGATCATATTTATCTAGTTCAAAATGAGGGAAAAAACTTAAAACAAATCACTAGTGGGAATTGGGATGTTGCAAAATTATTAGGTTTTAATAATAATACTATTTATTATTCTTCAACCGAGGATAACTCAACTGAAAGAGTTATTTATAGTATTGGCTTAAATGGGAAAAACAAAAAAGCTATTTCACCGAAAACTGGATTTAATGGAGCATCATTTACATCTAATTACAAATATTTTATTCACACTTTTGAGGATAAAAATACACCCTTAATATACTCCCTTAGAGACAGTAAATCTGGGAAACTAATAAGAAAGATATTGGACAACGATGAACTTCTTGCGAAGCTCAGTTCGTTTAATCTTCCTTATAAAGATTTTTTTAAAATAAAAATAAATCAAGTAGAATTCAATATGTGGATGATTAAGCCAGCTAATTTTAATCCAAAAAAAAAATATCCATTACTTATTTATCAATATTCGGGTCCTGGTTCTCAAGAGGTTGAAAATAGATGGAGTAGTAATCGAGACTTGTGGCATCAAATGTTAGCTCAAAAAGGTTTCATAATTGCATGTCTTGATGGAAGAGGAACAGGCTTTAAGGGTAAAAATTTTAAAAAAATAACTTACGGACAACTGGCTAAATACGAGACACAAGACCAAATTTCATTTGCAAAATATTTGTCTAAATTTCCATATATTGATGAAGATAGAATTGGAATTTGGGGATGGAGTTATGGTGGTCTAATATCGACAAACTGTATTTTAAAAGGCAGTGAAGTATTTTCACTTGCAATCGCTGTAGCACCAGTTACTAATTGGAGGTTTTATGACACAATCTATACAGAAAGATTTATGGGGCTACCAAAAAATAATCCAGGAGGTTATGATTCAAACTCTCCTTTAAATTTTGCCCATCTACTTGAAGGAGAATATTTATTGATTCACGGGTCTGCAGATGACAATGTGCATCTACAAAACACAATGCGTATGGTTGAAGAATTAATACAAGAAAATAAACAATTTGAATGGATGATTTATCCAGACAAAAACCATGGGATATACGGTGGAAATACCTCTATTCACCTGTACAATAAAATGACTACTTTTATAGAAACAAAATTATGATAATTAAATCTAATTTTTTTTGAGGGAAAATGATTTCCAATTTAACGGCTCACTTCTAAATCAAAGAACTATTTTTAGTCATCCCACAGGCTTATTTGTTCTTTTTTTTACAGAAATGTGGGAGAGATTTAGTTACTACGGGATGAGAGCAATTTTAGTCCTTTTCTTAACATCTTCATTATTAAATGACGGATGGGGATGGGAAAGAGATGACGCTTTAATTCTATACGGCTGGTACACTGGTTTAGCTTATTTTACCCCTCTTATTGGAGGAATTATAGCTGACAAGTTTATAGGTTACAGAAATGCGACTGTAATTGGTGCATTAATTATGGCTGTAGGTCATGGTTCTATGGCATTAGAATATTTTGAAAAAATTTTTTTCTTTATTGGAATTGGATTATTAATAATTGGGAACGGCTTGTTTAAACCAAATATTTCATCAATAGTCGGACAACTATATAAAGACTCAGATATTAGAAAAGACGGCGCATATACCATTTTTTATATGGGTATTAATTGTGGAGCATTCCTAGGTATTTTGTTATGTGGTTATCTAGGGGAAACTATTGGATGGCATTGGGGATTTGGAGTTGCAGGAATATTTATGTTTTTTGGTATGCTGCAATTTTATTTTGCCCAAAATATTTTCGGTTCCATTGGACTTAAACCCGAAAAAAAAGTCAAAGAGTTTGGTGAAATAAAAAATGAATCCCCAATAACATCAATTGAATTAGATAGAATTTTAGTTATTTTAGTTTTTTCAGTTGCTACAATTTTTTTTTGGTGGGCTTTTGAACAAGCTGGAGGCTCAATGACAATTTTTGCTAATGACTATACTAACAGAAACTTATCCGGAGAAGCATCTCTAGTATTTAAAACTGTGAATACATTGATTACAATAGTTCCAATGATAGTAATTACATATGTATTCATTAAATTGTTTCAAAATATTTCCCAAATATTCTTTCTGTCAAACTTATTCCTCGGCACTAGTTTTGTAATAATATGGTCAATAATTTTATTTATGCTTGGATTGCTTCCTAGTTTTATTGCGTCTTTTTCAATTGACTATTTCGATTTTTTTAAACACTATGTTCCTTTTGAATGGAATGTTTCAAAGATTAATGATACAGAAATTCCCGCCTCTTGGTTTTCAGTTTTAAATTCTTTGTTTATTATAATTTTTGCACCGATTTTTTCAATGCTTTGGTCATCAAAACTCAATCCCAGTGGACCGGTTAAATTTTCGATTGGTTTAATCCTGCTTGGTCTAGGTTTTGGATTTTTAGCTTATGGTTCAATGTCAATTCCATATGGTGCTCAAACCGCAAATGTAAGTATATTTTGGTTGGTATTTGCATACTTATTTCATACTCTTGGTGAACTATGTGTATCACCCGTTGGATTATCTTATGTAAGTAAACTTGCGCCCTTAAGACTAGTAGGATTAATGTTCGGGTTTTGGTTACTTTCAAGTTTTTTTGCAAACCTTATTGGAGGTTTCACTGGAAGTTATATTGACAAAATATCTCTAAACGTAGGTCTTACAGGATTTTTTCTAATTTTCACTTTGGTTCCAATTTTTGTTGGATCTATAATTTTTTTATTCAGAAACAACTTAATAAGAAGAATGCATGGGTATCATTAAAACCTTTATTTTGCTATTTTTTTCTTTAATAAAGATATCCTATTCTCAACAGATTGTATGGATGTCTTTAGATGAAGCACTAAGAGCCCAAAAAATTAAGCCTAAAAAAATCATTATGGATGTTTATACCAAATGGTGTGGACCATGTAGATTACTTGACAAAAAGACTTTTGGTAATCCAGATGTCTCTAGATATATTTCGCAAAACTTTTATGCTGTTAAATTTAACGCAGAAGGTAACAGTGAATTTTTTTTTTATGACAAAAAATTCTCTAACCCAAATTACAACCCAGACAGGAAAGGTAGAAATTCAACCCATGATTTCACCAAGTTTCTTGGAATTAGAGGTTATCCCACTATTGTTTTTTTTAGTGAGGAAGGAGATCCAATAATACCTTTAACGGGTTATTTTAATGTTAGGCAAATAGAACCTTACTTAAAAATGATAAAAAGAGGTGACTATGCTGTTTTTAAAGACTCTGATGATATTGAGAAGTATATTGAAAATTTCACATACAGATTTAGACAGTAAATATTTTTCTACCCTTTAATAATTAATTTTGCCACTTTTAAACTTGTTTTTTCTCTTCCTAATCTGTCCCTTAATAGTTTGTATTCTTTTTTTATGCGCGAAGTATTTTTATTTTTTAAGAGTTGTGATAATTCATTTATGATATTCATTTTAGAACAATTTCTCTGAATTAGTTCTTTTACAACTTCCTTTTCCATTATAATATTTACCAGAGAAATAAATTTAAGTTTAATAAATAATTTTCCAATCAAATACGAAAATAAACTACTTTTATAACATACTATTTGCGGGACATTAAAAAGAGCAGTTTCAAGAGTTGCAGTTCCACTTGTCACTATAGCTGCAGTAGATCTTTTTAAAAGACTATAAGTTTTGTCATATACAATTTTTATTTTATCATCATTTAAAATTTCATCATACCACTCCTTGCTCAAATTTGCAACACCCGCAATTATAAATTCATATTCTGAAAAATGATGTACAACAGATTTAAAAATAGGTATCATTTTTTTGATTTCTTGCTTTCTACTTCCTGGCAAAAGAGCTATTACTGGTTTAGTTAATTTTAATGGGAAAGGATCTACACTCTTCTTTTCTTCACTAATGATTTCTACCAGAGGATGACCAACGTAGTGAACATCTAGATTGTGTTTTTCTTTATAGTATTTTTTTTCAAATGGTAAAATTACATACAGATAGTCTATGTTACGTTTTATTTTTTTAATTCTACTTTCCTTCCAAGCCCATATCTGTGGACTAATGTAAAAATGGTTTTGAAAGTCATTTGTTTTTGCCCATTTTGCTATCAACATATTGAAACCTGGATAATCAATAAAAATTATTTTATCTGGCTTGAATGAGTTTATGTCGTTTTTGCAAAAACTAATATTTTCGGAAATTATATTTATATTTTTTAAAACCTCCCAAAACCCCATAAAAGATAATTGATTTATGTGTTTAACCATCTCACCTCCTATTTCTCTCATTTTTTCTCCTCCCCAAAATCTAAATTTTGCATTTTTATCAAGTTTTTTTATACTCTCCATGACTCTAGAACCATGTAAATCTCCTGAAACTTCACCAGCTATAATATAGTACTTCATTTATACAATTTTTAAAACGGCAATGATAACAACTAATAGAAGAAGAAATGAAATCAATCCATACAAGTGATTTATTTTTTTAAGTTTTAATAGAATAAAAAATAAAGGAATATTAATTAAAGATCCTAAACTAATTAGAGCACCCAACTTTTTTTGAAGAAAAAGAGATTTTAAGCTGATGTAAATTGAATCAGGAGAAAAAATTACTGTAAAAATAACTATTCCTGCTGTAGTGGCGGTTATTCCAATTAGAAAACCTATTAGTTTTTTTTTAACCATTAAAATCCCACTTTTTTAATTTAAGTATGTAGTCCTTTGCAGTCAAATCAAACCTGATTGGTACAATTGAGGCGTAACCTTTTTTAAGTGCGTACTCGTCAGTTTCATCAGATTCGTCATTGTCGATAAAATCTCCTGTCAACCAATAGTATTCCTTTCCCATCGGATTTTCTCTCTTACAGAATTTTTCTTTCCAATGCGTGTTTGCTTGCCTGCAGACTTTCACCCCTTTTACTCTTAATTTTGGAAAGTTTACATTTAGAATAATATTACTAGGAAGTTTATTTTTAAAAACGTTAAGAGTAATGGATAAAATAAATTTTTTCATGTGTTCAAATTTTGCATTCCAATTGTAATCAAGAATTGAGAAGCCAATAGCCGGGATACCTTGGATCCCAGCTTCAATTGCTGCACCGACTGTACCAGAGTAAAGGACATTCACTGAAGAATTTGAGCCATGATTAATTCCTGAAACACATATATCAGGTTTTTTTTCCAATAGCTCATTCACACCAAATTTTATACAATCAGCTGGTGTTCCGGATAATTGGTATTCTAATTTAGCATTGGGATGAATATAAGATCTAGAAATATATAGGGGAGAGTTTATCGTTATTGCTTGACTGGTTGCAGATTTTGGAGAATCAGGAGCTATAATTACAACATCACCAATCGCAGATATAATTTTTACGAGATACTTTAAACCGGGTGCATTTATACCATCATCATTTGTAACGATAATGAGAGGACGTTTAGCCATCTTTAAAATTTCTTTTTAAAGTTAGTAAATTACATAACTGCACTACTAAAATAATGTTAAAATCAAATAAATAATTTTGCTTGGTTTAAAGCAAATACATAAATTTGAGACCTTTATGACAAAAATTTCATTTACAATACTTCTATTCCTGACTTTTGTTTCTGGTAATGTTTTAGTTCTAAATAATCCTTCTAAAGACAAATTACTAATAGAAATTGTTTCTTATGTTTTAAAAAAGGGACATTACTCCCCCTCAGAAATCAATAATCAATTTTCTGAAGAGGTTTATAAAAATTTTCTCAATGGAATTGATAGTCGACATTTATTTTACATTCAAAGTGACATAGATTTTTTTGATTCTTTCAAATTTGAAATTGATGATCAAATTAAAACGTCGAAGATTGATTTTTTTAACATTTCTCATGAAAGGTATCTTAAAAGGTTAGGGCAAGTAAAGTCATTTTATCCATTGCTATTAAATCAGCCATTTGATTTTAGTGTAGAAGAAAAAATAAATTTAGATTTCGAAAATAATTCTTATTCTAGTTCCTTAACTGAATTAAAAAAACAATGGAGGAAGTTTTTAAAATTTAATGCACTAGGAATTTATTCAAATTTAAAAGAAGAGGAAGCACGAAAAAAAGAAAAAAATCCTGAACATAATCTAAAAACAGATAAAGACATTGAAGTTGAAACTAGAGATGTGCTTAAAGATGATATGAAATATTTTTTTGAAGCGAGGTATGATCTTAACAGGAATGATTATTTTTCAATTTATGTTAATTCCATAGCTCTTCAATTTGATCCCCACACATCCTACTTTGCTCCTAGTGCTAAAGATAGATTTGATCAAAATATATCAGGTAAATTTGAGGGTATAGGTGCCAGGCTAACAAAAAGGAATCAAGAAGTTGAAATTGTAGATATAATTTCTGGCGGTCCTGTTTGGAGAGAAAACTCATTAAGACCAGGGGACAAAATACTTAAAGTATCACAGATGAATGAAACTCCGGTAGATGTAGTTGGAATGCGACTCGATGACGTAATTAAGCTTATAAAAGGTCCTAAGGGTACTCAAGTAGTTCTTACAGTAAAAAAAGTTGATGGCTCTATACTTGATGTTATTTTGACTAGAGATATTATAGAACTTGAAGAAGCTTTTGCAAAATCCACAATTATTGAGAAAGATAATATTAGATATGGTTTAATCAATTTGCCAAGGTTTTATGTAGATTTTAAAGATTATGGTAATAGAAATGCGGCTACTGATGTAAAATATGAAATCCAAAAGCTTAAAAAACAAAATGTTCAGGGAATCGTTATAGATCTTAGAAATAATGGCGGGGGATCTTTGCAGACAGTAGTTGACATGGCTGGATACTTTATCGAGGACGGACCCATTGTTCAGGTTAAGTCAACTGGAGGCAAAAAACAAATTTTATTTGATGTAGATAACCAAATCGAATGGAATGGAGCTCTTGTTCTTATGGTAAATGAATTTTCAGCATCTGCTTCTGAGATTTTAGCTGCTGCATTTCAAGACTATAGAAGAGGAATTGTTTTGGGAAGCAAACAGACTTACGGAAAAGGAACTGTTCAAAATATGATTGATTTAAATAAAATAATTTCAGGGAACACTTATGGTGATTTAGGTGCCATGAAGTTAACAACTGATAAATTTTATAGAATTAATGGTGGATCTACTCAGTTGGAAGGAGTTAAAAGTGATGTTATTTTCCCAAATAGATACTCTTACATTGAGGTGGGTGAGAAAGATCAAGAAAACCCGCTGAAGTGGGACAAAATTACACCAGCCAAGTATGAAACATTTATAGAGGAGGAAAGGTTTTTGAGTGTTATCGAGAAAAGCAATAAAAGGCTTGAAAACAATCCCTACGTAAAACTAATTGATGAGCAAGCTAAGCTAATTAAAGAAAGGCAAGAAAACTCAGAATTCACTTTAAATTATGAGAATTTAATTAAGCAAAAGGAGATTGAAAATTCTGAATCTGAAAAATTTAAAAAATTGAATGAATTCAATAACACTTTATCTTTCTATCCAACCACAATAGATTTAGAAGAAATTTCAAATGACTCTATCTTAATTAAAAAAAGAGAACGTTGGGAGGAATCTTTATCTAAAGATATCTATATAGAAGAGGCCATAAATATTTTGAATGATTTAACTAAAGTTGGGAGTAATCACAATAAAGTTGCACAGACGAGCAAATAAATGCTTCAAATTCTAGTCTCGTTAAGTCTATTAGCGTCAATATTAATATAAACAAACACTAGAGTTGTAAAAGTAAACATACTAGACCCTCCATAACTTATAAACGGGAGGGGAATACCGATTGTTGGTACTAAACCAATTGACATTCCAACATTTATAAAAAAATGCATAAAAATTAAACTGGCGGTTCCGTAAGCATAAGACCTACCAAAAACATTTTTTTGCTGTTCAGCTCTAAATAATATACGTAAAATAAGGGTAGCAAATAAAATTATTATGGTAGATGTTCCATAAAATCCCCATTCTTCACCAATTGAACTAAAAATGTAATCAGTATGTTGTCTAGGTACAAATCTTCCTTTAGTTTGTGTTCCTTGCAAGTATCCTTTTCCAGACAATCCTCCAGATCCAATTGCAATTATTGATTGATTCAAATTGTAACCAACCCCCATAATGTCTGTTTCTTTTCCTAAAAAAATATCAATTCTATCTTTGTGTCTTTGAGATAATAAATCATTGTAAACATGATTTATTGAATAAACGTAAGCACAACTAGCAATAAATACAGTTAACAAAGGGAATATTGAAACTTTTTTATATATTTTTTTTAATATAAAATAAAAACAACCAAAAAATCCAGTTAAAAAAACTGAAACATATAAAATTGGTTTTAAAAGAGCAAAAATTGCTAATATTAAAGAAAGAGCTAGAAAAAAAAGAAAATTTGGATTTAGTCCCTCTCTGAATAAGACAAATATAAAAGATAAAAAAATCAAAGCAGACCCAAAGTCAGGTTGCATTAGAGTTAGAATCACTGGTATTACAATAATTAGAAAAACTTGTGATAATGATTTTATTTTTTTTAAGTTAATTTGAATTTCACTCAACAACTTTGCAATTGCCAAATTAGTTGCAAACTTTGCTATTTCTGTTGGTTGAATACTAATACCAAAAAAAGTGTACCATGACTTGTGTCCATAAACGGTGTTTCCAAATGCGAAAAGACCAATTAACAACATTATAGAAAACAAATAGATGAGACTTGAAAATTTCCGAAAGAATTTAGAAGGAGCCATTAAAACAAATACTCCTGAAATTAGGGAGAAAATAAAAAATGCAAATTGCTTGAAAGCAAGACTATCATAATTTATATATGTAGAGCTCTCAATATCGTAAGTAGAAGAAAATATATTCAAAATCCCAGCAGTTACTAATAAAAAATATATTACAACTGTTATCCAATCAATTCGAAAGGTTTTATTCATTAATATTAAAATTTGCTCCTGATAGTGGTTTGTTATACTCATTCTCTAAGCTACCATTTAACATTCTCTTTTCTAAGTTTCGTCTATCAATGGAATTGTAAAGGTATTTTTCGATCATCAAGCTTGAAATTGGAGCTGCCCATCTTGAACCCCAATATCCATTTTCAATAAATGCAGCAATTGCAATTTTGGGATTTTCTTTGGGAGCAAAGGCTATAAATATTGAGTGATCAGTAAGTTGGGTTTTATTTCCATTGATTATGGTGAAATTCTCAACTGTTCCGGTTTTTCCACACATTTCTAATCCTTTTATCTTCGCAATCCTTGCTGTACCTTTTTCTATTACTTTATGCATCCCGTCAATCACATTATTAAAATAATCTGTTTCAACTTTTGTATTAATTTTTGATAATTTGATTTTTGTTTTTTCCTCTTTTCTTGTTCTAACAAAGTGTGGAGTTACGTAAAATCCTTTATTGGCTAATGCACATGCATAATTAGCAAGTTGAATAGGAGTTGCTAAAACTTCTCCTTGACCTATTCCATTTGAAATTATATTTGTTGCACTCCAATTTTCACCTTTATATAGGACATTGTAAAACTCTGAATTTGGAATTAAGCCAGGTCTTCCAATTGGAAGATCATATCCTAAGTAATTCCCAAATCCAAAACTTTCAAGATAATTTTTCCATTTTTCAACTCCCTTTGATGCCGAATTTGAATTATTTATAAGATTTATATAAGTTCTAGAGAAAAAAGTGTTACAGGATCTATGAATGCTACTAATTAAATCATTTTTGGTTCCATATCTACAATTACAATCCATATGTGCATTTTTAGCATAATAAAAGCCTTTATTACAATTATATTTGGTTTCATTGTCGATAATTTTTTCTTGTAATGCAATCAACGCATTAAGAGGCTTTAATGTTGAACCAGGTGAATATTGTGCAAGTAAAGCTCTATCAAATAATGGTTTAGAAATTGTGTCATTTGCAAGTATTTTATAATTCCTTGAACGCTTTCTTCCAACTAAAATATTTGGGTCATAGGAAGGAGCTGTAATTAATGCCAAAACCTCACCAGTTTCTGGCTCAATTGCTACAATCCCCCCTCTTTTGTTCTTCATTAGTTTTTCACCATAAGACTGTAATTCAATATCAATTGTTAAATTTATATTTTGAGCTTGTGAAGGTTCAATGTCATATTTACCATTTTTGTAAGGTCCAATAATCCTGTTAAATCTGTCCTTTTGGAGGAATTTTTTTCCTTTTTTACCTCTCAACTCTTTTTCATACGATTTTTCTATTCCCTGTCTACCAATTAAATCTCCTTGCCTATAATAGCTGTCCTTGGTTAAATCTTCAGTATTTACTTCACTTACATACCCAAGGACATTAGCTCCAAAATTGACTCTATAATCTCTTATTGACTTTTTTTGAACAAAAAATCCTTGAAATTTCCACATTTGTTCTTGAAGCTCAGCGTAGGATTCCTTTGATATTTGATTGACAACAACTGAAGGTAATCTTTTAGAATATTTCCTTGCGCTTTCTAAGTTTAATTTTAATTTTTTTTTATTAATACCAGTTAGTTTGCAAAAAGATAATGTATCGAATGGAGATAAATTTTCGGGAATAATCATGACATCATATGCAGGTTGGTTTGAAACTAAAACCCTGTTTTTCCTGTCGAATATGAAACCACGTTCTGGGTAATCTTCTATTTCAAGAATAGCATTATTTTGAGATAATTTTTCATAGTCCTTATCTAAAACTTGTAAACTAAAAAGTTTTATAAAAAAAATTGAGCTAATTAGAATTGTCAAAAATTTTAACAAGTAAATTCTTATCATTCTTTGTTGCTAAAGAGGTTTAGGATTGATATTATTACAATAAAAGTAAAGATTGAATTTAAAATTGTCAATTTTAAAATAACAAATGTATGTATCCAATTAAAATATGAGAAGGAATTTACAATTATTTGGTGAAGTAAAATGATTATAAAATAGTATAAAATTCTATTAGAAATCAAAATTCCAGACGAAAAAGGGGTAGAAAAATCTTCATAGTTTGAACCAAGAGAAAACTTTGTGATCAATGGTCTTAAAAATGAAACCGTTACGCAAGAAAGACTGTGGGATCCGGCTGATTGACTCAATATATCCATTATAAACCCCAAAAAAAATCCACTTATTATAAAATTAAACTGGTCCAAATCATATCTATGAATAATTAAAACTAAGATATAAATACTTGGATTCATGAATCCAAACAAATTTATTCTGTCAAATATTAGAAGTTGTAATAAAATCAAAAGGCTAGAGAGTAAAAATACTTTTAGGTAGTACTGATTCATTTTTTCTATCTGTATAGGGACTTAATCTCAGATTTATTTTTATTTTTCAAAAAATAAACATTATCTAAATTTGTCATATTATTGAACAGTAGTACATCTAATAAATAATATCTTTCGTCATTTTCAACCTTTATTACTTTTCCAATTGGAATACCTTCCGGGAAATAAGTTGACATACCTCCGGTGACTATTGTATCTCCAATATCAATTTTATTGATAATTGAGATATCTGAAAGTTTTACTTTATCAGGATCATTTCCTTCCCAAAATAAAGAACCAAAGGCATTGGTTTTTTTGTGTTTAGCATTTATTTTTATGTCTTTATGAAGGATAGAAAGAACAGAGGAGAATTTTTCAGTGGTTTGATTTACAATGCCCACAATTCCTATACTTCCGATAACCCCCATTTCACTTTCAATCATATCAGATGAACCTCTGTTAATTATTATTATATTTCTAGAACTCGATATATCATTTTTTACTACTTGCCCTTGAATTAGCGAAAATGGAGTTTCCTTAATTTCATCCTTAAAGTTAGATTTATATTTTTTTTCAATTATCAAAGATTTCAAATATAAGTTTTCTTCTAATAGTCGTGTATTAATTTTTTTAAGCTTAAAATATGAAGTCAATTTCTTTAGGGGTTCAGAGGTTTTACCATTAATAAAAATACTAGCTTTAAAAATCTTTGATTTATGATATTCACTCTGATAATATGAAAAAAATATAATGCTGATTACAAAAAAAAGATATAAAAATAGATTTTTATATCTCAGAAGGAAACCAAGTAACCACTGCATTTGAATTATTTAAGAAGAATTGTTTTATACAAATCAATATTCTTAAGTGCAATTCCAGTTCCTCTTACTACAGCTTGTAAAGGATCTTCAGCTATGTAGACGGGTAAATCTGTCTTTGTAGATATTCTTTTGTCTAGACCTCTTAACATTGAACCTCCTCCAGCTAGATAAATTCCTGTATTGTATATATCTGCAGCTAATTCCGGCGGTGTTTGTGAAAGAGCTTCCATTATGGCATCTTCTATTCTAAGTATCGATTTGTCTAAAGCCCTAGCAACTTCGCGATGGGAAACAATTACTTGTTTAGGTTTCCCCGATAATAAATCCCTACCCTGAACTGACATTTCTTCTGGAGGGTTGTCCAAATCTTCGGTAGCAGAACCAACATTAATCTTAATTTTTTCGGAGGTTCTTTCTCCGACATATAAGTTATGTTGTCTTCTCATGTAATACACTATGTCATTGGTAAATACATCACCTGCAATTTTAACAGATTTATCGCAAACGATTCCAGAAAGGGCAATAACAGCTATCTCAGTGGTACCTCCACCAATATCTACAATCATATTACCTTTCGGTTGTTTTATATCGATTCCAATTCCAATAGCAGCTGCCATGGGTTCGTGAATAAGATATACCTCTTTTCCATTTACTCTTTCAGCTGACTCTCTTACGGCTCTCATTTCAACTTCTGTTATGCCTGAGGGAATACAAATCACCATCTTAAGTGCTGGGGTTACGACTTTCTTTTTCAAAGTAGGAACACTCCTAATAAGCATACTTATCATTTGCTCAGAAGCATTGAAGTCAGCAATAACACCATCCTTGAGAGGTCTAATTGTTTTTATGTTCTCATGGGTTTTACCCTGCATCATACTAGCTTCGTGGCCAATGGCAATAACCTTATTTGTGGACCTATCAATAGCTACTATTGAAGGGCTATCAACTACAACCTTATCCTTGTGAATAATTAGAGTATTAGCTGTACCTAAGTCTATTGCAATATCTTCAGTAAGAAAATCAAAAAACCCCATAAAATAGATTAGTTTTATAAAAAGTAAAGCAAATTTAAGAAATTAATGCTTAAAATGGCGTATGCCTGTAAATACCATTTTCAGTTTATGTTTATTACAATACTCAATTGATAAATTGTCTTTAATTGAACCACCTGGTTGGATAACACATTTTATGCCTTCCTTATTTGCAATTTCAACACAATCTGGGAATGGAAAGAATGCATCACTTGCCATCACTGCATTTTTGAGGTTAAAACCAAAACTTTTTGCTTTTTTAATTGCATGTTTTAGTGCGTCAACTCTTGAGCTTTGACCCATACCAGAGCCTAAAAGTTGAAAATTCTTCACAAGGACAATGGTATTTGATTTTGTATGTTTACTTATTTTCGATGCGAAAATTAAATCATCGATTTCTTTTTTATTTGGAATTTCTTTGGTAACAAAACTTAAATTTTTCGCAGAATCAGTTTTAAAATCATTTTCTTGAACTAAAAAACCGTTTAGACATGACCTATAGTTCAACAGTTCTTTCTTTACAGTATTGTTTTTTAAGATTATTAAGTTCTTTTTTTCTTTAAGTATTTCTAGAGCCTTTTTATTGTATTTGGGTGCTATTAGTACCTCGAAAAATAATTTTTTTAACAGTTTAGCAGTCTCAAAATCGATCTCTGTATTGGAAATCAAAACTCCACCAAATGCTGAAAGTGGGTCGCTCATCAGAGCACTTTTATATGCCAAAGAAATTGTCTTTTTAGATGAAACTCCGCACGCATTATTATGTTTTAAAATTCCAAAAGTCGGTTCCGCTTTTTTAAATTCGGACATTAGATTAATAGCATTGTCGATGTCAAGTAGATTATTGTAGGATAGTTTTTTACCATGAATTTGTAAAACACTTTTATTTAAATTCCCATAAAATTTTGCATTCTGGTGCGGATTTTCGCCGTATCTAAGTGGGATGTTATTGGTCGAACTTATTTTCAGAGAATTAAATAAATTACCTTGATTAAAGAAATTAAAAATTGCTGTGTCATAGTTTGATGAAACGTCAAATGCTTTTACAGCAAACATTTTTCTCATTTCTAAAGTTGTCTGACCCCCTTGGGTTTTGAGAATTTTTAATAAATCGTTATAACTGGATTTATCAGATATACACAAAACATCATTGAAGTTTTTTGCAGCTGCTCTAATAAGGGAAATTCCACCGATATCAATTTTTTCTATTATTTCTGATTCGTTTTTGGTAGATCTAATTGTATCTTCAAAAGGATACAAATCAACAACTACTAAATCGATTTGAGGAATCTCATAGTCTAATAGTTCCTCTTGATCTTCTTTTTTACTTTTTCTGTTTAATATTCCTCCGAATATTTTTGGATGTAACGTTTTAACCCTACCACCTAGTATTGATGGGTAAGATGTAATATCTTCTACGGGGATATATTTGATACCTAAATTTTCAATGAATTTACCAGTCCCTCCTGTAGAATATATGTTAATTTTTTCACGTTCAAATTCTTTGATTATAGGTTCTATACCCTCCTTATCGAAAACGGAAACTAAAACCGAACGAATTTTGATTTTGGATCTCATATTTAATCTAAAATAAGTTTTTTGATATTAACTCATTAATTTGTTTTAAAAAACTTTCATCGTTTTCATTAAAGGCGTTTAACTTATTTGAATCAATATCTATTTGACCAATATTTTTACAGTTTACAAAAATGGGTACTACAATTTCGGATTTGACCTCAATGTCACAGGAGATATAATTTTTTTCTTTTGAAACATCATCGACAATAATAGTTTTAGCAGTCTTTGCAACCTGTCCGCAAATACCTTTGCCAATTGGAATTTCAGTATGTTCGGTGGGTTTTCCTGCAAAGCATCGAAGAATAAGTTTTTTTTTGTCTTCATTTAAAAAATAGAATCCCACCCAATCATAACAATCAATCTTTTCTTTTAATAGGTTGCATATCTTTCTTAAAGCCACTGTTTCATTTGACGAATATTTATTTACAATAGCAATACAATTTTTAAATAAAGCTGAATAATTACTCAAAAGTTAAAATTAGTGTTAACCATAACTAAAAATATAGTATTTAAAAATCACTATCAAAAAAAATATTAATTTTATAATATGTTTTCGAGAATTAAAGTTTTTTTTATTCTTTTACTCTTCATCCAAAGTAGAATAGTCTACGGAGTTAATATTCACTATTGTGGAAATCATATCGCAAACCTATCGTATTTATATGATGCTGAAGGTTGTGAAATGCATAATCCTAAATATGGAAAAAATCATCATATTTCTCAAAAAACGTGTTGTTATGATAAAATACTTTTTTATGATAAAAATCAGCTTGAAACTGAATCCAAAATAATATTTATCTACAATCCTGTAGTAGAAAAAATTTTTTCCGCGGAGACCATATTTTTAAATAAATTTATTATATCAACAATACCAGAATTTCCTCCACCAAAATTACATGCTTATAAAAAAAATTGCGCTTTTATTTTTTATGGATAATTAGATAGTTGCATTGCTAACATCCATTTAATTAAATCTATAAAAATGAAAACTATATTATCAATTTTAAACTTATTATTAATATCTAACATTCTTATCGCCCAAGGTAATATTGAGGGCCAGATTTTTTCAAAATCCAGTGAAAATTTGACACCTCTCTCCGGTGTAAATATATATTGGCTAAGTACTTCAAAAGGAACTATTTCTAATGAAGACGGAAAATTTTCTATTTCATCAAATAGTAATACAAACAAACTTATATTAAGTTTCTTGGGATTTCAAACAGACACCCTGCTTGTTGAAAATCAGTCAAATATTTCCCATGTAATGAAAGAAAGTAATCTCGGCGAACTAGATGAAATTGAAATTACTGAGAGAAGAAAATCTCTTCAAAGATCATACTTAAGTGCTCAAAATATAACCAAAATAAGTAGTGAGGAGTTGTTAAAAGCTGCATGCTGTAATTTATCTGAAAGTTTTGAAACAAACCCTTCGATTGATATTAATTTTTCAGATGCCTTGACAGGTACTAAACAAATAAACATGCTAGGGCTATCTAGCCCATATATTATGATGACTCAAGAAAATATTCCTTTTGTAAGAGGTGCTTCTCAAGTATACGGGCTTACATTCACTCCGGGACCTTGGATTGAAAGTATTCAAGTAACTAAAGGAACAGGTAGCGTTGTTAACGGTTTTGAAAGTATTGTCGGTCAAATAAATGCTGAGTTGAAAAAACCCAGTTTAAGTAATCCATTTTTTTTAAATGCTTTTGCATCTGTAAATGGAAGAAGAGAATTTAATTTTCATTATAATAAAACACTTACTCAAAAGTTTAGTTTAGGAGTTTACGGACATACAAGTCAACGTAATATAGTCACTGACAATAATGATGATGGTTTTTTAGATATGCCGAAAACTAGGCAAATAAACCTTTTGAAAAGGTTACAATATACTGATGCAGAGAATGGTTTTGTAGGATTTCTTAGTCTTAGATTCTTAAATGATACAAAAAGATCTGGAGAAACTACTTTTAATGGAAGAAGTAATAATCTAAACCTTTCAAGTTGGGGGAGTGAAATTTTTACTCAAAGAGTTGATGCAAGTTTGAAAATTGGATATGTTTTTCCTTTGATAACCTATCAAAGTATAGGTTTTCAAAGTGCTTACTCAAAACATAATCAAGAGTCATTTTTTGGTGTTAGAGATTACAATATCTCTCACGAAAGTTACTACAGTAACTTAATTTTTAACTCGATTATTACTAATACAAAGCATAAATTTAAAACTGGATTAAATTTTTCAAGAGATATTTATTCTGAAAATATTGATACGGATTTGTACAATAGGAAAGATGATGTTTTTGGAATGTTTTTCGAGTACGCTTATGATAATCTTGAAAATCTTAATTTGGTAGCAGGATTAAGATTAGATAATCATAATAACATTGGTACATTTTTATCTCCGCGTTTTCATCTTAGATACCAAAAAAATGGAACACCTACAATTTTTAGAATTTCTGTTGGCCAAGGCAGAAAAGTAGGTAACATATTTGCTGAAAACCAAAATATTTTTGCCTCGAATAGAACAATTCAAATTTTCCCCTCAAACGGTTCTATCTATGGTTTAAAACCCGAGATAGCGTGGAATTATGGACTAAGTATTACTCGTAATTTCAACTTATTCAATAGAAGTGCTGATATTATTTTGGATTTTTATAATACAACTTTTTTAAATCAAGTTGTAGCAGACTTTGAAAAGTTACAATATATTCAATTTTACAATTTGACCGGTAAAAGTTTTTCAAAAAGTTTTCAAATCGAATTGAATTACAAGGCATCAAACTATGTTTCAACAAGAATTGCATATAAGAATGAAAATGTTAAAGTATCTTACAGGGACGGTTTTAAAAGAAAACCATTAAGACCCTACTCAAGATTTTTCTTTAATATTGAGTATAATACAGTTAACGCTGTTGGAAAAGGGTGGAGGAATGATTTCACTTACAATATTATTGGAAAACAAAGAGTACCAGCAAATCTGTTATATTTAAATGGTTTTGTAGCGTCATCCTACAACATAATAAATTTTCAAACAGCAAAAGTATTTTCGCCTAAATTTGAACTATATTTGGGAGCAGAAAATCTATTAAATGTGAGACAAAAAAATCCAATTATTGCTGCTGATAACCCTTTTGGAAGAAATTTCGACGCAAGTTTGGTTTATGCACCGGTTTTTGGAACATTTTTCTACAGCGGAATAAGGTTTAATTTAAATTAACACAATGAAAAAAATTATTTTTTTAATATTTATATCTAATTTGGTTTTTTCTCAAAAAAAAGATATCGTAGAAGAATCCTTTGAAGTTAACGGAGTATGTAAGATGTGTAAAGCACGAATTGAGAAAACTGCATTTAAACAAAAAGGGGTAAAAAATGCTGAGTGGGATATAAATAATCATCTGCTCACAGTTTTGTATGACAAAAGTAAACTTAATATATATCAAATTCACCGTTCAATAGCCAAAGTCGGCCACGATACCTCAGAGGAGCAAGCACCGGACGAAATCTACGACAATTTGCCAATGTGTTGTTTGTATAACAGAAACGAATTAAAAAAAGGTAAACAATAGTTTACCTTTTTTAAAAATCTAAGAAATAGTCTTACATCATACCAGGCATTCCTCCACCCATTGGTGGCATTCCGCCTGCAGGGGCTGGGGTTTCCTCTTTAATATCTACCAAAGCACATTCTGTTGTAAGAATCATGCCAGCTACAGATGCAGCATTTTCGAGGGCAATTCTTGTAACTTTAGTAGGATCGATAATTCCTTCCTTAAGCATATCCACATATTTTCCCTCCTTAGCATCGTAGCCGTAGTTTTGGGCACTTTCCTCAACTTTAGCTACAACAACAGAACCTTCTCCACCAGAGTTTGAAACTATAGTTCTTAATGGTGACTCAACAGCGTTGTTAACTATTTGGACTCCAGTTGCTTCGTCAGGGTTAATCCCTTTAATTTTATTAAGTACTTTCTTGGCATTCAAAAGAGCGATTCCTCCTCCAGCAACAATTCCTTCTTCAACCGCAGCCCTTGTTGCGTGAAGAGCGTCGTCAACGCGGTCTTTCTTTTCCTTCATTTCAACTTCAGAAGGTGCACCAACATATAAAACTGCTACTCCTCCTGATAATTTAGCTAACCTCTCTTGGAGCTTCTCTTTGTCATAATCAGATGTTGTGTTTTCAATTTGTGATTTTATTTGATTTACTCTAGCATTAATTGCTTTTGTATCTCCTGCACCATTCACAATTGTTGTGTTGTCCTTGTCGATAGTGACTTTTTCAGTAGTGCCGAGCATTTCAATAGTTGTATTTTCGAGAGTAAAACCTCTCTCTTCAGAAATTACTGTACCACCTGTTAAAACTGCAATATCTTCTAGCATAGCTTTTCTTCTATCACCAAATCCGGGTGCTTTAACGGCTGCGATTTTTAAAGAGCCCCTCAACTTATTTACAACCAAAGTTGCTAGAGCTTCTCCATCAACATCCTCTGCAATAATTAGAAGTGGTTTGCTAGATTGGGCAACAGGTTCTAAAATTGGAAGTAAATCTTTCATTGCAGAAATCTTTTTATCATATAGTAAAATATAAGGATTTTCAAGATCTGCTTCCATTTTTTCTGAATCTGTAACAAAATAAGGTGATAAGTATCCTCTATCAAACTGCATACCTTCTACGACTTCAACATATGTATCTGTTCCTTTTGCTTCCTCAACAGTAATTACACCTTCTTTTCCAACTTTCTCAAATGCCTCGGTAATGAGACTACCAATGGTTTCATCATTGTTAGCAGATATACTTGCTACTTGCTTAATTTTTTCAGATGAATCACCAACCTCTACAGATTGAGATTTTAATTCGTCAACTATTGAGTCGACTGCTTTGCTAATACCACGTTTTAAATCTAATGGGTTTGCACCAGCAGCAACATTTTTTAAACCTTCTTTTACTATATCTTGGGCTAATATTGTCGCTGTGGTAGTTCCATCACCAGCTAAATCGTTGGTTTTTGAAGCAACTTCTTTCACCATTTGTGCGCCCATATTCTCAAGTGCATCTTCGAGCTCAATTTCCTTGGCAACGGTAACACCATCTTTAGTAACCTGAGGTGCACCAAACGCTTTTCCAATGATTACATTCCTACCCTTAGGACCTAATGTTACTTTAACTGCGTTCGCTAGGGCATCAACACCCCTTTTAATACCATCTCTTGCATCAAGATCAAATTCTATTTTCTTTGCCATAATTCTATATTTATATAATTGCTAATATGTCGTTTTCTTTCATAATTAAATAATCCTTTCCTTCGTGGTTTAATTCAGTACCTGAATATTTCCCATACAGAACAACATCTCCAACTTTAACTGTCACTGGATTATCTTTTGTCCCAGGACCAACAGCAACAATTTTTCCTTTTTGCGGTTTTTCCTTAGCTGTATCTGGGATTATTATTCCAGATGACGTTTTAGTCTCGGCCGCTGAAGGTTCTACCAGAACTCGGTCGGCGAGAGGTTTAATATTTAATTTACTCATATCTTTATTGTAATTTAATTTTTAGAATTTCACAAATTATGCCAAGTTTGTTTGTGTCAGTTTTTTATCCAAATATTTTAATTATCATGACAAGCTGACATCTAATCTTCAGAATTAGAATTTTCATTCTCTTCAAAAACCTCCTCTGGTAAAGTTTCAGGAATAATTTCGATTTCAGAATCATCTATTAACTTAGAATCAGATGGTACAGTTGATGTGTTTGTTTCTAATCCAAAATTAGAAAGCAAAATCAACAACAGCAGTAAAGTGGCTAAAATCCAAGTACTGCGGTCTAAAAAATCAGTCGTCTTTTGAACCCCACCCATTTGCTGTCCACCACCACCGAATGAAGACGATAGACCACCTCCTTTTGGATTTTGAACCATAATTACTAAAACTAGTAAAAAACAAACAAACAAGATTAGAAGAACAAAAATTGAAAAAATACTCATATTTTATCGTTTTGTTTTTTTTGTAATTTTTTTATTTGGTCTGCAAATAAACCACTTTTTTCTGGATATTTCAAACTTAATATCTTGTAAGCATATAGTGCTTTTTTGATTTTTTTTTGTTTGACATAAATTTTTGCAAGCGTTTCTGTCATCAACTCAGATTTGTTAAATTTGTAATCTGAAGCCAAGTTTAAAAGATTATCTTTTTCTTCTTTTTCACCCCTATTGGAAAATTTTGGATTTTTTTCTATAAAAGTATCGATTGTTTGAATTTTATTTTTTAATGGATAATTTTCATTTTTTATTTCAGGATTTGTGTAAGATAATACCCAATCAACAAAGAACATTTTTTGTTCCTCCTCGTCAGGTACTTTTGTTTGAACTATTTCATTTACCGGCGCATTTTGAGTGTTAGGAATATGAATTTCTCTATTTGTAGAATTTTCTAAGATCCTAAATAAATTATTCTCCGTGTTTTCGATCCAGTTGAAAATTAATTTTCTCCTCGAAGAAAGAATAGCAGTTTTTTTTAAAAACAAATCAAAATTAAAGCGATCCTGAATTTTAAGTGATTTTAAGTAAATTGCATGGGCTAATTGAAAGTATGGAAATTCAAAAATAATATTTTCTAATTTCTTTTTTTGATTAACACTTTCAGGGTCAAATTTTGTAATTATATCAATAAAATCTTTGTAAGTTTTAGTCACCATTTTGCGAGGGAGGCATTAAAAATATCTAATGTAATTCTTTCAAACAAGTCTTTGTTCGCTGCAGTTTTTATTTCGTAGAGTTGTTGATTAGCGTCAAAATCATAAAAGAAAGAAAATCCCTGTTCAAATGAATCCTCTTCTTTAATTTTATTTGTGTAACGGACATTTACTCTCATAGTTAGCCTATTTTGAGCCGCCGTATTATTTGCTGTTGAGGTGGTAGGAGTAATGCTATATTGAACGATTTCCCCCTCGTATACTAAATCTCCATTGTTTGTTACCAAATTTAGATTAGTTTGATTTAAAATTAAATCTTGCAGTGCTATTGTAAACTCTTGGTCTAACCCAGGCTCTACTGTTGATCCAGGTCTGTTTCCGGCTACATTGTCAAAATAATTTACCTGGAAGGTTTCAGTTCCCTCTGGTATTGAAGCCCCAGTAAATGAGTAAACACCACATTTTACAACAAAAATTGACAACGTTAATAAGGTAAATAATTTTATTAAATTATTCATTTTGATTTTGAAGGTCATATTGTTTAATTTTTCTGTAAAGAGTTCTTTCTGAAATTCCAAGCTCATCAGCAGCCAATTTTCTTTTTCCTTTGCTTCTTTCGAGAGCTTTTTTTATTAATTCTATTTCCTTGTCCAGCAGAGATAGAGTCTCAACTTCTTCAATGGTTTCCGCATATTCAAAATTATTTGAATCTTTTTTCTTCACATCTTCTTTATCTGAATCTTCATTATATAAACCCAATTCACTACTTTTTTCGCCTAACTCAAAACTATTGTCATAAATTTTTTGAATGAGTCCTTCCTTCTCTTCTTGACTGACATTTTTATCCATAAGTTTCATTGTTATTTTTTTTAATTCATTCAAATCATTTTTCATATCAAATAAGACTTTATATAAAATTTCTCTTTCAGATGAAAAGTCACTTTCTGTTTTTTTATTTTTTACGATTGCTGGAAGTTGGCTCCCAGTATTAGGAAGGTAATTTCTTAGTTTTTCTAAAGAGAGCATTCTGTCTTTTTCCAAAACAGACATTTGCTCTGCTATGTTTCTCAATTGTCTTATGTTACCTTGCCAGTGATATTCAACCAGTATTTTAATAGCATCATCTGACAATTTAAGGGCAGGCATACGGTATTTTTCTGCAAAATCAGATGCAAACTTCCTAAAAAGAAGAGGTATATCTTGTTTCCTGTCTCTAAGTGGGGGAATGTTAATTTCAACTGTACTTAGTCTATAAAAGAGATCTTCTCTGAATTTATCTTTTTGAATTGCTTCATTCATATCCAAATTTGTTGCAGCAACAATTCTTACGTTTGTTTTTTGTACTATTGATGATCCAACTTTTATAAATTCTCCAGTTTCTAATATTCTTAACAATCTAACTTGGGTAGCCATTGGCAATTCTCCCACTTCATCTAAGAATATAGTTCCACCATCTGCGACTTCAAAATAACCCTTTCTCGTAGAAGTTGCTCCAGTAAATGCACCTTTTTCATGTCCAAATAGTTCACTATCTATTGTTCCTTCTGGTATAGCACCGCAGTTTACAGCTATATATTTTGAATGTTTTCTGTGGGAGAATTGATGAATTATTTTCGGAATATTTTCCTTTCCCACGCCACTCTCTCCTGTGACTAGTACAGATATGTCTGTAGGCGCTACTCTCAGAGATTTTTCAATTGACCTATTGACACCTTCACTCATTCCAATAATTCCAAATCTTTGTTTGACGTTTTGTAAATCTACCATTTATATATCTTTAGAAATTCTTATCGCATCGCCAATTAGCGTCGCACTTGTACAATTTTCAATTCTTACATCAACAAAATCTCCTGGACAAAAGTTTTTTTTAGGGAAAACAACAACGGTATTTTGAGTAGTTCTTCCACTCCAAAAATCATTTGATTTTTTTGATTCTTTTTCAATTAAGACACATAATGTTTTATTTAAAAACTGTTGATTTCTGAAAAGACTATGTTTTTTTTGCTTTAAAATTATTTCATTTAGTCTTTTGTTTTTGATTTCCATTGGGACATTATCTGTAAACTTTCTTTCGGCCATTGTTCCTGGTCTTTCAGAATACTTGAACATGTATCCATAGTCATACTTAACTGTTTCCATGAGGTTTAAAGTATCTAAATGGTCTTCATCATTTTCCGAAGGAAAACCTGTTATCAAATCATGAGAAATACTACAACTAGGAATTTTATTTTTAATCTTTTCCACTAATGTTAAATATTCTTCTTTTGTATGCAGTCTATTCATCTTTTTTAAAATCTTGTTACTACCTGATTGGACTGGAAGATGAATGTGTTTGCAAATATTTGGGTATTTTGCTATTACTTCGATTACTTCATCTGACATATCTTGGGGGTTTGAAGTGGAAAATCGGATTCTCATTTTGGGTTTTTCTTTGGCTATGATTTCAAGTAAATTGTTGAATCTCAAAGATGTTCTTCTCTGCAGTGGTAATGCTTTTGGAAAATCTTTTTTTAATCCCCCACCATACCAGAGATAACTATCAACGTTTTGTCCTAAAAGAGTAATTTCCTTAAATCCTTTTTTTTCTAGTAAATGGATTTCATTCAATATACTTTTTGGATCTCGACTTCTCTCCCTTCCTCTGGTAAATGGGACTACACAAAAGGTACACATATTGTCACAACCTCTAGTTATGGAAACAAATGCAGAAATCATGTTTGAATCAATTCTTTCAGGAATAATTCTCTCATAAGTTTCGAATTTCGATAATTTTACATTAATAGCTTTTTCGTTATTATCAACCTTGTTTAGAAGATTGGGTAAGTCCCTGTATGAGTCCGGTCCAACTACCAGATCCACGATTTTTTCTTCTTCCAAAAACTTTTTTTTAAGCCTCTCGGCCATACATCCTAATACCCCAATCTTAGTCTTGTTTTCCTTTTTGAGTTTTTTATAAGAATTTAATTTTCTTCTAATATTGAGTTCTGCCTTTTCTCTTATTGAACAGGTGTTAATGAGTATTAAGTCTGACTCTAAGGGATTTTCACACCTTTTGTATTTATTGTTTTTAAGTATTGATAAAATGACTTCACTATCTGCAAAATTCATTTGACAACCATATGTTTCAATAAATACTTTTTTTTTGTAATTTTTCAAATTAACAACATTCTTAGTTTCTATTTTTGCAATAGTTGAATCCACTTTACACTTACTAAATTCAGTTAGAATACAAATATAAAAAATAACAGACAAAATGTCAGTTTTGGTAAAATAATTAAAATCCTAATCTTTTAATTATAAACTACTGTTTTTAAACGTAATTTTTTATTTAATATTTAATAAAAAAAAAAAAAATATACTTTTGTCTTCTCAAATTATTAAATAATGTCTAAGAATTTAGTTATTGTTGAATCACCAGCTAAAGCAAAAACTATTGAAAGATTTTTAGGATCAGATTTCAAGGTAACTTCATGTTATGGTCACATAGTTGATTTACCTTCCAAAGAACTTGGAGTTAACATTGATAACGGATTCCAACCTAAATATATTGTTTCTGGCGATAAGAAGAAAGTTGTTACGAATTTGAAAAATCTGGCTAAAAAAGCTGAACTTGTTTGGTTAGCTAGTGACGAGGATAGAGAGGGTGAAGCAATTGCTTGGCATTTGTCAAATGCACTAAAACTTGATGAAAAAAAAACCAAAAGGATTGTATTTCATGAAATTACTAAAAAAGCAATTTTGGATGCAATTCAGAATCCAAGAAAAATAAATTACGATTTAGTTAATGCCCAACAAGCAAGAAGAGTTCTAGATAGATTGGTAGGTTATCAACTCTCCCCTGTTTTATGGAAAAAAATCAAAGGGGGTTTATCAGCTGGAAGAGTACAATCTGTTTCAGTAAGACTTATAGTTGAGCGTGAAAGAGAGATAAACTCCTTTTCAACGTCTGATTATTATAAAACAAATGCGGAATTTTTAACTTCTGATAGAAAAAAATTCAGAGCAATCTTTGAAACAGATTTTAAAATGTATGATGAAGTTGAAAAATTTTTGCAAAAGAACATGAAATCTGAATTTACTGTTGTTTCAAGAACTACAAAACCAGCTTTGAAAAACCCTACTGCTCCATTTACAACCTCTACTTTACAACAAGAGGCTTCAAGGAAACTTTCCTTCTCAGTTATTAAAACAATGACATTAGCACAAAAACTTTATGAATCTGGACTTATAACCTACATGAGGACGGATAGTGTTAACATTTCGAATGAGGCCAAATTTCAGGCCAAAGAAGAAATTGTTAGTCGGTTTGGTGAACAATACTATAACGGAAAAGATTATAAAAATAAAAGTAATAGTGCTCAAGAGGCACACGAGGCTATTAGGCCAACTAATTTGAAAGTTCAAAACATAAACTCTGAATATGATCAAAAAAGATTGTATGAACTTATTTGGAAGAGAACAATTTCATCGCAAATGAGCCCAGCTAAACTTGAGAGAACTACATTAAAAGTTGGTACAAATACATATGAAAACTTATTTATTGCAAAAGGGGAAATTTTAACTTTTGAAGGATTTTTAAAGGTTTATCTAGAGGGTTTGGATGAAGAAGAGGAAAAACTACAAGGAATTTTACCTAACGTAAAAATTGGCGACAAACTAAAATTAAATTTTATGGAATCAATTCAAAGATTCACCAGACCCCCATCCAGATTTACAGAAGCATCTTTGGTCAGAAAACTAGAAGAATTAGGAATTGGTAGACCCTCAACTTACGCACCCACCATAACAACTATCCAAGCAAGAGGTTATGTTTTAAAGGGCGAGAGCGAAGGAATTGAAAGAAATTACAAAAAAGTCAAATTACTAAAAGAGAAAATTAGTTCTTCTATTTCAATTGAAAAAGTTTCCTCTGAGAGAGGTAAACTAATCCCATCTGACATTGGGGTTATTGTAAATGATTTTTTAGTTAATAATTTCGAAGAAATTTTAAGTTATAATTTTACTGCCCTTGTTGAAAAGAATTTTGATAAAATCGCTGATGGAAATGAAGACTGGAGTAAAATGATTGAAAATTTTTACACCAAATTTCAACCTGTTGTAGAGGACGTAAAGGAAAATGCTAGTAGAGAATCAGGGGAGAGAATTTTAGGAGAAGATCCTAAATCAGGCAGAATTGTAAAAGTCAGGTTGGGAAAATTTGGTCCAATTGCTCAAATAGGATTGGCAGACGATGAAGAGAAACCTGTCTTTGCAAGCCTTCAGCAAAATCAAAATCTTGAAAATATTTCTTTAGATGAAGCTTTAATGCTCTTTAAATTACCGAGAATAGTCGGTGATTTAAATGGAAAAGAAATTATTGCTAACAATGGTAGGTTTGGACCTTACATTAAATATTCAGATTATTTTGTTTCGATTCCAAAAGGTATATCCCCATTTGAAATAGATCTTGACATGGCGATCAACTTAATACAAGAGAAAGAGAAAGCTAACATGCCCATTCATGAATACAAAAATTTTTCCGTGACAAAGGGAAAAGGAAGATTTGGCCCATTTATAAAATGGAACAACTTGTTTATTAACGTAAATAATAAATTTGATTTTGAAAATTTATCACAGGAAGATATTGAGTTCTTAATTGACGATAAGTTAAAAAAGGAACAAGAAAAAATAATTAAAGTTTGGGAAGCTGAAAACATTAAGATCGAAAAAGCTAGGTGGGGACGTTTTAAAATTATTCATAAAAATGGATTTGTTGAGTTATCAAAGAATTCTGACCCTTCTAAGCTTTCACTCATTGAGGTGAAGAATATTATTAAAGAAAATAAACCTGCTAAATCTAAGAAAAATACAAAGTGATGAGTTTGGATTATTTAGAACCTGTCTCAACGGAAGTTCTGGAAACGATTGAAGGACTTCCTGATCATGTTTTGGGGAAAAATATTGAAATTTTTACGAAGGAGTCGGGTCTACCTGATCTATTAAATTTAAAAATATGCTTGATATTTCTCAATGAGATTAGAAATAGTTACTATCAAATATCTAAATTTAATAGCAATGAATTCAGAAAGGAGTTTTACAAACTTTATCCTGGGAATTGGAATTTTAAAATAGCTGACTTTGGAGATTTATATTCTGGGGAGAATGTAGAAGATACATATTTTGCCTTGAGTGAGATATGTTGTGAGTTAAAACAAAATAATACTATTCCTGTAATTATCGGAGGAAGTCAAGATTTGACAATACCATTATATCAATCATTTTTAAAATCTGATAATTTAGTCAATATCGTGTCTGTTGACAATCGTTTTGATTTTACACAAGGTGAAGATTTAATTTCAAGTAGATCATATATGAATGATATTATCACTAAATCTCCAAGTAGACTAAATAACTTCACCAATTTGGGGTATCAAACATATTTGATTGCTCAGGAGGAATTAGATTTAATGGATAAACTTTTTTTTGATTCATATAGATTAGGGGAGATCTTAACCAATTTAAAGATAACAGAACCAGTGTTTAGAGAAGCAGACATTGTAAGTTTTGATATGAAGGTTTTAAATTCATTAACTGATGGAACTTTACTGGATGGTATGCCCAACGGTCTTGATTCTAAAGCAATATGTACAATGTCCCGTTATGCCGGTATTAGCGATAGGTTGTCTGTTGTGGGTTTTTTTGATTTACCAAACAACACCTTTTTCTTAAAGCTATTTTCAGAGGTATTATGGTATTTTGTAGAGGGTTTCCATTGCAGATTCGACGAATATCCTATTGCCATAAATGATGGTTTTAAAAAATATAACGTATCTATGTCAGATAGAGAAATAATATTTTATAAAAGCACTAAAAGTGGCCGGTGGTGGATGGAAATGGATAATAAAAATCATTTAGATAATAAAATGAAATCATCTACGTTAATATCATGCACACATCAAGATTATTTAGATGCCTGTAATGATATTTTATCGGATAGATGGTGGAAAGCAACAAAACGAGGTTGATATTTTATAATTGAATCTTATCTTTGTAAGTATAATATGAACAAACCATATAAAATAATTTCGAAATCTAAACGTTAGCTAACAGCATGGAAAAATATTTACTTATTGTATTATCAGTTTTTCTTTCCATAAGTTGTGGTAACAAAAGAGGTGAGTTAATTGGTGTTAAACAAAAAAAATGGTTTCCTGAAAAGCCCTATGGAATGACCTTAGTTGAAGGAGGAGCTTTCATAATGGGAAAGCAAGATGACGATATAGCTCAGCTCAAAAATGCTACAGCTAAAACAGTTACTGTAAGATCATTCTACATGGACGAAACTGAAATTACAAATAGTGAATACAAACAGTTTGTTCATTGGGTAAGAGATTCCGTTGCTTTAGCAATGTTAGCCAGAAAGTCAGATGAGTTAAATCAAGGGGAGGAAGCTTCCACAGAAGGAATAGGTGAGTATGCTTTTAAAGATGCTGACACAGCTGACCAATCGCCGTTCCAAAAATACATGAGAGAAAATTATTACGATCTATCAGATGACCCTTATGCCGGAAGACCTTTAAACTGGGATCAAACTCTAGAATGGGATCCCAACAGTTATGCTGACGAAGCATATGTAGAAGTAATGGATAGCCTTTATTTACCCCCAGAAGTTTGGTATAACGGTGAAATGAAAATAGATGTTAATAAATTAATTTACAAATATTCATGGTTTGATGCAGAAGCTGCTTCTGCTGAGAGAGCAAAAAACCCCAAGTCTAGAGACAGACTACCATTTATTAAAAAAGAGGAAATTGAAATTTATCCAGATACAACAGTTTGGATTAAAGATTTTAATTATTCATATAATGAGCCCATGCACAATGACTACTTTTCTCATCCAGCATATCAAGACTATCCAGTAGTTGGTATATCTTGGAAACAAGCCGTAGCATTTTGTAATTGGAGAACCCACTATAAAAATTCTTATCAAAAAGAAAAAAACAAACCACTAGTTAATAATTTTAGGTTACCAACTGAAGCTGAATGGGAGTATGCCGCTAGAGGAGGGATTCCAGCCGGTACGTATCCTTGGGGGTCACCCTATCTTTTAAACGATAGAGGATGCTTTCTAGCAAACTTTAAGCCTCTTAGAGGTGATTATTCTTCTGACCAAGCTATGTACGCAGTTGAAGCTAAATCGTTTTTACCAAATGATTACAATTTATATAATATGGCAGGAAATGTTGCGGAATGGACCGAATCATCTTATGATCCTGGTGCATATGAGTATGTTTCATCTCTAAATCCAAATATGTCATTGAATGATGAAAAAAGAAAAGTAGTGAGGGGTGGATCTTGGAAGGACGTGGCTTATTTTTTACGTGTCAGTTCAAGAGATTACGAATACCAAGATACTGCGAGGAGTTATATTGGATTTAGAACTGTTCAAGATTATTTAGGTTCAGAGAAAATAAAAATAAAATAAAAATTTTATCTTTAAGGAATACTTAAATTAAACATAATGGATGCAAAACAATTAAAAGGAAGATTAAGAAGGAAAATTATCATGCACATGCTTTTTCAAATTGGAGGAGCTGTTGTTATTTTAGGAGCGTTATTTAAAATACTTCATTTAGAAATAGGCCCAATTACAGGTGGTGTGGTTTTAGGTTTAGGACTAGGTACTGAGGCCATAATTTTCTTCGTAGGTGGGATCATGTTGGATGATGTAAAAGAGGAACAAGACGAATACGTTAGTAAACATTCTGGGGGAAGTTCAGGTTCTGGTTCAAAGGATGAAGGTCTTAGTTCTAAAATAGATACAATTCTAAGAGAAGCCAAACTTGATGTTGGATTAGTTAGTGGTCTTACTAAAAGTATTCAAAACCTTGAAAATACAGCTAGTTCTTTATCTCCAGCATCTGATGCTGCTGCTTCTTCTCAAAATTACGCTGAGGAATTGAATAAAGCCGCGGGACAGCTGCAATCTTTAAATCAATTATACGCTTCGCAAGTTAAAAATGCTGGACAACATAATAATTACAACGAACAAGTTGCCGAAAACGCTGAGTTACTAAGAAGCCAAATGCAATCTTTATCTGAGAATTTAGCATCTCTTAACCAAGTTTATAAGGGAATGCTCTCTGCGATGAATAAAAATTAATTAGATATGGCAGGAGCAAAAGAAACCCCACGTCAAAAACTTATCGCTCTGATGTATTTAGTGTTTATTACCATGCTAGCTCTTAATGTGAGTAAGGAAGTTCTTGATGGATTTGGACAAATGTTTAAAAAAATAGCTAGTGCGAACGATAGAGTTGATCAAAGTAATGATATTTATTATAACAAAATTGAGGTAAATGCTAAGGAAAAAGAAGGCAAGTGGATAGATAACAACAGAATCGCTGTAGAAATTAAAAAAGAAGCAGATGAATTTTATAATAAAATTCAAGGAATCAAAGATCAAATAACAGAAAAACAGAGAGTGGATGATCCTGACCTTGTTGAATATTCTAGGATGGATAAAGGTGAAGAATTGGATTTGATTTTTTTTGATGCAAATGGAATATCAGAAGAGGGAACCAAGTTTCTAGAAATGATTAGATCCTACAAAGCTCACGTGATTCAAGTTTTTGCATCAAAATTCCCTAGGTATACAGAACTTGTTGAGGAGAGATTTAATACAGGTGATTTGCAAGATATGGTTGAAACAAGAGATGGCACAAAGCAATCTTGGCTACAGGCTAATTACGAAGGATTTCCATTAATTTCATCATTAGCAAAACTAACAATGATGCAAAATGATATTAGACTTACAGAAAGTGATGTATTGAACGCTTTACTTGGTAAAGAACTTGAAATCGAGAGTAAGGTTAATACCTCAAATTATATAACTCTTCTTAAAGCTGATAAAGGAGCTTATTATCAAGGAGAGAAATTTGATGGTAGTGTTGTTCTTGGAAGAAAAGGTGGAGCTCAAAATCCAAACAGTGTTGAACTTACATTAGATGGTAGAAAGTTAAATGAAGACGAATATGAAAAAATACCGGGTGGTGTTAAATTGAATATTAGTTCGGGCAGACCTGGTGATAGAAAAATTGAAGGTAGTTTAGTTTTTCTCAATGAAGGAGAGGAATCAAGAATACCCGTAGACCAGTCATTTGCTGTTATTGCAAAACCTAATTCTGCTGTTATTTCAGCGGATAAAATGAACGTTGTATACAGAGGAGTTGAAAATCCGATGACTATTTCAATACCAGGGATAGCAGATAACAAAATTAGAGCTTCGGCACCTGGGCTTAAAAGGATTAGAGGAAGTAAATACATGATGACTCCTGGAAAAGGAAGAGAGGTAACTATAAGAGCTGGGGCTACGCTCCCAGACGGGCAAAGTATAAATACCAACACAAAATTTAGGATTAAAGATATTCCTAGACCAACAGGTACTGTTCGAGGTCAATCGGGTGATATTAAAATTCCAAAAAGTAATTTATCAATAGCAACAATAGGGGCAATTCTTGATGATTTTGACTTTGACATTAAACTTAAAACAGTAAGCTTTAAATTCAAAGTCCCAGGTCAAGCAACAATTTCTGTTAATGGAAATAAATTAGATAACAAAGCAAAAACTGCTTTAAGAAGAGCTAAGGTTGGTTCAAATGTTCAAATTTTTGATGTTAAAGTCCAAAACCCCTCTAATCCTAGTTATAGATTTAAAAAGGTTTCACCAGTAATTTGCGAATTAGTAAATTAAATTTTAAATGAAAATTTATATTTATTTAACGACTTTTATTTTTTCAAGTATAGGTTTATATTCTCAATCTAATCTGCTTAACGCAAGAGTTCCTCAAGATGTTGGACAATTAAACGAAAAGCAAATCATAGCCAATGACGAAGAACCTTTAGCCTACGGATTTATTGACGACAGAGATGTTTTGTGGTCTAAAACTGTTTGGGAAATAATTGACCTCGATGAAAGAATTAATTTTCCTTACTATTACCCTACTGATACCCTAAATCTTGGTCCGGATAGAAGGTCTTTGTTTCATATTTTGAAAAATAATTTAAGGAGTGGTAAAATTAAGGAAGTTTATGATGATGATTATTTTCAAATTAAATTAACCTATAGGGAAATTTTGGATAAACTTGTTTCAATTGATACTTTAGATGCTGGTTTTGAACAATTAAATGCAGGGGAAGCTCTTGATCCACAATATGTGAATAGAAGAAACATCACTGCCAGAGAGATAAGGCAATATAGGATTAAGGGGACATGGTATTTCAATAAAAGACAAGGAGAATTAAAGTATAGAATGCTCGGACTAGCTCCTGTTGCTCCTGATGTTTACACACTAGATAAACCTGAGGCAGAACAAGACCTAGTTGAACTATTTTGGATTTGGTTTCCAGATGCCAGAATGTCTTTAAATACATCGACTGTATTTAACACAAGAAATTCTTCTCAGCCTATAACTTACGATCATATGTTAAACTCAAGAAGATTCAATTCAATCATTTACAAAGAAGAAAATGTATATGAAGATAGACTGATAAATGAATACATTTTTGAGGACGCTTTGCAACAGCTTTTGGAGTCGGAAAGAATCAAATCAGTTATTCGAGACTTTGAGCAGGATATGTGGAACAACTAAAAAATTTTAAGATATTGATAATGCCGCTAATATAGCGGCATTTTTTTACCTATAATATGAAAAAGGTAGACACAATTATCGTGGGAATGGGTATTGCTGGTTTATGCTATGCAGAGATTTTACATCAAAATAATAAGAGTTTTTGCATAATTGATAATGATAAAAATGGTTCTTCAAAAATTGCCGCTGGAATATTTAATCCTACTGTTTTGAAAAGATATAACATGATTTGGAATGGAAAAAAATTCTACACTAATGCTATAAAATTTTTTGAAAAAATTGAAATAAAATACAAAATAAAAATAATTTTTAAGTGCGATATTTTAAAGGTTTTTTCGAGCTTTGAAGACCAAAATAATTGGATTGTTGCGTCTAAAAAGCCAATTTTGGAGGAGTTTTTAGGCAGTAAAATAGAAACAAAAAAAATTGAAGGATTAATAACTGAATTTGGATATGGTTTGGTTAAAAAATGTGGTAGAATTTCCGTTCTAAACCTACTTAATAAGTATAAAAATAATTTGAAGGACAACTACCTTAACCAGGATTTTGATTTTG